>NZ_JBLWZP010000005.1:0-258688 GCF_048266365.1 Galbibacter sp. | reverse complement strand
TAATCCGATACATTCCACGTCTTTCAATATCTCAAATAGTCCGTAGATTAAAACAACAGTCTACAAAGTTAATATGGCAACAACACCCTGTATCTTTACAAAAACAATTTTGGCGTAAGCGTACTTTTTGGTCAGATGGGTATTTCGTTTGCGCTATTGGCGAGGCTAGTCCAGATACCATAGGTCAGTACATACTTTCAAAAGGTTAGTGTGTCGCTTACATCCCATTCACGCTAAAAAGCGATGAATGAGTTTTACGCTACGTTTCATAAAAATACGATCTGTTTTTCCACCTAAAAAGAAATAGTTAAATTTGCCGTCTAATTAACTATTTCGCGCATATGAAAACTATAGAAGATTTTAATTTTAATAATAAGAAGGCTTTAATTCGTGTGGACTTTAACGTGCCTTTGGATGGAGAATTCAACGTTACGGATGCCACTAGGATCGAAGCTGCTAAGCCTAGCATTATAAAAGTATTGGAAGAAGGTGGAAGCGCCGTTCTAATGAGTCATTTTGGGAGACCAAAGGGACAGAGAAGTGACGCGTTATCTTTGAAGCATATCTTGGCTAAGGTTTCAGAAGTTATTGGAGTTGAAGTTAAGTTTGTCGATCAATGTGTCGGGAAGGATGCCGAGAAGGCTGTTGAGGAGCTCAAAGCTGGAGAAGTTTTGCTGCTGGAAAACTTGCGTTTTCATTCCGAAGAGGAAGCAGGAGATGAAGCTTTTGCTGAAGCGCTTTCAAAATTGGGTGATATTTATGTGAATGATGCTTTTGGAACTGCCCATCGCGCACATGCTTCTACAACAATAGTTGCAAAGTATTTTGGCGATAATAAATGCTTTGGTTATTTACTGGCCAAAGAAATTGAAGCTATAGCAAAAGTGATGGAGAGTGGAGAAAAACCGGTGACTGCAATCCTTGGAGGATCTAAAGTTTCTTCTAAAATCACCATTATTGAAAATATTTTAGACAAGGTGGATCATTTGATTATCGGTGGTGGAATGACCTATACTTTTATCAAGGCTCAAGGCGGTAAGATTGGTGATTCTATCTGTGAAGATGATAAACAAGAGTTGGCGCTTCGTATTCTAAAGGATGCTGAGGCCAAAGGTGTTAAGGTACACCTTCCAGTAGATGTGCTTGCTGCAAATGACTTTAATAACGATGCTGACACCCAAATAGTTAACGTGAATGAGATTCCTGATGGATGGCAAGGTCTTGATGCAGGCCCAAAAACCTTGGAAAACTTTAAACAAGTAATTCTTGAATCGAAAACCATCCTTTGGAATGGTCCTATCGGTGTATTTGAAATGCCTTCTTTTGCAAACGGGACTACTGCCATCGGAAACTATATCGCTCAGTCTACCAAAGAAGGTGCTTTCTCACTAGTTGGAGGAGGTGATTCTGTAGCTGCCGTAAAACAGTTTGGGTTCGAAGATAAGGTGAGCTATGTTTCTACAGGTGGAGGTGCAATGTTGGAGAGTTTAGAAGGTAAAACACTACCAGGAATTGCTGCGATCCTGAAATAAGAAAGTTACCCTTAGATACATAAAATTCAAAAGTCTTCTGTTAAATCGGAAGACTTTTGTTTTTTAACACTTTTACCGTGTCTTATTTTGAAAAAAATACGATTTTTACGAATCGTTCTAAAAAGTATTAAATTTCAAAAGATTCATGAAGTACATTTTTACAACCTTGCTTGTCAGTTTCATTGGGCTTGTTGGGTTTGGCCAAAAGCAACTACCTACCGAAATAAGCATTCAACAAGCTAAAGACAGCCTTGCAATTACAACTGCGGACGCTGTTGAAGAACAAAACGAATTGTTTTCTAAAATAGACACAGTAATTGTAGATGGAAAACACCAAAGAATAATTCAAGACAGCAGTCTTTATGCCTTAAAAGATTATTCAGAGGCCGTAAAAGTAGATCAATTGCTTTTGGAAGAATTTTTACATTCTGGATTATACGATACTATTTATAAAGATATTTCAAATTTAAATTACGAGTATATCGATTATGTGGACTTGCCCACCGATACGCTTAAAGCACGTTTGGCAAAACTAGATCAAAAGACACCTTTTAATGTCGCTTATAACGAGTCTTTGGAGAGTGTCATTAAAATGTTTTTAAAAAATAAACGTGAGTTTCTAACCAGAGTCATGGCTAGAAGTAAATTTTACTTTCCATTGTTTGAACAAATGATGGACCGTTATGACATTCCCCTAGAGATCAAATACCTTGCAGTTATAGAATCTGCCTTGAATCCAAAAGCAAAATCTAGAGTAGGTGCTACGGGATTATGGCAATTTATGTTTACCACCGGTAAAGCCTATGGTTTGGATGTTAGCAGTTATGTTGACCAGCGAAGCGATCCTGTTAAATCAACTGAGGCAGCTGCAAAGTATCTAGCAAGATTGTATAAGATATTCGGAGACTGGGATTTGGCATTAGCAGCCTATAATTCCGGACCCGGAAATGTAAATAAAGCAATTCGAAGAAGTGGAGGGTACACCAATTACTGGAATCTCCGCTCTTACCTGCCTCGAGAAACTGCCGGATATGTCCCTGCATTCTTAGCTACCATGTATATTATGGAATACGCCGAAGAACACGGGTTTGAAGACTTTGCGAGCACTGAAGCAGGTTATTATTTTGAAACGGATACCGTTCAAGTAAAACAACTTATCAGTTTTGATCAAATTTCAGAAATGTTAGAGGTTGAAATGGATGTGGTCCAGTTTTTCAATCCGTCTTATAAGTTGGATATTATTCCCTTTGTGGATGACCAGGCCTATACTCTGAGATTGCCGGTGACAGATATTGGGCGATTTGTAGCTAATGAAGACACTATCTATTCAAGAGTAGCTCAAGAGTTGAACAAACGAGAAAAAGCATTGCCACAATTAGTGGAAAGTAGTAACCAGATACATTATCGTGTAAAAAACGGGGACTACTTGGGTAAAATTGCTGAGAAGTACGGGGTTCGCGTTAGTGAAATTAAACGTTGGAATGGACTTCGCAACAACAATCTGTCGATTGGACAACGACTTAAAATCTATTCTAAACAGCCCATAGCGAGCACAACTAAAAAATCTTCCCGATCCAGCGCTGAAAAGGAATACATTGTTAGAAGCGGGGATTCTCTTTGGAGTATATCTAAGAAATTCCCTGGCGTCTCTGTTAAGAATCTTCAAGAATGGAACAATATTAGTGGTAGTAAATTAACTCCTGGCACAAAACTTGTGTTATGTAAATGTTAATGAAATACAAAAACCTAAGATAATGAGACATTTTTTAATTGCGCTTGTGGTGCTGCTTTCTGTAGTATCTTGTGAGGAGGATAGTAAGAAAAATTATTTGCCGGACTCCGTAGGTGCCATAAACACGCTTTCTGTTGTGATTGATAATGAGTTGTGGAAAGGTGCTGTAGGCGATACAATTAGAAAATATTATGCTGCTGAGGTTATAGGTTTGCCTTGGGTTGAACCTTTGTTTTCTATTCATCAAATGCCGTACGAGGTTTTTACCGGTTTTACACGATCCAGTAGAAATATTCTAATCGTACAAAAGGACACTGCAGTGGTTACCGGATTAAAGACAGACTTATATGCAGAGCCACAAAAAGTAGCTATTATTCAAGGGCCTACGCCTCAAGTCATTACGGAAAAAATAGCGAGTACTGCTGAAAAGGTTATTGCAGCTTTCAAAAAGAATGACATCGAAGAAAGTCAAAAGCGATTCACCCGTTCTTTGAATAGAGAAACGGATTTGCAAGAAAAGCTTGGAATAGCACTTACTATGCCTTCAGTATACAAAATAGCAAAACAAGAAAATAACTTCTTCTGGATAGAGCGACAAATCCCAAAAGGGACGATGAACATTTTAGTTTATGAGATGCCGCTTAGTAGTATTCCGGAAGATTCCACACGTGTTGAGTCTATTGTGAAGATGCGAGATTCTATAGGTAAAAAATATGTACCCGGAAGAGAAGAAGGAATGTACATGATTACGGAAAAGGCGTATGCTCCATATGTGTTCGATGCTGAGATTGCTAATAGATCAGCCATTGAAACCAAAGGAATGTGGGAGGTTAAGAATTTTACAATGGCAGGACCCTTTGTCAATTATATAGTGGAAGATGTACCCAACAACCGTTTGGTAGTTTTGGAAGGGTTTACATTTGCTCCCTCTACCAATAAGAGAGATTATATGTTTGAGTTAGAAGCAATTCTAAAAACACTGAAATTCAAGGAAAAGACGGTTGCTAAGGTGGAGTAAATATCAGATTGTGCGGTATGCCGCTTAAACCATAAATACATAAAAAAGCCTATTCACTTATTAAAGTCAATAGGCTTTTTTATCTTATAGATAATGTAACCAAAACCAATACTACGGTCTGATTAGTTTTCTTTAGTTTGCTCAGTTTTTCCAGTTTCCTCTTCTTCTTTGGTGGCATCCTTAAACTCTTTGATACCGCTTCCAAGACCACGCATTAATTCAGGTATTTTTTTACCGCCAAAAAGCAATAGTACCAAAATTACTACAACAGCTATTTGCCATGGCCCTACAATTCCTAGTAAAATGTTCAATGCTATCATTTTGATTAAATTTAGAAAACAAAGGTAATAAGAAAAGTAAAAGTAAATACATCTTTTATCTTAAATTATTACTATTAACAGGAATCTTTTCAATCTTCTCCCTAAGAATTAACAAAGAGGTTGCGTTAAAAAAACACAAATTTCCGAAAATCGGGATCATGCTATTTACTGAATAATTATATTTGCTCTTCATGGAGAGAAGAATTAAGAAAAGAAAACAAATTAAAAGGAAGTTACTTCACAAGTATCGTCTGGTTATTTTGAATGAGGACACTTTCGAGGAGAAACTCTCATTTAAGCTGAACCGACTCAATGTGTTTGTGCTAGGAACTTTATTTTCTGTTTTTATCATTGCCTTTACGACACTCTTGATTGCATTTACGCCTCTGCGCGAATACATTCCTGGCTATTCCTCCACCAAACTCAAAAGGGAAGCGGTGGATCTGACTTATAAGGTGGACTCTTTAATGGCCTCATTACGGGCGAATGATTTATACTTTGAAAATATTCAAAAGGTACTCAGAGGAGAAATCACTACAGAGAAGATCAACAAAGATTCTATATTAGAAGCTTTTGCAAGAGATACCATGCAGTTGAATGTTAGCCCAAGCATACAAGATTCTCTATTGAGGGCTGAGGTGGCTACTGAAGATAAATATAATTTGTTTTCTGGTTCCGCAGCGGATGGGGATATCGTACTGTTTCCACCTGTAAGTGGAACCTTATCTCAAAAGTACAATGCAAAGGAGAGACATTATGCTGTCGATATTTTGGCTCCTGAGGACAGTCCAATTAAATCAGTTGCAGATGGAATTGTGATTTTCGCTGAATGGACTACCGAGACAGGCTATGTTTGTATTATTGAACATAACACAGGTTTAATATCTATTTACAAGCATAACTCTTCTATAAGTGTACATCAGGGAGATCTGGTAAAAGCAGGTCAAGTTATTGGAATAATTGGAAATACCGGGGAACTTACCACAGGCCCTCATTTACATTTTGAACTCTGGAGCGAAGGTTATCCAGTTGATCCTATTAATTATATAGACTTTCAATAGCGTATGTCGTTAAAAGCCTTTGCCGCAAAAATATTAGCACGTTCAGTTCATAAAAAAAATCGGACTTGGATTGAGAATCCTATTCAAAGTCAAGAAAAAGTGTTGCGGGATTTGATAAAATCGGCAAAAAACACCGCCTTTGGTAAGGATCATGGCTTTGATCAAATTGAAAATTATCAAGACTTTAAACAGCGCGTTCCTATTCGGGACTACGAGGAGCTAAAGCATTACATAGAACGGGCTGTTAAAGGAGAAGAATCTGTGCTTTGGCCAGGTTCACCACACTACTTCGCAAAAACCTCCGGTACGACATCAGGTGCTAAGTACATTCCGATTACCAAGGAATCCATGCCATTTCATATCAAAGCAGCAAAGGATGCGATATTAAATTACATTCACCAAACAGGCAATGCTGAGTTTGTTGACGGTAAAATGATTTTCCTTCAAGGAAGTCCAATTCTTCAAGAGAAAAACGGTATTAAATTGGGACGTCTTTCTGGAATAGTGGCGCATTATGTGCCCTCCTATTTACAGAAAAACAGAATGCCAAGTTGGGAGACTAACTGTATCGAGGATTGGGAGACCAAGGTAGATGCAATTGTAGAAGAAACAGTTAAAGAAGATATGACCGTGATAAGCGGTATACCTTCTTGGGTTCAAATGTATTTTGAACGTATAAAACAAAAAACCTCCAAGGAGGTCGGTGAAGTTTTCAAGAATTTCAATCTTTTCATTTACGGTGGGGTGAACTTCGAACCCTATCGCGCTAAGTTTGAAAATCTCATTGGAAGATCTGTAGATTCTATAGAGCTCTTCCCTGCTAGTGAAGGCTTTTTTGCCTATCAGGATCTTCAGAACGAAGTAGGAATGCTATTGCTGGTTGATGCTGGTATTTATTATGAATTCGTAGAGGCAGATCAATTTTTCGATGATAATCCTACTCGAATCTCTCTAGAGTCTGTAAAGTTGGGCGTGAATTATGTGATGTTGATTTCAACCAATGCAGGTCTATGGGGTTATAATTTAGGAGACACTGTGGTTTTTACCTCTATAAAGCCTTATCGCATTATCGTCTCCGGCCGAATTAAACACTTTATTTCTGCCTTTGGAGAACATGTGATCGCTAAAGAAGTAGAACAAGCGATGAAAATTGCATTGGAAAGTTGTAAGGCTACCGTTAATGAGTTTAGCGTCGCACCGCAAATTACACCACCCTTAGATGAACTTCCATACCATCAGTGGCTTGTAGAATTTGAAAATCAACCTAAGGATTTAGAGTCTTTTGCTGTGCTTTTAGATCAAGCTCTTCAACAGCAGAACAGCTATTATTTTGATTTGATTCAAGGGAAGGTATTACAGCCTTTAAAAATTCATTGTCTTGCCAAAGACACCTTTAAAAAGTATATGAAATCTAAAGGTAAACTCGGGGGTCAAAATAAGGTGCAGCGACTGGCCAATGACCGAGCACTAGCAGATGAACTGCTAAAAATCTCCAATGCCTAAACGATTAAAGGGTGAATTTTCCCCTTACTACGCTGGTTTAGCGCTTAAATGTATGGATGTCTGTAAAAAATAGTTATTTTTATAAAGAACTTGTAATTTTGTACGGTAAAATACCATATGAGTAAAATTAAATCAAGAACAAGAGCTCAAGAAGCATCAGGAGCTATTGAAAGAATGTACATCGCGATGCGCCATCTTTTTAATAGAGGCTTTTATAAACCGATGGGGATCTCCGGGGAAACTTTGAGAGAATCTTTGTTGGAACTTCGCCCTGAAATTTATGGAACCGTTGCGGAATCTAAAACGGAGCTCAATGGACTTGTGTATATCTTAGACAGACTACCCATAGGGATTGAACAATGTACCTATATAAACCTGACATCTGAAGAAGGTTATAGAAACTCCAGTTTTGAAATCATTGTTCCGCCTAAGAGAAGGCGAAACTGCTATCGCATAGACGAGCATCAAATGAATGTTGAAATAACCAGAGGCCGCTCGGATATCTATGACATACTTACCCACCTTACCTTCCTTTTTATAGAATCTGAGAAAATAGCACAGAGTGTTTATATAGAAGAAAGAGGTGTTGCCAATCGCGATTGGATAAAGCTTGAAGAGGCTGCGCTAAAATCTAAACTCAGTAAATCGGAACGTGAAGTTGCCTTAAGTCATACGGCCAGTATTATAGGAAGAACCTTTGAGGAGTGTTTGGCTGCGCACAAGGTATTTTCGTTGAAAAGCAATCCTGAACGATTTTTGAAAATCATTTATTGGATGGGTAAAATTGCCCTCGAAGAGTTGGTTGAAGGGCATAAGAGATCCATTACCTTTAGTCCTGTTTTAAGAGAGCGCCTAGGACATCACATACATGGTGAAATTTGGGCCAATAAGATTAAGGATGTACTGATCAAAAACGATTTAATTCATCGCCCTATACATCTGATCAGTGCCAATATGCACTCGGTGATGAATAGTTTGTTTGCTTCAGCGGTATTGAAGAAAGAATTTGCGAATAAGAAGGATCCGTACGATGTCTTTGAACTCCTGAGTCAACCTGAAAACAATCAACTTAGAGCCAAAGTGAAAGACTTTGCGCTGAAGAGCGGAATGATCGAAGTTGACGACCGATCAGGTACAAATATTGATGTGCAAATTTTTGATACCGCAAAAATTGATTTTGAGAAAATAAATTTTACTTTTGAAAAAAATAAAAATCAGGAATATCCGATTTTATTTGTAATGGATTACGCCTTTGGGGAACAAGCCTATGAGACTATAGATGAGTTTCTTAAGCCTTATAAAACTGGCAAGGAACGTATTTTTCTTAACATGGATTCGATTTCAATAATGGGGAAAGCCGGGATTTTAGAAGGAGGTAAAGGCGATTTAATGATCCCAAGTGCACATATTTTCGAGGGAACGGCTGATAATTATCCGTTTAAAAATGAACTTTGTGCAGAAGATTTTAAAGGACAAGGGCTTGAAGTTTTTGAAGGAACGATGATAAGTGTATTGGGAACTTCCTTGCAAAATAAAGATATGTTGAAGTTTTTTTACGAGAGTACTTGGAATGTTATTGGTTTAGAAATGGAAGGTGCTCATTATCAAAAAGCGATACAAGCGGCATCTAAGATTCGAAAAAGCATTACCTCTGGTGTAAAAGTGCGCTATGCATATTATGCCTCGGATAACCCTTTAGAAACCGGTAGTACATTAGCCTCCGGAGGTTTGGGAATAACAGGTGTAAAACCGACCTATTTAATTACGAAGAAAATATTACAACAAATCTTTAAAAATAACGAACTAAATTAAACGTATAGATATGAATGATCAGATTCCATCGAATCAAGCCCCAAAAAATACAAATTCGGAAGAAATTGATCTTGGGCAATTGTTCAAACTGATTGGCGATGGTTTTAAAAAGCTTTTCAATTTTATTGGCAGTATTCTTAATGGAATTTTCGGAGGGATCATTTCATTTCTACTCTTTATACAGCGGCACTTCATAAAATTTGTGGTTGCCGGGGTAGTAGGAATTGCTGCAGGGATTGCTTTGGATATGAGCAAGGAACCGGTGTATGTTTCTACTATGGTGGTGGAGCCAAACTTTCAAAGTACGCAACAGCTTTACAACAACATTAATTTCTACAACGAACTTACACGTTCTGAGGATTCGGTAGCTCTAGCAGAGGCTTTGGGGATCGAGGTTGCTGAGGCAGCTACTATTAAGGAATTTGCCGTTGAATCGTATTCTGATGAAAACCAGAAAGTAAAACTTTTTGATGAATTTATTAAATCCTTGGATACAACCACCAGAAAGGCTATTGATATGGAGTTGTTCTTAGAGAATTTTAACTCTTTTGATGCTAAATATCACAACATTATTGTAAAGGCTACCAACAGTATGGTGGCTAAGAAATTGCAAGGCCCTATCATTTCATCAATATCTTTTAACCAATACTTTTTAAATCTAAAAAACACCCAAACGGAGAATATTGAGCTTCAAAGGAATGTTTTGGCAAGCCAAATGTCTGAGATTGATTCATTACAGCAACTTTATAAAAATGTTATGATCAAGGAGGCTGACAAACCGCAACAAGGGACAAGTATTAGTTTAGGAGACCAGGGTATTGCACAACAATCAAGAGAAATGGATCTTATCAATAAGATTGACAATATTAAAACAGAATTGGTATCGCTCAATCAATTGGAAGCTAGTAAATCCAATATCCTTAATGTGATTTCTGATTTCCCGAGAAGAGGGGTAGAAAATAAAGGACTTTTAAACAGCTACAAATTTTTAATTCCGGTATTACTAATTGGATTACTATTGTTCACCCTATCAGTATTGGAATTAAATAAATTCTTGAAGCAGTACAATGAGAGTCGAGTGGAGAAGTAACAATCGGATCTAGAATAAATGCATATACTTCTATAGTTGGAAGTACGATAATTTTTCCAGGATGATCCTACTAAAATGCGTTTTCAAATGCGTTTTTTAGTAGGATCTTTTGGTTTCAGGTTCTTGGCGTTGTCCAGGGATTAAACGCGGTTTCCTGGCCCTTAAGCTATTGAACTTAATTATACCCGTATTTCAAGTGGGATAGGATCGTTGAAGTCCCCTTGGTATTATTTTTAATACGCAGAAGGGTACTGTTGCGACGATGTGATTCCTATTTGATTTAGAAAATGATTTGCATTCTTTTGTTCTATAATTCAGTGGTAAGTAGAGTGTTTCATCCTCAATATGCCATTAAATCGTGATTTATTTCATTTTAATGCTTTGGTGCTGTGCAGAGTGCCTAAAATAATAAATTTAATTTGAACATATAAACTATATGTGAGCTATAATACATAACTTTACCACAGCTTAATGTTTGTATGATATAACAGATCTAAATTTGTTTTTAATTTGCATATTAATATTTCCCCCCAAAAATATTGAAATATTAAGTAAAACTAATGTAATGTGTTCGATGGTGACCTACTACACGCCATTAAACGAAAATTCGATTAAAACCTAAATTAATAATGCTGCGAATATGTTTACTGTTAACACTTTTTGTGTTGGCGAATTCGTGTGCGTCTAAGAAAGATATTCTCTATGTTCAGGATATAGTTGGCGCGCAAAGTCAAATCTCTGCCTCCGCGTATGAGACCACGATTAAACCTAATGATCTTTTAACGATTATTGTTTCTGCGGATGATCCATTATCAGCCGCTCCTTTTAATTTACCTATTACACCTTCGTACTCCTCTAATGGGTCTCAGATTAGTACGGCTCAACAGTTACAGACGTATTTGGTTAATGCTCAGGGAACTATTTCTTTTCCTGTATTAGGAACCGTTACTATTGCTGGAAAGGAAAGAAGTGAGGCCGTAGATTTTCTTGAACAACAGTTAAAAGAGTACATCAAAAACCCTATCGTTAATTTGCGAATTGTCAATTACAGTATTTCTGTATTGGGAGAGGTAAGTAAGCCTGGGAATTTTACTATCAACGATGAAAAGATCTCATTATTGGAAGCCTTGAGTATGGCCGGTGATTTAACCATCTACGGAAAGCGCGATAATATTCTCGTCATTCGCGAGTCAGGAGATGACACCAAAATAAACTATCGTGTTGACCTGACAAGTTCAGATTTTATAAACTCCCCTGCCTATTATTTGCAACAAAGTGACATTGTCTATGTACAACCAAATAATGCACAGGTACAGAGTTCAACCTACAATAGAAATACACCGGTTTATATCTCTATCGCCTCTGTGTTAATCTCCCTAGTTGTCCTACTAACTAATTAATAAACAAATGTCACAATACACCACCCCGGTATCAGTTAACGACGAAGACGAAATTGACCTAGCAGAATTATTCAAAGTAATTCAATCCAAATGGAAACTCATCCTTATTGCTTTAGTTGTTTTTGCAATTGGCGGGTATATCATCGCTAATTTATTGCCAAATCGGTATCTTACTAAGACCACAATACTTATAGAAGAGAATACTCAAAAGGACCCCTTTAGTCAATTACAGGGGATAGAATCCTTAGATATTTTCAGTGGGTTTTCTTCTGATTTCCTTCAAAATGAAATAGAAATCCTAAAGTCAAGAAGGATTCTTGGAAACGTTGTCGACAGCTTGGATTTAATTGTTGCGTATTTGCATGACGATACCTTTGTACAAATCCCATTACAACCTAGAGCAGTTCCTTTTAAAGTAGAGGTGGGATATTTGTCTTTAATCAATACTGATGTTGATCCTAACCTTAGTATTCGACTCAATAGGGACGGAACAAGCTTTACGCTTTATTCTGAAGAAGGCGAGAGGACCTTTGATTTAAATACCAGAATTGAATTGGGTTTTTGCGAGATCACAGTCACTGAAAATCCACTATTTCGCACTAACGGCGACAAAGCGTATTTTACTACCTATGAAGTCCTCTTGCGTAGGAGATCAGACGTGATAGATGAGCTGATTAAAAACGTAGGAGTCAGTATAGTCGAAAACAGCTCTGTTTTGGCAATATCAATGGAGAA
The DNA here is from genome assembly GCF_048266365.1 of Galbibacter sp. Classification (NCBI taxonomy): domain Bacteria; kingdom Pseudomonadati; phylum Bacteroidota; class Flavobacteriia; order Flavobacteriales; family Flavobacteriaceae; genus Galbibacter; species Galbibacter sp. The sequence goes on along the minus strand of NZ_JBLWZP010000005.1, from coordinate 246,485 downwards.
TACATCAGTAGAAATCTCCGAGGAAATCCTCAACAGCATGGTTGTTTTTTACAATAAGAACGCTATAAAAAACAAAAATGCTATTTCTTTAAATACGGCCCGATTTATCGAAAAGCGATTGCGAATCATCAGCCAGGAGCTTGACTCCGTTGAGCGTAGTAAGGTGGATTTTAAGAGTACCAATAAGTTGACTGATATCGCTTTTCAGGCGGAACAATTCGTAGAGCATATTTCTGAAACCAAGAAAAAGGAACTGGAAACCCTTACAAAATAGAGTTGGTTAATTCCATAATAAGTGAATTAAGCAATAATAGCAATAGCTTGATTCCGACTAATATTGGTATTGATAATGATGATATCAATACGATTATCAGCACCTATAATACCATGGTATTAGAGATAGAGCAGCTGCGTGTTGGTTCTACCGATAAAAACCCAATGGTAATCGAGCTCGGTTCCAGAATTGAAAAGACAAAATCGAATATTATTGAAAGTTTAAAGCTCTATACCTCTTCTTTAAATATTTTACTTCAAGATGTACAACAGCAGGAATCAAGATTGGATAGCAAAGTAATGGAGATTCCACAACAAGAAAAGGATTTCCGGTTTATAGAGCGTCAACAAAACATCAAGGAGGCACTTTATCTATTCTTACTTAGAAAGCGAGAAGAGGTCTCTTTAATCATGTCCTCTCAAGCTACCATGGCCAGAACATTAGATGTGGCGTATACACCATTTGAACCGATTTTCCCAAATAGAATTCTTTTAACTGCGGGCTCAGGTCTTGTTGGTGGTTTTTTGGTAATGGTATATGCTTTTATTTGTTTCTTTTTACGAAATAAGATAGAAACCAAAGCTGAATTAGAACACATTATTGGTAATATTCCTGTGTTAGGGGAATTACCTAGCATTAAAAAGGATGCTCTAAAGGTCATAAACAATGACGACCGTTCCATTATGGCGGAGGCACTGCGGGTGGTTCGTAGCAACTTGTCTTTTTTATACATCAAAAAGGAAAACAAGAGTGCCGCTACTAAAATATTGGTAACCTCAAGTGTTAAGGGTGAGGGTAAAACCTTAACGGCAACAAACCTGGCCATTATTCTTTCCAACGCCAGCAAGAAAACCTTGTTATTAGGGATAGATTTAAGAAATCCACAGATATCCAACCAAATCAAAGGGACTGCTATAAAAGTTAAGCATTTGGGGCTTGTAGATTACCTTAAAGCTACCGGAGAAAAGGATGTTTCAAAAATCACTTCTTACCGTTGTATAAACGAATATTTGGACATTATAACCTCTGGTCAAATTCCGCCAAATCCGGCAGAACTTCTGATGGACAAAACAGCTTTAGATAGCTTCTTTGAGCAAGTGGAGGATAAATATGACTATATTATTCTAGATTCCGCTCCACTGATGTTAGTGGCAGATTCATTAGAACTTACGCCTTATGCAGACCTTACCATATGTATGGTGCGAGCAAATTACACCAAAATTCAGGACTTAAAAGGTGTATTGAGCTTATGTCAACAAGGTAAAATTAAAAACCCTACCTTTTTGCTGAACAATGTTGAAATGAAATATATTAAATACGGATATGAATATTCGAATTAGATATTCGGCTGGCCCTTATCTACGTTAGCTTAAGGAAGACAAAACCTTCATTAAGCAGTGCCAATCAAAAAAAAGGTATAACCTAAAAAACCCTATTGCTGAGCCATAGGGTTTTTAGTATATTATAATTGACTATCGACTATTAAATCATCGGTTGATAATCGTCTTTCTCCTCTTGGTCGAATTTTTTCATTTGACCCATCCAATAAAAGAATGCGGCAAATCCGATTACTATAAAAAGCACATTTACAATATTGGATAGCCACCAACCGTGAGTAAAGCGTAATCCCTCCATAGGAACTAATAAAACGTTCTCAAATAAATCCTGAATCCCGTAGAAAAAGTCTCTCATCAGTAAAAGATATATTAAATTTACAGCACAAAAATACAAAAACCTGTCATGATATCAAGCATTTTTGAAAGAACTAATCCTTTAAACTTTATAATCCTCTTTTTGTATTTGATTTTATTCTTATTGTTACGTCAGGTGCTTTCCTCTGATTTTGTTTTGGATTCGACCATGATCTTTCATTTGCTGAAATGCTCAGCAGTTGTTTTCTTTTGCGTGATTATGGTGGACTTTATTGTTCGAAAAAACGAATTGACACAACGAAACTCCTATGCGTTGTTCTTTTTTGTCTTACTTTTTTGCCTGTTCCCTAATATTTTTATGGAACTCAATGTATTGTTAGCACATTTTTTTCTACTCCTTGCCTTTCGTCGCTTAGTGTCTATCCGTTCCAATAAGGACGTAGAAATCAAAATATTTGATGCTACGCTCTGGATCCTAGTGGCAACTTACTTTTTTAACTGGTCACTGTTGTTTATTTTTCTGGTATTTTGCACCATGTTCCTCTATAAAAAGAACGACTATAGAAATATGCTTATTCCATTTGTCGCTCTTTTTACTCTGGCCATACTGGGTTTTACCTATTTCTATTTAACAGATCAACTCAGTCAAATGACTCAACTTTTCAATTTTCAAGTAGATTTTATTTTTGAAAAATATAGCAACCTGAGCTACCTGGTACCATTGTTGTTTTTACTAATTATGGGTGGATGGGCCTGTGTGATGTTCGCCTTTAAAAAACAGAGTAAATCTTTTAAAACTCGTGTGCCAGGAATCTTATTAGTCATTAGCCTAATTACTGCCGTTGCTGTAATATTGATTTCAGAAGTCACCAATACCTCAGAGGTGCTTTTTATGTTGTTTCCGTTAGCGGTAATACAAGCCAGGTATGTTGAGAGAGTTAAGATAAATTGGCTTAAGGAAACGATTTTGTGGTCCTATATCTGTATGCCTATACTGGTGTTATTTTTGTGATTTTTCACCGTATGCAAGATCCCCTGCATCTCCCAGTCCAGGTACGATGTATCCCCTTTCGTTGAGTTCCGGGTCAATATCCGCTATCCAAAGATGTGTCTGTTTTGGAAGTTGCTCATCTAGAAAATCAATCCCAGGTTGAGCTCCAATGACGGATAAAATATGAATCGCTTTGGGTTTACCTAGTGATTCTATGGCCTTATAGACAGCTAAAAGTGAACGTCCTGTGGCAAGCATGGGGTCTGCAAGGATTAAAATTTTATCCGTAAAATCCTGGGTGGCCATATATTGGACCTTAATTTCAAAATCCACCTCAGAACTGTGTTTTCGATAGGCGGAAACATAGGAAGAGTCAGCGCGATCTAAATAATTTAAAATACCCTGATGGAGGTTTAATCCAGCTCGTAATATGGAACAGACGACAATTTCATCAGCGAGGTGGAAGGTCTTCTTTTGACCAAGAGGAGTGGTAATACTTTTTTCTGAATAGTTTAACGTACTGCTTAATTCCAGACTTAAAACCTCTCCAATACGCTCAATATTCCGTCTAAAGCGCATACGGTCTTTTTGGATGGTAACATCTCTAATTTCTGCTAAAAAATGATGAAGAATAGAGTGTTTATGACCTAGATGATGTACCTGCATATGCGTTGTTTTTTGCGCTAATCTCCTGCAAATTTAGGGAATTCTAGTCATATGCAGATTTTAAATAAGTATATTTGTAAATTCATTATAAAACACCTTATATGTTTAGCGAGTTAGCATTTGAGATATTTGATAAGAGTATAACCACATACCATATTGAGGACGATGTCAACCAGAGTTTTGAAAATCCATACTCTAAAGACAAGATTGAACATTTGTTGTATAGAAAAAATTGGATTGATACCGTACAATGGCATTATGAAGACATTATCCGTGATCCGCAAATTGATCCTGTTGCCGCTTTGGCACTCAAAAGAAAAATTGATGCTTCCAATCAGGATAGAACAGATATGGTAGAGTTTATCGACAGCTATTTTTTAGAGAAGTATAAAGATGTTGAACCAAAACAGGAAGCTACTATTAATTCTGAGTCTCCTGCTTGGGCCATCGATAGATTGTCCATATTGGCCTTAAAGATTTATCATATGCGTGAGGAAGCTGAGCGCGTTGATGCTTCTCAAGATCACAAGGATAAATGTACCGCTAAACTTGATGTTTTACTTGAACAAAAGAAAGACCTTTCTACAGCAATTGATCAGTTATTAAATGACATAGCTTCCGGTGCCAAATATATGAAGGTCTATAAGCAAATGAAAATGTACAATGACGAGGAACTAAATCCAGTACTGTACAAAAAATAGTTGGAATCCAATATATGGATAAAAAACACATTTTAGCAATTCGATTTTCAGCGGTAGGGGATGCGGCTATTGCGGTTCCCGTACTTAGAGCATTGCTCCAACAAAACCCAGGATTAAAGGTGAGTGTAGCAACACAGTCCTTCTTAAAGCCTGTGTTTGAAACGGTAGAAGGTGTGAGTGTTTTACCTGCCGATATCCGAGGGAAGCACAAAGGGATAAAAGGATTATATAAATTTTATTCCGAGATCAAGAATCAAAATTTTGAAGCTGTTGCGGATTTACACGGCTCATTGAGAAGTCGGGTAATTAAGCTGTTTTTTTTCTTTTCAGCTGTGGGGTCAAAAACCATAAACAAGGGAAGAAGTGAAAAAAGAGCCTTGGTAAAGGGCAACATATTTAAACCCCTAAAGTCGAGTACAGAGCGCTATGCAGATGTCTTTCGATCTTTAGGATTTAAAGTAGATCTCAGTAAAGATGTTTTCCCGGCTAAACAGCCCTTGTCAACCGATGTTCACAATTTAATTGGAACCGGTACAAAACCATGGGTTGGTATTGCGCCATTTGCATTCTATGACACAAAAATGTATCCGTTGGACTTAATGGAAAAAGTAATTGATTCCATTTCAAAAACAGGAAACTATCAACTTATCTTATTCGGTGGTAAAAAGGAACTGCCAGAGTTGAAGCTCCTTTCGGAAAGTTATCCAAATACAGCCTATACTTTTGGGAAGATTAGTTTCGAACAAGAAATAAAATTGATTTCCAATTTGGATTTAATGGTTTCCATGGATAGCGGTAATGCGCATCTGGCAGCAATGCAAGGCGTAAAAGTACTTAGCCTTTGGGGAGTAACCCACCCTTATGCCGGCTTTTATCCTTATAAACAGCCGGAATCAAATTCATTACTCGCCGATCGCAAGCAATATCCTTTAATCCCAACTTCAGTTTATGGAAATAAAGCACCTGATTCCTATAAGGATGTCATGCGGACCATTCCAGTGGAAGCTGTTGTTGAAAAAATAATAAACTTAACCAAAAGCCAAGAATTGTGAAACTTACAGGACTAATACTATTGTTTATCTTTGTGCAGCCGATATGGGCTCAAGAGACGACTTACAACTATAAAACCATATCAAATATACCGTACTACGACCAGGCGACTAACGCCTCTGACTCCTATATCAATGAACGTTGCGTATTGGATCTCTATTATCCAGAAAAGGCATTAGACTTTCCGACCGTGGTTTGGTTTCACGGAGGGGGTATAACTGGCGGCTCAAAGGAAATTCCTGAAGCTTTAAAAAATAAAGGAATGGCGGTAATTGGTGTAAATTATCGGTTGAGTCCCAAGGTTGAAGCACCAGCGTATATTAAAGATGCTGCGGCTGCAGTTGCATGGGCTTTTAAAAACATTCAAGACTACGGAGGCAATAATGGCCTAATATTTGTATCTGGACATTCTGCTGGAGGATATTTAACCAGTATGGTAGGTTTGGATAAATCTTACCTCAATGCCTTTGGTATTGATGCTGATTCCATTGCCGGACTGATACCCTTTAGTGGACATACCATTACGCATTTTACAGTAAGACAAGAACGAGGAATCCCTGGTACACGTCCTATTATTGATTCGTTAGCACCTCTGTATCACGTAAGGAAAGAGGCACCTCCACTGTTGTTGATTACTGGTGATCGTGAAATGGAGATGTTAGGGCGATACGAGGAAAACGCCTATATGATGCGTATGATGAAAGTCGTTGGGCATCAAAATACCAGGCTTTATGAAATGGATGGTTACGGTCATGGAATGACTGAGCCAGCCTTTCCGTTACTCGTAAAAATGGTAAAGGAGATCGCTGACAAAAGGGAAAATTAAATATTTATTATTTAGATATTTTATGTTATTTAACATGAGTGTAATGGTTTCCCTGCTTAGTTATACCTGCAATTAATTTTATAAAAATCAATACCATGATCAAAGTATTTCGTATAGTAGCAGTACTTGTTTTTATAATGAGTTCTTGTAAATCAAAACAGCAGGCTAGCCAAAACCTTCCAATTGGGGACAACAGCCAAAATTCATTAGACTGGAACGGTGTATATCGTGGGTTGTTACCCTGCGCCGACTGTCCTGGAATTCTAATGGAACTGGAACTCAATACGGATCTGACATACAAACTATCGTATCAATATCAGGAAGCTACCCCTGAGGTGTTTACAGAAAAGGGTGTTTTTGAATGGAATGACTCTGGTAGTAAGATCACCCTAATAGAGGATGATCAATCGAATCACAGAAGGTTTCAGGTTGGGGAGAATCAACTCTTTAGTCTTGATGGCGATGGTAATAGAATTACCGGGGAGTTAGCAGAGATGTATATACTCAAAAAAAACAACTACGATAATAAAATCACTGAAAAGTACTGGAAACTCATCACTTTAAACGACAAGCCAATCGCTGTAAAGGATACCCAGTCTAAAGAGGCTCATTTTATTCTCAAAGAGAATGAAAATGCTGTTAATGGAAGCACTGGTTGTAATGGGATTCGGGGGACCTATACCTTGGAAGAAGGAGATAAGATTCACTTTTCTCAAATGCTCTCGACCAGAATGGCCTGTATGGATGTTCCTTACGAAGGAGAGTATTTGAAAGTGCTGGAAAAAGCAGATCACTACAGTTTGATGGGTGATACCTTAACTTTAAAAGCTGCTGATAAAACACTAGCTACTTTTGAGGCCGTTTGGTTTCATTAAAAACAATGTAACTAGACTATACTTAATTAAAAGAAAACACCTATTGGAGTACGCTCTAATAGGTGTTTTCTTTTATGGTAATCACATTAAATTTTTTTGGTATTCTTTAGTCTTTATTTTTTTTAAACATCGTCGTAATCTATAGAAATAGTAGGTGTTGTCGGATGTGCTTGACAGGTTAGAATTAATCCTTCTTGTATTTCGCTATCCGTTAGGATTTGATTTTTAACCATTTCTACCTTACCTTCTTTAAGTCTAGCGACACAGCTACTACATATACCGCCTTGACATGAATATGGAGCATCAATATCTTCCTCTAATACCGCGTCAAGTACACGTTTTTTTCTATCCATTACAAAGCTGCTTTCTTCCTCGTCCACCATAACCGTTACCTTAGTTTGGCCTTCAATAGATTCTGCTATGTGATCTTCATCGTCTGATGTGGTAAACAACTCTGTTTTTATAAGCTCCTTAGGAATTTCATTTTCCAATAAAACCTTGGTTACATTTTCTGTCATTTCTTCAGGGCCACAGAGATAGAATGCGCCAAATGGAATATCCTGACATTTGTTTCTAAGCATAAAGTTGATCGAAGACTTTTCTATTCTACCAAAGAGAGCGTTGTCCTCCTCCTTTTGGCTATAGATAAATTGTACGATAAGCCTGCCTGGATATTGTTCCAATAAACCACTTATTTGCTTGTGAAACATGGTCTCTGTCATGGTTTTATTGCCAAATACCAATAAAAATTTTGAATTGGTATTTTGGAGGACCTCCTTCATAATGCTCATAATTGGAGTAATCCCACTACCTGCTGCAAAGGCTGCAATATTTTGATCTTTTAATTTCTCGGGTTGGTAGGTGAAATGACCCTCAGGAGGGTAGACCTCAAAACTGTCTCCAACTTGGATCGATTGTGCGTACTTGGAAAAAGTACCATCCTCAATGGCCTTGATTCCGATGGAAATAGATTCCTTGTCTGTAGAGGAACATATGGAATATGAACGTCTGAGTTCTACTGAGTTCAATTCTTTTTTTATGGTGATATGTTGACCAGGTGTAAATTTGAAAGTATCCTTTAAATCTGCCGGGATGTCGAAAGTGACAACCACTGAGGTAGGTGTACTTTTTTCTACTGATTTAACCTTAAGTGTATGAAAGTGAATCATTCAAATATTTTTTGCAAAAATACGGAATATACACTCGATTAAAAACCCGATTTAATAAAATTTGTGTTAATTGCTAAAGTTTTAAATTTGTATGTTTTTATTGTAACTAAAATCGCTAGTTGCATACCAATAGACTAAACACAGTTTTAATATTCAATAACCATCAACCAAATGCTTACACATTTTATACGTCTTCAGTGGAAGTCCTTTTTTAGATCCGCATCCTTTTCCTCAAATTTGTTCATGAAAATATTGATGGTTTTTTTTGCCCTTTATTTCGCGATCAGCTTTGCGGTATTGGGAGGCATTATTTATTTTCTTCTTGAAGAGGAGTTAGGTCTAAAGCCCTTTGAAACCGTAAACAAATTTATGGTGTATTACCTTGCAATGGATTTACTTGCCAGGTATTTGCTGCAAAAAATGCCGGTCGTCAATATCAAGCCTTTGTTATACCTTCCCTTTAATAAATCTAAAATTGTCCATTTTAGTTTATGGAAAACCATTCTCTCGTTTTTTAATATAGTTCATGCGTTTTTCTTTATTCCTTTTGCGGTAGTACTGCTTATAGAAGGCTTTGATGCATTGCAGGTTATCGCGTGGTTTGTTGCGAATACTGCCTTGATTTTTTGCAACAATTTCATCAACGTATTCGTCAATGCTATAAACCGTATTTTCTATGTAGTCTTAGGGATACTGATCATAATGGGGACCCTACAGTACTATGACGTATTTGATCTTACACTATGGACGGGGTCAATATTTCAAGGCTTTTATGACTTGCCTATTATAGCTCTTATCCCTGTGTTGTTGGTAATAGTATTTTATCAAATAGCCTTTCGTTATTTTAAGGCCAGACTCTATTTGGATTCTGGTCTGGCGGTGAAACAAAAAGCAGCAAATACGGAACAGCTTGACTGGGTTAACCGATTCGGAAGCGTGGCGGTATTTCTTAAAAATGACATTAAACTAATCAAAAGAAACAAGCGCTCTAGGACAACGGTTATTATGAGTTTTCTGTTTATTTTTTACGGACTGTTGTTCTTCTCTGGCGCCATAGAAATGTACGATGGGCCATTTTGGAGGATGTTTGCTGCGTTATTTGTATCTGGAGGGTTTTTATTTAGCTTCGGGCAGTTTGTCCCTAGTTGGGACAGTGCGTATTATCCCCTTATGATGAGTCAAAACATCCGATACAGGGACTATTTGAATTCAAAGTGGTGGCTTATGGTTGTGGCGACAATGGTTGCTACAGTTTTGGCTACTTTTTATCTTTATTTTGGATGGGATGTATACATGGCAGTTGTTGTTGGTGCCTGTTATAATATTGGGGTGAACTCATATATGGTTTTATGGGGTGGTGCTTATGTTAAAACGCCCATCGATCTGACGAGTAATAAAAAGGCCTTTGGAGATTCTCAGGCATTTAATGCCAAAACCTTGCTCTTGACCATACCAAAATTAGTCATACCAATGCTGCTATATGGCTTGGGATATTATACTCTAGGGCCTATCTATGGTTATGGATTGGTGCTTCTAGTAGCAATTTTAGGTTTTGCCTTTAAAGAAAAGGCATTCAACATTATTGAAAAGGTCTATAAGGCTGAAAAGTATAAAACCTTGGCCGCTTACAAACAAAAAAATTAATACATCAATCATACTTTAAATACCATGATACAAGTAAACTCTTTAAGTAAAAAATATAAGAACGTAACGGTTCTGGATATAGAATCCCTAGAAATCCCTAGCGGGCAAATTTTTGGACTTGTCGGTAATAACGGAGCAGGAAAAACGACATTTTTTAGTCTTTTGTTAGACCTTATTAAGGGCAGTAGTGGTCATATTTTAAACAATCAGATTCAGATCGATAAAAGTGAAGATTGGAAGCCTTTTACCGCTGCTTTTATTGACGAGAGCTTCTTAATCGGGTATTTGACACCAGAAGAATACTTTTATTTTATCGGAGAGTTAAGAGGGATGAATCAGGCAGATGTAGATCAATTTTTAAAGCCTTTTGAAGATTTCTTTCATGGAGAAATCCTGCAGAGTAAGAAGTACCTTCGGGATCTTTCAAAAGGAAATCAGAAAAAAGTAGGTATAGTCGCTTCTTTTATTGGGCAGCCTAAAGTAATTATTCTAGATGAGCCTTTTGCAAACCTGGATCCTTCAACTCAAATTCGACTTAAAAAAATCATTGCAGATTATAAGGAAAATCCGGATGTTACCTTGCTGATATCAAGCCACGATTTAGCCCACGTAACTGAGGTGTGTCAGCGTATAGTGGTTTTAAACAAGGGGCAAATCGTAAAAGACATACAAACCTCTGAGCGAACTCTTAAAGAATTGGAAGGTTTCTTTTCGGAAGAAATTTTGACGACAAGTGTTGTAGATTAAGCATTTAAATTAGGATAATTTATCCAAGATGGTAAGGAAAACAAAAAGATAATGTATTTTTACCTTGTCCCTTATGAATACTTAATCGGGAATGCACGTTTAATAAATTGTATTTCAATTGACTAGAAACCCTAAAATACTAATTTGTGTGTTGCTTGTGCTGTTGGCTGTGGTGGCCTGTTCTACTAGGAAAGACTCCGTAGTCAACAGGAACTGGAATGCCATGAATGCAAAGTTTAATACACTTTACAATGGTCACCTAGCTCTTGAAGAAGGACAACATAGTCTGGTGGAGTCCTATGTAGATAATTATTGGGAGCTTCTTCCTGTAGAACGTTTGGAAATTCGGGAGGATATCGTTATTGACACGGCTCAGCTCAATCCTAATTTTAGACGTGCCGAGCTCAAAGCTACTAAAGCCATTCAGAAATACGGGATGGATATTGGGGGCAAGGAGCGCAATCCCCAAATAGATGAGGCTTATTTGCTTTTGGGAAAGGCTAGGTATTATGACCAAAGGTTTGTTCCTGCTCTAGAGGCCTTTAATTACATTTTAAGAAAGTACACCAATAGCGATCTTATCCACCAAGCTGGAGTTTGGCGAGAAAAGACCAACATTCGAATGGAAAATGAAGAGGTCGCAATCACGAATTTGAAAAGAATTGTGCGCCGTGATCTCGATAAGGAAGTAATGACTGATGCCTATGCCATGATGGCTCAAGCTTATATAAATCTTGAACAAAAGGATAGCGCTATTATCCCGCTTAAAATTGCAAGCAATATGAGCAGGGATTATGAGAAGAAAGGGCGTTATGATTTTATCATTGGACAATTGTACAATGAAAAGGGGATGCCGGATAGTGCTAATATTGCTTTTGACAGGGTTATAGAGTACAACCGTAGAACCCCGAGGGTGTATTTGATCAATGCCTATGTAGCCAAAATAAAAAATAAATTTAAAGAGCAGCAACAGGATTATGTCTTGAGAGAAGAATTAGAAAAAATGGAGCGCAATCGGGAAAATCGAGCTTTCTTAGGGCCGTTATACCGTTTGCATGCACTCTATTATATGCAGTACGATTCTCTGGAGCAAGCCACTGTGTATTTTAATAAGTCATTGAGAAACGCTCATGATGACCAGGGGTTACTCTACAGAAATTACCAGGCTCTTGGAACCATGTCCTTTGACAATTCAAAGTATAAACTAGCAGGTGCCTATTATGATAGTACACTAACCTATCTAAATTCTAACACCAAAGACTTTAGAGTACTGAGTAGAAAAAGAGACAATTTGGATGATGTGATCATGTATGAAGAGGTGGTGTCTCGAAACGATAGTATTCTAACGGTGCTGCAACTTAGCGATGAGCAAAGGAAGGCGTATTATCAAAAGCATATCGATTCTCTTGTTGCTTATGAGCAGGAATTAAAGGAAAAGCAAGAAATCGCGGCTTCCCATCGAGCCAATCAAAGAGGCTTCCTTAACGGCTTTTCTAAAGACAATAAAGCTGTTGAATTTTACTTCTATAACAGCACTAACGTAAGTTATGGGAAACAACAATTTAAAGCCATCTGGGGTGATAAGGTTTTAGGAGATAACTGGCGATTCAATGGGCTATCTATGCAGGGAGATAATGCGGTAGCGGCCGAAGTGAACACCAGTACTACAAATCCTTTACATCAGCTATCTTATTACCTAGATCGACTTCCGGTGGGGGTTGCAGCTGTCGATAGTTTAGACACACAGACTAATTTTGCAAATTATCAACTCGGACTTCTTTATAAAGAGAAATTTCAGGAATACCAATTGTCGGCAAATAAATTGGAGGCTGTATTGGACAACAATCCTGAGGAACGTTTAATACTACCTTCAAATTACAACTTATACAAGCTGTATCAGCAATTGGATCCTGCAAAAGCGCAGCAGTTTAAAACGGCTATTATTCAAAACTATCCAGAATCGCGATATGCCATGTTGTTAAAGAATCCATCGATGATACTTAGCGGGGACCAGACAAGTCCAGAGGCTATTTATGGACAATTGTACAAGGATTTTGAAAACCAAAAATACCAATCAGTGGTAGAACAGTGTGATATTAATATCTCTAGATTCAACGCTGAGGATATTGTTGTTAAGTTTGAAATGTTAAAGGCATCTGCTACTGCACGGTTGTACGGAATCAAGGCGTATAGGAGCGGCTTAAATGAAATTGTATTGAATTATCCGAATTCTGAAGAAGCAGAGCGGGCAGGAGAACTTCTTGCCGGAACCTTGGCACAATTTGAGGATGAAAGTTTTGAACTCGGTACGTCAGGCTCGACAAATTGGAAATTGATATATCCATTTCATAGCAATGACACCATAGGGCTGAATAAGTTACAGACGACCATAAAACAGTCTTTAGAAGATCTGGAATACAATCAAATTACCTATTCACAGGATCAGTATAACCTCGATACCGTTTTTGTAAGCATCCATGGATTTACCTCCAAGTTGCGCGCACAGGGCTATGCCGAATTGTTAAACATTAACAAAGATTATTTGGTTGACAATGAGAATTTTGTAATTTCGTCATCCGATTATAAGAAAATCCAAATCTATAAAAACCTCGAAGGTTATTTAAGTCAAATTACTAAAATTAACCCAAATCTTAATAATTAATATCATGTTTGCAGAATCAAAGAGAAATCGCGTAGAGCCCGTAGTTGGACAGACCAACAGAATCGTTGAAAACACCAAAATCAAAGGAGACCTTATATCAGAAGCAGATATCCGAATTGATGGTGAACTCGAAGGTAGTATTTCCGCAAAGGGAAAGGTTGTCATTGGAAGAGCTGGGAAGGTCAGTGGAAAAATCCAATGTATGAATGCGGATATCGAAGGTAAATTCGAAGGTGAGCTGAAGGTCGAAAATGTATTGAGTCTTAAGGGTACTGCGCAGATCGATGGTGATGTAGTGGTTGGTAAACTTGCTGTTGAACCGGGAGCTACATTTAATGCAGCATGTTCTATGAAAGGGGCATCCTTAAAATCTGTTCGTGAGAATGAAGGACAAAAAGAATCAAAGTCCGCGGAGAAATCAGCTTAAAACCTGGGTTCGATTTAGTAACATAGGCTTGCAAATGGCCATTGTAATTGCCGCCGGCACCTATTTAGGCGTATGGTTGGATGAAAAATATCCAAATCAATATTCTGCCTATACTGTGGTGTGTTCTCTATTTGCGGTTTTTGCTTCGCTATACAATGTCTTTAGACAGCTCAAGAACATCAATAAGAAAAATAATTCCTAAGCCGTTGATAACGGCCTTTTTTATATGAAATCTAAGCTATTTACTTCTGTACTTATTTATATTGGAATCACCTTGTTGTTGTTTACATCGCAATGGGTAGTTCAAAGTGAACTTTTTAGCGAAATTGATTTTTATTACCCGCTTTGGGGAATCTATTTATTTCATTCTTGTTTTGCTGCCGTGATTTATTTTACAGTTAAAGCGGTGCATGGAATTCTTCCCGATAAGGCAGGCTTAGCGTTCTTAGCTTTAAGTGGTTTTAAGATGCTTGGGGCAATCCTTTTTTTAGTTCCCTTAATACAAAGTGAGCTAGCTGATCCAATCCCGGCAGTATTTAGCTTTTTTGTACCCTATTTCCTTTACCTTCTAATCGAAGTCATACTTGTTATAAAACTCTTGAAATAAACGAGTTTTGATAAAAAATTGAGTTTTCTGATATAATATAAAAAAAAATAGTGGAGAGCTTCCTAGTATGAAGAAAAGATGTACCTTTGCAGCAAATTTTTGAGGACCATATATTTTATCAATTAGAGGTATGATCATAGTAGGAAATTCGATCAGAAGATTCTTTCTTGTAGTAGTGTTGTTTTGTTCCTTAGGAGCCTTGGCTCAGGAACACGAAAATCAATCTTCGGAAACCTCCGAGGAACTTGAGTTCGACGCAACAGAATTAATAAATAGTCACATTTATGATTCTCACGAATTTCATATTGCGGACTGGAATGGAAAGGCAATTTCGCTTCCGCTTCCTGTGATTTTGTGGACAGAAAACGGCTTGGTGACATTCATGTCTTCGGCCTTTCATCATGATGAAGAAGGCAGCGTAGTCGTAGAGCGAGGTGAACAACAATTCGTTCGTTACCAAGACGAGATCTACTATGCTGACGCAAATGGTACTGTTGCTTTTGACGCTGATCAGAATGTAACCAACGATAGACCGCTTAACTTCTCTATTACTAAAAACGTCTTTACTTTATTTGTATCAGCAGCATTTATGTTGTTGATTTTTATACCCATTGGAAATTCGTATAAAAAGAACCAAAGAGCGCCAAAAGGAATTGCTGCCTTTTTCGAGCCTCTAGTTGTTTTTGTTCGTGATGATATTGCTGTTCCTAATATAGGAGAGAAGAAATACCAAAAATACATGCCTTATTTATTGACGGTGTTCTTTTTGATTTGGTTTGGAAATATGTTTGGATTGATTCCGTTCTTCCCATTCCAAGGAACACTTACAAATGATATTCTATTTACAGGAGTTATGGCAACCATGACTTTCCTGATCACCATATTTAGTGGAAATAAAAGCTACTGGGGTCATATCTTTGCAACACCTGGTGTTCCAAAGTGGTTATTGCCAATTATGATTCCTGTTGAGGTTTTAGGGATGTTTACCAAACCTTTCGCATTAATGATTCGTTTGTTTGCTAACATTACTGCAGGGCACATCATCATATTGAGTTTGATGGCGCTTATTTTTATTTTCCAAACCGCTTGGATTTCACCGGTATCTATCGCTTTTTCGTTGTTTATGTACGCATTGGAGTTGTTGGTAGCGGCCTTACAGGCGTATGTGTTTACGCTCCTTTCTGCACTGTTCATCGGGCAGGCCGTGGAAGAGCATCATTAATTTAATTGTGAGTTTTAATTAGTAACTATATAAATTTTTAACTATGATTTTAGCTGGAATAGGAGCTGGATTAGCTGCCATCGGTGCAGGAATTGGTATCGGTAAAATTGGTGGATCTGCAATGGATGCTATTGCTCGTCAACCTGAAGCAGCTTCAAAAATTCAAACTGCTATGATTATTGCTGCGGCACTTATTGAAGGTGTTGCGCTTTTCGCAGTAGTTGTTGCGCTTATCGCAAAATAATTTTTGAAAATGAAGTCGTGCTGTAACGGTTGGTTACAGCATGATTTTCTTTTAACATTAGAAACGTTATTTAATATTTTATATAATGAATCCTACACATCCTGAGAGTTTAATATTTTGGTCAGTAATCGTATTTGTCATTCTTTTTATTCTTCTTAAAAAGTTTGCCTGGACTCCTATATTAGGAGCTGTTAAAGGTAGAGAAGAATCCATAAACAAGGCTTTGGATGCTGCTGAAGATGCTCGTAAAGAAGTACAAAACCTTAAAGCGGATAACGAAAAACTTCTTCAAGAAGCGCGTATTGAAAGAGACGCAATGCTTAAAGATGCCCGTGAGATCAAGGATAAAATGATTGCTGAAGCTAAAGAAATAGCAAAGGAACAAGCGGATAAAATTATCACACACGCTCAAGTAGTAATAGAGGGAGAGAAACAGGCTGCTGTTGCTGAATTGAAACAGCAAGTAGCTACACTATCAGTTGATATTGCAGAGAAAATCGTACAAGGACAATTGTCTGACCACGACAAGCAATTGAAATTGGTAGATACGATGTTGGATCAAGTTACTTTAAACTAGTATTATGAAAGGTACAAGAGCGGGACTTAGATATGCAAAAGCTGTACTGGCACACGCTAAGGAGCAGCATACTTTAGAAGAGGTCAATCAGGACATGGAGTCTATCTTTAAGACGATTCAGGGAAGTAGTGAATTGCAATATATGCTTCAAAGTCCGGTGATTAAACTTGCAGATAAAAAAGCAGCACTTACTGAGATTTTTTCTGGCATGAATGTCACCACTGAAGGCCTAATAGGTATTTTAGTTGAAAATAACCGTATAAATCTTCTGGGCGCCATCGCTGAAAAATACAGTGAACTATATGATGCCTTAAGAGGCGAGCAGGCTGCTATTGTTACTACCGCGGTGCCTTTAACTGGAGAATTGGAAAAAAAGGTATTGCTTAAAGTTCAGGAATTAACTGGTAAAAAAGCAGTCTTAGAAAATAAAATCGACCCAACTATCATTGGTGGATTCGTATTGCGTGTTGGAGATTTACAATACAACGCAAGCGTAGCGAACCAATTGAATAATTTGAAAAGAGATTTATTAAATAACTCTTTCGTAGCATAATAATTTAAAATAAAGGCAGGGTGTATTTCTAAAACAAACGCCCACAATTTAAATACTATAAAAGATGGCTGAAGTTAAAGCTGCTGAGGTATCAGCAATATTAAAAAAGCAACTATCAGGATTTGAAGCAAAAGCTTCATTGGACGAAGTAGGAACTGTACTCCAGATAGGGGATGGTATCGCACGTGTGTACGGATTGTCTAACGCACAGTACGGAGAACTTGTTGAATTTGAAACAGGTTTAGAAGGAATGGTACTTAACCTAGAAGAAGATAATGTTGGGATTGTAATATTAGGGCCTTCCAAAGATATTAGAGAAGGTGATACCGTTAAGCGTACCCAACGAATCGCATCCATTCAGGTGGGTGAAAAAATGGTGGGACGTGTAGTAAACACTCTTGGACAGCCTATTGATGGTAAAGGTCCGATCGGAGGTGAACTTTACGAAATGCCTTTAGAGCGTAAAGCACCTGGTGTAATTTTCCGTCAACCTGTGACAGAACCTTTACAAACTGGAATTAAGTCAGTAGACGCCATGATTCCTGTAGGTAGAGGACAACGTGAGTTGGTTATTGGCGACCGTCAAACTGGTAAAACTACGGTTTGTATTGACACCATTATCAATCAAAAAGAATTTTATGACGCTGGAGAGCCTGTATATTGTATCTATGTTGCCATAGGACAAAAGGCATCTACTGTTGCTGCTATTGCAAAGACACTGGAAGATAAAGGTGCTCTTGCTTATACTGTAATCGTTGCTGCTAATGCTTCTGATCCTGCTACAATGCAGGTATATGCTCCGTTCGCTGGAGCTGCAATCGGAGAGTATTTCAGAGATACTGGTCGTCCAGCACTTATCATATATGATGATCTTTCAAAACAAGCAGTTGCCTATAGAGAGGTTTCTTTGTTGCTTCGTAGACCACCGGGACGTGAAGCTTACCCTGGAGACGTTTTCTTCCTTCACTCTAGATTGTTAGAGCGTGCGGCTAAGGTAATCGCTGATGATGATATCGCTAAAGAGATGAACGACCTTCCTGAATCCTTAAGACCGATCGTTAAAGGAGGAGGTTCACTTACAGCACTTCCAATTATTGAGACCCAAGCAGGAGACGTTTCTGCCTATATTCCTACCAACGTAATTTCGATTACTGATGGTCAGATTTTCTTGGAATCAGATTTGTTCAACTCTGGGGTTCGTCCGGCAATTAACGTGGGTATTTCTGTATCTCGTGTTGGTGGATCTGCTCAGATTAAATCC
This sequence comes from Galbibacter sp., assembly GCF_048266365.1. NCBI lineage: Bacteria > Pseudomonadati > Bacteroidota > Flavobacteriia > Flavobacteriales > Flavobacteriaceae > Galbibacter > Galbibacter sp. The sequence continues at coordinate 228,337 of NZ_JBLWZP010000005.1, read as the reverse complement.
ATGAAAAAAGTAGCAGGTACATTGAAACTTGATCAAGCTCAGTTCCGTGAACTGGAAGCTTTCGCAAAATTCGGTTCTGACCTTGACGCTGCAACAATGAATGTTATTGAAAAAGGTAAACGTAACGTTGAAATCCTTAAACAAGCTCAAAATGATCCTTACACTGTAGAAGATCAGGTAGCAATTATCTACGCAGGTTCTAAAAACCTTCTTAGAGATGTTCCTGTAGAGAAAGTTAAGGAATTTGAAAAGGACTATATATCATTCCTAAATGCTAAGCATAGAGTGGTATTGGATACCTTAAAAGCAGGAAAACTTACTGACGAAGTAACGGACACACTAACTCAAGTGGCGAAGGAACTTTCTCAAAAATATAAAGGGTAAACCAAAAGGTTCAGTTATTCCGGGCAAAAGCCTGGAATAAACGGATCTAAGATAATACTCATTTCTTAATTTATAAGATGGCAAATTTAAAAGAAATACGGAACAGAATTACATCAGTGGGTTCAACCATGCAGATTACCAGTGCCATGAAAATGGTTTCGGCTGCTAAGTTGAAAAAAGCCCAGGATGCTATTACTGCGATGAGACCTTATGCAGATAAGCTTACAGAACTTTTACAGAGTGTAAGTGCTAGTTTGGAAGGGGAGTCTGGTAGTGTATTTGCAGAACAAAGAGAAGTGAAAAATGTGTTGGTCGTTTCCATAACTTCCAATAGAGGATTGTGTGGTGCATTTAATACTAACGTGATTAAGGAAAGTTCTAGATTGGCCAATGAAACTTATGCTGATAAGAACGTGAGCTTTATGACTATTGGGAAAAAGGGGCACGATATCTTAGGTAAAAAGTTCTATGTAATTCACAATAACAATAGTGTTTTTGATGATTTGACATATGAGAACGTTTCTGAAATTACCAGACGTTTAATGGACATATACTCCGAAGGAACATACGATAAGATCGTTTTGGTGTACAACCATTTTAGAAACGCAGCAACTCAAGTCGTTAAAACTGAAAATTTCCTTCCAATTCAACCTGTAGCACTAGAGGATTCAGTTAGCAGTTCAGCTGACTATATTTTCGAACCAAACAAAGTTGAGATCGTAGAAACACTAATTCCGAAGTCCTTAAAGACACAATTGTACAAGTCTATTCGTGATTCCTTCGCTTCAGAACACGGTGCGCGAATGACTGCCATGCACAAGGCAACAGATAACGCAGGGGAATTGAGATCTGAACTCAAACTAACATACAACAAAGCACGTCAGGCAGCTATTACTAATGAAATATTAGAGATCGTTGGTGGGGCAGAAGCACTAAATAATTAATCGTAGCGGTCCATTATTGGATACTATATATCGATTACAATACTAAATCCGATTCTGCTTCAGAGTCGGATTTAGTATTTTTATAACCCCTTAGCTTTTTTAAATTTAGGGTGTAAGTACCCTGGCATCAATTTTGAAATTGTATCTTTAAATACAAATTCTATTATCAAATGAGATATTTTGTAAAAATACTGGCTTTAGGGCTATTGGTTTTTGGTTATACCGCCTGTGGCAGCTCACAAAAGTTGGTTGACCAACTTCCTTTTACCCATGGAGAACTACGCTTGGAGCCATGGACCGTAGGTGAAACCAATACGCTAAAGGGCGTGAATATATATATCCCGTTACAGGAGGATTCTTCTTCCGTGGTATTAGACAGCCTCTATTATCAAGGAAAGGTTGTTCAATTGGAGTCTGTTAAAAGGGATTCTTATAAGGTGTATATTGGCCGTTTTATGGACAGTAATCATTCAAACCTCATTTTGCATGCAGATCCAAAAAAGGAATTTGGGAATAAGCCACCACAAGGCAGGGTGACTCCACCTTATGCGATCGACGACAATGAGGCGTTACTTAAATATACAATGGATGGAAAAGTCCGCTATTATAAGTTATCCAACCTGGTGCCCGCTACTGCAATTCACTATAATGAATTACCGCCTTCTTTAAGGAAATAGGAAGCTAAATTTGGTAACTTTGCATGATTCGATACTTTTAATTCACTAACACAATCGCGGCTTTGGGGGCGTTACAAAAACTGTTCAAACACACGTTTATTTATGGATTAGCAACGGTACTACCAAGACTGTTAAGTTTTGTGTTAACCCGATTGTATACCGATAAATTGCCTACAGAAGACTACGGGATTTACGCCGCCTTATTTGTGTATTTAATGATCGGAAATGTGGTGCTGTCTTATGGGATGGAAACTGCGTTTTTCCGCTTTATGAATAAGGATCAATCCCAAGAAAAAGTACAGTCTACAGCTCTTAGTTCTATTCTAATGACCGCTGTTGGCTTCTTAGTGGTGGCCTATTTTATTAAAGATTTTCTTGCGGACCTCTTAGAATTCGACGTTCAATATATCGTTTATGGTATTTGGATCTTGTTCTTAGATGCCCTTTGTATCATTCCTTTTGCCTGGATGCGAAATAAAGAGATGCCACTGAAGTATTCTTATATAAAGATTTTTAATGTGGTGGTTAACCTGGGACTAAATCTTTTCTTCTTCCTAGGACTCACTCAGCTTCTATCATCTTCTACATTCTTTGATAGCTGGGAATGGATCGTCTTTGACAACAAAGTACACTATATTTTTATTGCAAATATGGTGGCGAGTTTGGTCACCTTTCTCACCGTTGTGCCCCTATATTTTAAAATCGGAATTGGTTTCGATTTGGGGATATGGAAGAAAATGCTGCGCTACGCCTTCCCTGTGCTTCTTGCCGGGGTAGCCTATACGGTTAATGAAGGTTTTGATAAGATATTGCTTAAGTACCTTTTGCCTGAGGATATAGCGGAACAAACCGTTGGGATATATGCGGCTTGTTATAGGTTGGGAGCATTTATGACCTTGTTTGTCACGGCTTTTAAACTGGGTGTGGAACCCTTCTTTTTCAGCCATGCGAATAACAAAAATTCAAAGGCAATCTATGCTGATACCACCTTGTACTTTACCATCTTCGGCACCTTTATATTTTTATTTGTGGTAGCCTATTCGGAGGTGTTTAAATTACTATTAATCGCAAACCCGGCATATTGGGAAGCCCTATGGATAGTGCCTTTTATTTTATTGGCTAATTTATGCCTGGGTATTTATCACAATTTGTCAGTATGGTATAAAATTACGGATAGAACCAGTTATGGTGCTTATATCTCCATCTTTGGAGCGGTGTTGACCTTGGGGTTAAACTTTATACTAATCCCAATTATAAGTTTTAAGGGTTCTGCTATCGCTACTCTTGTTGCATATGCCTCAATGATGTTCATTTCGTATTATTACGGACAGAAAAATCACCCCATTCCTTATAACCTAAAAAAAATCGGAAGTTACTTAGGTGTATCCATCGTCTTCTCTACACTGTCTTTTTATGTATTTGATCGGAACTTAATTGTGGGAACCCTATTTGTTTTAGTATTTTTGATTTTGATATATAAATTGGAAAATCGAGAACTCAAGCGCATCTTTCGATCGCTGCGTTCCGGTAAACAATCCTAGTCTTTATGGAAATAAAAATTGTCAATAAAACTCAGCACGAATTACCGAGTTATGCCACGCCTTCATCAGCTGGTATGGATTTGAGAGCTGAAATTCAACAGCCCATTACTTTAGAACCATTGGAGAGAGCTGTTGTAAAAACTGGTCTGTTCATAGAACTTCCTGTCGGATATGAGGCTCAAGTTCGCCCTCGTAGTGGGCTCGCTGCTAAAAATGGCGTTACTGTATTAAATGCACCAGGAACTATTGATGCCGATTATCGAGGAGAAATCGGAGTGATTTTAGTGAATCTTTCCAATGATCGCTTTACAATTGAAAACGGAATGAGAATAGCTCAACTAGTTATTGCTGCACATGAGCACATTTCATGGAAACAGGTGTCTGAACTCTCAGATAGCGATAGGGGAACTGGAGGTTTTGGAAGCACCGGAACCAAGTAGCCGCATAATAATGCACGAAAGAAAAAGTTTTAACTTTAAGTAAAATACAACATTATAATGAAAATAATAGTTCCTATGGCGGGTCGTGGTTCACGACTTCGCCCCCATACCTTAACTGTGCCTAAACCTTTAATACCCATTGCGGGGAAACCAATCGTACAACGATTGGTAGAGGATATTGCTAAAGTATTGGATCAACATATTGATGAAGTAGCTTTTATTATAAATGAAGATTTTGGCCAAGAAGTTGAAACTAATCTATTGGCTATTGCTAAGCGTCTTGACGCCAAAGGTAGTATCTATTATCAGGATAAGCCTCTTGGGACAGGACACGCCATTATGTGTGCCAAAGATGCGCTTTCCGGACCTTGTGTTATTGCTTATGCAGATACCTTGTTTAAAGCGGACTTCAATCTTGACCAAAGTGCCGATAGTGTGATATGGGTGAAACAGGTGGACAACCCGGAAGCTTTTGGGGTGGTAGGACTTGATGATACCGGAAATATCTCCGGATTGGTTGAAAAACCGGAAAGCTTTGTTTCTGATCTTGCTGTTATTGGAATTTATTATTTCAAAAAAGGCGAAGACCTTAGAGCCGAACTTCAAAATGTGCTTGATGCCAATATCCAAAATGGAGGGGAGTATCAAATCAATGATGGTATAAAAGCGTTAATGGCCAAAGGAAAGAAATTTGTTCCCGGTAAGGTTGATCAGTGGATGGATTGTGGAAATAAAGCAGTGACTGTAGAGACCAACGGAAGGATCTTAGAGTTATTGCAACAAGAAGACGAAAAGTTAATTTCAGATAGCGTTGAGTTTAACAATGCCACTATAATTCCACCTTGTTATATTGGAGAAGGAGTAGTGCTCAAGAACGCTACCATTGGGCCTAATGTTTCTATAGGTGATAATACGGTAATTGAAGACTCTACCATAACCCATAGTTTAATACAGACCAATGCAAAAATTAAAAATGCCAAACTTTCTAACGCAATGATTGGGAATTTTGCGATTTTTGATGGTAATTTTACAAAGATCAGTATAGGAGACTACAGCGTTTTGAATTAAAGGGGTGTCGAACCCATACCCATGGCGCAGTTACCTATCCTAACCCTAAAAATTAATATGGCACCAAATCGGTATAAAATACTAATATTGTGTTTGTTTTCGGCCGTTTCTATAGGGTTTTCACAGGAAGATGGACAGAGCGCTGAAGTATCTGAAGAACAGAATTCCGACGCATTTCAGGAGCATTTTTTTGAAGCCCTTAAGCAAAAGGGCATTGAAAATTACGACAGGGCGATACAGGAATTGCTTGAATGCAAAAAACTGCGAGCAGACAACGAAGTAGTGGATTATGAGTTGGGCTTGAATTATATGCAGCAAACCAATTATCTTCAAGCTCAGCAACATTTTGAAAGAGCTGTCACGGTAGACCCTGAGAATAAATGGTATCAAGATGCGCTGTTAATCTGTTTGCTAACGCAACACAATTATTACGCGGCCGTACCGGTAGCCGAGGTCCTACTCACCATGGATACGGACTATTACAAAACACTCGCAGATATTTATATCGAATTAGGTGAAGGCGCTCAGGCAAAAAAAATAATTGATAAGATGCGGTCGGAAGGAATTGATATGGACGCTGCCGCTCAACTCGAAAACAGGTTGCGCATACACGAGCATACGGAGGCTATGTTAGAGACAACACCAACCGAAAATAGTACACATGCAGAAGCAATGGCTTCTCCTATAGATCAGTATAGGGAACAAATTGAAAAGCAATTTATAAAAACTGATTACGCTGAAGCTTTACGTTTTAGCAGCGAGGCAATTGATAATTTTCCAACCCAACCATTATTCTATTTGTATAAGGCACGGTCTTTGAATAAATTGCAGAACCATAAGATGGCAATTCAGATTTTAGAGGATGGACTATCCTACATTCTGGAGGAAGACGAAATGCTAAACAATTTTTATAAGGAATTTGTCGTTGCATATATGGCTTTGGGGGATCAACAGAAAGTAGATCACTATCAAGGAATGATAAAAAATTAACAGCGCGAACATGAAGAAATTTTTGAAAGTATTAGGTTACACTGGAGTCGTGGTGCTCATTCTGGTAAATTCAGCTTGTAAATCTAAAAATGTACTGGTAGGTGGCGAAGTTAAAAGTGATTTACGATCTCAGCGCATTATCGATAATCACTACGATAACGATTTGGAATTTAAAACCATGTCCGGAAGAGTAAAGATTAATTATTCAGATGGCGAAAGCTCCCAGGGTGTAACTGTTAGCTTGCGAATGAAAAAGGATGAAGTCATTTGGTTGAGTGCACCGCTTTCCGTGATTAAAATTATGATCACACCTGACCGGGTTCAATTTTATAATAAATTGGACAACACTTATTTTGATGGTGATTATTCTTACCTTGAAGAATTACTTGGAACAAAACTCAATTTTCAGATGGTTCAAAATTTACTGCTAGGCCAGGCTATCATAGACCTTAGAGATCAGAAGTACTACGCTGCCACTGTAAGTGATCAATATCAGCTTAAGCCTATCAGACAATCGGATATTTATAAGACATTGTTTTTATTAGAGCCTTCTAATTTTAAAATGACACTTCAACAAATTTCTCAGCCTTCGGCACTGAGGATGTTGAGTATTATGTATAAAAATTATCAAAAGGTATCTGGAAAGATATTGCCGAATCAGATTGAGATTAAGACCACGGATAAGAAACATATGAATCAAATCGACATTGAATACAATAATGTGGTCTTTGACAAAGCGCTCAATTTTCCATTCAGTATTCCAAGCGGATTTAAACCCGTTGAACTTGAAGCCATATGAGTAAACAGGTTTATTTAATCATAGGAGTCGTTTTACTGAGCTTATTTAGTGCTCCATGTACATTTGGTCAATCTGAGGAACAATTAGAATTAGAAGCTCGAAAAGAACGACTACAAGACGAGATTTCCAGATTTAACAGATTGCTTTCCCAGAAGAAGAAAGAAAAAACCACCGTATTGGAAGATGTGGAGGACTTGGATCGCAAAATACGTATGCGTAAAGAACTGATTAAAGTTACCAACGACCAAACCAATCTGTTGAGCCGTCAAATAAACAATAATATCAATAAGATCTCTAAACTTAGAGATGACTTAAAGGAACTCAAGGCAGATTATGCGGAAATGATCAAAAAATCCTACCGAAGCAAATCCCAACAAAGCCGTATTATGTTTCTACTATCTTCTGAGGACTTCTTGCAGGCCTATAAACGGATTCAATACATGAAGCAATATACCAAATTCAGAAAGGATCAGGCTAGCCAAATTCAGAGTAAGACGACAGAGTTGCAGGAGCTCAATCAAGGTTTGGTGGTACAAAGAGAAGAGAAAGAGTCCCTAATTGTAGAAAACAGAAAAGAGCAAGAATCGCTGCAACGTGAATTGAACACCCAGAAAGGATTGATCTCTAGTATCAAGGCCAAGGAAAGTGAATATGCTACTCAGATTAGAGATCGTCAAAGAGAATCTGACGCCATTGATCGACAGATCGATAAATTGATTCGTGAGGCTATTGCAAAGGCCAATGCTAGTAATAAAGAAACTACCGTTGAAAAGAGAGAAGCAGCTTCTAAGTCTTCAAATTTTGCCTTAACTGCTGAAGCCAAATTAATAGATGCAGACTTTAAATCTAATAAAGGGAAACTACCCTGGCCGGTAGAAAAAGGGATCATTAAGATGCGGTATGGGAAACAACCACACCCTATTGTGAGGTCAGTGACCATTCAAAGTAACGGTGTGCGTATTGCAACTGAGTCCGGTTCTAAGGCGCGTGCGATTTACAAGGGGAAAGTTATCGCTGTACAAGCCATTAAAGGAGGAAATAAAGCCGTGCTTGTTCAGCATGGTAACTACATTTCGGTGTATAATAATCTTAGTAAAGTTTATGTGAGTGAAGGAGATAATGTCACCACGAAACAAGAACTAGGAGAGGTATTTACCAGCCCTAGTTCCAATGAGACTGTATTGAAGTTCATGATATACAACAACACCAAAACAGACAATCCTGCCAATTGGATCTACAGAATGTAATCAAGCGTTAGATTAATTTGCGTTTATGAAAAGTGCTTTGAGTTCTGTAGCGTCTTTTGCTTTCATTTTACCAGCTAGTACAAGACTGAGTTGTTTTCTTCTTAGTGCTGCTTCAAAGCGTTCTTTTTCCAGATCTGTTTCAGGAATAATTGCCGGAACAGTTACTGGCTTGCCAGTGTCATCAACAGCGACAAAGGTGTATATAGCTTCATTTGCTTTGGACTTATGTCCGTTTTCTCTATCCTCAATCCAAACATCGATATAAATTTCCATAGAGCTTTTAAAGGCCCTGGAGACACATGCTTCAACGGTGACTACACTACCTAAAGGAATGGCTCGGTTAAAGGCCACGTGGTTCACGGAGGCTGTTACTGTAACTCTTCTGGAGTGTCTTCGAGCGGATATGCTAGCTGCACGATCCATTCGGGCCAAGAGTTCTCCACCAAAAAGGTTGTTTAGTGGATTTGTTTCACTAGGTAAAACTAAATCCGTCATAATGGTTCGAGATTCTTTAGGTGTCTTCGCTTGCATGTTTGATTTATATTTCGTGCAAAGATATCTGCATTTCTTTGAATTATATAAAATTTAACCAATAAAATTGGATGATTCTTTGATTATTTATCATAGAATACACTATCCAAAAAGGCTATAATCTTTTTGATAGGCGTAATCGCATCCTTCTCAAATGTATTGCCCAAAAACGCATTGCTTCCGGAATCTAAGTATGCATGATTTCTTCCCTGATACTCCCAGTATTCCACGTATTGGCCATTTTGCTTTAAAGAATCAACATAAGTCTTTATTGAGGTAGGTGTTGTTGTTTTATCCTCAGTCCCCACATGAACAAATTGTGGTGGAAGTTTTCTGTCACTCGCTTTTGGTACGGTATAAATAGGAGAGGACAGTTTATAGTATTCTGGGTTTGAGCTTGGGCTTATTTCACCGCCAAATAACGAACGTGCTTTTGCGCCACCCATTTGCCAAAAAAAGTTAGCTTCTTTCTCGAAACCAGCTACGGCAGAGGCATAAATATCAACTGCCGGATAACTTAAAATAGCGGCCTGTATGTCCAAAGCTTTGCTAGTGATCAATTGCTCAATGTTTTTGTTTTCTGGCATAAATGTAGGGGTGAAACCAATGGGTTTCCCACTAAGGCCTTGTGCTGAGAGTGTTTGTCCGGCATTGACCACCATGGCAGCAAGTTGTCCTCCGGCACTATCTCCGGTAACAGCTATTTTATCTGGATTACCTTTATACTCAGAAATATGTTCCTTTACCCATAACACTGCGCCCATAGCGTCTTCAATAATCTCATTCATGTTCGTGGTGTTGTCATTGGCCGTTAAAAGGCGATAATCAACATTACAAACTACATAGTTAGAATTCGAAGCAATGTATTGAGCCATCTGATCCATAATGGATTTATCGTTGATAAGCCAACCGCCACCGTGATAAATAATCAGGACAGGATAGCTTTGATGTGCATTGGTTGGAGAATAGATATCCATGCTGAGGTCGTAACCTTTTGGCGATGCCCATAAAACGTCAGAATGTAGGGTGTAGTTATCAGGAATATTGTTTTGTCCGTTGGAAATTAGAGGTAGACAGAATAAGAGAAGATAAAAAATGTTTTTCATGAATAGTTAAATTGGTTGTACACAAATATACAGAATATTTTAAGATATAGACTTGGAGAGAAGTGCCATAAATTTAAAAATATGGGAATCATAGAAATGGCCTATATCCTAGAAGAGGAAAGGGTTAATACACTTAAATGCTTTTGGTGATTTTTTCTAGAACTAGTTTTGCTCTAACTCATCCACTAACAACCAAGCTTCAGAAGCTACAGTACGTTTAATAGTTCTCAAATATTCCAATGCTTCCGGAACGGTAGAGAAGCTAGCGTAAGTAACTTGGTGAAGACCATATTTGTTTTTACCAATACGGGATGCTTTATAACCTTGATCTTGAAGTTGTGCGACTTTTTTATCCGCATTTTCCTCAACTCTAAAAGCACCTGCGATAATGTGGTACTTCAGTGGTTCTTTTTTCACCGTCAATGTAACTGACGGCATTTCGAGTGGACTTGAGTCAAAAAAGGTGGCCTGTTGGATGTTTTTTTCAACCTGCTGTTGTGCCTGGGTTTGCAGCATTTGCATGTTCTCTAGACCTTGTTGATTCATATAGCGGTAACCCACTGTCCCTACGGATAGGGCTAATAGTGCTACGGCCGCATATTTTAAATACGAAGGACTTTTTCTTCTTTCGGGAGTGAATGCGATTGGAACTTTTTCTTCTAATTCCACAATCTCTTTCTTCATTTCTTCTCGGCTAATTGCTGGAGAAACAAAGGATGAAAGACCAAATGAATCTGTTAGGTAATTGATGTGGTATGAAGGTTGGAATAATAATTTTCCTTCCTCATTGAGCCACAAGTTTCCAATTCCGTTGAGTTCGATTTTTTCTTCATTTTGAAGTGCAGCTTTCCAATTGTTTACTGCCGTATTCAATTTTTTAGAAGCTTCTTCGTAGGAGATTTTTAAAACATCAGCCAAATAGTTCGTTAAAAGGCCATCATTAGATTGTAATTGCTCATTAAATGAAACAGATTTTGAAGGTGGATAGAATGCATTGGTTGTTCCGTGGACCTTGGCATTTTGGTATTGGGTTAAGAAAGCTCCAAAACCAGGTACTATAACACACTGGTATCTGTATAATAAATCGCTGATGTAATTTTCAATTCGCATAACACAAAGATGTAAAAAAATTGGATGTTTTGGATAGATACTACCCTAAATTTATTAACAACTCTTATTTTTTTTCTTGCAATTTCCCTAGTTACTTCAAGTTCATAAGGTTAGGGCACTATTTAATATCGCTATAAATAATGCGCTATGAGCCAGGTTTTTAGCAAGTTTTTAATTTAAATAAATGGACAACTTATTGGTTGATAAGTATTTTGAAATACCTAGTAGCCAATATGAGATCGAACTCGAGTCAAAACCTGGTCGGCAACCAATTTTGCTTTTTCAGCACCAATGGCTAACGCATCGTCGATTTCTTCCAAGTTGTTCATGTAGTAATTAAATTTTTCTCTTGGAGTTTTAAACTTATCAATGATGAGTTCGTACAACTCCTGCTTGGCATGTCCATAACCAAAACCTCCGGCCAAGTATTTTTCACGTAATTGTTGGCATTGCTCCGTGGTAGCCAATAGCTTATATATGCCGAATACATTACAATTATCCGGATCCTTTGGTTCTTCTAATGGGGTGCTATCGGTTTCTATGCTCATGACTTGTTTGCGTAAAGCTTTGTCTGCTAAGAAAATGTTGATGGTATTATTTCTAGACTTACTCATCTTGTGTCCATCAGTACCTGGAATATATTGTGTCTCTTCCTGTACATTTCCCTCAGGAATCACAAAGATTTCCCCTAGTTGCGTATTGATTCTAGAGGCTACATCTCGGGTAATTTCAATATGTTGCATTTGATCCTTACCCACTGGAACGATTTCTGCGTCATAAAGCAAAATGTCGGCTGCCATAAGCATGGGGTAGGTAAATAAACCAGCATTCACATCTTCCAAACGATCAGCTTTGTCCTTAAATGAATGCGCCAAGGTGAGCCGTTGGAACGGAAAATAACAACTTAAATACCAGGTGAGCTCAGTAGTCTGTGGAACATCACTTTGTCTGTAGAAGACCACTTTTTCAATATCTAACCCACAGGCCAACCAAGCTGCTGCCACACCATAGGTGTTTGCCTTTAGAGTTGCTGCGTCTTTAATCTGAGTCAAGGAATGCATGTCTGCTATAAATAGAAAAGAATCGTTCTGCGCTTGTTGTGCTAGTTCTATTGCAGGTATGATTGCACCAAGTAGATTTCCTAAATGGGGCGTACCAGTACTTTGTATTCCAGTAAGTATTCTTGCCATTATGTAAATGCTTTTATAAAAATCGTAAATGCGATAATAACAGTTTTGGGTCTACAACTCGCTTTGTAATTCAAACGATTGTACGAACTATAGCTCCCTGTTTAATCACCCTACAAAGGTAGGATGTTTTGTAAAAAGTAAATAACAAATGTTTACTTTTGGAGCATGATTAAATTTCTGTTCGCTACTTTACAGTTATTGTATAGGATATGGTTTTATATATTGGTGGGTATACCGATCATTATATTATTCCCAATACTTCTTTTATTTACCTCTAGCGAGCGTTTCTATCCGCAGTTTTTCTGGGTTGCAAGAAACATATGGGCTAACATTATACTGTACGGTATGTTTTATAGACCTAAAGTGCAACACCAAGAATCCTTGGAGAAGGGTAAGAGCTATATGCTTGTTGGGAATCACACCTCTATGATGGACATCATGATGATGTTGAAGGTGTCCAAAAATCCATTCGTTTTTGTAGGCAAGCAAGAATTGGCTAAAATTCCTCTTTTTGGATTTTTCTATAAGAGGGTCTGCATTCTTGTGGACAGAAGTTCTGCTCAGAGTAGAACTTTGGTATACAAAAGAGCACAGCGAAGACTAGGCCAGGGCTTGAGTATTTGTATTTTTCCGGAAGGTGGAGTTCCGGATGATAATGCTATTCTACTGGATACTTTTAAAGACGGTGCATTCAAACTGGCATTGGCGCATCAAATACCCATAGTTCCCATAGCCTTTTTGGACAATAAAAAGCGCTTTTCATATAACTTCAGTGGATGCCCCGGGAAAATGAGGGCTGTGGTATTGCCTTTTATCCAAACCCAAGGCCTGGATGTGAAACAAACAGAGTCTTTAAGGCAAAGCACCAGGGAACAGATTCTGTTGGTTTTAAAAAAGTACCAAAGTTAATTGATTGGATTTCTAGAAGCTAAAGCTTAAACCCGTATAAACACCTAGCATATATGGCGAAAATCCACCATCATCAGAGGAGAAGGTTCCCATTTGATATTTGAACATTGGTTCTATGTTGAAAAGTAACTTATCTGAGAATTGGTAATCCAATCCGAGCCCAATATTGGTACTGAAACTCGTGTCGTTTAAATTACTGGCTTCTCCAACTTCTGATTTCAAATGGTTATCACTGCTGATTGTTACTTTGTTGTCTGTCAAGAATAAGGAGCTAAATCCTCCAATAATATTGACACCAATTTTTTTATCAACCAATCGGTATTTTAATTCTACTGGCACTTCTAAATAGCCTAATTTTTGATTGATACTACCTTGATAGGTTTTCTCAGATCGTGCTTGTAGTTCACTATCCGGGTTATATAGTGGTGTTTTGCCATCAGACAATGCGATATTGGGCTGTTGTTGTACTCCAGATGGGGAATTGGAATTGAATCGTACATTGAGTTGATGTTGCTGAGTACTGCTTATTGCAGGTCCAAATTCTATACCATCTGTAGCGTATCCCATATTCACGGTGTTTAAACCTGAGCGAACACTGAGTCGTTTGCTTATTTGATAGGCAATATTAACCCCAAAACTAATGGTAACATCACCTTGTTTTGAGTTTTCTGCAAATTGCTGACTTAATGGCGACCCTTTGCTTAAAGTGTTATAATACACCGGCGCCACATTAGGTTGTACTGACCAACGTAGATTTTTTTGGCTATCGTCATTAGAGGCTAATGCTTTTTGGTTTTCTTTTTCCATAGCATCAATCGCCTCTAACAAGGACGGTTTACCCGAGTTATCTTGAAGCGTGTCGTTTGCCTGTATATTGTTTTCTGCTAGCGCTTGTTGTTTATCGATAGCATCATCTAATGGTATTCCGTTTTTAGTTGTTGCCGGATCGTTAGCTGTAGGAATACTAATGTCCTTCTTTACTTTAGCTACATCCGTTTGCTCAACTTTAGCGATGGCATCGTTTTTGGGCGCTTCAATTTCAACGAAATCCTTATTCTTAGTAACTTGATCGTTGGCGCCTCTGGTGTTGTGGCTTTTTCCTTTTTCCTTTGCTGCTACTTGTATATTATCGCTGGCTTGTGTTGGATGCGGATCACTTTCAGGGTTTGAATTTGTATTGTTTTTAGTACTTAATGGAGTTGTAGTGTCTGGATTCTCGTTTTTATCGGTGGAAACCACAGATTCTTGTGGCACAGTGTCAACATTGATGCTATCGGTAGCTTTGGTTCCTGTAATACCTTGGATGCTATTGGAGGGTTCTGGGCTAAACATAAAATTACCAGTCCATAGGATACCTGCCAGTAATGCAGCAGCCCCTGCGATCTTCCACCATAGCGGAATCACTCTTCTATTATTGCCTTTTTTGCTTAAGGACTGGTCGATGTTCTCCCAGATGTGTTCCGGGGGAGTCTCCTCAAAGTTTTTAAACTTTTCCTGAAAAAAGCGTTCTATATTTTTTCTTTCCTCCATTTTACTACCTACATAGTGGGTATCTAGATTGTATGCACCCTGTTGTTTTCCTTTCCTTCAATTTTGTTTCTTAGAGCCATTTTGGCTCTAGCGAGATTCGATTTAGAGGTCCCTTCACTAATATCCAACATGGCCGCAATTTCCTTATGCGAATAACCATCAAGAACATAGAGGTTAAAGGTCAGTCTGTATCTGTCTGGTAAACTTTGTATAATACCCAGCAAATATTCCAGACTGTACTCTTGTTGATCCTCCGTAGATACATTGATGTCCTCTTCCAGATTGTATGGAAGGTCGTCAAAAGCACCTTGTTTTCTGTATTTTTGTAATACCGTATTTACGGTAATTCTTTTGATCCAACCTTCGAAGGATCCCTTAAAACTATAGCCGTTTATTTTTTCAAAAATGGTCATAAAGCTATCGTGCAGATTATCTTCCGCCTCGGTAGCATTACGAGAATATTTAAGGCAAATGCTATAAAGTTTGCGGCTAAATAGCTTATATAATTTTTCTTGTGCCTTTCTATCCTGTGCCTTACATTGTGCTATGAGTTCTTCTAAACTCACTAATAATACTGGCTTGTTTTAATAGTTTCGGCTTTTTTGATTGTTGTCGTTCTTGTAGAATCTACTACTACTGGAACTTCGATGGTAAGATACTGCTTTTCTCCCGCTTCATTATCGCCTTGATAAAATTTAAACGTATAGGTGTCGTGGTAGCGCACCTCAAAATCAAATGAGGCAGTTCCGACGTTGTTTTCAGTTAGAGTCGGACAATCTTCTTGTTCTAAAACAGCTCCAATAGCATAAATTTCTCGCTCGGTTTTTTCTGTTTTTTGAAAATCAAAACCTTCATAATAGTGACAGGCTGTAGGTTTTAAGTATTTGAATTCAATGGTGTAAACTTCCCCGTATTCAAATGTCTCAGGTAGCGTTGCGACTGAAATTTCCAGGGTTTCATAATGGAAATTGGTGTTGTCGTCGTCTACATCGCATGAACTTACAGTTGCGAGTACTACCAACAATAGGATTGATTTAAAAATCTTCATCATCTGCTTTATTAAGTTATATTCCTAAGATGCTTTTTGATGATGAGGGTTGCGTAGGGATAAAAAAAAATCCCAGAAGATTCCGGGATTTTTAAAAATCAGTTAGGTTATTGATTAGTTACTGATTGTCTTTATAGCATCTTTAATCTTAACTTCCAGTTCTTCTAAAAGTTCCGGGTTGTCTTGAAGTATAACTTTTACAGCATCGCGACCTTGTCCTAGCTTGGTGTCACCATAGCTAAACCAAGAACCACTTTTTTTGATGATTTCATATTCAACTCCCAAATCGAGGATTTCACCCACGCGAGAGATTCCTTCTCCGTACATTATATCGAACTCCGTAGTTTTAAATGGTGGGGCTACTTTGTTTTTAACAACTTTTACTCTGGTTTTGTTTCCTGAGGCCTCACCATCATTTCCTTTAATTTGAGTGGATCTTCTAATGTCCAAACGAACAGAGGCGTAAAACTTCAACGCATTACCTCCTGTTGTTGTTTCAGGATTTCCAAACATCACTCCAATTTTTTCACGCAGCTGGTTGATAAATATAACGGTTGATTTGGTTTTGCTAATACTGGCTGTCAATTTTCGTAATGCCTGTGACATTAATCGTGCGTGGAGTCCCATTTTAGAATCACCCATTTCCCCTTCAATTTCACTTTTAGGAGTTAAGGCCGCAACGGAGTCAATAACTACGATGTCGATTGCTCCGGAGCGAATTAAGTTATCTGCGATTTCTAATGCCTGTTCTCCGTGATCAGGTTGTGAAATAATAAGGTTGTCAATATCTACACCTAGTTTTTCAGCATAAAACCGATCGAAGGCGTGTTCTGCATCAATAAATGCAGCAATTCCGCCTGCCTTTTGTGCCTCAGCCATGGCATGCAGGGTAAGTGTGGTTTTACCGGAAGATTCAGGACCATATATTTCAATAACCCTTCCTCGGGGATAACCTCCTACGCCTAATGCAATGTCCAAACCGATAGAACCGGTTGGGATTACCTCAACATCTTCAACGACACTGTCACCCATTTTCATAACCGCACCCTTTCCGTAAGTCTTGTCTAACTTGTCAAGGGTAAGTTTGAGTGCTTTTAATTTTGCATCTTTTTCCGAACTCATTTTCTCTTAAAGCTTAAAATTTGATAGCTGCTAAAATACTATTTCTTTTTACAGCATACAACGCAACTGCGCAACCTTTATTAACAATTTGTATCTTTTCTTTAAAGGAAGGTTGTTTTGACAATTCTTTAAGGCAGAGCCAAGTGCCTTTGTCAAAAAACGCTTATTACATTTTGCAACACCTCGCAATGGCAAGCTCAAAGGTTGTTGAATCCTTCTCGCTAATCCTGCAATGATGACATTTTTGTGATGGATTCAACAACGAAAAGAGTTTCGGTAAATACTGAGGCTCTTTTTGCGTTTAAATCGAACGGAATCTTCAATCACAGATTATTTTAAAATTTGTACTTTTGCAAAAAATATTTCTTTAACCTAAAAATATTAGTATAGCATGCAACTGTACAATAACCTTAGCGCGGAGGAAAGAGCAACTCTTATAGAGCAAGCTGGAAAGGAGCGCCTTACAATCTCTTTCTACTCATACGCAAAAATCGGAAACCCAGAAATTTTCAGAAACCATCTCTTTATAGCTTGGAATGAATTGGATGTTCTTGGCCGTATTTATGTAGCTCATGAAGGGATTAATGCTCAACTATCAGTCCCTGCTGATCATTTTCAGGAATTTAAGGATCATTTGGATTCTATTAGTTTTTTGGAAGATGTTCGATTGAATATCGCAATTGAGCAAGACAATTTCTCCTTCCTAAAACTTAAAGTAAAGGTTCGTGAAAAGATTTTAGCAGATGGATTAAATGACAACACTTTTGATGTTACCAATAAAGGTGTTCACGTGGATGCAGAGCGTTTTAATTCACTGATAGAAGATCCAAATACAGTACTTGTTGACATGCGAAATCACTACGAAAGTGAAATCGGGTATTTTAAGAATGCCGTAACTCCGGACGTTGACACCTTTAGAGATTCCCTGTCTATTATAGAGGAGGATTTGAAAATGCATAAAGAAGATAAAAACCTTGTGATGTATTGTACTGGGGGGATTCGATGTGAAAAGGCTAGTGCATATTACAAGCACAAAGGTTTTAAGAATGTATATCAACTCGAAGGAGGGATAATCAACTATGTACGACAGGTTCAAGAGAAAGATCTTGAAAATAAATTTATTGGAAAGAACTTTGTTTTTGATCAGCGTAGAGCAGAGCGTATTTCTGAGGATGTAATCGCTAATTGTCACCAGTGTGGTAAACCGTGTGATACTCATGTGAATTGTGCGAATGAAGCTTGCCACTTACTTTTTATTCAATGCCCAGAATGTGCGGAGAAATTAAGTAATTGTTGTTCTAAAGAATGTGCGGAAATTGCAGCATTACCATATGAGGAGCAAAAAGCACTTCGAAGAGGGCAAATTAAAAGTAATATGATTTTTAAAAAAGGGCGATCGGAAGTGTTAAAATACAAATAGAACCATTGACTATATTGTCGTGAATACAGGGGTTCAACGGAGTATTTTACTTGGAGAAGCACTAAGTTTTAAGTCAGGTCAGTTTAACTAATTTGAAAATAGTATCTTTACGAATAGGAAAATGAATTTATGAACCTAAATCCGAAATTTATCCACTGGATAATTGTCGGATCAATATATATAAAATTATGGGATGTAGCAGTTGTTCAACCGGTAAGGGGGAGCAACCACGTGGGTGTAAAAATAACGGTACTTGCGGAACAGATGGTTGTAATAAACTTACCGTTTTTGATTGGCTTTCAAATATGTCATTACCCAATGGTCAAGAAGCTTTTGACTGTGCTGAGGTACGATTCAAAAACAGTAGAAAAGAATTTTTTAGAATACCTAGTACGATAACACTTTCCATTGGAGATATTGTGGCTACAGAGGCACAATCAGGTCATGATGTTGGGATTGTAACCTTAGTTGGTGAATTGGTTAGGGTTCAGATGAAAAAGAAAAAGGTAGACTTCAAGGATGAAGCCCTGCCTAAAATATATAGAAAAGCTTCACAAAAAGATGTCGATGTATGGCAGGCTGCGAGAGATAGAGAGGCTGAAGTACAAAAGCGTTCACGTGAGTTGGCCATCAGGTTACAACTGGCGATGAAAATTTCTGACGTTGAATTTCAAGGAGATGGATCCAAGGCGACCTTCTATTATACCGCTGAAGATCGAGTAGACTTTCGTCAGCTAATCAAGGATATGGCTAGAGCTTTTGGAACTCGTATTGAAATGCGCCAGATTGGTTATCGACAGGAGGCAGCTCGTTTAGGTGGGATAGGATCCTGCGGAAGAGAACTGTGTTGTTCAACTTGGTTGACGGACTTTAGGTCCGTAAATACGGCCTCTGCGCGTTATCAGCAATTATCATTAAACCCTCAAAAACTTGCAGGTCAGTGTGGTAAACTTAAATGCTGTTTGAATTATGAATTGGATGCCTATCTAGATGCGTTAAAAGGATTTCCAAGCCAGGAAATTAGGTTGAAAACCCAGAAAGGGGAAGCTGTTTGTCAGAAAGTTGATATTTTTAAAGAGATGATGTGGTATGCCTATGAAGGAGAATGGGCAAATTGGTACGTGTTGACCACAGATCAAGTAAAAGAAATCATTGATTTACATAAGAATAAACAGACTGTATCTAGTTTGGAAGATTATGCAGTTGACTTGAGTGAGGATACTAAAACTTCTTTTGAGAACGTTGTAGGTCAAGATAGTCTAACGCGTTTTGATAGACCTAAAGGGAAGAAACGAAGAAATCAAAGCAAGAAACGTCCGTCAAATAATAAAACGAGTCAGGCAAGTGGCAAAGACAGCCAGACAAATGGTAAGGCGAAGCAGGCAAACAGTAGAACCGCTCAGCCCACTAATACTAAATCTAGTCAGCCAAATAAGAAATCCAAAAGACCAAAGAATGCGAAATAGGTTTGCCGCCCTGTGGTTGATAATTATATTTTTGGCATCGTGTAACAATGCCAATATGGCTTATGGGGATTATAAGGAATTATCCGATGGATGGGATAAGGAGGAAGCAGTGCTTTTTGATTTTCCGGCCCCAGATTCCACGCAGACCTATGACATGTATATCAATCTTCGCAATAATGAGGACTATCCGTTTAGTAACCTGTTTTTGATCGTTAACCTCAATTTTCCTAATGGAAAGGTGGTGGCGGATACCTTGGAATACGAAATAGCAAAGGCTAATGGAGAATGGTTAGGTCAAGGATTTTCATCGGTAAAAGAAAGTAAACTTTTTTATAAGGAAGACTTTGTCTTCCCAGAGCTTGGTAATTATGAAATTGCCATACAACATGCCATGAGAAAAAATGGAAATGTTGAAGGCGTAACAACCTTAGAGGGTATAACTGACGTAGGTATACGTATAGAAAAATCAGCAAAATAGAGATGGCTAAAAAGGTGTCAAAGAAGAAAACTGTAAAAGAACAAGGGAGCTTTAAAAAGTATATATTGTGGTTTTGGGGACTTATTGGTGCCGGATTGCTATTATTAGCTTTGATATTTCTATTGGCCTCATGGGGGGTGTTTGGTAAGCTGCCTACCTTTGAAGTTTTAGAGAATCCAGATACAAATTTGGCTTCAGAGGTCATTTCATCTGATGGAAAAACCCTAGGAAAATATTACTTTGAGGATAACAGAACCCCGGTAGATTTTGATGAGTTGCCTGATCACCTGGTGAATGCACTTATTGCTACGGAGGACGAACGTTATTATGACCATTCTGGTATAGATGCCCGAGGGACCCTTAGAGCAGTAGTCTTTTTAGGAGCCAGAGGTGGAGCTAGTACGATTACTCAACAGTTAGCAAAACTACTTTTTACTGATAAAGTATCTTCGAATATTGTTGAGCGGATTATTCAAAAAGTAAAGGAATGGATTATTGCTGTTCGATTAGAAGATCAATACACCAAAGAAGAAATCATTGCAATGTATTTTAATATCTATGATTTTGGAAACCAAGCCGATGGAATTCGTTCTGCTGCTAGAATTTATTTTGGTAAGGAGCCTAGTAAATTGGAGTTGGATGAGTCTGCAATGTTGGTTGGAATGTTTAAAAACTCTTCACTGTACAATCCTCTGCGAAACCCGGTTGGAGTAACCAACAGAAGAAATGTGGTTTTCGAACAGATGTATAAGAATAAGTTTATTAGTGAAGTGCAATTGGATACCTTAAAGGAGGCTCCATTAGAAATTGATTATCACCCTGAGAGTCATCGCGAAGGAATAGCTACTTATTTTAGAGAGTATTTAAGAGATTGGTTACGTACCTGGACCAGTGATCCAAAGAATTTCCGTCCCGATGGAGAGAAGTACAATATTTACTTAGATGGTCTTAAGATTTTTACCACCATAGATTCCCGTATGCAAAAGTATGCTGAAGAAGCTGTGACTTCGCATATGACAAATCTTCAGGCTGAGTATTTTGTTCAAAATACAAAGGAGCGAAATAAGACTGCTCCATTTCACGATTTAACCCCGGAAGAGATAGAAAAGGTTATTGATAACTCTATGCGTAGATCGGAGCGTTGGAGGCATATGAGAGATGATTTAGGCAAATCTTCTGAGCAGATTATAGCTTCATTCAAAGAAGAACGGCCTATGAGAATTTTTAGTTGGAAAGGTGAAATAGATACCGTTATGTCACCTTTGGATTCCTTGCGTTATTACAAATACTTTCTACAGACTGGAATGATGTCTATGGAGCCACAATCAGGCCACGTGAAGGCTTGGGTTGGGGGTATTAATTATAAGCATTTTCAATACGATCACGTAAAACAAGGACGTCGACAAGTCGGTTCTACTTTTAAACCTTTTGTCTATGCTACTGCCATAGATCAGTTGCATCTCTCTCCATGTGATCAATTGCCAGATATTTATACCTGTATCGAGGCTCATAAATACGGAAACATGGAACCATGGTGTCCTAAAAACTCCAATGGAACGTATACTGGTGAAATGATTACCCTTAAACAAGCACTTGCCAACTCGGTAAATACCATTACCGCAAGACTTATGGATAAGGTTGGCCCACAACCAGTAGTGAATTTGATTAGACGGATGGGTGTTGAATCGCCTGTATTAGCGGTGCCCTCTATCGGTTTGGGAACGCCTGATCTTTCGGTATATGAAATGGTGGGTGCCTTTGGTACTTTTGCCAATCAAGGAGTTTATGTAAAACCTGTTATGGTTACGCGTATAGAAGATAAAAATGGTACTGTACTTTATGAATCTGTTCCTGAGACCAGAGATGTTTTAAGTCCGGAAGTGGCTTATACAACAGTGAAGTTAATGGAGGGGGTTACCCAATATGGATCTGGTGCACGATTAAGGGGTAATTATGCCAAAAACCAACAATTTTACAAGGAAATTATGACGGACTACCCATATGAATTTACCAATCCGATCGCGGGTAAAACCGGAACCACACAAAATCAAAGTGATGGTTGGTTTATGGGTATGGTTCCCAATCTTGTTACCGGAGTTTGGGTAGGTGGTGAGGATAGATCCATCCACTTTGCAACCATTCGTTACGGTCAAGGTGCGAGTATGGCATTGCCTATCTGGGGATCGTACATGAAGAAGTGTTATGCAGATGAGGATTTGGCCATTTCTAAAGATGCCTTTGAAGAACCAGAGGAGATGACCATACGAGTAGATTGTAATCAGCCTGCTGAAGCTGAACAAGACTCTATTCAGGTAGATTATAATGAAAACTTAGATATAGATTTTTAAGACCTTTACATCGATGCGCTTGTTCTGTAAAGGTTGTCATATCAAAAAATAGAATTGTTATGAAAGCTTTGTTGATCGTAGACGTTCAAAACGATTTTTGTACAGGAGGAGCACTAGCCACCCAAGGAGGTGAAGAAGTTGCTCCTGTTATCAATAAAATTGCCCATAAATTTGATCTTGTAGTGGCGTCCAAAGATTGGCATCCTGAGGAAACTGTCCATTTTGATAAATGGCCTAGACATTGTGTTCAAGGTACGCATGGAGCAGAATTTCATACCGACTTAAATACGGATATCATAGATCAAGTGGTAGAAAAAGGTACCGCCAATGTTGACGATGGTTATTCTGCATTCGAGGCTACCAATTTAAATCTTACCCAATACCTTAAATCTAAAGGAATTGATACCGTTTATGTGTGTGGTATAGCAACAGATTATTGCGTGCTATCCACAGCATTAGATGCCGTAAAAGAAGGCTTTAACACCTTTGTTATCAAGGATGCGATCAGGGCTGTAAATCTTCAACAAGGCGATGCAGATCGTGCTATACAACAGATGGAGCAGGAGGGAAGTGCAGTGATTCTCTCTAGCGAGATTTAGACTTCGAATACCCAAATTAGGAAACCCTTTTTTTATCAAATAAAATATTCTTCAATTTTTAAGGCGGAGGTTTCAAATCTGTTGAATTATTCGTAATTTTCAATTAAATTATTGAAAAATGATTAATAAGCGTGTAAATTCAATACAGGAAGCTCTTGAAGGTGTTCAGGATGGAATGACTATGATGTTTGGAGGTTTCGGATTGTGTGGTATTCCTGAGAATATTATCAAGGAATTGGTGACAATGGGAGTGAAGGACCTTTGCTGCATTTCAAATAATGCAGGAGTGGATGACTTTGGTCTAGGGTTGTTACTTCAAAAGCGTCAAATTCGTAAAATGATCGCTTCCTACGTAGGTGAGAACGCTGAGTTTGAGCGCCAAATGCTTACCGGAGAAATGGAAGTAGAATTGGTGCCTCAAGGAACCCTAGCGGAACGATGCCGTTCAGCTCAAGTGGGTATCCCGGCTTTTTTTACCCCAGCGGGTTATGGTACAGAGGTAGCTCAAGGAAAAGAAATCAGAAACTTTAACGGTAAAAATTACGTGCTCGAAGAAGCCTTTAAAGCGGATTTTGCTTTTATAAAGGCATGGAAAGGGGACCACGCGGGTAATCTGGTATTCAATGGAACCGCAAGAAATTTTAATCCTGCAATGTGTGGGGCCGCCACCATTACTGTGGTGGAGGTTGAAGAACTTGTTCCCGCAGGGAGCTTGGATCCGAATCAGATTCACATTCCTGGAATTTTTGTACAACGCATCTTTCAGGGAGAAACATATGAAAAACGAATCGAGCAGCGCACTGTAAGAAAACGCCAATAATAATTAAGAAATTAATATAGTAATATCATGGCATTGAGTAAAGAGCAAATCGCACAACGTATCGCCAAGGAGGTCAAAGACGGTTTTTATGTCAACCTAGGCATAGGAATACCCACCTTGGTGGCCAATTTTGTGCGTGATGATATCGCCGTTGAATTCCAAAGTGAAAACGGTGTGTTAGGTATGGGGCCTTTTCCATGGGAAGGAGAAGAGAACCCGGATCTGATCAATGCCGGCAAGCAAACCATTACAACTTTGCCTGGTGCTTCCTTCTTTGGCTCCTCACTTAGTTTTGGCATGATCAGAGGACAACATGTGGACTTGACCATATTAGGAGCAATGGAAGTGGCTCAAAATGGAGATATTGCCAACTGGAAAATTCCAGGAAAGATGGTCAAAGGTATGGGAGGAGCGATGGATTTGGTGTCATCCGCTGAAAACATCATTGTTGCGATGATGCATACCAATAGAGAAGGTGAATCTAAATTGCTCAAATCTTGTAGTCTGCCATTAACTGGAGTTGGATGCGTTAAAAAAATTGTGTCCAATCTTGCTGTTATTGAGGTTACCGATGAGGGCTTTTTACTTTTAGAACGCGCACCTGGAGTTTCAGTGGAAGAAATTCAGGCGGCCACTGATGGTGCACTTATTATCCCGGGTGAAGTTCCCGAAATGGTGCTTAATTAGCTTTACACCCTGTAAATGATACAAATCATCGAATAATCACCTCAACACATAGATTAATCTTCCGATTTTTATCACATTTTGACCCCTTCACAACATTATTAGGTAGATTCACAACAAAAAGGTGATTTTCAAATATTTGTGTTCTACATTTAGAATCCCAATTGAATTACTAACCATAACTATTTATGAAATGGAAGATTATACCTTAACCTACGATTCCAACCAAGAGAGCCAATCGACCTTTAGCAGTTTAAAAGGGACATTGACTTTAATCAAAAATCTATTTCTGGTCGCTAAAAAAGTATTGATGTTCTGAAATTTCCCCAAATAAAAGAACATGCCCCTATTTAATATATTTTTTAGCAATTAGATAAGGTATTAAAAAGACTCAATTCGTTGGGTCTTTTTTGCATAGTTATAGAAGCTAAATGCTATTGATTTGTGATGTGTAGTAGTATTTTTTCTATTTTCAATCCCTTTAATTGAGGTTAAAAACCTATAATTATTATTTTAGCACCTATTAATCCACCGAAACTATGCATAATATATTCACGGCCATTTTAATTGTTTTTAATTGCGTCATTCTTTTGGCGTTTAAAAACGAAGGTTATACGCTGCCTCTTTACATGAACTTGTTCAATATCCTATCGCTGCCAGTTTTATATCTTATTATTTCTAGTAGGGCTGGTTTGCCTGATAGCGAATTGGATTTTGATACTAAAAGTTGCGATATTAGGAGTATGGTGTTAAAGGAATTGTTTGGCGCTTTAAAACAACCTGTAGTTTTCATTTTGTATGTTTTTCCTCTGCTGCTTGGATTATTACTTCACCAAGTGGACTCACAAGATTATTTGAATTATGTTGTCCCAATGATAATTAACTTCTTAATTGGATTAAACCTATTGGCCATTTCGATCCTGCTTAAGTTGTACTTTCAAAAGCTGTACTATTATCTCATTTCTACGCCAGGGATTCTATTTGCTGCCTTGGTTACATTGGTTGGAGTGGCGACGTCGTATTTACTGTTTTTTGGAATTGTCCTTTTAGTGATAACTGCTCTATTAAGCATCTTACTTTTTTACTGGGCAAAACCTTTAGAGACTGAATAAAGTTCTTCTTTTTAGATTTTAGTACGCAAGCAACACACAATTTCTTTGGCCTCTTTATATGGCTCAACTAGTTGTAGTCTTTTAGGAAAATATGATTAATTAAACAATAGTGCTTTATGTTATTAAATACCTAATAATTTAGTTTTAATAATATCACGAGTGTAAGTATTTACTAAAAATTCTGTATTATTGTTAATTAAACAAAAAATCTTATGAACGCAGCTACCAAAAAAGCCTACTGGAGGGAAAACATTAAATACCTCATAATTCTATTAATAATTTGGTTCTTGGTATCATTCGGCTGCGGTATTCTCTTTGTCGATTCTTTAAATAAAATACAGATTGGTGGATTTAAATTGGGCTTTTGGTTTGCCCAACAAGGAGCCATCTATTGCTTTGTAGTTTTAATTTTTGCCTATATTATCCTAATGAATCGACTGGATAAGAAATACAATCTAAACGAATAACTTATTTTATGTCTTTACAACTATTAACTTACATTGTAGTAGGACTCAGTTTTGCTATATATATTGGTATTGCAATCTGGAGTCGTGCTGGCTCAACTAAAGATTTTTATGTGGCTGGGGGTGGCGTTTCACCTCTTGCTAATGGGATGGCTACTGCCGCAGATTGGATGTCCGCAGCTTCTTTTATTTCCATGGCGGGTATCATTTCTTTTTCTGGATATGATGGTTCCGTTTATTTAATGGGTTGGACTGGAGGTTATGTACTCCTTGCGTTGTTGCTGGCACCATATCTTAGGAAATTTGGCAAATTTACCGTGTCAGATTTTATAGGAGATCGGTATTACTCCAGGACGGCGCGACTCGTTGCTATTATATGTGCACTCTTTGTTTCTTTTACCTATATCGCTGGTCAAATGCGAGGAGTAGGAGTGGTATTCTCTCGATTTTTGGAAGTGGAGGTTAACACAGGTGTTTTCGTCGGTATGGCTATAGTGCTGTTTTACGCCGTTTTGGGAGGAATGAAAGGGATTACTTATACACAGGTTGCTCAATATTGTATTATGATCTTTGCCTTTATGGTACCTGCCATATTTATCTCTATTCAAATGACGGGAAATCCAGTTCCACAACTTGGTTTTGGTGATACTGTTGCCGATGGAACGTATTTGCTAGATAAGCTTGACGGCTTGCAAAGAGAGTTAGGTTTTCATGAGTATACCACCGGAAGTAAATCAACACTGGATGTGTTTATGATTTCTGCTGCACTGATGCTTGGAACCGCTGGTTTACCACATGTTATAGTTAGGTTCTTTACTGTTCCAAGGGTAAAAGATGCTCGTAAATCTGCCTTGTATGCCTTGATTTTTATTGCGATTCTTTACACAACGGCACCAGCAATAGCTGTTTTTGCTAGAACAAACCTTATTGAAACTGTAAGTAATCAGCCTTATGATCAAATGCCTGCTTGGTTCTCTAAGTGGGAGACTACCGGACTTCTTGATTTTGTAGATAAAAACAATGACGGTACCATTCAATATGTGGCAGATCCCAATAAGAATGAATTGTCCATCGATAAAGATATTATGGTTCTGGCCAACCCAGAAATCGCCAATCTTCCGAATTGGGTCATCGCTTTGGTGGCTGCCGGAGGTATGGCCGCTGCACTTTCAACTGCTGCTGGTTTGTTGTTGGTGATTTCAGCTTCTGTTTCTCACGATCTTTTGAAAAAGATGGTAATGCCTAATATTTCTGAAAAACAAGAATTGTGGGCTGCTAGAGGAGCTGCTTTTGTTGCTGTAATCGTAGCTGGATATTTTGGTATCCATCCGCCGGGATTTGTGGCCTCTGTGGTCGCTCTGGCCTTTGGTTTGGCGGCCGCTTCGTTCTTCCCGGCTATTGTAATGGGTATTTTTTCCAAGCGAATGAACAAAGAAGGAGCTATTACCGGAATGGTTATAGGTTTGGGTATCACACTATATTATATTGCACGATTTAAGTTACAGTGGATAGGTGATCTTGAAAATTCTGGACCGGACAACTGGTGGTTTGGAATTTCCCCAGAAGGTTTTGGAACCGTTGGAATGGTCATCAACTTCATTGTAGCTATAGTGGTGTCTAGATTTACCAAAAAACCACCTTTAGAAATTATTGAAATTGTCGATCATATCCGTATACCCAAAGGAGCCGGCGAAGCACAATCACATTAGTCGTAGGAGGTCACACAGAGTATCTAAATAAACAACCGGCACTATGGATGAAATCACCCACCGTGCCGGTTATTAATTTTTATAAGGTTGCTCTATGAGTGTGATGTCTTATTTCTCGAGATTAGCCGAGAGATATTCTCTGTTCATACGAGCAATATTTTCTAATGAAATACCTTTTGGACATTCGATTTCACAAGCACCTGTATTAGAACAGTTACCAAATCCTTCTTCGTCCATCTGTTTTACCATGTTAAGAACTCTTTCAGTAGCTTCAATTTTACCTTGTGGAAGTAAAGCAAACTGAGAAACTTTTGCTGAGGTAAACAACATGGCACTAGCATTTTTACATGCTGCAACACAAGCTCCACAACCAATGCATGTAGCTGCGTTAAAGGAGTCGTCTGCATCATCCTTGTTTACAGGAATTGCGTTAGCGTCTATGGTATTTCCAGAGGTGTTAACCGAAACAAAACCTCCGGCTTGTTGTATGCGATCAAAGGAAGATCTGTCGACGACCAAGTCTTTGATTACCGGAAACGCATTTGCTCTAAAAGGCTCAATGGTTATGGTGTCTCCATCGTTGAACATACGCATGTGCAACTGACAAGTGGTTACTCCGCGATCTGGTCCGTGAGGCTCCCCGTTAATCTGTAAAGAACAGGTTCCGCAAATTCCCTCGCGACAATCGTGATCGAATTCTATAGCCTCTTCTCCTTGACTTACCAATTCTTCATTTAGGACATCTAGCATTTCAAGGAAGGACATATCCTTCTCCACACCCGAAATAGGGTAGTCAACCATTTTTCCTTTTGAGGTGGCATCTTTTTGACGCCATATTTTTAGTTTTAAATTCATAGTATCAAGAATTTAGTTTGACCTAAGATGTGTATTGTCACAGCTGTGAAATACGACGTCTTATATCTATTTGTACGAGCGGGTTTTTAGCTCGATGTTTTTATATTCCAATTCTTCTTTATGCAATTTGGCAGTACTAGGGTCACCTGTGTACTCCCATGCAGCTACATATTTGAAGTTTTCATCATCCCTTTGGGCTTCTCCCTCTTCGGTTTGATATTCTTCTCTAAAGTGACCTCCACAAGATTCATTTCTGTGTAAGGCATCTTTGGCAAATAATTCACCCAGTTCTAAAAAGTCAGAAACACGTAATGCTTTTTCAAGCTCACTGTTTTTACTTTTTGGACTACCGGGAACTAGAACGTTTTTGTGGAAATCTTCACGTAGTTCACGTATTTCTACTGCAGCATCAGCCAAGTCTTTTGCATTTCTGGCCATACCACATTTGTTCCACATGATTTTACCAAGTATTTTATGGTAGTGGTCTACTGAATGTTTCCCTTTGTTATTGATTAACTTATCAATCTGATCCACAACAGCTTTTTCTGCCATATCGAATTCAGGAGAATCTGTAGATATTTTACCAGTTCTAATGTCTTGTGATAGGTAATCTCCAATAGTGTATGGTAATACAAAATAACCATCAGCCAATCCTTGCATTAAAGCAGAGGCACCTAAACGGTTAGCGCCGTGGTCAGAGAAGTTCGCTTCACCGGTAGCATAACATCCTGGAATGGTTGTCATTAAGTTGTAGTCTACCCAAATACCGCCCATGGTGTAATGCACCGCAGGATAGATCATCATTGGAGTTTTATAAGGATTTGCATCTACGATTTTTTCGTACATCTGAAAAAGGTTACCGTATTTGTTTTCGATAACTTTTTCTCCTAATTCCAATATTTCTTTCTCACTTGGATTGTGATTTCCGTGGATTGCGGCTTGTTCTTTACCGTATCGTTGGATAGCAGATTTGAAATCTAAGAATACAGCTTCACCAGTTTTATTCACACCGAAACCAGCATCACAACGCTCTTTGGCTGCTCTGGAAGCTACATCACGAGGAACCAAGTTACCAAACGAAGGGTATCTTCGCTCTAAGTAATAATCTCTTTCCTCTTCAGTCAATTCGGTTGGTTTTAATCTTCCTTCGCGGATGGCAACTGCATCTTCTTTTTTCTTAGGCACCCAAATTCTACCATCATTCCTTAGTGACTCCGACATCAGTGTCAATTTCGACTGATGATCTCCGGATACCGGAATACAAGTAGGGTGAATTTGAGTATAGCATGGGTTGGCAAAGAAAGCTCCTTTTTTGTGAATCTTCCAAGAAGCGGTTACGTTGCTTCCCATAGCGTTAGTGGATAAGAAAAATACATTTCCATAACCCCCGGATGCGATTACCACGGCATGTGCCGCATGTCGCTCGATTTCTCCACTTACCAGGTCTCTGGCGATAATACCTCTTGCTTTACCGTCAACAACAACGATATCCAACATCTCATGTCGAGTATAGGATTGTATTTTTCCTCTGTTGATCTGACGGTTCATTGCGGCATAAGCCCCTAGTAATAACTGTTGTCCGGTTTGTCCCTTAGCATAAAACGTTCGAGATACCAATACCCCTCCAAAGGAACGGTTGTCTAGTAGCCCGCCATATTCTCTTGCGAAAGGAACCCCCTGAGCAACACATTGGTCTATAATGTTAGCTGATACTTCAGCTAAACGATATACGTTTGATTCACGTGATCGGTAGTCACCTCCTTTAACAGTGTCGTAAAACAATCTGTAAATTGAGTCACCGTCACCTTGATAATTTTTCGCTGCGTTGATCCCACCTTGTGCTGCAATAGAGTGCGCACGACGCGGAGAATCTTGATAACAAAATGTCTTTACATTATACCCTAGCTCAGCTAAGGTTGCTGCTGCAGCTCCACCAGCAAGACCTGTTCCCACAACGATAACATCAATATTACGTTTGTTCGCCGGGTTGACAAGGTTGATGTTGTTCTTATAGTTTTCCCACTGTTGAGCGATATCGCCTTGGGGAGTTTTTGAATCTAATACTGCCATAATCTTACGTCTTTATTGATTGAAAAAGTGAAAAAGTGCGATGAATATGAATCCTAAAGGAATCAATATCGCAAAGTACTTACCAAAAGCTTTAATCCCCGGGGTAAATTTGTTGTTAAACCCGATAGATTGAAACGCAGACTGGAACCCGTGTAAAAGGTGCATCGCAAGTAAGACAAACGAAACTACATACCAAACCACTCTCCAAGGTGCATGGAATTTCTCAACCATTTCGTGGTAATAGCGAGTAGGATCTTCCGGATTTACTGCAATGTACTTGTAGTTTATCTCTGGGAACCAGAAATCAATAAAGTGAAGTACTAGAAAGGCTAGAATGACAAGCCCACTATAAATCATGTTTCTTGAAAACCAACTCGAGTTGGCGTTTCCCTTGTAGTTTACATATTTTATTCTTCTCGCGTTCTTATTTTTCACTTCGAGGATAAATCCCATAATGAAGTGAAAAACTACTGCAAATATCAGTATCGGCTGCATCAAGAATTGAACTAAGAAATTGGTTCCCATAAAATGGGATAATTCGTTAAATGTGCTTTCGCTGATTACAGATGTGAAGTTGATTATAAAATGCTGTAAAAGGAAAATTAATAAAAAGATAGCCGAAAGTGCCATGGCGACCTTTCTGGCTATTGATGAATTTAACATTCCGCTCATTAGTAAAAGTTTATATGATATGCACAAAAATACAGCACCAAGGAAAGATTAACAAGCTTTCATTTCGCTTTTACTTCCAATTTAGAATGAGTTTAAAGTAAAACAGTTCGGTTTTGAGTTTTAGCTACTCAAACCTTTGAGTAGGGGAAAAACGAAAGAATTATCATTGAAATGCGTCAAACTTTAATCGAAGTTTAACAGCTGTCCATAGTATTCTTATTAATTTTGTGAAAATTCAAAAAAGATAACATGAAGTACGATTTGATTGACAGCAATTTATTCATTAAAAATCGCCAAAAATTCATGGCGAGAATGAATCCAAAAAGTATTGCAGTTTTTAATTCTAATGATGTGTATCCCATCGGGGCGGACAGTACAATGCCCTTTCAGCAAGCCAGGGATATATTTTATCTAAGCGGAGTAGATCAGGAAGAAAGTATTTTGGTTTTGTTTCCCGATGCTTTTGAGCAAAAACACCGGGAGGTTCTATTTGTGAGAGAAACCAATCCGCACATCGCAGTTTGGGAGGGAGAAAAACTTAGCAAAGAAAAAGCGTTTGAAGTAAGTGGGATAAAAACCACCTATTGGTTGCAAGATTTCGACCGTGTTTTTTATGAATTAATGACGGAGGCTGAAACGGTATATTTTAATACCAATGAACATTACAGACAAACTGTTGAAACACAAACTAGAGAAGATCGATTTATAATTGAGTGTAAAGCAAAATTCCCTGCACATAATTGGGAAAGAAGTAACCCGATCTTACAGGATTTAAGGGGGACTAAGGAGCCTGAAGAAATTGATGTGATCCAACACGCATGTAAGATTACTGAAAAAGGGTTCAAACGCATTCTTCAGTTCGTTAAGCCTGGTGTTTGGGAATATGAAATCGAAGCCGAGTTTATGCACGAGTTCTTAATCAACCGATCTAGAGGTTTCGCTTATACGCCTATTGTCGCTTCAGGAAATAATGCAAATGTTTTGCATTATGTCGAGAACAATGAAGTGTGTAAAGAGGGAGATTTATTGCTTTTAGATGTGGGAGCGGAATATGCAAATTACGCCAGTGATATGACCAGAACCATTCCTGTTAGCGGACGTTTTACGGAACGTCAGAAACAGGTTTATACCGCGGTATTGAATGTTAAAAAGCAAGCGACCGCAATGCTGGTTCCGGGAGCCATGTGGAAAGAATATCATGAGGAAGTCGGAAAGCTCATGACCAGTGAATTACTTGGTCTTGGACTTTTGGATAAAGCTGATGTACAGAACGAAGATCCAAATTGGCCGGCTTACAAAAAGTATTTCATGCACGGAACAAGCCATCATATAGGGCTGGACACCCACGATTACGGTCCTTTGAAAAAGCCAATGCTGGCCAATATGGTCGTTACCGTAGAGCCGGGAATTTATATTCCGGAGGAAGGTTTTGGTATCCGATTGGAAGATGATGTGGTGATTCAAGAAAAAGGAGAGCCATTCAACTTAATGGCAGGAATTCCGTTGGAAATCGAAGAGATTGAAGATTGGATGAATCGATAATTTGATACAAACCGGGCGCAGAGGCCAAATACGGCCACTGCTCTCAGTTTTATCATTCGGGATCAAACCGTTGATACAGGGTGCAATGACCATAAATTTTAAAGGAACAACAGTGTATTATCAGGACGAAGGTCAAGGATCTACAGTCGTGTTATTGCATGGTTTTTTAGAAAATTCTACAATTTGGAATTCCGTTAAGGCATCATTAGTTAAACGTTACCGAGTCATTAGTATAGATCTGCTTGGTCATGGTAACACTGGCTGTATTGGTTATGTGCATACGATGGAGCAGATGGCAGAAGCAGTGAAAGCTGTGCTGTATTGGTTGAAACTAAGAAGAGTCTCCTTTGTAGGGCATTCCATGGGGGGTTACGTCGCTCTTGCGTATGCCGAAGCTTATCCTGATGATGTAAAAGGAATGGTACTTGCAAATTCTACAGCTAGAGCGGACTCTCAAGAGCGAAAAAAGAATCGTGATCGTGCCATTGAATTGGTTAAGAAAGATCATAGAACCTTCGTTCGTATGGGTGTATCGAATCTCTTTCGTCCTAAAAACAGAAAAGTGTTCTCTGAAGAAATTAAAAGGCTTAAGAAAGAGGCCTTAAAAACGCCTTTACAAGGAATCGTTGCGGCCTTGGAAGGGATGAAAATTCGTGATGACAGAGAAATATTACTACACTTCACTCCTTTTGCTAAAATGATGATTATAGGGAAAAAAGATCCGGTTCTTAAGTATGAAGAACTCATAGATCAGATAGAAAATACATCAGTAAAACTAATCGAATTTGCCGATGGGCATATGAGTTTCATAGAGAATAAGGCTGAGTTTATCGAGGAAATCAATATTTTTTTGAAAAATACTTGATTGGTTTACAGATTATTATATATTTGTTTCACCCAAAAATCTTAATTATTATGAAATCCTCAAAATCTACATTCAAAAGGGCGCTGTGCGCTGTGTTCGGTCATCGCTATGTGGTATCGAAAAAAATCACCTCTCATGTTGCAGAATACACATGTAAGCATTGCAAGTGCGAATTGACCACTACAGAAACAGGCACCTTAGATGTATTGACTCCGGAATTAAAGGAAATCAATGAATCTTTAGCTAAGTTTTATCGCAAAAGACACCAAGTACAGTCTGTTGCTTAGATTTCTTTAATCACAAAATTTTTAGATTGCTATTGAGAGTTTTCTCATTAGGCCTTGGAATTCCTATGCTTGATTGTCAAATGAATTCCATCCACGCGCCTGTAGCGGTATTTTAGTATTTGCTCTTGTGAACAAGTGCATCCCTTCGGACTCTTGAGTCATATGACCTATAACAGTCAAGCTGGGGTTTGCTTTAATCTTAGGATAGTCTTCTTGAGAAATTGTAAAAAGAAGCTCGTAATCCTCCCCGCCACTTAGAGCTACTGTCGTACTGCTAATGTTGAATTCCTCACAGGTAGAAATTGTCTGTGGATCTAATGGAATCTTATCCTCATACAAATTACAACCTACTTTTGACTGTTTGCATAAGTGTATGATTTCAGAAGATAAGCCATCACTGACATCAATCATTGAAGTGGGTTTAACTCCTAGTTCTTTTAGCAATTCAGGAATGTCCTTTCTCGCCTCAGGTTTTAATTGGCGTTCAATAATATATGTGTATTGATCGAGGTCCGGTTGATTTTGAGGGTTAACTTCAAAAACTTGTTTTTCACGTTCCAGTATTTGGAGACCAAGATAAGCTCCACCTACATCGCCAGAGACCACTAATAAATCATTGGATTGCGCTCCATTTCTGTATACTACGTCCTCTGAGTTAATTTCTCCAATGGCTGTGACACTAATCAACAGGCCTTTGTTGGAGGAAGTGGTGTCCCCACCGATTAAATCGACCTGATATAAATCACAAGCCAATTTTATTCCTTGGTATAGTTCTTCTATAGCTTCTAATGGGAAACGATTGGATATCGCTACTGAAACGGTGACCTGTGTTGCCTTGGCATTCATAGCATAAACATCTGAAAGGTTGACAATGATAGCTTTGTATCCCAAATGTTTTAAAGGCATATAGCTTAAATCGAAATGTACCCCTTCAACCAAAAGATCTGTAGTTATTACAGCTTGTTTGTCTTGAAAGTCAAGTACAGCAGCATCGTCACCAACAGCTTTTAGTGTGCTTTGGTTTTTGATTTCAAAGCCTTTGGTCAGATGATCAATTAAGCCAAATTCTCCCATTTCTGAGATGGAGGTACGTTGTGGATTTTTATCTTCTATCATAACTGCAAATATAAAGAGAGTTTGAGCTTTAATAAAGTTTTGTCATCAAAAGTTCCGAGTTCTTAAGTAGAGATTTTAGCACCTAAAAACCTTGATATTTAGATATTTTAAAATTTTTGTAAGGAATAGTCAAATCACATAACAAAAGGTTATACAGTGATTAAAGATATTAATGCATATACTCATGGTAAATCATAATGAATAGCTTATTTTTGTATACCATTTGGAAATAACTAAAATACAATGATAAAAGTTTCTGAATCAGCGAAAAAGAAAATTGCCGAATTAATGGCAGATGATGGCTTTAATGTAGCTCAAGACTTTGTGCGCGTTGGGGTTAAAAGCGGCGGTTGCAGTGGTCTATCTTACGACCTGAGGTTTGATAAAAGCAAAGAACAGGAGGATAAGGTTTTCGAAGACAATGCAGTTAAAATTATCGTCGATAAAAAAAGTTTCTTGTATCTCATAGGTACGGTCCTGGAATATTCCGGGGGCTTAAATGGGAAAGGATTTGTTTTTAACAACCCGAATGCACAAAGAACTTGCGGATGCGGCGAAAGTTTTTCATTATAGAATACAAATTTTATAGTTAAATTTTTCGGTAGCGAGCAATACTGTTCCTACACAATAATTTTAAGAGTAAAATGGCATACACAGAAGAAGAATTAAAAAAGGAACTCGAAACTAAGGAGTACGAGTACGGATTTTATACTGATATAGAGTCCGATACGCTGCCTATTGGTTTAAACGAGGATATAGTTCGTGCAATTTCTAAAAAGAAAAACGAACCACAATGGATGACAGATTGGCGATTAGAAGCGTTCAGTTATTGGAAGCAGATGGAAGAGCCGGAATGGGCTAATGTAACGTATAAGAAACCTGATTTTCAGGCGATATCATATTATTCAGCTCCAGTGTCTGCGCCAAAATACGATAGTTTAGATGAGGTTGATCCAGAGTTGCTGGAGACCTTTAAAAAACTTGGTATTTCGATGGACGAACAAAAGAAACTAGCTGGGGTTGCGGTCGATGTTGTAATGGATTCTGTTTCTGTAGCGACTTCCTTCAAGAAGACCTTGGAAGAAAAAGGAATTATTTTCTGTTCAATTTCCGAGGCTATTCAAAAGCATCCTGAGTTGGTTAAGAAATACTTGGGTACTGTGGTACCACAGAGAGATAATTTCTACGCTGCACTGAATTCTGCAGTGTTCTCCGATGGATCTTTCTGTTACATTCCAAAAGGCGTACGTTGCCCAATGGAATTGTCGACTTATTTTAGAATTAACCAAGGAGGTACGGGCCAATTTGAACGTACACTTCTTATCGCGGATCAAGAGAGTTATGTAAGTTACCTTGAAGGATGTACGGCACCGACTAGAGATGAGAACCAACTTCACGCAGCGGTCGTTGAACTCATTGCCATGGACGATGCCGAAATTAAATATTCCACCGTTCAAAACTGGTATCCCGGTGATAAACAAGGAAAAGGAGGGGTCTTCAACTTTGTAACTAAACGAGGAATTTGTGAGACCAGAGCTAAGATTAGTTGGACTCAAGTTGAAACAGGTTCTGCAGTAACTTGGAAGTATCCATCATGTATTCTTAAAGGTGATCATTCCGTTGGAGAATTTTATTCCATTGCCGTGACCAATAACTTCCAACAGGCAGATACCGGAACCAAGATGATTCACTTAGGTAAGAATACTAAGAGTACTATTATCTCCAAGGGGATCTCAGCTGGAAATTCTCAAAACAGCTATAGAGGATTGGTTCAGGTACATGGTAGAGCTGAAAATGCTAGGAACTTTTCTCAATGTGATTCCTTGTTAATGGGTAACTCCTGTGGGGCTCATACCTTCCCATATATCGAAACAAAAAATAAAACTGCTCAGATCGAACATGAGGCGACAACCAGTAAAATTGGTGAAGATCAAATCTTTTACTGTAATCAACGTGGTATTGACACTGAGAAGGCAATCGCTTTAATAGTGAACGGTTTTAGTAAAGAAGTATTAAATAAGCTACCTATGGAGTTCGCCGTAGAAGCTCAAAAATTACTGGAAATCTCTTTAGAGGGTTCTGTAGGATAAATAAAAATTGGTGGTTAGGTTCCCCTTGGCTAAACATTATACCGGGAGCTTAACAACATAACAGCATATAACAAGAAGCAAATGTTAAGAATTGAAAATTTACACGCTAGCGTAGAGGGTAAAGAAATTTTAAAAGGTATTAACTTGGAAATCAAACCAGGTGAAGTACACGCTATCATGGGGCCAAATGGTTCTGGTAAAAGTACATTGTCATCGGTAATTGCAGGAAATGAAGATTTCGAAGTTACTCAAGGTAGTATCGAATTTTTAGGAGAAGATATAGGCGAACTTGCACCGGAGGATCGCGCTCACAATGGATTATTTCTTTCTTTCCAGTACCCCATTGAAATACCTGGAGTATCTGTAACCAACTTTATAAAGACAGCTATCAACGAAACCAGACGTGCTAAAGGCTTGGAGGATATGCCGGCCAATGAAATGCTAAAAATGATTCGTGAGAAGTCTGAACTTTTGGATATCGATCGAAAATTTTTATCACGTTCATTGAATGAAGGATTCTCAGGTGGTGAGAAGAAGAGAAATGAAATTTTCCAAATGGCAATGTTAGAACCAAAGTTAGCTATTTTGGATGAAACCGATTCAGGATTGGATATCGATGCGCTACGTATTGTTGCAAACGGTGTCAATAAACTGAAAAGTAGCGAAAATGCTGTGATGGTTATTACGCACTATCAACGACTTTTAGAATATATCGTTCCTGATTTTGTGCATGTTCTCTTAAACGGTAGGATTGTAAAATCCGGAGGGAAGGAACTTGCTATGGAATTAGAAGAAAAAGGATACGATTGGATTAAACAAGAAGTTGAGGTTTAGTCATAGTCTGGGTAAGGTTTACCCCCGAAACTAGAGCAACCATTGGATGGCCTAATCAGCCTTTATTTTTAGGTGTTAGTGGGCTGTTGTTAAATAGCGCTTTTGGTAAAAAGCAAATAGATTAGAATTAAGGATCATGGAATTAAAAGATAAATTATTATCATCATTTATGGCTTTTGAGAATCGAGTAGATGTCAATCATGCCGTACATGATATTCGAACCCAGGCCATTAAAGTCTTTGAGCAAAAGGGATTTCCTAGCAAAAAAGATGAGGCGTGGAAATATACCTCTTTAAATGCATTATTAAAAAACGACTATAGCGTTTTCAGCGATCAAGAATCTGCTATTGAGTTTAACGATATAAAGAAATATTTTATTCATGATATCGATAGTTACAGAATTGTATTCATCGATGGAGTTTTCAGTTCACACCTCTCTGAAATCACACATGAAGGCCTGGATGTATGTACCATGGGTGCAGCTCTAACGAAGCCAAAATATCAATTGGTGATTGAGAATTATTTCAATAAAATCGTTGATATGGAAGATAGTCTAACCGCTTTGAATACCGCATTCTCTAAGGAAGGTGCATTTATCAATGTTCCTAAAGGGAAGGTTGTCCATAAGCCGATTCAAGTATTGTATTTCTCAACTGGAAAGGAATCTTCGCAAATGGCCCAACCGCGAAACTTAATTGTGGTAGGGGAGAATGCCTATGTTCAAATTATTGAACGACACCAAAGTTTAAATGAAAACGCGGTATTGACCAACGCTGTTACCGAAATACACACCCAGAAAAGAGGAATTGTAGACTATTACAAAATTCAGAATGATCAACAGAATGCCTCTTTAATTGATAACACCTATATTTCTCAACAACAGAATAGTCATGCTTCTGTTCATACCTTCTCTTTTGGTGGGAAATTGACCAGAAACAATTTACAATTCTTGCATAAAGGGGAATATATTAATTCTACTTTGAAAGGAGTTACTATAATTGAGGATAAGCAACACGTTGATCACAGTACTTTAGTACACCACGCAACGCCAAATTGTGAAAGTCACCAAGACTATAAAGGGATATTTGGCGATAGCAGTACAGGAGTTTTTAACGGTAGAATTATCGTTGAAAAGGAGGCACAGAAGACCAATGGATTCCAACAGAATAACAATATTTTGGTCAGCGATAAAGCTACGGTGAATGCAAAACCGCAATTGGAAATCTTCGCAGACGATGTGAAGTGCTCACACGGATGTACTATCGGTCAATTGGATGAAGAGGCTATGTTTTACCTTCGTACCAGAGGTATTCCTAAAAAGGAAGCTCGTGCGCTGTTGATGTATGCCTTTGCAAACAACGTCCTTGAAAGCGTGAAGATTCCTGAAGTTAAAGCAAGAGTCAATAAATTAATCGCTATGAAATTAGGAGTTAGTATTGGTTTTGATCTTTAATACTCAGCTGCTGGAAATAGTTTTTTGAATCGTTTAGGTATAGGGGCTTGCAGGTAAATTTCTTTTTTTGTCAAGGGGTGAATAAACCTTAGAGAAAAACTGTGAAGATGGAGTCCCTTGACCCGACTACTTATATGGTCAAGACCATATTCTTGATCCCCTAATATAGGATATCCAATACTAGCAAGGTGCTTTCTTAGTTGATGGCGCCTTCCTGTTTTTGGGTCTAATTTAACTAGGTTAAGGCCACTGTACTT
The DNA here is from genome assembly GCF_048266365.1 of Galbibacter sp. Taxonomy (NCBI): domain Bacteria; kingdom Pseudomonadati; phylum Bacteroidota; class Flavobacteriia; order Flavobacteriales; family Flavobacteriaceae; genus Galbibacter; species Galbibacter sp. The sequence continues at coordinate 188,560 of NZ_JBLWZP010000005.1, read as the reverse complement.
TTCAGATGGAATCTTATGAATAACATTAAAGTGACTTAAGGACTCTTTATCGTCTACTAGACTAGAAATACTTCCCGAGTCTGGCATTTCACCAGCAGTTATTGCGTAATAGGTTTTTGAGGTCTCTTTATGCTCAAACATTTTGTTGAGTATACGAATGCTTGTTTGCGTTTTGCCACACAATAGGATTCCAGAGGTACCAAAGTCCAATCGATGCACTGGTTGGGGTAAACAGGCATCTGCTAGATCACTCTTTTTTAATTGATGTGGTAGGGCATTGGTGATCGTTTTAAATTTATTGCCACTAACAAGCACGCCCGCAGGCTTTACGATAGCGGCCAAATATGAATCTTCATATAGAATTTCCAAAGGAACATCCGGAGCTTTATCTGTTTGTAAATTTAGGGGTGTGGTAAGGGTGATTGTTTCCCCACCGTGGATATAAGTAGCGGAGCAGACCGGATTATCATCGATGGTTATCCGTCCTTTTTTTAGCGCCTTTTTTAGCGCTGATTTAGTTGACGCATGGTTAAATATACCGACACCGTATTCTTGTAAGCGAATAGGGAGGGCTAATGCTGGAACAGTATGAATCTCGATAGCTTCGATGTTGTATGGTTTATAATCTTTACAAAAGTAAAGCAGTCTTTTTGATTTCCGTGCCCAAAGAGAAACAGACTTTGTATATCTTTGTTTTATGGATCCATTTGACGATACTTATTTTATGAAACGGGCCCTTGTGGAGGCAGAACTAGCTTTCCAAAAGGGGGAAATACCTGTGGGTGCTGTAGTTGTAATAGATCAAAAGATCATAGCCAGAGCTCATAATTTGACGGAAGCACTTCACGATGTCACAGCCCATGCGGAGATGCAGGCTATTACCGCAGCCGCAAACTATTTGGGAGGGAAATACTTAAAGGGTTGTACTTTGTATGTGACCTTAGAGCCTTGTCAAATGTGTGCAGGTGCCTTGTATTGGAGCCAACTCGAAAGAGTCGTGTTCGGAGCGTCTGATACACATCGGGGCTATGAAGTAATGGGAACAAAATTGCATCCTAAAACAAGTGTAGTTAAAGGTGTATTGCAGAAAGAAGCTGAGGTTTTACTCAATAAATTCTTTATCCAAAGAAGAAATTTGAATTGAGTAAGAATACTGATTACCTGTAACTAGGAAAGAAAAAAGTCGCCCGAGTTGGACGACTTTTGTACTACAAAAATAAAATATATTTTTATCCGATTACTTGCACTTGCGAAGCAACCACGCCTTTTCTGCCTTCTTCTTCTAAATATTCTACTTTGTCTCCTTCGTTAAGTTCAACACCATTCAACGCTGTTACGTGAACAAAAATGTCTTTTCCGGTGTCATCGTTGGTTATGAATCCGTAACCTTTGGACTCATTGAAAAATTTTACTGTACCAGTCATTATAATTATTATAAAAATTAATATTCAAATGTATCAAAATAATTGAAAGGAACTTTCAAAAAATAAATAAATATTTTAAAATTTATTGATTATCAGGGTATTTGTTGTCTTTGTTGGTCATTTTATCAAGATTTTCCTTGGTAAACATATAATCTGACATCTTTTTTCCTTTTGAACGGTGATAAATAAATAGCGGAAATAGAATAAAAACAGTGAAAAGAACGGTAACGCCAAGAATTTGATCTCCTCTCAGCTCATTTACCTGGCTTTTTACGTAAAATCCTGATCCTATTCCCAGTATAACGCAAGCAAATAATATTTGAATAAGATATTTCATAGGTTAAAATTTATATTTAATTATTCCAAAATAGAAATTAGCCTTCTCAAAATACGAAACTTTAAGCCAAAAATGCTACTCTGTAAATGATATTAACTTTCTTCGGTAAGCGGTTAGAAGTTTTGATTTTGATATAAAACCGTAATAGCGGTTGTTTTTTATCACCGGTAGGTTCCATGCTCCACTATCTTGAAATTTTTGCATGACCTTGGTCATTTTATCTTTCTCAATTTCAATGACCGCCGGAGGGTTTTGCATCACTTCGGATGCTTTTACCTCGTCGTATAATTTTTGATCAAACATAATAGACCTTATATCGTCTAAAAGAATGACTCCTATGAGTTGATCAGATTTTCTATCCAAAACAGGGAATATGTTTCTGTTTGACTTTACCACCGCATGGTTGATAATCTCCCCTAAAGTCATATCTGGATAGACTGCCACAAAATTGGTTTCAATCACTGATTCCATATCCATTAAGGTTAATACAGCGTGATCTTTATTGTGAGTAATCAATTCACCTTTCTTCGCGAGTTCCATAGTATATACAGAATATGGAACGAAGTATTTGGTAATGGCATAAGATATGGTGGCAGTAATCATAAGCGGTAAAAAGAGTTCATATCCACCGGTGAGTTCTGCTATTAGGAAGATAGCTGTCAATGGAGCGTGTAAGACACCTGCCATCAGGCCTGTCATCCCTACTAAAGTGAAATTGCTTTCTGAAACGGGATGGTTTAAAAATCCAATGTGGTTCAAAATCTTCGCTAGACAGTTACCCATGATACAACCCATAAACAGGGTTGGGGCGAATATGCCTCCAACACCTCCTGCACCGAAAGTAATGGCACTGGCTACAATTTTAAATAACAGTAAACCAATTAGTAATGCGATCACTCCCCAGGCATTGGTGAGGTCAATATTTAAAATATTGTTTTTAAGTGCTGCTGTAGGGTTTCCTTGAACCATGTGGTTCATCACTTCATAGCCTTCACCGTAGAGGGGAGGAACTAAAAAGACAATAACCCCAATGGCCGCCCCACCAATTAAAAGTCTTTTAATCGGACCGTTTATGGCATCAAATAGGTCCTGAATTTTAGCATATACTTTTGTAAAATAAATAGAAACACCTGCAGCAACTAGGCCTAACAGTATGAAATATGGAACATCATTTACGATAAAGTCATCTTGTAAATCAAAGGGAAGTAAGATGTCACTACCAAAGAAAAAATAGGAAGTCAGTACTCCTGAAATAGATGCTAACAATAGCGGCAACAATGAGGCTAGTGTTAAGTCCAGACTCATAACTTCAACGGCAAAAACAATTGCTGCAATAGGGGACTTAAAAATAGAGGACATGGCTCCCGCGGCTGCAGCACCTATTAAAAGTGTCCTGGTCGCCTGATTCATGTGGAAGAGCCTGGAGATGTTCGAGCTTATGGCAGCTCCTGTTGAAACTGTTGGTCCCTCCAGACCTACCGATCCTCCAAATCCGACTGTTATGGGAGCGGTAAGTATACTTCCAATCATTTGATACCTTTTCATGATACCTTTGCGCTTAGAAATGGCAAAAAGGGTCGACGGAATCCCATGACTCACTTTGTTTTTGATGACGTACTTCATCATCAGGTAGGTGAGCCCTAATCCAATTAGTGGGTATACAAAATAAACAGCCTCAGAATAGTGTTGTATAAGTTTGCCCTCCAATAAGAGTTGGATATAATGCGTGAGATTTTTTAAGATCACAGCACCCAATCCAGAGGTAAAACCTACTACAATACTAAGGATGTACACAAACCCGCGGTGAGATATGTTCTTAGCTCGCCATATGAGAAAGCGGGTTAGTAGTGACTTTTTAATTTGTGGCATCTCTCATAAATATTAATTCGAGCTTTTTAAAAATACAAAATTTATTTACACGCACGAATTTTGATACGGATTAGAGATCAAGCTTGATGTTTAGTTCCTTAAGTTGTTCACTATCGATAGCTGATGGCGCATCTATCATGACATCACGACCAGAGTTGTTCTTCGGAAATGCAATGAAATCACGAATGGTTTCTTGGCCTCCTAGGATTGCTACTAAACGGTCGAGTCCAAATGCAAGACCTCCGTGTGGAGGTGCTCCATATTGGAATGCATCCATTAAGAATCCAAACTGAGCTTTGGCTGCTTCTTCTGTGAATCCAAGATGTTTAAACATGGTAGCCTGCAAGTCCTTGTCGAAAATACGGATGGATCCTCCTCCAATTTCATTACCGTTTAAAACCAAATCATAGGCATTCGCTCGTACTTTACCTGGGTCGCTATCCAACAATGCGATGTCTTCTGGTTTTGGAGAAGTAAATGGGTGGTGCATGGCGTGATAGCGCTGAGATTCATCATCCCATTCTAATAATGGGAAATCAACAACCCAAAGTGGTGCAAATTCATCTGGATTTCTCAATCCTAAACGTTCAGCTAGTTCCATTCTTAAGGCGCTTAACTGCCCTCTAGTTTTGTCAGCCGGACCAGATAATACGCAAATGAGGTCACCTGGTTCGGCAGCAGTTGCTTCCGCCCATTTTTTCAAGTCTTCCTGATCGTAGAATTTATCTACCGAAGATTTTAAATTACCATCCTCGTTATATTTAACATATACCATACCGAGGGCTCCTACTTGAGGTCTCCTTACCCAGTCGATGAGTTTGTCAATTTCTTTTCGTGTATATGATGCTGCGCCAGGTACTGCGATCCCTACAACTAATTCTGCTTGATTGAAGACATTAAAGTCTTTGTGTTGTGCTACTTCATTTAACTCCCCGAACTTCATTCCAAATCGGATATCCGGCTTGTCATTCCCATAGGTACGCATGGCCTGGTCGTAGGTCATTCTTGGGAATTCTGAAACCGAAATATTTCTGATTTGTTGTAAGAGGTGTTTGGTAAGTCCTTCGAAGATGTTTAAGATGTCTTCCTGTTCAACAAAGGCCATTTCACAGTCAATTTGTGTAAACTCCGGTTGTCTATCTGCACGAAGATCTTCGTCTCTAAAACATTTTACGATTTGAAAGTACTTATCCATACCACCAACCATCAACAGTTGTTTAAAGGTTTGTGGTGATTGAGGAAGGGCGTAAAATTGACCTTGGTTCATTCGTGAAGGCACCACAAAATCTCGCGCGCCTTCAGGAGTAGACTTAATCAAATAGGGAGTTTCAATTTCTATAAAACCGGCCCCAGATAAGAAGTTCCTTACTTCCATACTTACGTTGTGACGGAAGATCAAATTATTTTTTACAGGATTTCTTCTAATATCGAGGTAGCGATATTTCATTCGAAGTTCATCCCCACCGTCGGTTTCGTTCTCTATAGTAAAAGGAGGTGTTAGCGAAGCATTAAGAAGGGTGATATGACTGACTAAAATCTCGATATCACCAGTGGCCAAATTAGGATTTTTAGCTTCCCTTTCGATGACGGTACCTTCAACTTTGATAACAAATTCCCTTCCGAGCTCTTGAGCTGATTTGAAGACATCTTGTGGTGTTCTATTTTCATCAAATATAAGCTGGGTGATACCGTATCTATCTCTAAGATCTACCCAGATCATAAACCCTTTATCTCTTACCTTTTGTACCCAACCAGAAAGTGTGATTTGAGTGCCTATATGTTCTGAGCGCAAGGCTCCGCAAGTATGACTTCTATACATGAATTCTAATGGAATTAATTGGCTGCAAAGTTAATAAGGATTGTGAGTGAAATGAAAAAATTCAAAAAAGATTTTTCCAATGTTAAATTTTCAACTAAAATGCATCCTTAGTTTAGGTTTAACTATTTGTAAATCAGCGCAAAACAGCTTTAATGTTAATTTAATGTTACGTAAACGTTTTGTAATTGTAAATTAAAAAGTATATATTTGATAGTAGACAATGTGAAATTTAAAAAAAATAAGGATATGAAAAGTATATTAACTGCTATTGCACTAGTTTTCTCGGTTGTAATGTTTGCTCAGGGAGTTGAGAAACAGCCGAAATTAGAGATTGTAAATGGATTGGTTAAAGCGACCTACTACCACGAAAATGGAAAGGTTGCTCAAACGGGTACTTACTTAAACGGAAAACTACACGGAGATTGGATGTCATATGATGAACAAGGAAATAAATTAACTATTGCCAAATATGACATGGGAGCTAAAACTGGAAATTGGTTTTTCTGGGATGGTAATACCTTGAAAGAAGTTAAGTATGAGAACAGTACAATTGCCAGCGTTAAAACTTGGGATCAATCAAATACTGTCGTACGCAATTAAGAGAGACATAAGGATTTAAGGGATGCTATTCCCTAAATTGCTGATTAAATAATTATAATATGAAGCTGTACTTATAAAGGGTACAGCTTTTTTATTTGCATTTTATACGTTTGGACTTCCAATTTTGTATTTTTGCCATTCTAAATTTAGAAGATGATACAATCGATGACTGGTTTTGGTAAGGATGTTATACAATTGCCTTCCAAGAAAATAACCGTGGAGTTAAAGTCCCTTAACAGTAAGAATTTGGATATCAATGCTAGGATTCCTTCTTCCTATAGGGAAAAGGAACTGGAGCTCAGAAATCTTATAGCTTCAGGACTTGTCCGTGGTAAAATTGATTTTAGTTTGTATGTTGAGGTCACAGGGGAGACCTCGAATACCCAACTTAATATAGGAGTTTTAAGAGGATATATGGAACAGCTAAGAGCTGCTAATGCTACTCCTATAGGAGCTGACCAGGAGGTGGAGTTATTGAAAATGGCAGTGCGTATGCCTGACGCTCTCAAAGTAGAGCGTGAAGAAATAGATCCTGAGGAGTATCAGATTATAAAAAATGCGGTGATCAAGGCTCTTGAAGAAATCAACATTTTTAGGGATCAAGAGGGTGCAGCCTTAGAAAAAGATTTTGTCGAGCGTATTGCTGCGATTTCAGAATTGTTGAAAAAAGTAGTAGAGATAGATCCTGAACGTGTTAAGGGAGTACGATCTCGCCTAGAAAAGGCAGTTGATGATCTTAAAGCGGAGGTTGATGAAAATCGTTTTGAACAAGAATTGATTTACTATATTGAGAAATTCGACATTACCGAAGAAAAAGTACGTCTTTCTAATCACCTGGATTACTTCATTGAGTCCATAAACTCAGGCGATTCTAATGGAAAAAAACTTGGATTCATAAGCCAAGAAATTGGCCGTGAAATCAATACCATTGGTTCTAAATCTAATTATGCACCAATGCAGCAATTGGTAGTGCAAATGAAGGATGAGTTGGAGAAAATTAAAGAACAGTTGTTGAACGTATTATAAAAAGCGCTGTATTTGCGTTTAATCACTATAAATGGAAGAAAATAAAGGTGTGAATAGCGGAAAGTTAATCATTTTCTCTGCCCCTTCGGGCAGTGGTAAAACTACTATTGTAAGGCATTTATTAGAACATCCAGAATTGAATCTGGCCTTTTCTATTTCGGCGACTTCAAGAGAGCCAAGAGGAGATGAAAAAGATGGTGAGAATTATTACTTTTTGTCTGCCAGAACCTTTAAAGATCATATCAAAAACAACGATTTTTTAGAGTGGGAGGAGGTCTACCGTGATAATTTTTACGGTACGCTAAAAACTGAAGTGGAACGGTTGTGGAAGGAAGGCAAAAATGTGATTTTTGATATTGATGTAGCTGGGGGGCTTCGAATTAAGCGAAAATTCCCTGATCAAACTTTGGCTGTTTTTGTGAAGCCTCCTAGTGTGGATGAACTAAAAATCAGACTTAAGAAGCGAAAGACAGAGAGCGATGATAAAATCAATATGAGGATTGCAAAGGCATCTGTAGAGCTAGCTACTGCCCCTCAGTTTGATATGGTTATTAAGAACTATGATTTAGATACAGCTAAGCAAGAAGCCTATAATCTCGTTGCAGATTTTGTCGGTGTTTCAAAAAAAACGAACTCATGACAAAGAAGAAGATTGGACTCTTTTTCGGCACCTTTAATCCTATACATATAGGGCATTTGGTTATTGCCAACCACATGGCTGAATTCACAGATCTTCAAGAGGTTTGGATGGTGGTTACACCTCATAATCCGCTAAAGAAGAAAAGCAGTCTATTGGAGGATCACCACCGATTGGAGCTTGTCTACAGAGCCACTGAAGGCTATGATAAATTAAAGCCTAGTGATATTGAGTTTGGATTGCCTCAACCTAATTATACCGTAAAGACTCTAGTATATCTTAAGGAGAAATATCCGGATTACGAATTCTGTCTGATTATGGGTGAGGATAATTTGCGAAGTCTACATAAGTGGAAGAATGTTGAGATGATCGTAGAGAACCACAATATATATGTGTATCCAAGAATTGATAAACCTACTGAGAAGAAAGGCAGGTACAGTGAACATCCCAATGTAAAAAAGGTAGACGCTCCTATTATGGAGATATCATCTACCTTTATTCGTAAAGCAATTTCAGAGGGTAAAAATATCCGCCCACTTTTACAACCAGAGGTATGGGAGTATGTGGACTTGATGAATTTTTACCGAGAATTGTCTAATTAGGATTCTAATGCTGGAATACGCAGTACCTGTCCTGGATAAATTTTATCTGGGTCGGTTAGCATGGGCTTATTCGCTTCAAAAATCACTGGGTATTTCATGGCGTTACCATAAAATTTCTTAGCGATTTTACTTAAGCTATCTCCCGAAACAACGGTATGGAATTGTGCCTCTGGTTCTGTGTGTTCAACTTCCATACGATCGTCAACTACAGCGATTCCGGTACTGTTACCAACGACTAAAATAATTTTTTCTTTAGTGCTTTGATCATAGGCTTTGCCACTTATAGTTGCGGTGTCACCACTGATTGCAATTTGAAGATTTTCCGCCTTTAGGTCTAGGTCGCTGATGGTTTCTGTTAGTTTTTTAGAGGCCTGTGCATTTGCTTCTGCTATTGCAGATGCTTTGTCTGCCGCTGCCTCAGCTGCTTCTTCAGCTGAAGTTTTTCCGCCAAATATCTTAGCGCCTGCATCTTTGATAAATGAAAATAATCCCATGGTGTTAATATTTTAAAAGTTCAAGCAACAAGGTAAGCAATAAACGTTTTCCTACAAAGTGAATGAATTTTTTTTGACAAAAAAATGCTATAAACTTTGAATCTATTTGCTTATTTAAGATGGTTCAATCTTAAAAGTTGGGTTTAAATTGAAAAAACTTAGATTGTATCTTTAAAGTTCTCAAAGTATCAAATTGCTTGAATGTCTTCAGGGAACTTTACAATTTGGTGTGATTTACTCTCTTAGAATTCTGGGCAATTTTAAATTGTTACTTTTAACAGGTTAAAACATGTTCAAAATAAAATCATATTGGTAAATGTACCCTAAAGCTATTCTGAAATACTTTTTCGATATTAATATATTCAACCTTACTTTTAGTTTGATTTTCGGATTATTATCAGGTTATATATGGAGTCTGATAATTTTTTCTTCTGTTGGAATCTTAATTGGGTTTTTAGGCTTTCAAACCTTCAAAAAAAATGAATATTACGCTTATCACAATCTCGGATATACTAAATCCAACCTTTTGAAGAAGGTGTGGCTGCTTAATGTTTTGATCTCAGCGTTATTGTTCATCCCTTATATAATCTTTAGGTAAATGGATCAATTGAAAGTAACAGGTCTTAATAAGTCTTATGGGAAAAGGGCTATTTTAAAGGATATTAACCTTGATTGTCGGGTAGGAGAAATAGTAGGGATATTTGGTCGCAATGGTACAGGGAAATCCACCTTTTTGAAACTTATTTTTGGAACGGTCAAAGCGAATTCAATACATATCAGCATAAATTCAAAGAACATTTCTCAAAAGGATATTATTCCTTCAAAAAAGATAGCCTATTTACCTCAGGACTCCTTCTTACCCAAAGAAAAGAGAGTAAGGGATATTATTCCTATGTTTTTTCCGAAAGGAGATGATCAAGATAAAATTTTCTATTCCCCTAAGATCTACAGTATTGAAAAAATAAAAGTAGGGCATTTATCTTTAGGACAATTGCGCTATCTGGAGTTGTTGCTTATTAGCAATCTAAATCATCAGTTTATATTGCTTGATGAACCGTTCTCAATGATTGAACCTTTGTATAAGGATGTTATTAAAGATTTATTGCGCGAAGTTAAAAAAGAGAAAGGTATAATGTTGACCGATCATTACTACAATGATGTACTCGAGATAACTGACAGAAGCTTTATTTTAAAAGATGCCCAGAAAATTGACATAATTGACGAATCAGATCTAGTTAGACATCATTATTTAAGGAGTGAATGAAAAAGGACCTTACCATTTGGTGGGCAATATATAAGACTCAAAAAAAACCGCTCTTTGAGATGAATCAAAAAGCGGTTTTTACAAATAACCAACCAAAAAAATCAATTAACCTAACTTAATACGTTTTCTTGTTTTTATAATATCATAACGTAGCTAGGGGGCTTACATTGCTTTTTCTTTTCATAATCTACTGTTAAATTTGGTCGGGCTTATTTTGGAGTAATTAATTTTGAGTCAAGGAAGTGATGGGACTTGCTTTGGGTCTAAAAATTTAGTTTTAAAATTTGGTTACTTTTGACCCTGCAAATTATAGAAATAAATAAAATGGAAAATACTATAAAGGTAGCTGTTCTAGGTGGCGGAAGTTGGGCTACCGCCCTGGTAAAAATGCTGTGTGAAAATCTTGATGAAGTAGGTTGGTATATGCGGAATTCATCAGCGATACAACATATTAAAGAAGAGCAGCATAATCCTAATTACTTGAGTTCGGTTGAATTTCATGTAGATCAATTGAAGCTAAGTGATGATATTAATGAGATCGTGGACTATGCAGACTTTTTGATTTTCGCTATTCCTTCAGCATTTTTACATCAAGAACTTCAAAAGCTCACTCTACCCCTTAACCATAAGGTTGTTTTTTCTGCTATTAAAGGTATAGTGCCCGAATATGGTTTGATCGTAGGGGAGTATTTTCACCAGGTCTACCAGGTACCTTATGATAATATAGGTGTAATTACCGGACCGTGCCATGCTGAGGAAGTTGCGCTAGAGCGATTGTCTTATCTCACAGTGGCTTCTTCTGATCAACATAATGCCACCATGCTTGCTGATCGATTGGCCAGTAGTTATATCAAGACGAAAATAAGTGATGATATTATCGGAACTGAATATGCCGCCATGTTAAAAAATATATACGCTGTGGCTGCAGGTATTGCTCATGGATTAGGGTATGGAGATAATTTCCAAGCCGTTTTGATGAGTAATTCCATCCGTGAGATGAAACGTTTTATAAAGCGTATTCATAAAATGAAGCGTAATATTGATGATTTAGCCTATTTAGGGGATCTACTCGTGACAGGCTACTCCATATTTAGTCGTAACCGTATGTTTGGTAATATGATTGGAAAGGGGTATACTGTAAAAAGTGCAATGATGGAGATGAATATGGTTGCTGAGGGTTATTACGCCACTAAAAGTGCGCACTTGATTACCGAAACACAAAAAGGTAAAAGTAAAACACCAATTATTGATGCCGTCTACGCTATTCTTTATGAAGGTAAAGATCCTAAGGTGACATTTAATAAACTAACGGAGAAATTAAATTAAGTACTAAAAATTTGATTTTTACCTTTAAAAAGCTAAGGTGAATTGTAAAAATCTAACAATTTTTGAAGGTTTCGAAACAATTTAAGCAGTGGAGTTTGAATATTTCTTTGCAAGCGCGCTAACCTCCAAATTCACAACTAACTATAGCTGTTATTTTTTTTTATAAATAGGGGTTTAATTTCAATTAAAAATATATCTTTGCACCGCGAAAAAAGCATGTTTGAGCACATTTGGTTCAAACTTTTGTTTCGTTAGTAATAAGCTTAACATTAAACACTTGAGTAATGTCAAAAATTACAGGTAAAGTTGCACAAATTATCGGTCCGGTTGTAGACGTAGCATTTGAATCGGGTTCTGAATTGCCAAAGATTTATGATTCTTTGGAAATCATAAGAAAAGATGGATCTAAATTGGTACTTGAAGTACAATCTCATATTGGAGAAGATACAGTAAGAACAATTTCAATGGATTCTACTGATGGTTTAAGTAGAGGAGTAGAGGTGCTTTCCACCGGAAATCCAATACAGATGCCAATCGGAGATGATGTTTATGGACGATTGTTTAATGTTATCGGAGATGCTATTGATGGATTGGGTGATCTTCCTAAAGAAGGAAAAGATGGTCTGCCTATTCACAGAGAAGCTCCAAAATTTGAAGACCTTACAACTTCTACAGAAGTACTCTATACCGGGATTAAAGTAATTGACCTTATTGAGCCCTATGCTAAAGGAGGTAAAATTGGTTTATTCGGTGGTGCAGGAGTAGGTAAAACTGTACTTATCCAGGAGTTGATTAACAATATTGCAAAAGGACACGGTGGTTTATCTGTCTTTGCAGGTGTTGGAGAAAGAACCCGTGAAGGAAATGACCTTCTAAGAGAGATGTTAGAGTCTGGAATTATCAAGTATGGTGATGAGTTTAACAAATCCATGGAAGCCGGTGGATGGGATTTGTCTAAAGTAGACAAGTCTGCAATGAAGGATTCTAAAGCAACCTTTGTATTCGGTCAGATGAATGAGCCTCCTGGAGCACGTGCTCGTGTAGCATTATCCGGGTTGACTATTGCGGAGTATTTCCGTGACGGTGCTGGCGAGGGTCAAGGAAAAGACGTTCTTTTCTTTGTCGATAACATTTTCCGATTTACACAAGCAGGTTCTGAGGTATCAGCACTTCTAGGACGTATGCCTTCAGCGGTTGGATACCAACCAACATTGGCTACTGAGATGGGTGCGATGCAAGAACGTATTACTTCAACTAAAAGAGGATCTATTACCTCTGTGCAGGCGGTATACGTACCTGCGGATGACTTAACGGATCCAGCTCCGGCAACAACCTTTGCTCACCTTGATGCAACAACAGTACTTTCTAGAAAAATTGCAGAACTTGGTATTTACCCTGCAGTAGATCCTTTAGAATCTTCTTCTAGAATTTTATCAGTTGATATTTTAGGTAAAGAACATTATGCCTGTGCTCAACGCGTAAAAGAGTTATTACAGCACTATAAAGAATTACAGGATATTATTGCTATTCTTGGGATGGAAGAACTTTCTGAAGATGATAAGCAAGCCGTATACAGGGCTAGAAGGGTACAACGTTTCTTGTCACAACCTTTCCATGTTGCGGAACAATTTACAGGTATCCCGGGCGTCTTAGTAGATATTAAAGAGACCATTAAAGGATTTAATATGATTATGGATGGTGAGTTAGATCATCTTCCTGAGGCAGCATTTAACCTTAAAGGATCTATTGAGGAAGCTATTGAAGCTGGAGAGAAAATGTTAGCTGAAGCCTAATATGAACCTTGGCATCGGTTAAGTTTTTAAGCTGCTGCCTTTAGAATTAAAAAGTATGCTATTAGAAATCGTAACACCAGAAGCCACCTTGTTTAAGGGAGAAGTAACCTCGGTTGCTGTTCCCGGAGTGGACGGTGAATTTCAAATGTTAGATAATCACGCACCTATAGTGTCTTTGCTAGGTAAAGGGGATGTGAAAATTTACGGAGATGTAAGCTTGAGTAAAGAAGTATCTTCCAGATTTTCAAGAGACGAAAAAGGAGTTACTCTTTTACCGATCAACAGTGGTACTGTAGAGATGAATAACAATAAAGTTATCGTATTGGCGGAATAAGTTAACCAATACTTTACTCAATAAAAAAAGCGTCGTTCTGTTATGGAATCGACGCTTTTTTTATGAATATATTTAGGTCAACTTTTTCTATTTATCTAACCAGCGATCGCGGTGCTTTTCTACCCTGCGTTTTACTCGAGAATCTAAAGTAATCTCATAGGTAGGATCAGGCTGCAATATGAGCTCTGTGTTTTGATTGATTCCAAAACGACTATAGCTGATTTTTAGAGACTCACCTACTTTGAATTTTGAAAGTAGTTCATCTAAGTTGGCATCCTGCTCTAATCCTACATCATTTATAGCGAGAATACGATCACCTTTGGTCAATCCAGCACTATATGCCGGGCTTCCAATAAATGGATAGGAAGTGACTAAATTTTGTCTTATTCGCATTCCGGCGTATGGCTTATTTTCTTGACGATCTAGAGCAATACCCACACTTTCAAATAAGGTTTTAAAATCAGGCATTTTACCGTTATAGATATAGCTGTTGAAATACTCATCAGCAAAATCTTTTCCTGCGTAAAGACTTAAATTAAAATGTAAATCGTCGATGGTATATGGTTCCTCACTTTTTCCTTGCGCTTTCCACATTTCTCTCATGTAATCATCTAGTGTTAATCCTTTTTGCCTTAAGGATAAATCTAAAGCTAGTCCCAGCATGCTTCCATAGGAATAATAAGAGATAAAAGTATTGCCGCGATCGATTTCTTCGACAGCAGTGGCAGCATCGACAAAAGGTGCTTGGTAACTCATTTCAATAGGGTTGTAGAGTTCCCTAGCTGGAGAGTTCCACACATAATTAAAGGTGCCGTTTAATCGTTTGACATATTCTTGTTGATCTATAATCCCGGCCCTACAAAGGGTCAAGTTGGTATAATAGCTGGTAAAACCTTCGGCAAACCATAAGGTTCCTGTCATGTTCGCTTTGGAATAGTCAAAAGGTTCCAGGTCCTTTGGACGAAGGCGCTCTACGTTCCATGCGTGAAAAAACTCATGAGATACGGTTCCTATATTGTTTTTAAATCCTCCATTTTCTAAACCTTCTCTATCTGTTAATATCGTCGAGTTTCGGTGCTCCATACCATCTCCACTGGCATTGGTCACATAGCAAGCGATAAAGGTATACTTCTGGTAGTCAAAGTCTGGAAGTTCTTTATATACATTTTTTTGGGTCAAGACAATTTGTTTCACCTGCTCAAAATAGGCATCTAACAAATCCTCTGGACTATGGTCGTGTAATACAAAATCTATAGTATAGGACTTGCCATTGGAATCCACGGTGAAAGAGCGCTTATTAAAATTGCTGAGCTCTGTTGGACTATCAAAGAAGTATTGGAAATTAGGTGCTGTATAGGTATTGCCTTCTTTAAAAGGCAATTGGGTTGCTATTTTCCAATTCAAGTCTTTTCTAGGCACAAAGGTGACCTCTACAGCATGATCGAAAAACTCCTTAGCATACATAAAAGTCGCCGGAATGTTTAAGTGCGCGTGACTTAGATCGATTTGTGCATAAGTCCCATCACCTCTGTTACCAAATAGGGTGTAATTGACCGTGGTAGTTCCCTTAGGGTTTGGAATCATCCATTGATGTGGGTCTTTTCTGAGAACCTCTATGGTGTCCCCTTGCTGATTTATAGCGCTGAGGTTGTTTACATTTTTAGCAAACTCATGTAGGGCGTAGCGTCCTGGCGAGCTTCGACTCATGCGAATGTAGAGTGTGTCAGAATCGGTCTGTGGAAAGGTTACACTGACATCGGCCAAATGATGTTCAGCCTTGTCAAATGAAATGGTGTAAAGAACTGACTGCTGTGCATTGAGAATCACAACACTAAATACCAGGGTGTAAAAACAAATAATTTTCTTCAAAACAAATATTTTATCTGGGTTACATTTGGGGTTGAAGTTACCAATTTTAATGAATTGTAATGTACATTTACACTTATAAATTTAATTTCTCATGACTGCTTTTCCAGAAAATCTCCTTGCCAAAATTCAAAAAAGAAAACAGGAGAACGCTCTTAGAGTTCTCACAACAGGTAATTTTGAGGTGGATTTTTCTTCCAATGATTACCTGGGATTTTCTCACAGCACTATGGCAGCAGAGCAGCGTAAAGCTAACCTGGACATGCAGCAATTTGATTCCGATGGATCTACAGGATCGCGGCTTTTAACTGGGAATCATAAGGCGCATGAAAACCTTGAGCAATTTTTAGCCAAATATCACAGTGTTGAAGCTGCTTTGGTTTTTAATTCCGGCTATGATGCCAATTTGGGATTTTTTAGTGCTGTACCCCAGCGGGGAGATATAGTGATTTACGATGCCTTCGCCCATGCCAGTATACGTGACGGAATTCAACTCAGCAATGCCAAAAGTTATAAATTCAAGCACAATGATTTAGAGGACTTAAAAAATGTGCTGCAGGCCTATAAAAACTACCAAGGGAACTTGTATGTGGTGACGGAATCGGTATTTTCCATGGATGGAGATTCTCCGGATCTAAAAGCCATGATTGCTTTAACGGAAAGTTTTGGAGCCTACTTAGTTGTTGATGAGGCCCATGCAGTAGGGGTTTTTGGTGAGAAAGGGGAGGGTATGGTGCAGTCCGTGGATTTAAATAATCGTGTTTTTGCTAGAATCGTCACATTTGGTAAAGCGCTAGGATGCCACGGTGCGGCGGTTTTGGGGAGCGAGCTTTTGAAAGTTTACCTATATAATTTCGCACGTAGTTTTATGTATACTACCGCACTCTCGCCACATAGTATTGGGGTTATTTATACCCGATATGGTATAATGGGTCAAGACAAGTCAGACTCTTTTTATCGCCAACAGCGCTCAAAATTGCTTCGAAATATTGAATTTTTTAAAGCTGAATTAAAATCCTTAGGGCTTGACAATGAAAACTATTTGCCGAGTAATTCTGCGATTCAATGCCTAATTGTACCGGGCAATGAACAGGTAAAAAAACTGGGCTATAGATTGAATGGGGCCGGTTTTGATGTAAGACCAATTTTATCCCCAACTGTTCCAATGGATTTTGAAAGAATTCGTTTTTGTTTGCACAGTTTTAATACTTTTGACGAAATATCAGGTGTTTTAAAGCAACTTATACCTTAAAAATTGTGCTGTTTTTGTATTTTAACAGCCTGTAGCACTAACTATATATCATGAAATCTGTATTTTTTGTAACCGGAATCTCTACTGAGGTTGGAAAGACTATTGCCTCAGCTATTATTGCTGAATCCTTAGAGGCTGATTATTGGAAACCTATTCAATCTGGAGATTTGGACAATTCGGATACGCACAAAGTAAAAGCGCTAATATCCAACAACAACACCAAGTTCCATCCCAATAGTTATGCCCTCAAGATACCCATAAGTCCACATGCCTCAGCAGCCTTGGATGGTATAACCATTGATGTTGATAATATACAGCTTCCTCAAACAGATAACCATTTGGTAATTGAAGGAGCCGGAGGGGTTTTGGTACCACTCAACGAGCAGCATACTATATTGGATATCATCGCTAAAGATTTTAAAATTATTGTCGTGTCAAGACACTATTTGGGAAGTATCAATCATACCTTGTTAACGGTAAACCTACTGAAACAAAAAGGTTTTGATGTATCCATTATCTTTAGTGGAAAAGAGCATCCTACTACCGAACAGATTATTCATAAAATGACCAATGTTCCAATAATTGGACGAATAGAAGAGGAGAAGGAATTTACTCCGGAAGTGATTCGTAATTATGCAGCACACTTCAATGAAAATCTAATTCAATTTTCTCAAAGACCACATACTAAACAAGTATCCTGAAAAAGTTTTTCTTTTAAAGAGGAATTTCAGTATAGAATAAATTATCTTCTGGCCAAGTTCATGCCAAACCATGAGAATTTTATTAGCCGTTGTTGTCATTACTCTATTATGTAGTTGTAGTTCCGACGACAGTCCAAAACAATTCGTTTATGACGTTGGCGTTGAATTTAGTATTAAAGATAGTCAGGGTAATGATCTGTTAAATCCTGAAAATGAAAACACCCTTAATTCGTCTGAAATTAAACTGTTTTATGTAGTAAATGGGGCGGTTGAGGAAGTGTATGACGGGAACATGGATTATCCCAGAAACTACGTGATTTACGATTATGCTCCAGTATCGGAATATCGAATTAGCGTTTTTTTAAACAACGCTGATACCGAAGCACAACCAATAACCTATATTCAATGGAATGCAACTGATACAGACACTTTAAGAAGTGAAATCTATAGGAGAAATAACTTGGTTAAGATCAAAACACTTTGGTTGAATAATGAATTGATTTGGTCTGATGAAGATGGGACAGAGCCCTACTTTGAATTGGTAAAATAATATCTTCTTTTATAGGAAATCATAATAAAAGTGGCCCCGGTTGCTTTTCATAACCATTCTGGCTAGCTCAGGTAATTTTAGTCTCGGCGATATATTAAAACTTATAATTTAAATTAGTTTTAATTGCGCAGATGAATCCTCATCTTTGTACTGAAATCCCATTAATTAAATTGAAAATGACACTTTCTCAGCGCGATAAAAAGCATCTTTGGCATCCTTTAACCCAGCATAAAACCAGTCCAGACAGTATTGCAATAACAAGAGCAAAGGGTGCGGTATTGTACGATGATAAGGGAGGCGAATATATCGATGGAATTGCCTCTTGGTATACTTCCGCATATGGCCATTGTAATGAGGCTATAGTGGAGCGGGTTAAAAGACAAGTAGAAACCCTAGATCAGGTTGTTTTTGCCGGGCTGACTCACGAACCGGCAGTTGAGCTTTCAGAAAAGCTAATTGCAATTTTACCCGATAATCAACAAAAGTTATTCTTCTCCGACAATGGCTCTACCTCAGTGGATGTTGCCATAAAAATGGCATTACAATATTACTTTAATCAAGGGGAGAAACGTCAGGTGTTGATTGCTTTGGAGGAGGGCTTTCATGGAGATACTTTTGGCGCAATGTCTGTTTCCGGATTATCGGTGTACAACGGACCTTTCGAAGATTTCTTTTTAAATGTCAAGCGTATTCCTGCACCAACCTCAGAGAATAGGGAGGAGGTTTTAAATCAACTAAAAGCAATCCTAGAGGAAGAGGCTGTAGCGGCCTTTATTTATGAGCCTTTAGTTCAGGGTGCGGCAGCTATGAAAATGAACGATGCAGAAGGCTTGGACGCACTCATTGGAGAGTGTCAGAGACAGCAAGTGCTGACTATTGCTGACGAGGTAATGACGGGTTTTGGTAAAACCGGAAAACACTTCGCCTCATTGCATTTAAATAATCAACCTGATATAATGTGCCTCAGTAAGGCGCTCACAGGTGGAATGGTCCCAATGGCTATCACGAGTTGCACCTTAAATGTCTACAATGCGTTCTACAGTGATGATATGAGTAAGGGATTATTCCACGGGCATACTTATAGCGCAAATCCTGTGGCATGTGCTGCAGCCATAGCAGGAATAGACCTTTTGCAGAGTGAAGCCATGCAACAAAACATTCAAAGAGTTATCGCATCGCATAAGGCTTTCGATCAAAAAATAAAGCAGCATCCAAAAGTGGCTGGAACAAGACAATGCGGTACCATTTATGCGCTTGATTTAGCGGTGAATATGGAGCGTTATGGGGATTTGCGAAAAAAAATGTTTGATTATTTTTTAGCAAATCATCTGTTTATGCGTCCCTTAGGGAATACCATCTACATCGCATCCTCTTATGTGATTACTGACCAGCAGCTAGAGCGTATATACAACGGAATTGAAGAGTTATTGGATACAGTTGTCTAGTGGTTTATTGCTTGGGTTATCCCGCTTAAAAAGGCATTAAAATCAAAATACGCTGTGGATGCTAAGCCTAAGCGAACTACGACTAAATCCTTGGAAGGCACAATATAAACGCGCTGTCCCTGGAAGCCATCTGCATAATAGGTATCCATGGGTGCATCTGGAAGTTTTTCCGGTGTGTTTAACCAGAAATGACCTCCATATTCCTTTGCGGAATTTGCGGCAGGAGTGGTTACAAAATCAATCCATTTTTTATCGAAAAGCTGATCGCCATTCCAGTTTCCTTGATGCAAGTACAATAGACCAAATTTTCCCCAATCTCTGGTGGTAGCCCAACCGTATGATGAGCCTACAAAATTACCCGCTGCATCAGTTTCTAAAACCATACTGTTCATGCCGATGCGATCGATGAGCTTATCATACGGAAAGTTGAGGTACTGCTGATAGGAGTCAAACTCTTTTCGTAGCAGACCCGCGAGTAAATTGGTGGTTCCTGAAGAATAATTAAAATGAGTGTTAGGCGGGAATGCTGCTTGTTTTTCTGCCTGCACTTTACTCATGTCCTCGGCTTGGAAAAGCATTTTAGTAACATCAGATATCTGAGAATAATCCTCTTCCCACTCTAGTCCACTGTTCATATGAAATAAGTCTGCATAGGTGATCTCTGCACGTTGATCATTTCTCCATGCTTCAACCTTAGCAGGCTGATCAATTTTAAATCCCCGATCAAAGGATAAAATACCATACAGCGTAGCCAATACACTTTTGGTCATGGACCAACCTAATAATCTGCTGTTGCGATTCAGGGAGTCGGCGTAGCGTTCTGCGATTATTTGATCCTTGTAGATCACTAGCACAGCTCTGGTTTTTTGAATGTCATTATTTTTAAACGCAGCGTCTACAGTATGTTGGATTTGATTGTAATCAATTGTTGAAAAAACAGTGTCCTTTTGTAGAGCGTCTCCATAAGGAAAGGGTAAGGGTTTAGGTGCAAGTATTCGTCTTGGTTGCTGCGCTATTAGATCTCCTAGGATCTTATTTTGCGGAACTAACACACATCCTAAGCCCTTTCTGTAAATTGCGGTCCTCTCCTTTAGGCCAAAAACATCAGCGGTAGCCGTTTTCTGTTCCAAATCCACACTGTTTTCAGCCAGGTTAACAGGTGAAAAATTATTATCGTTAGTTTCTGTATAATCTATTGCTCGTTGATCAATAAATTTGCAAGAACATATGTTTTTGGCCGCAAATCCACTGATGAGTTCGAGTTTGGGGTAATTGGTATATCCCGCATAAATGAGAATCAAAACAAAAAAGAGTAGTGTGTAAAGTAAGATGCGTTTAAAGTTTTTCACGGTGTTTAGGTTTAAGTAATTACTAAATTAGAAATTTAATGCTAAAGAAGGGTACTGTTTTTCACCAGGCATTACAAATTTAGCGATTGGATCTCCTTAGGGGTGTACAGTCAAAAGATATTTAAATTAAAGGCATTAGCCTTTAATCTTAGCGATCAGTTGCTTATTTTTGTAGTAAAGAATTGTTATAATGGATATACAAAAAATACGTTCTGACTTTCCTATTTTAAATCGGAAGGTTAACGATCATCCCTTGGTGTATTTTGATAATGCTGCCACCTCTCAAACACCTCAGGTGGTGATCGATTGCATTGTTGATTACTATGCAAATTACAATGCAAATATCCATAGGGGGGTGCACAGCTTATCTCAAGAAGCTACTGATAAATACGAACAAGCCCGCGAAAAGATAAGAGCTCATTTTAATGCTAAATTTACGCGAGAAATTATATTTACCTCAGGAACTACTCATGGTATTAACCTAGTGGCTAATGGTTTTTCTAGCCTTTTGAAAAAAGGTGACGAACTTATCGTTTCTGCTCTTGAACACCACTCCAATATTGTGCCTTGGCAAATGCTTTGCGAGCGCACAGAAGCGATCTTAAAGGTGATTCCTATGAATGACCATGGTGTTTTGGACATAGAGGCTTATGAAGGGCTTCTATCTGAACGCACAAAATTGGTGTTTTGCAATCACGTATCAAATGCACTTGGAGTGATCAATCCCATTGAACTCATCATAGAGAAGGCACACCAAGTTGGCGCTGCTGTACTGATCGATGGTGCTCAGGCCACACCACATATCAAACCTGATGTTCAAGCGCTGGACGCGGATTTCTACGTAGCCTCTGCACATAAGATGTGTGGACCAACCGGAGTGGGTATGTTGTACGGAAAAGAAGAATGGCTTAGCAAACTTCCGCCTTATCAAGGTGGGGGAGAAATGATAGCTGAGGTGAGTTTTGAAAAGACCACCTATGCAGATTTACCACATAAATTTGAAGCCGGAACACCTAATATTTGTGGTGGTATTGCCTTCGGGGCTGCAATTGATTATATGAACTCGATAGGTTTCCAGCAAATTAACGACTATGAGAATGAGTTGCTTGTTTATGGTACTGCAGAACTCAGAAAGATTCCAGGTCTAAAAATCTATGGTGAATCGGCACATAAAGCTGCGGTAATTTCGTTTAATCTCGAGGGAATACATCCTTACGATGTGGGTTCGATTGTAGATAAATTGGGGGTTGCTGTTAGAACGGGACATCATTGTGCTCAACCGATAATGGATTATTTTAAAATACCCGGAACAGTGAGGGCAAGCTTTGCCTTTTATAATACCAAGGAAGAGATAGACACTTTGGTGTCGGCTGTGAAATTAGCTCAGAAAATGTTGTCTTGACGGGTTTTAGAATTTAAAACGGAGTGTAAAACAGTTGAATAGGCAATATACTTGTTGTATTTTTGCCGTATAAAAATGAAATGATGACAATACAAGAAATCCAAAACGATATCGTTGATGAGTTTTCTATGTTTGACGACTGGATGCAGCGGTATGAGTATATGATAGAACTCGGAAAATCATTACCGATCATCGAAGATCAATATAAAACGGAAGCCAATATTATTAAAGGTTGCCAAAGTAAAGTATGGGTTCATGCTGAGCTGCAAGATGAAAAATTAATATTTACCGCCGATAGTGATGCCATCATTACCAAGGGAATAATTGCTATCTTAGTACGAGCCTATTCTAATCAAAGTCCTAAAGCGATTATTGATGCCGATACCAAGTTTATAGACGAAATCGGATTAAAAGAACATTTGTCGCCAACGCGTGCCAATGGTTTAGTCAGCATGATTAAACAACTGAAATTGTATGCAGTGGCTTATCAAACCCAATTAAATTAAGATATTATGAGTGAGACTATTAATACCGTAGAACTAGGAGAAAAAATAGTACGAGTTCTCAAAACAGTATACGATCCGGAAATCCCAGTAGACATCTATGAGTTGGGATTAATATACGATGTGTTTGTAAATGATGATTACGAGGTGAAAGTCTTGATGACATTGACCACACCAAACTGTCCGGTTGCCGAGACGCTTCCTGTTGAAGTGGAAGAAAAAATAAAAACCATTGAGGAGGTTAAAGATGCTGAAGTGGAAATTACTTTTGATCCGCCTTGGAGCCAAGAACTAATGAGTGAGGAAGCTAAGCTGGAATTAGGCTTACTTTAAGCAGATTTATTGATAGTTATTAACGTCTCAGCAGCGGAGTCTATGCAGCAAGAAATTAGAAACAGAGTAGCCGAGAGCATCCTGGAAACTTTTAATTTAGAAGAGTTTTATCCTGAAGGTGAGCGGGTTTTATTTGATATAAAAGATTGGCTCGATCAGGGATTTATCCTAAAAGAAAAGCAATTCAGAGCCTTGGCAGAAGACCATAATTGGGAGCAATATCAAGATACTTATGTAGCCTTGCATTGTTCTACGGATGCTATTGTGCCCACTTGGGCCTATATGCTCATCACCACCAAACTTAATCCTTATTGTAAGAAAGTAGTACTTGGAAGTTTAGATACCTTGGAGTCTTTAGTGTATAGAGAGATCATCCAAGAGCTAGATCTTTCTAGGTATAAGGATAAACCTGTAATTGTTAAAGGGTGTTCTAAAAAGGCGGTTCCGGTGGATGCTTACCTTTTTATTACCTCTAGATTGCAAAAGGTTGCCAAAAGCGTGATGTTTGGAGAAGCTTGTTCTTCAGTTCCACTATATAAAAGAAAATAATAATATCTTTACCGAATCCTAATCTCCCCCTTATCTATCTACTATTTAAAATGAGTTTTAAATATTTTTAACTAGTGAATTTAAATTTAAACTTGATGAGAAAACTATTTGTGCTAGGAGCACTGTTATTCGGAATTTCATTTACTTACGCTCAAGATGAAGAGCCGCCAAAAGAAGGGTGGACTAAAGGAGGTACTTTCACATTTTTATTAAACCAAGCTGCATTTAGCAATTGGGTAGCCGGAGGGCAAAATAATGTGTCAGGTACAGGAAACATCAATTACGACTTTAACTATCTTAAGGGAGATTGGACATGGGATAATAAACTTTTAATGTCTTATGGGCTTAATAAGACCAAAGATCAGGGGACTCGTAAAACTGATGACCGATTCGAATTTAACTCTCTCGTAGGTAAAAAAGCTTTTGGTAATTGGAATTATTCATTCTTTTTGAATTTGAAAACTCAAATGACAAAAGGTTTTGATTACAGTAATGATGAAGCAACTGACTTTCACACTTCTGGATTCTTTAACCCTGGGTACTTAACCTTTGGTCCGGGTATGGAGTGGAAGAAAAGTGATAACTTGAAGGTGAACTTGGCACCTGCCACTTCAAAACTTACCTTCATTTCTGATGACCTTTGGATCTATGATGGTGCTCTAGGTGAATTCGTTCAGCATTCAGGTGCAGATAATACAAACGAATTGAGTGCCTATGGTATTGACCCGGGAGATCAGTCTCGTTACGAGCTTGGTTTTTACGCTTCAGGATATTACAAATTTCAGTTGATGGAAAATGTTTCTGTAGAGAATATCTTAAACCTGTATTCAAACTATTTGGAAGATCCACAAAATGTTGATTTGGATTACACTTTAAATATAGTAATGCAAATCAATAAATACCTTTCAACGAACTTCACAGTTCAAACGGTATATGACGATAATGCTGTTAGCGCCCTACAGGTTCGTGAGGTATTTGGTTTAGGAGTGAATGTTGCTTTTTAACCGAATAGGCACAGTATACAATATATTATAAACAGTTAGAAACTGTACAAGAACTAAAAAAAGCCTTTGAATTGCAGCACGCATCTCAAAGGCTTTTTTGGCTCTACCTTAGTTGAATTCTATATTATAGATCCTCTTGGTATTCCGGGTATAAAAAGCTGTTATACGGAAAGCGAGTAACGTGAATTCTACGAACCTCTTCATAGACCATCCTCCTGAATTCTTCAAGGTTATCTTTTTCCAGAGCTGATATAAACAAAACATTGGAGCCCATTCGGTTCATCCAGGTGTTTTTCCATTCTTCAAGAGTAAAGTGTTTTGCAGTACGCTCCGTAATCAGATCGTCTTTATCTATGGTTTGATGTTCATAATTGTCAATCTTATTAAATACCATTATGACAGGCTTATCAGCACTTTTGATTTCGTCCAAAATTTGATTCACAGAGTTGATATGATCTTCAAAAGTCGGGTGTGAGATGTCTACCACATGTAAGAGTAGATCAGCCTCCCTGACCTCATCTAAGGTGCTTTTAAAAGACTCTACCAATTGCGTAGGGAGCTTTCTGATAAATCCAACAGTGTCGGTTAATAGAAACGGTAAGTTACCAATGACCACCTTTCTAACGGTGGTGTCTAGAGTGGCGAATAATTTATCCTCTGCAAAGACATCACTTTTACTAATGACATTCATAAGGGTAGACTTTCCTACGTTGGTATACCCGATTAATGCAACACGAACCAAGGCTCCGCGATTACCTCTTTGGGTTTCCATTTGCTTGTCAATTTTTTCAAGCTTCTTTTTTAACAGTGCAATACGATCCCTTACAATACGTCTATCGGTTTCAATCTCAGTCTCCCCGGGACCACGCATTCCAATACCCCCTCTTTGTCGTTCAAGGTGAGTCCACAGTCCTGTAAGTCGTGGAAGTAAATATTGGTATTGTGCCAATTCAACCTGAGTCCTCGCATAACTCGTTTGTGCGCGCTGGGCAAAAATATCTAGAATCAAACTGGTCCGATCCAACACCTTTACCTTAAGAATCTTTTCAATATTTTTTTGTTGAGCCGGAGTTAGTTCATCATCGAAAATGACACTTCCAATCTCGTTTTGTTCTACAAAATCTAAAATTTCTTCCATCTTACCACTTCCGATAAAAGTCTTCGGATTTGGGAGTTCAATTTTTTGAGTGAATCTTCCTTCTACTGAGCCACCCGCGGTATAGGCCAAAAATTCTAACTCATCCAGGTACTCTTGAGATTTCTCCTCATCTTGCTCTTTGGTAATGATTCCAACTAGCACAACCTTCTCATAATCTATATGTTTTCTCTCTAGCATAAATTATTTGTATTTTGCAAAGGTAAACAAATCATTTTTTTAAATACAAAATATGACAGACAGCAAAAATATCTCCGTAGCCTTTTACAATTTGGAAAATCTTTTTGACACAACGAACGATCCTCATATCTTAGATGATGATTTTACTGCTGAAGGATTCTTAGAATGGACTAAGGAGCGCTATCAAAATAAACTGTTCAAATTAAGTAAGGCAATTTCAGAAATTGGCTATGACGATATAAACCAACACCCTTCTATAGTTGGTGTGGCTGAAGTAGAGAATAGAAAGGTTTTAACGGATCTTATAAACTGTAACGGTCTAGAGGAACTCGGCTATGATTTTGTCCATTATAATTCACCTGATGAGCGTGGGATCGACACTGCTTTGTTATATCGAAAAGATGATTTTGAAGTTCTCGAATCCACTACCATAACTGTTATGGTATATAACCCAGAAAATGAACGTGATTATACTAGAGACATATTATATGTTCGTGGGAATCTCCACGGTGAAATGGTTCATATATACGTCAATCACTGGCCATCTCGAAGAGATGGAGACGAAGGAACCGCCTACAAACGTATCACTGCGGCTCAGACCCTCAGCAAGCATTTAGAAATCGTTAAACAGACCTATCCTAATGCAAAGTTTATAATCATGGGGGATTTTAATGATAATCCCAACTCTGAAAGTATAAAAGATCACCTGGTAATCAATGGCCTTTTCAACCCTATGGTTACCATGCTAATCCCAGAAGATCAAGGTAGTACCACCTATAGAGGACGTTGGAATTTATTTGATCAAATTATTATCTCTACGAACTTTTTTGCCCGCGATGCTAAGGGTCTTTCCTTTGACCGAGCTGCAATTTTAAGTGATCGCTTTTTGCAAGATTGGGATAAGCGCTACGAAGGATTTCCATTTCGAACCTATGCAGGTCCAAAATATATAGGTGGCTATAGTGATCATTTTCCAGTTTATGTCGTTCTCCAAAATTAATTCAATGGATGAATAAGGACATAAATATGGAATTAGGAGCTATTTTATCTTTAAAATACAATAATCATCGATGAAATGCATTTTAATATAAGGAAAAAACCTACAATAATATTATTGTTATTCCTACATTTACTATAAAATATTACCGTTCATCGAATAGTGGCGTGTATTTCATCGAATAAACCGTGCATTTCATCGGGAAAGTTTTGTAATCAAATTACATTTATGATGCAAAACAATCCCAAATGTTATGAAGGCACTACTACTTAAATCGATTTCACTTCTAGTTATGGTAGCTGGGTTATTAATTAACCCTTCAGATCTTGTCGCTCAACAACACTATGGTAGAGCAAACTATCAGATGAAGAATTCAGATAAACTTAGAAGACTTTCGCATAAATATAAAGATGTAAGTCATCGTAGAAAAGCAGAAGCTCAAAGTGTTGCCTTGACTAAAGGTTGGGCGATTTCCACGGAGCTTTCCAATGGTGGTTATGAAGAATTAGAACAACTTGGGCCTGATGGTGCCCCAATCTACTATACTACTTATAATGACAACGTAGTCTTTACATCAAGGTCCAATGCCCTCTATCAAAATGGAGACCTTCACTTGGATGTCGACGGATTGGGGATGTATGTTGGTGTTTGGGATAGTGGTAAGGCATTACTTTCTCACCAGGAATTAGGTGGTCGAGTTCAAAATGGAGATGATGCTAAAAGAACTAGTGGTCACGCAACTCACGTTTTGGGTACTATACTAGCTGCAGGAGTTGATCCAAAGGCAAAAGGAGTAGCATTCAATGCAGATGGTGTGAGTTATGATTGGTCCAATGATGAGGCTGAGGTTGCCAAAGCCGCTGCAGACGGATTATTACTTTCAAATCACTCTTATGGGATTAGCGCTAAAACTATTCCGGATTGGTATTTCGGTGCTTATATCTACCAAGCCAAGGATTGGGATGAGATCATGTACAATGCACCTTATTATTTGATGGTTACCGCTGGGGGTAATACACAACAATATCAATACAATCAACAACCAGTTACAGGAACTGCTGCTGATGCTTATGATCTTCTATTAGGTTATGCTGCATCTAAAAATGGGCTCACTGTTGCCGCTGCTGATGAAGTTGTGTTTGACGATCAGCAAAATGTGACCGGTGCTCAAATTGCTTCCTTCAGCAACTTTGGCCCTACAGATGATGGGCGTATCAAACCGGATATTACTGGTGAGGGTGTAAACGTTTATTCTGCTTATAGTGATAATGATACGAGTTATTTGGCACAATCCGGAACATCTATGGCTGCTCCGGGTGTTACTGGTGCATTACTTTTGTTACAACAATATTACAAAGAAACTCACGGTGACTTTATGAGGGCTGCTACCTTAAAAGGTTTGAGTTTACACACGGCAGATGAGGCTGGAGAGTTCCCTGGACCAGATGCGCGATTTGGATGGGGAATTATCAATACAAGAAGAGCAGCACAAACAATTTCTAACCTTGGTCTTAGCAGTATTATTCAAGAAACAAGCCTAGCTAATGGTGAAATCCTTCAATACACATATCAAGTTGAAGAAGGAGAGACCTTAATGGCCTCTATATCCTGGACAGATCCTGCGTTTGCTACTGAAAATAAAGGGAATCTTAATGATGCTACTCCAGTGTTGGTGAATGATTTAGACATCGTGATACTTAAGGAGGCTGAGGACGGTGAATTTTACCCTTGGAAGCTCACAGCCACTAATGGTTATTCAGCGGCCGTTCAAGGTGTAAATAATGTCGATCCTTTTGAAAAAGTTGAGGTTTTAAACGCTGTAGGAACTTATGTTATTCAAGTGAGTCATAAAGGTTCTCTACTTACTGATCATCAGGATTTTTCATTGATCGTTACTGGAATTAAAGCCAGCGATTGTGTTTTAAAAACTCCTGCTGAACTTAAAACAGGATCTATAGAGGATGAAAAAGTTAGTTTGGTTTGGGAATCTGTAGAAGATGCTATTTACGAAGTTGCTTATAGAACGCAATCAAACAAAAAAGGAAGTCTTCAAGAATGGCAAACTGTATTGGTAACTGAGAACAATCTTGAATTAACCCAATTGGAAGAAAATACGGTTTATCAATGGAAGGTAAGAACCTTGTGTTCAGAGCTTGCGGAATCTGATTTTAGCAATGTGGTTAGCTTTAGAACTAAGTTTGTCGATACGATGGCTCCAGGCATCCCTTCAGGTTTAGTGGCTCATGAGATCAGCACTAAATCTTTGATATTGCACTGGGATGCTTCTAAGGATAATGTAGCGACCACATCCTATGAAGTTTATCAGGATGGCGTTAAAATAGGAACCTATGAAGCTACACAATTAAAGGTTACAGGATTAGCATCACAAACTTCCTATCAATTTGTAGTTGTTGCGATAGATGCTGCTGGTAATCGTTCTTTAGAAAGTGAGATTGTCGCTGTAGAAACACTTAAAAAACATACTCTTGTTCAAGAGATTACACCTACGGATAAGGGTGTTTTTGAGCAGCAGTCAGATCGTATTTTGGTCTATCCTAACCCTGCGGTTTCAACAATTAAAATTAAAGGGCTCACTGAAAAGAGTGATGGTTACCAAATTTTCAATGCTTCGGGAAATAGAGTTGCTTATGGCAATGCGTATAACAAGTCAATTGATGTGTCTACCTTCCCTCCAGGATTGTACGTGGTAGCCATAGCAGATGGTTCAAAAGGTTCTACTGCAAAATTCATGAAAGATTAAGCAGTAGATCACTTCTAAGTCTTGAATTCATATTGTGATTTAAAAACCAGATATCAGTTTTGCGACATCCTTGGCATAATAGCTGGAAATGATGTCGGCTCCAGCTCTTTTAATGGCCATGGATTGCTCAATGATTATTGCATTTTCATCTAGCCAACCTCTCTGAGCAGCGGCCTTGATCATGGCGTATTCACCACTAACTTGGTATACCGCAATAGGAACATCAAAGGTGTTCTTAAGGTCTCGAACAATGTCTAAATAGCAGAGTCCGGGTTTGACCATCACAATGTCCGCACCTTCGTCTATATCCATTTGTGTTTCTCTAATGGCTTCCGTCCTGTTGGCAATGTCCATTTGATAGGTCTTTTTGTCCTTAGGAATGTCCTTAGAGTCTACCGGAGCTGAATCCAATGCATCTCTAAATGGACCGTAGAATGCTGAGGCGTATTTTGCGCTGTAGCTCATAATTCCGGTATCGTAAAATCCTTCGCTTTCAAGGGTTTCTCTGATGGCTAGAATTCTACCGTCCATCATATCACTTGGTGCCACAAAGTCCGCACCGGCCTGTGCGTGTGATAAGGCCATTTGAGAAAGGGCATCTACTGAAGGGTCATTAAGTATTTTACCGTTCTCTACGATACCATCATGCCCATAAACAGAATATGGATCTAGAGCCACATCCGTCATTACAAGCATCTCGGGGACTGCATTTTTTACGCATCTTATCGCGCGTTGCATTAGGCCATCTGGATTGATGGCCTCACTACCTTTGTTGTCTTTTAGGTTTTGTTCAACCTTAACGAATAGCAACACAGATTTAATTCCTAGAGACCAGATGAGTTTTACTTCTTCAACCAAGAGGTCTAAACTGAAGCGGTAATATCCGGGCATTGACGAGATTTCATCTTTAATATTTTTTCCTTCAACCACAAATAGCGGTGCTTGGAAATCACTTGGACTAATAATGGTTTCTTGAACCATACTTCGAATCGCTTGACTAGCTCTTAATCTTCTATTTCTTCTTAATGGATACATTGGTGTGTTTTTTAATTTTTGTTACAATGTGCCTTAGGTTTTACAAGCGTTCTAGACCCATGCTTTAGGCTTGCATAAAACCTCAACTAATTTTTCTTCCTCACTTCCCTTTTCAGGGGTGTGGTCATATACCCATTGTACATGGGGAGGTAAACTCATTAATATACTTTCAATTCTTCCGTTGGTTTTTAAACCAAATAAGGTGCCCTTGTCGTGAACAAGGTTAAACTCAACGTAACGTCCTCTTCGAATTTCTTGCCAGTTTCTGTTTTGCTCCGTATAGGGCAATTCTTTTCGTTTTTCCACCACTGGAACATAGGCATCCAAGAAGCTATTCCCAACCTCTGTTACGAAGTTGTACCAATCCTCTATGCTTTTGTCCTGGTCCGCTTTACAATAGTCAAAGAATAATCCACCTACGCCTCTAGCTTCGTTGCGATGTGAATTCCAAAAGTACTGATCACATTTAGCTTTAAAGTCACTGTAGAATGAGGTATCGTGTTTGTCACAAGCTTCTTTGCAGATGCCGTGGAAATGTTTAGCATCTTCTTCAAACAAGTAGTATGGTGTTAAATCCTGACCACCTCCAAACCAGCAATCAATGGTATTCCCTTGCTTGTCATACATCTCGAAATAGCGCCAGTTCGCATGAACTGTTGGTACAAACGGGCTTTTAGGATGAATGACAAGGGAGAGTCCGCAGGCAAAGAAATCACAATCTCCAACATTAAAATATGATTGCATAGATTTCGGAAGCGGCCCGTGAACAGCGGAGATGTTAACACCTCCTTTTTCAAAGACTTTTCCGTTTTCGATGACTCTTGTTCTTCCGCCACCGCCCTGAGGTCGCTGCCATAAATCTTCCTCAAATTTTGCCTCAGTGTCGATTTGTTCTAATCGGGATGTAATCCTGTCCTGAAGCTCTAGAATGTATTGGTAGAATTTATCTTTCATTACGTCTTTTTTTTGAATGTACTGATGGAAATTAGCTACGCGTTTAAGGCCTATAATTCTTCAATATAAACGAGATTTTCCTCAAAAGCATGCTCTTGAAAGCTATCCTTATTCAGCTTTTTAGCGTATTTGAATTTTTCCATTAGAAACTGATCCATAGTATCATAGTTGACCCCAGTGGGATCATCTTTGTGCATTTGTTTAAACCATTGACGACCCTTCTTATTGTTGTGCAAATCCATATGGGTTTCCACAGCTTTGTTGACAAAGGCCTGTTCGTGCCAATCGGTTATTTCTTTTGCCCAGAGTAAAGCGATGGAAATGTCTTTTCCTAACTTGATACATTCAAAGGCAATTGACATATTCCATAAGGCGTGGCGATACGCATTGGTCTTGTTGTTTTTGTGATGCGCCCCTGCGAAGCGTTTATCGCATATTGAAATACATTTTTTTGTAGCCTTCACAAAACAATAGAACAACACTGGACTGCTTATGACCTTACCTATAATGGCCGTAATTTGTCTTAGAGAAAGGGACTTTATGATACGACCAACATCCATCTACTTTACTCGGTATTCTTTTACGGCATCTATAAATGCCTTAGCGTGATCCACTGGAATATTAGGTAATATACCATGGCCTAAATTGGCAATGTACTTATCCTTTCCAAAAGCGTCAATCATTTCACCCACCATCTTCTTGATAACAGGAATAGGGGATAACAAGCGCGAAGGATCAAAGTTTCCTTGCAATGTGACCTGACCTCCTGTGAGCTGTCTGGCAATTTCGGGTGAACATGTCCAGTCCACACCAATGGCAGATACCTTGCTCTTAGCCATATCTCCTAAGGCATACCAACATCCTTTGCCAAATACAATAACTTCAGTATTATCAGCTAGTGCTTCAATGATTTGATTAATGTATTTCCAAGAAAATTCCTGGTAATCTACAGCAGAGAGCATGCCTCCCCAAGAGTCAAATATTTGAACGGCATTAACGCCATTTTTAACCTTCTCCTTCAAATAAAGGATGGTGGTGTCTGTTATTTTTTGAAGTAGGGCATGAGCTGCTTCTGGTTGTGAGAAACAAAATCCCTTCGCTTTATCAAAACTTTTAGACCCTTGTCCTTCTACTGCATAACAAAGAATCGTCCAAGGAGACCCTGCAAAACCGATCAAAGGAACCTCGTCATTTAGCATTTCTTTGGTTAGTTTAATAGCATCCATGACATAACCCAACTCTTCATTGATCTCCGGTACTATGACCTGCTCAACATCCTTAGCTGATCGAATGGGGTTTGGCACCCATGGTCCAAGTCCCGGCTTCATCACTACATCGATATTCATCGCCTGAGGAATCACTAAGATGTCAGAGAATAGTATGGCAGCATCAGGTTTTACGATCCTAATAGGTTGTACCGTAATTTCTGCAGCTAATTCGGGAGTTCTACAACGTGTAAAGAAATCGTATTTCTCCTTTATAGCCATAAATTCAGGTAAGTATCTTCCCGCTTGCCTCATCATCCAAACTGGTGGTCTTTCTACCGATTCGCCTTTTAAAGCTTTTAAGAAAAGATCGTTTTTTATCATAATAGTATGCTTTTAATGTTCTTTAAAGTGTTTGATTACCTGAACTAGAACATTTTCAATAGTCGTTCTGTTTGCAGTAATGAGATTTTTGGTATGTTTTCTTACCTCGGCTTCAGTTGTTTTTCCCAAACAAAAGACGATGGTGTCATCAAATAAATTTCGTTGCGCATAGCTTTCCACAGCACTTGGGCTGAAGAATAAAACAGCATCAAAACTACGAAGCATATTCTTTGAGGTGAGTTTTGTTTGGTACACCTGGGTTTCATGCAATTCGACTTGATGCTTTTTAAGCATCGCCGGAAGTTCTTCACGACGTAGGTTTCCGCAAAACAAGTGAAAGGAATGCGTTTCGTATTGCGTTACTAGTGTTTTGGCAAGGGTACTGGCCTGATACGCCTTTTCCACAACATTGAAGTTGTGGTGTTTTAAGAGTGCCTCGGTTTTATCACCTACACAAAAACAATTTGTGATTTGAATATTTTCATCCACGATGGATCTTACCGCATTCTGACTTGTAAATATGGCATTTTTGATCTGCTTTGGAGCCTTGAATGCTATGGGTTCAATACTTATAAAGTTATGTTCATGATAAACAATACCAGCCTCTTCTAGAATATTCCTCTGTGTAACTTCGAGTTCTTTTGTACTTAATATTTCAATCATGATACCTATTGAGAATTTTGATTAATGTGAACTCAAACCTTTTTCGCTAAATGCAGTGATCCCTTAATTGTCTTATTAGAGTTTTAAATCCTTCCTGATCACTTTCATAATTGCTTCCCCACCTTGCTTTAGAACCTCTAAGGCACTTAGATGTCCTAATCCTTCACAGTTTTCAATCAATACCTTTTTTTCGATGGTCACTTTTTGTTTGCCATCCAATGAAAATAAACCTGCAACAAGTGTTAGGTAATCGATATCTACCGTTGCTATTGCCCCAATTGGAGCGGAGCATCCGCCTTCCAATGTTCTTAAAAAATCACGTTCTACTGTGGTACAGAGATCTGTTTGATAGTCATTCAGTGCCTCAAGTGCTTTTCTAGAATAGTCGTCATGTTCCATTGCCACTACTAACATCGCGCCCTGTGCAGGTGCAGGGATCATCCAGTCCAACTCCATGGTGGTTTCTGGTCGAAGATTGATTCGCTCCAGTCCCGCGGCTGCAAATATGGCTCCGTTCCACTGGCTGTCTTCTAATTTTTGTAAACGCGTTTGTACATTTCCTCTAATGTTGGCAACTTCGTGCTCCGGGAATTTATTGAGCCATTGTGCTTTTCTTCTCAAACTTCCAGTAGCAATGGTAGCTTTTTTAGGTAGCACCTTGGTTTTCTCCTTTTGAATCAATAAATCTTTTGGATTGGCTCGTTTTAAAACAGCACCTTTTACAATGCCTGGAGGGAGTTGCGTAGGTACATCTTTCATGCTGTGTACCACGATGTCTACTGTGCCATTTAACATGGCAATGTCCAGGGTTTTTGTGAAAACACCTGTAATGCCCAATTGATGTATTGGCTTATCCAGTAGTAGGTCTCCCTCAGATTTTACGGCGACGATTTGGGTTTGATAACCATCAGCTTCTAATAATGATTTAACACGGTTCGCCTGCCATAGTGCTAATACACTATCGCGAGTTCCAATTTTAATGGTTTTTTTCATTCTGAGAATTCTAATTGAAACACTTTTTTAATAAGTTCAATGCTTTCTGTTGAGGTGTCAGAGCTATCTTTGAGATGGTTGGCGAACTGCGTGGTTATTTTTTGAATAATACGATCGCTGATAATCTCTGCTTGCTGATCGTTAAATCCTTCAATTTTTTTACGCTGAAAATCGATCTCTGCATCCCTCATATGATTGAGCTTCTTTTTTAAAGCTTTAATGGTGGGAGCAAATTTTCTAGTTTCCAACCAACCGTTGAATTCTTTGGTGACCTCCTTAATAATCTCTTCGGCTTGGGGAATAAATTGTTCTCTCCTTTTGAGTGTCTCATTAGTCATTTTCGACAATTGGTCCAAATGGACCAAGGTGACGTTTGACATTTCTTGAACACTTGGATCTACATTCTGAGGAATGGAAAGATCCAGGATCAGTAATTCTTTCTTGGAGTGAATTAGTTGTTTTGTAATGGTGGGTTTTTGTGCGCCGGTGGCTACGATCAGAACATCACATTGACTGATTTCTTCTTGTAGATTGCTGTAATCTTTAACGATTAAATTAAACTTACCGGCAATTTTTTCGGCCTTATCTTTGGTTCTGTTGATCAGTACGATATGATCATTTCGGGTATGCTTAACCATATTCTCACAAGTGTTCCTTCCAATTTTACCTGTACCAAATAACAAGATATTTTTTTCTGAAACCTCCGGTACTCTAGCCAGTATATATTGTACTGAAGCAAAAGCTACAGAGGTAGCACCTGAAGAAAGTTCAGTCTCATTTTTAATGCGTTTGCTGGCCTGAATCACACAGTTACAAAGCCGCTCTAAAAAATGGTTTGTCAGTCCTAGTTTTTTTGAAGTAGTGAAGCTTTGTTTTATCTGACTGATAATTTCAAAATCCCCGAGGATTTGACTGTCCAGTCCTGTGCCAACTTTAAAGAGGTGGTCTATAGCTTCTTTGTTTTTATATACAAATCCAATACGTTGAAAATCTTCAAGGCTACCATTGGAATTATCGCAAAGGAGTTGTATCAGTTGAAACGGATGCTGAGCGAAACCGTAGATCTCTGTTCTGTTGCAAGTAGAGGTGGTCATAATCCCGTCCATACCGCCTTCCTTGGCTTGATTGAGCAAACCAAGCTTTGCAGTTTCGCTTAGGCTAAACTTACCTCGAATTGCAGCATCAGCTTTTTTATAACTGATCCCTATTGCGTAAAAAGTATTATGTCTAGAAATGTTGTATGCTTCCATTCAGTTTTTTCTGAAATCGTTTACAAAAGTAAACCTAAAGATATAAAGAAAGTAACGCTACAGGTACTTTTTATGTCGTTTGGTGAAAAAGGCATATTCTTTTGTTTAATTATCTGCTAAATAGCAGTATATTTGAGGGGTTGCAGTGTGTACTTGTCTTAGAAGTTTAGAACCATTCTAAATAAAAAAACATAACATTCACTTTAAACTTATTTAAAAAGTAACGCGAAAAGAACTATGCAGGAAATTGGGATTGAACAAGGTTTTTTAGTTTTAAAGACTCAGAACGAAACGAATGATATTCAGCATATTAGTAAGCAAATTGATAGTAGTTTTATACAATTTCATTTTTGCTTGAAAGGACGTGCTATATTTCATTATAACCAGGGGAATTATGCCATAGATATAAAAGAAGATGAGGCTCTGTTGTTGTACAATCCACAGCGAGATTTACCTATTAATTTAGAAGTCAACTCTAAAACTTGGATTTTATCTATTGTAATTCCGATTCAGAAATTCCACGCCTTATTCTCTGATGAGGCCGATTACATTCACTTTTTGGATAAAGAAAACATCGATAAAAAGTATTATGGGACCATGCCGATTAATCCGGCCATGTCTGTTGTACTTAGTCAAATGTTGAATTTTAACATGCACAGCGCTATTGAAAGCTTATATTTGAAAGGAAAAATATATGAATTACTAGCCCTGTATTTTAACAAACCGGAAGATACGGATTTTGAACAATGCCCATTTTTGGTGGACGAGGATAATGTTCGTCGTATTCGTAAGGCTAAGGACATCGTAATCTCGAGAATGTCCGAGCCGCCATCGCTTCAAGAATTATCTGATGAAATAGGGTTGAGTTTAAAACGCCTCAAAGAAGGGTTTAAACAAGTTTACGGTGACTCGGTTTATAGCTTCTTATTTGATTATAAAATGGATTACGCCAGAAAGCTGTTAGAGGCAGGGGAGATGAATGTCAATGAGGTGGGATTAAAGGTCGGTTATAGTACTTCGAGTCATTTTATTGCAGCTTTTAAAAAGAAATATGGAACCACGCCTAAAAAATATACAATGGCATTAACCTAAAACTGAAATACATGAAAAAAACAATCTTGCTTTCTCTTAGCTTATGCTGTTTCTTAGTCGGTATGGCGCAGCAAACTCCCTCTGACCTCGACCAGGTTTTAGTCTTTACCAAGACAAGCGGATTTCGACATAAATCCATAGAAACAGGAGTTGCCTTACTTGAAAAATTAGCTCGACAAAACAATTTTGAAATTACCCATACCGAGGATTCTCTCGCTTTCAATACAGGGAATCTAAAACACTATAAGATGGTATTGTTCTTATCGACAACAAATGATGTGCTTGGTCCTAATGAGCAAGAGGCGCTGAAGGATTTTATGCATGCGGGAGGAAGTTTTATGGGAATTCATGCCGCTACAGATACGGAATACCATTGGCCGTGGTACGGGGAAATGATAGGAGCCTATTTTTCAGGTCATCCCAATGGTCCAAACGTTAGAGAGGCTGAGATGAAAGTGATTGATCCTAATCATGTATCCACAAAAATGCTGCCTGAGTCTACTTGGGTAAGAACCGATGAGTGGTATAACTATAAAAACCTTAGTAATGATATTCATGTGCTGCTCAATTTGGATGAGACTTCTTATGACGGTGGAACAAATGGAGCGCATCACCCCATTGCTTGGTATCACGAGTTTGAGGGCGGCAGGGTGTTTTACACCGGTGGCGGGCACACCAAAGAGTCCTACAGTGAACCTTTGTTTGTTGCGCATCTGCTCGGAGGGATAAATTACTGTTTAAAAAGAGATTAATGATCAGTCATTGGAAGAGTTTTTATTTGGGTTAGGTGTTATCAATTTTTTAAATAGCATTATCTCCAAAGTTAAGCTGATCTAAGGGCTTTATGAATAGCAAATGTGTACTTTTGCAAAAGAATTCTTTTAGAAAAAATAGCATATGAAAGGAGTTTTATTCGTCAATTTGGGATCACCGGATTCTACAGATCCCAAGGATGTAAAACGGTATTTGGATGAGTTTTTAATGGACGAGCGCGTTTTCGATTTTCCATATTGGTTACGCAGTTTTATTGTTAGGGGTATAATACTCAACACACGTCCTAAAAAGTCGGCTGAGGCTTATGAAAAAATATGGTGGGAGGAAGGTTCACCTTTAATTGTACTCTCTGAACGCTTAAAGGAAGGAGTTGATAAGTTCACTTCAATTCCAAGTGCTTTGGCAATGCGTTATGGGAATCCTTCTATTATGTCTGGTCTGCAAGCCTTAAAAGATCAGGGGGTGACCGAGGTATTACTCATTCCACTTTATCCTCAATTTGCTATGGCAACCACCGAAACTATTTTGGTGTTGGCGGAGGAGTTACGACAAAATCATTTTCCAGAAATGCAGTTCACTAGTATCCCTGCGTTTTACAACCATTCTGACTATGTTCGCGTACTTTCAAATTCTGTTCAACGCTATCTGCAGACTCAAGAGTGGGATCATTTATTGTTTTCATATCACGGTTTGCCTGAGCGGCATATTAGAAAATCTGATATCACTAAATCCCATTGTAAAATTGATGGGAGCTGCTGTCAAACGGCCTCACCCGCACATCAATTTTGTTACCGTCACCAATGTTATGAGACCACCAAACAGGTGGCAGAATATTTAGGGTTAAAACAAGGAACGTATTCTACCTCATTTCAATCGCGTTTAGGAATTGATCCATGGCTCAAGCCGGCAACCAATAAAACGATTCATGATATGCCTGAAAAAGGCATTAAAAAGCTTGCTGTAGTTACGCCTGCTTTTGTGTCAGATTGTATTGAAACTCTAGAAGAAATTGGGATTCAAGCCAAAGAAGATTTTATCGCCCAAGGAGGTGAGCAGCTTCATGTGGTGCCTTGTCTTAATGATGACCAAGATTGGATTAAGGTCCTGGCACGTTGGATTGACCAGTGGGCATTGGCCGCGCAAAATGCATAAGGCATGAGTAAGAGTTCATCGAAAGCCCTTGGAGAGGAAAGCATAGCTAGTTTACTAGTTAAACAGGCTGTTCCTGCTTCCATTGGTATTTTGGTGATGTCCTTGAACATATTGGTTGATACCATTTTTGTAGGGAATTGGATAGGTTCTGTTGCCATTGCTGCTATTAATGTGGTGCTTCCTGTTTCATTTTTTATTGCCGCACTGGGTATGGCCATTGGTATTGGGGGCTCTTCCATAATATCTCGAGCTTTGGGTGCGGATAAGCGTTCCAAAGCACTGATGACCTTTGGGAATCAAATTACCCTGACCATACTATTAACAGTGCTTCTTGTGACTGTTGGATTGTGGTTTGTAGATGATATCATTCCTAGTTTTGGTGGTAAGGGCGAGATTTTTGAACCTGCAAAGGTGTATTATAAAGTAGTTCTATATGGGGTTCCTTTTTTAGCCTTATGTATGATGGGAAATACCGTCATTAGGGCAGAGGGAAAACCTAAGTTTGCAATGATTGCGATGATTATTCCCTCGGTTGGAAACCTTCTACTGGATTATCTCTTGATTAATGTTTTGGACTACGGAATGCTAGGAGCCGGGTGGGCGACCACGGCCTCTTACGTTCTTTGTCTTGGCTATATCGTATGGTATTTTCTATCAAAAAATTCTGAATTAAAATTGCGTATTACAGATTTTGCTTTAAGACGTATTATCGTAACTGAAATTGCTATGTTGGGTGGGGTAACCCTTGCAAGACAAGCCATTGTCAGTGTGACTTACTTACTTTTAAACAACATATTGTACAACCTAGGAGGTGCATCTTCGGTGACCGTCTACGCGATTATCGGCAGAATGTTGATGTTTGCGCTGTTCCCTGTCCTTGGAATTACCCAAGGGTTTTTACCTATTGCAGGATATAATTATGGGGCGCACAAATATCAACGCGTAAAGGAGACCATTAATACGGCCATAAAATACGCCATGTTGTTGGGTTTTTGTATTTTCTTATTAATTATGATTTTCCCGGGACCTATCACCTCGGTGTTCACAGATGACCCGGCGGTCTTAAGCGATACGCCTAAAGCAATGCGATGGGTGTTTGCCGCTACGCCTATCGTAGTGATCCAACTTATAGGTGCTGCTTATTTCCAAGCGGTTGGAAAAGCATTACCCGCATTTTTGTTAACCTTAACTAGACAGGGAATCTTTTTTATACCTTTGATTCTCGTATTGCCTAGGTATTATGGAGAATTTGGTGTGTGGGTTTCTTTTCCTTTGTCTGACGCGCTTTCAACGGTGGTAACCGCTTATTTTTTAAATCGAGAAATCCAACATAAATTGAATACCCAACCCGTAGAATCGTAGAACTTATGGCTGAATATTACAATTATATCAAAGCATTACACCTAATTTTTGTCATTACCTGGTTTGCTGGTTTGTTTTATATACCTCGCTTGTTTATCTATCAGATAGAAGCTTTTGGCAAGCCTTCTCCAGAAAAGGAAATTTTAGGGAATCAACTTAAAATTATGGCCAAACGCCTTTGGTTTATCATCACTTGGCCATCAGCAGTTCTCGCGATTTTGTTTGCTATTTTATTATTGATTATTAATCCGGCCTGGTTGCAACAAGGCTGGATGCACATAAAATTAGTTTTCGTTTTTTTACTGATACTCTACCATTTAAAAACGCATCAAATTTTAAAACAACTTCAAAACGATCAGGTAAACTACAGTTCAAAATTTATGCGGATGTGGAACGAAGTAACGACCATAATACTGTTTTCGGTAGTCTTTCTAGTCATCCTGAAGGATAGTTTGAACTGGATCTTTGGAATGGTGGGGATTTTCGTACTGGCCATTGCACTGATGTTAGGGATACGGTTGTACAAACGAATACGGGAGAAGAATAACTAAGCTGGCTTAATTATTGTTATATTTAAGTCCAAAAACCAATTTAGGGTGTACAATAAACTATCGCTTCGCACACGTATCTTTATTACAATGATATTTATTGTGGTTTTCGCGTCGGTTTTGATCGCGGGAGTGACTATTTTTCAATATAAAGGGCAGGCTGAGGATTATCACCGAGTATATCTAGAACGCAAGGAGGAACAACTCAATGCTCAAATAGATTATATCTTAAAAAATACGACTTGGGAGGTAAAAACCGAAAACTTAAGGTACATCCTAGAATACAAGAATGTCATTTTTGAAGCTTCGGATGTTTTAGAGATCAATTTTAATATTTTTGATTTAGATGGGAAGCTTATTATTAGCTCCAAACCTAGAATGGCCTATGATAACGGCGTTAAGGATTTGGATAATAGCGTGCTTCACGGCCTCGAAAATAGTCTAACCAAACGCTATGTGGAACGAACTAAAGCTGCGGGCGATCGCTTTCGTTCTTCCTATAGTTACATCCTGGATCCCAAGTTCAAACCTATCGGAATTTTGAATATCCCATATTATGAGGATGATACTTTTAATGAAGGGGAATTGGGGCAATTTCTAATGCGTCTATCGGCTGTTTATGTCATTCTTTTAGTGATTGCTGTTATGCTAGCCTATCTGATTTCTACTTACATTACCCGATCGCTAAAAGCCATTGGTGATAAGCTAGATCAAACCCGATTGACCAAGCAAAATCAAAAGATATATCTGGATCGACCAAGTGAAGAAATAGGAGCGCTGGTTGAGGCGTACAATGGGATGGTTGACGAATTGGATAAAAGTGCGGCTCTACTTGCTAAAAGTGAGAGAGAGCAAGCTTGGCGTGAGATGGCAAAGCAGGTGGCGCATGAGATTAAAAATCCGTTGACGCCGATGCGCTTAAGTGTTCAGAGCTTCCAGAGAAAGTTCGATTCCGAAGATCCTAATATTAGTAATAAGGTTGATGAATTTGCAAAAATAATGATTCAGCAAATTGATACGATGAGTAATATCGCATCAGCCTTTGGTAGTTTTGCCAATATGCCTGCTCAGCAAAATGAGCTTTTGAATGTGGTTGAAGTCGTACATCTTTCTGTTGAAATTTTCAATGAAGACTGTATTGAATTTATCAGTGATCAAGAAGAAATAGTTGCCAAATTAGATCGTACTCAACTCATACGAGTGATTACGAATCTTGTTAAAAATGCGCTGCAGTCCGTTCCAGAAGATCGCAAGCCTATAATTCAGGTGCGGGTATTTACCGAGGGAGACTACATCAAAATTACAGTGGAAGACAATGGGGTTGGTATTGCCAAAGCTAACCACGAAAAGATATTTGAACCTAAGTTCACTACAAAGACTAGTGGTATGGGGCTCGGACTCGGTATGGTGAAAAATATTGTTGAAGCCTTCCAAGGTGATCTTTATATGGATTCCGTTGAAGATAAGGGGACAGTTTTTACCATAACTTTCCCTAAATTTAATGAAGCTAAGGATACGATAACTAAATGATTTTAATATGAATTTTGAAAATATTACTATTGAAATTAAACAGCAAATGCAAATTGGAGTGATTACCATTAATCGTCCAAAAAAATTAAATGCGCTGAATAAAGCAACGATCGAGGAATTGAACAATGCCTTTGTGGCTTTGGACCAGGATGCTGAGGTTAGGGTTATCATTATTACCGGTGCAGGAGATAGAGCCTTTGTCGCCGGGGCAGACATTTCGGAATTTGCAAATTATTCTGAATACGAAGGATCTCAATTGGCCGCCAAGGGACAAGAATTACTGTTTAATTTGATCGAAAATCTTAGCACTCCGGTTATTGCAGCCATCAATGGTTTTGCATTAGGAGGTGGT
This sequence comes from Galbibacter sp., assembly GCF_048266365.1. Taxonomy (NCBI): domain Bacteria; kingdom Pseudomonadati; phylum Bacteroidota; class Flavobacteriia; order Flavobacteriales; family Flavobacteriaceae; genus Galbibacter; species Galbibacter sp. The sequence continues at coordinate 145,693 of NZ_JBLWZP010000005.1, read as the reverse complement.
TTAGAATTGGCGATGGCTTGCCACTTTAGAGTTGCAAGTGACAACGCTAGGATGGGCTTACCTGAGACTTCTTTGGGACTAATACCCGGATATGGAGGAACTCAGCGTTTACCTCAGTTGGTGGGTAAGGGAAGAGCCTTAGAAATGATTCTTACCGCTGGTATGATTGGTACAGAAAAGGCCTTGATGTGGGGGCTCATTAATCATATGGTAGCCTTAGAACAATTACTTCCACTATGTGAAAAGATCGCATCCAAAATCATAAATAATTCACCGGTAGCTGTGGCTTCTGCGATTTCGGCGGTGAATTCAGGCTTTGGGGATCAGGGCTATCCTAAGGAAATTGAAATCTTTGGTGCATGCTTTGGAACCGAGGATTTCAAAGAGGGTACTCAGGCGTTTTTAGAGAAGCGAAAAGCTGAGTTTACAGGGAAGTAAAACTATGTGGCTCCTCAACACCTGAGACCATATTTTAAGGATTGAATAGTTTATGTACCCCTAATGAATTAGGGTACCTACCGACCTTTCTTTAAGTGTAATTGAAATGGATTTTTCTCCGAGTTCTAATTCGAGTTGTTGAGGTTTTGTTGTTTTATTAAGCATTATGGTTACGATTTTGCCGTCTTTTCTACTAAAGCTCACACTTGGTATAGAGTCATTGTAAGAGGACGCGATTCTTTGAGATCCTGCAGGAACAAATTTAGAGGCTTGTGCTACGATATAATAGGCAGGATTTCTGATAATTTCATCTCCTGTAATAGTAATTGCTCCTAAACAGCGGTCGCAACCTCCTCTATCAGTATGAGGGTCTTGATTTTCATCAGAAGCTAAATTCCATTCGAGTACAGTTTTACACCAATTCCTTGTGGCCCCGATGATTAGATGTTCTGTATGCCATTCCATTTCTTTTTCAAAATCACCTGGAGCCCCTACCCATTGTTCTGTAAAATAAAGATTTTTATCAGGATGTGCTTGGTGTACTTTTGATAAAGCATCAATTTCACCACCATAGAGATGAAATGCGGAACCGTCTATATATTGTGCTGCCTCAGGATCATCTAAAATGGAAATGGGATAATCGATTCGATCTGCATTATGGTCGTAAATTATGATCTTAGTTTGGATATCATTTCTTTCAAATGTAGGGCCTAAGTATTTTTTTATAAACACCGCCTGCTGGTCCGCTTTCATCAGTAAGCTAGGATTATTACCTGGATGTAAAGGTTCATTTTGAACAGTTATAGCATCAATAGTAATACCTTCTAATGCCATAGCTTTTATGTATTTAACAAAGTAATCGGCATAAACTTGATGATATTCTTCTTTTAGACTTCCTCCTCGCGTATCACCATTTGTTTTCATCCAAACTGGGGGAGACCAAGGGGACCCCATGATTTTAATGTTGGGGTTGATCTTAAGAATTTCTTTTAAAACGGGTACTAGGTAGAGGGTATCATAACTAAGGGAGAATTGTTTTAACTTTAAGTCTTCTTCTCCTTGTTCAAGATCGTTATAAGACCATAGTTTTTCATCCAAATCCGATGCCCCTAGACTCACTCTTAAATAGCTGACTCCGATTTCATTTTGTCCATTCCCGAAAAGCTCTTGTAGTAGACTGGCCCGGGCTTTTTTACCCATTTTTTGGATATGCAATGCGCTACCCCCAGTTAATGTGTAACCAAAACCATCCATGGTTTGATAGGTTGTACTAGTGTCAATAGTGATTACTGTGGTACCGTCAACTGATGGATGTGATTCTTGGGAATCTACTATCTTCTCCAACAATACCGATTCATCCATAGAGGTCAACCATAGCTCTGCAGATTTCCCCTGATGTTTGTCCGGAGTGTTACAAGACCCTACTACTAAAGCAAGTATTACGTAAATTGCAATCTTCGTCATTTTATTTTTTTTAAACTAATTGATTTAATATTCGTTTCTCCTCTAAGAAATAGAAGTTTCAGCATGTTCTCTCCTTTTTGAAACTGTAAATTGGCGGCATCACTATTGATCCAGTTTTGACTTTCATTTAGGGGCACATTTACCGAACTTTTGTGGTTAGCCACCAGTTGAACAAGCCCTTTGGTATTGTTTTGGTATCGCACAACAATCTCATAAGTACCTGTTTTTTCTATATTGAATGTATAATTTAACCATTCTCCTGCACTGGATTTGCCTACGTACAGATCTTTATTCGAATCGAGAAATATATCCACTCCATCATTTCTGTAGGTATATCCTTGATTCCACGGTGTTCTATCCTCCCCGGTAGAGATGTAGTAGTTTCCAAAATCTTTATCGTAATAGGCATAACCTATTTGACCAAGGTCATAGTCCACGGCATTCAGCGTTGCTGTTTGTTCTATAGTTATAGACTTAAAAGGCTTGGTCTGATTGGATTTAATTTGACGAATCATGGCATCGATTACATCGTAGTGAATGATGTTGTTTTCTATTTTAGTGTCCTCTGCAAGTTGCATTAATGCTTGGTGGGCTTGTTTTTTAGATGGCTTATCGCCTTTCCCTGCCCAATAATCTAGGAGTTCTTGATAGCCAGGATTTATCTTGATTTCTAAAGGATTGTTGAAGCCTAACTTTTTCAACGGCCACCAACACCATCCGATATTATTTTGTTCCATTAAACGTATGGCATCGGTAAACCACACGTTGGAGTTTTCACCGGTTTCACCTAGCCAAATAGGCACATTGTATGTTTCACGAATATCTAAATAGGTTTGAATATCCGATTGGTGATTGTTGTTCCAATATTTATGGAAACTAACCACCATGTTTGAGTCCCATGGAGGAAGTATGCCATTGTAGTTATTACCCCAACCATTCCCCTCAATGATAATGATGTGGTTCTTGTCCACTGATCTTATTGCCTTGGTAACCTCCACCATTAATGATTTTAACGGACCGTTGTTTTGTTCGTCAATCCCATTTTTATTTGTTCCGGTAAACGCCCAATTTGGTTCGTTAATAATATCATATCCGCCAATCCAAGGTTCATCCTTGTAGCGCTCCGCTAATCGTTTCCACAGCGCAATAAGCTTTTCTTGGTTTTCTCTGCTTTCCCAAAGTGATGGTTTGGAAGGGTCTCTATCGGAGATGTTTACATCATGTCCTTGTCCGCCAGGGGTAGCGTGCATATCTAGCAGAAGATACATTTGGTTTTCCCTGCACCAGTTAAGAAGTGAATCCGTTAGGATAAACCCTCGTTCTAACCAGGTGTTCTTCCCTTTAACAGGTTCATCTTCTACGGCGAGCGTGTATAGGTTGTAATGCATAGGTAGACGAACTGAGTTGAACCCCCAGCTTTTCAATGAATCAATATCTGCTTTTTGAGTGTGATTAGTCAACCATCGAATGTAAAATTTCTCCGTAGCTTTTTTCCCGATTAGTTTCGTTATGTGCTCTTTAAATACATACTGCTGTCCAGAAAATGGAACCTTTAGCATATACCCTTCCTGCAACATATGTCCACCCAATCCGATTCCTCTTAGAATGATAGTATCTCCTTTATCATTGACAATTGATTGACCTTTTGTTCTTAAGTTTTGAGACCATCCAGTGAGGGTGACAATAAATAAAAAGAAGGTGATTAGATTTTTCATTTGTTTTTGGTTTATTCCCAGACAAAAGTTCCTACAGCGCCAGAGGCTAAGGAAGTAGTGAACCACTGATCAAGGTGTTTTATATTAAAAGTTTCGAGTTGATTTCCATTATTGAGTACAATAATTACGGTTTTACCTTCCGGTGTAATAAAGGCAACATTTTCAAGCGAACTTGTCATGTTACTTTGAATCCTAGTTGAGCCTTCTGGAATAAATTTCGAAGCATGAGCTACAATATAGTATCCTACATTTCTGGTGATTTTTCCAGACGAATCAATTGTAATACCTCCTTTACATACAGTACACCCTCCAGGGGTATGTGGCTGGAAATGTTCATTGTTTGCCAGGTTCCATTCTAGAGCGTTCTTACTCCAATTACGCATTGAGCCAATTATGACGTTCTTTAAATGCCATTTCAGATCTCCATCAAATGATCCATCCGAAGAGGTGTATTGTTCGGTGAAATACACATTTTTTTCAGGGAAGGCATTGTGAACAGTGGCTAGGGCACTTATATCTCCTGCATATAAGTGAAAAGCAGAGCCATCAATATATGTATAAGCTTCTGAATCACTTAGTACCTCAATTGGGTACTCCGGATGATCGCAGTTATGATCCCACGCTATAATTTTTGTTTCAATGTTGGCTTGCTTAAAGGCGGGACCCAAATAGTCTTTGATAAACAGTGCTTGGGCAGCTGCTGTCATATACATACTGGGATTATTCCCATCATGTAGAGGTTCATTTTGTATGGTAATCGCATCAATGGATATTCCCTCTTGATTCATAGCTTGGATATATTTTACAAAGTAATTAGAATACACGGCGTAAAACTCCTCTAAAAGTTGTCCTCCAATAAAATCTTTGTTGTCCTTCATCCAAGTGGGAGCTGTCCATGGAGTTGCCATGATTTTGATGTCTGGATTTATGGCTATAATATCTTTTAAAAGGGCAATTACACCCTTTTGATCTTTTTCCAGACTGAAATTTTTGAGTTCTAGGTCCGTTTCGCCTTCTGGAATATCGTTATAAGTAAAAGGATTCTCATTGAGATCCGATGCTCCTATACTGATGCGCAAATAACTAATCGAAATGGACTCTTCCTCTTTGCCAAATAACTCTAGGAGCAGGCTTTGTTGTTCTGTCTCACTTAGGGACTGAATTGCTTCTACGCTTCCTCCAGTTAGGGTAAATCCAAAGCCATCCACAACTTGATAGGTTTTAGTCGGGTCTATCGTAATACTCTGATGGTTATTAGCCGTTGTGGTGAAAGAAATTACTGTGGATTGTTTGGTTAATTTTTGGTTTTGATCACCAGTAGTCAGCCAAAACGAAATATCAGAAACAACCTCTGGAGTTGGTTCAATTACTGGATCCGTAGTGGGCTCTTCTGAGTTCGATGAACAACTCAACAATATACAAACTAGAAAGAGGGTATAAAAAATATGGATTGGTAGTTTCATAACTGGTTTTAATATATTTTGAGATAGGGAAGTTATCATAAATTTACAAACGATAACTTCCCTATTGTTACTCACGGCTGTAATTATGTAGCCTTAGATTTTTAAAAACATTAATAATTAGGATTCTGCTCTAATAATGTATTTTCCAATTCTTGGAGCGGGATAGGAAAGATTTCATTTTTTCCTTTTGTGAATCCTCTGTCAGACAGTTTTGATGCTGCTCTTCCAGTCCTAACCAAATCAAACCACCTGTGACCTTCACCAGCCAGTTCCATCCTTCTTTCGTGGAAGATGGCATCTAGGCTAACTGGAACAGAGGCAAGGCCAACTCTACTTCTAACAGCATCCAACAATGCTTGTGCACGACTACCTTGACCACCCAATGCTTCTGCTTCCATAAGATAGGTGTCTGCCAGGCGAATGATATACATATTTTGTTTAAAATTCAATTCTACGTTACCACCTCCTGTGGATTTATCAGAATTAAGCGGCATAAACTTTTTCAAGAAATATCCGGTATCCATGTATCCTGGTGAATAATCTGCCAATCCATCTTCTTTCAATGCTTTTACATCGGCAATGGTGGCATCAAATCTAGGATCATTTTCCATTTGATCATATAAATCCTGTGTAATAGGGTTGAAACTCCAACCCGCTACATAATCGGGTCCACCCATGGCATTGTAATTTCTTGGTCCTACCATGATATTGACAGAATTACCTTCGTCAGAACCCGATCCCCAGTTACCCCATCCTGCGTTGGATTTATCGGTATGAGCGGAGTTTAGAATGGATTCAGTGTTGAATTTGTTGCTAATTGTCCATAGACTGCTGAAGTCATCTAATAATTTATATCCATATTTACTCGTACCTCCAGGGGTACCATTGACCTGCGCCAAAGTTTCGGCGGCAAGTTGATTTTCCCCCTGGTATAAATAAGCCTTACCTAAGATTGCCATTGCAGCACCTTGGGTGATTCTCCCAGCTTCATTTTCAATGTCGGCTAGCTTAACAGGTAATTCTGGAATGGCCTCATTTAAATCGGTTTCTATTTGTTTGTAAACCTCTGCCGGATCTGCCTGTAGGACTTCATAAATCTCAGAGGTTTTTAAGGGATCCACAATTAAAGGAATGTTTCTATAAATGCGAACCAATTCAAAATAGAAATAGGCTCTTAAAGTTTTTGCTTCTGCAGAGTACCGACGTTTCAAGGTTTCTTCCATGGGAACCTCAGGTAATTTGTCAATTAAAACATTGGCTCTGAATATACCCTGGTAGAAATCATTCCAATAACTTGCAGGGAGGGTGGAAGCGTCAAGACTATAGTTAGAGAATGACTGTATACCTGCTCCGTCTGTTGCGCCGCCACCTCCTGCATAATGATCATCTGATCCTGCATTAAACATGGTGATCATGTTTTCAAAACCTTTGGACTGTTTTCCTAAAGCGTCATAAACTGAAATCAGACCAGAAAAGGCTTCTTCTTGCGTTGAATAATAGTTTTCCTCTAATGGAGTGCCTTCAGGACGAACCTCTAGGTAATCCTTAGAGCAAGAACCTGTAATCGCTAAGATTCCAAGTATTAGAATTGTTTGTTTTATCACTTTAATTTTCATGTTCTTTTTGTTTTAAAATTGAAGATTAACACCTAACATTCCAGTTATTGCCTGTGGATAAAAACCACGATCAATACCCAAGACACCGCCTCCGATTTCGGGATCATAACCAGTGTAACCAGTGAAAGTGAAAAGGTTTTCGCCAGTGATATATAATCGGAGTCTTTGAATACCCAATTTTGATATAATATCATCTGGTAAGCTATATCCTAGCTGAATGGTTTTGATTCTTAAGTAATCTCCATCTTCTAGGTAAAAATCAGAAGGATTACTGAAGTTTTTATTAGTGTCATTGGTTGTCAGCCTTGGAAAACTATTTGAGCTTCCTTCACCAACCCAGCGATTAAGTGCTGCGCTCTGATAGTTTGCATTTTGAATATCCAGACGTCTTAAACCCTGGAAAATTTTATTGCCAGAAGCTCCTTGTGCAAAAATCATCAAATCAAAATTTTTGTAATCCATATTTAGCGTGAAACCATAGGTGTATTTTGGAATAGAACTACCTATAAAGTCGCGATCTTCTTCTGTAATACTTCCGTCTCCATCGACATCTTTCCATTTGAAATCTCCGGGAACAGCATTTGGTTGAATTTGATTTCCTTCAGCGTTGGTATAACTGTTAATGGCTTGTTGATTTTGAAATATACCATCTGTAACAAAACCAAAAAATGAATTATACGGTTGTCCTACAGCTGTTCTGGTGATTGGATAGGTGCTTGACTGAATAGTTTGACCTCCTGATAGATATTCGATATCGTTACCAAGATAAGTCACTTCATTTTCCAGGTATGAAAGGTTAGCATTTGCTGATATGCTGAATTCTCCAAAGGTTTTGTTGTAACCCAATTCGATATCAATTCCTTTATTTTCCATGTCCGCAACATTTCCAACTGGATTACCGGTTGCTCCAACATATCCTGGAATTCTAACATCTTGTAATATCCCTTTTGTGGTTTTATTATATACATCAAATACAAGACTGAAGTTTTGTAATAATCTTGCTTCAAATCCAATATTAGTTTGTGTTGTTTCTTCCCATTTCAGATCAGGGTTGGATGGTGCATTCGGGCTATTACCAATAACAACTGATCCAGCGGTGCCAATGGGATAATTTCGTCCATCTCCTATTGTAGATAGGTATCTAAAATCACCTATAGCATCACTTCCGGTAACTCCGTATCCTCCTCTTAGTTTGAAAACATTGATCAACTGACTCTCCTTCCAAAAGTTCTCTTTGGTCAACACCCATCCCATGGAGAAGGAAGGGAAAATTCCATATTTATTATTAGCTCCAAATCTTGAAGAACCGTCACGTCTGATGATTCCTGTAAAAATATACTTTTCATCAAAGTTGTAATTCAGCCTGGAAAACAGAGAAGTAACTCTGTGGTCCGGATTGGTATAAGCAGAGGCATCAATTTGATCCTTTGGAACGCTGTAATTAAAGGATGCTTCTTTATAGTTGTTGGTAGGGATATCAAAATAGGTAACAGTTTCACCGCTACTGATATTATCAACGTAGGTTCCTTGGCCCAAAAGGACATTAAAGTGATGGCTTCCAAGTACTTTATCATAGGATAAAGTGTTTTCAATATTCCAACCAAACCCTTTGTGAGTGTTCCTAGAGATGTTGTTTTGAGATGTATTATTTGAGGCATTCAAATAGTATACGGGAGTAAAACTCTCTCCGCCCCAATAGGACAACTTACCTCCAAGTGTACTTCTAAATTTAAGCCCTTCTAAAGGTTCGAGTTCCACATACGCATTGGCGACAAAATTGTCCGACCACCCGTAGTTTCCTGATCTAGTTTGTTGGTATGCCAATGGATTAGACATCTCTTGACCAACCATGGACGAAATTCCATATGGCATTCCGTTTGGCGCCTTTATAATGGAAGGATTGGTGTACGGAGTTGAATTTAACTTACCGGGATCAGTTTCAATCAGGGGTGTAGTTGGATCTAAATTAATCGCGGAACTTAAGGGTCCTCCAAATTCGCTGTTAGTATTCCCAATGCCTACATTTTTTTCTCTTGAGTATCCGGCAGTTTGCCCAAAGCTAATCATCTTGGATATTTTATGGGTAGAGTTTAAACGTATGCTATTTCTTTTGTATTTTGAAATATCAGATAAAACAATACCTTCCTGTTCTAGAAAGCCAAAAGAAGCGTAAAAGGTTGATACATCGTTGCCACCGCTCAGACTTATCTCTTGTCCAGTTCTCTGAGCACTATTGTTGAAAATGACATCCTGCCAATCTGTTCCTGCTCCTAATGACTCTACATTTGGAAATACAGTAGCCCCACCTGAATTGGTGTTGGCTTCATTTATTAATGTAGCGTATTGCCTAGCATTTAGTAAATCCAGTTTCTGTGCTGCAGCGGATACTCCAGTGTATCCATTGTAGTTTACTGTTAATTTCCCGGATGTTCCCTTTTTTGTTGTAACAAGGATAACACCTGCGGCTGCTCTAGCGCCATAGATTGCCTGAGAGGCAGCATCTTTTAAAACTTCAATAGATTTGATATCAGACTGATTTAGATATCCAATACCTCCGGCATCTACAACTACACCATCTATCACCCAAAGTGGATTATTATTTCCAAAGGTTGTAATTCCGCGCACACGTACTGTTGATGAAGATCCTGGTTGTCCAGAATTTGAAGCAATGGTAATTCCGGAAGTTCTTCCTTGTAAGGACTGTTCTACGCGGGTAATTGGGAGATCTTCCAGATCTTCGCCCTTAATGCTAGAAATAGCACCAGTTACAACACTTTTTTTCTGTGTGCCATAACCTACGACTACTACTTCATCTAAAGCTTGAGTGTCTAACATTAATTGAATTTCCAATTCGGTATTGGATCCAATAATGATCTCTTGAGTTTGATATCCTATATAGGATATCAGTAAAGTCTCACCAGCTGAGCCTTGAATGCTGAAATTACCATCGAAATCAGTCACTGTTGCTCGTTGGGTACCTTTGATCTGGATGCTGGCACCGGGAAGTGGGACGCCGCTTTCTTCTTGAACTAGACCAGTGATTTCATTAGATTGTGCAAAAACTGTTGTGCTGATGCACCAAAAGCAGAACCATAAATACTTTTTTAGTTTCATAAGTTAATTAGATTAATTGAGTTAGTTTATAAGTTGACTAGTATAACATCAGATAATGATACTGTTAAACAGTTCTAGTCTTCTCAGTTAGATTTAATGCAACTAATGTATGATTTGAAAAAAAAGAATACTCATTTAAGGTTACACCTTGAATACGTCAAGAAAATACCGTAATACGCGTTGACTACGTCATTTCAGTTATAAAGTTGATAAATAGCAGATTAAAATGTTTGTTAATAATCAATTACTTGGGTACTTTGTTTAAAATAACGTAATTTGATAAACTAATTACCTCCTGTATGAAATTGAAATTATCCGTAGTTAAATGGATTTTATTAGGTATGTCATGCACAGCCATCGCTCAACAATCGTTCTATGATTTAAGTAAATCCATTGCCAACTTGCCTGAAGTTATTCATTTTGACCGCTTGGATTATATGGGGGATTCTGAATTTTGGTCTTCTTGTCGTGGGGTTGATGGCGTTCTTTATTTTGGAAATAATGATGGTGTTGTGATTTATGACGGAGAACGTTGGATTACAGTTGGTCTGCCTAATAGCTCTTCAGTACGATCACTGTTAGCCGCTGAAAATGGTACTATTTATGCAGGAGGATACAACGATTTTGGAAAAATCCAACGCGACAGTGTTGGAGATTATTTCTATCAATCTATGATTGGGGAATTGGCACTTCAGGGGAAAGAGTTGGAGAATATTGAACAAATAAATCAGCTTGGAGAGAACATTATATTTAGATGTTATAAACAACTTATAGTTGTTAGTGAGAACAGGAATACGATTATTCCTTCGACTGTCGATTTTATGTATGCCAACGTGGTTAATGATACCTATTATGTTCAAGATATACATAAAGGCATACTAAGCTTTAACCCTAAGACCACCCAATTGACGCAGGTTTTTGATGCATTGCCGATTATGGATAATGCTGTTAAAGGAATATGGCCGAGTAAAGAGCCTCGCGAGCTTTTAATTGTTCTAGAGAATGGTTTAATTTATAAAGGAAATTTAGAAACTGGTGAACTTGTTTTTTGGGAGGATGTTTTTAAGGATCAGAATCGCGACCAAATTATTAATTCAATTCATAAGGGAGATACTTTTGTATTAGGGACATTGAGTTCTAGGATTAGAATGTTGAATTCTAACGGTAAGCGTATTGAAGTGCCTTCAACTTTTGCTGAAATTCAGAATCCTTCCGTATTAAATCTTTTGGCGGTTGATAATGGCATATGGGTTATGTTGTATAATGGGTTGGACTTTATCAATGCAAAGACTGAGAGTGTAAAGTTTTTTGATGCGACTAAGGTTTATGATCTGATTATCTATCGTAATCGTCTCTTTGTAGCTTCAAATAAAGGGGTGTTTGTTTCAAAAATCACAGAAGATGCCCCTGGAGGTTTTAGTTTTGAATTAATCTCAGAACTTCAGGGACAGGCATGGTCATTAACTGAAAAGGATGGAAAATTATTCATTGGCCATCACAAGGGACTTTATGTTTATGAAAATGAAAATGTGACTCGACTTACCAATTTTGGAATTTGGGGAATTCTTGATATACCAGGACAAGAGAATATGTTTCTAGCTGGTGGTTATATAGGGTTATCGGTCATTTCGTTTCAAGATGGTAAATACACGCTTCGCAATAGGTTAAATGGATTTTCGGAATCTAGTAGGGATATTATAGCGGCAGATGAGCCTAATACATTTTGGGTTTGTCACGGGTATAAGGGAGTTTTTAAAATTAGAATCGATCCTTCATATGATCATGTGAATTCCATTGATCAATATACGGATAAAAATGGCTTTAAGTCTCCTTACAATATTAACGTATTTAGATGGAACGATGATATTGTATTTACTAGTAATAATGGCGTTTACAGTTATTTCGAACCTGATAATTCCTTTGTGCCTTATGCTGCGTTGAATCGCATTTTAGATACTACTAAAAATACACGTAAAATCATACAACATAAAGACACTACATGGGTCGTTCAGGATAATCAACTGGGTTATTTTACTTCTACAGATAGCCTCCAGGGTGTTGTTAGTAGACCTTTTTTAAAGGTTAAAGGTCAGCTCAATAGGGGAATGGAAGCCGTACTACCTATTCAAGGTCACAAAGTATTAATGGGAACCACTGATGGGATATTTCTTTTTGATTTGGAGAGGAATCATGATGTCGTTGCCAAGACTGTTATCAATAGTGTTACCAAATCTTATAATCAAGAGAAGGGGCAACTGCCACTTCATCCAGAGCACACTATAGGTTTACCTTTCGACAACGACCTTATTCGTTTCGAATATGCTGTTCCCGAATTAATTTCTGGAAGTGAAATTCAATATAAATATCGTTTGAAGGGGCTGAATATTGGCTGGTCCGAATGGACAGAGTTAAATTTTAAAGAATATGCGCACTTAAAACCAGGTAGTTACTTATTCACGGTTAAAAGTAGAGACTTAAAAGGTAATCAAGGTTTAGAAACGAGTTATCGTTTTGAAGTCCTACCCAAATGGTACCAGACCACTTTTTTCCGAATATTTTTCTTGCTAATATTTGTAAGTCTTTTATGGTTGGGGTCAAAGCTTATAAAAAGATCCATAGAGAAGGAAAATTTGAAGATTCACAAAGCCAACATGAAGGCTAAACGAATGTTAGAGTTGGAAATTGAAAGCCTTAAACTTCAACATGAAAAGGAGCGTTTTAAGAAGGATAAAGAACTCTTAGAGAATGATATTATTGATAAGAGTAAAGAATTGGCTAATTACACCATGCAATTAGTTAATAAGAAGGATATTTTCAATGATTTACAGTTTGATTTAAAGCAATTGCGCAGCTTGGTTAAAACTCAAAGTTCCAGAGAAAAAATCACGGAAATATTTAGAAAGCTACATCAACATAAAATTGGGGAAGAGTATATGGAGGTCTTTGATGTAAATTTTGAAAAGGTGCATCATGAGTTTTTTGAAAAACTCAAAGAATTATACCCTAATCTTTCCAAAAAGGAGTTGCGGCTATGTGCTTTTATAAAAATGGATTTGAGTAATAAGGAAATTTCGCCATTACTTAATATTTCAGTTCGAGGCGTAGAAACCTTAAGATATCGCCTACGAAAGAAGCTGGATCTCGAGCATGAAGATAATTTACATGAGTTTTTGACAGAACTAGTATAGATGGCTACCGCTCGCCTTCGATTTCTGCGTAAAATTGCTCTAAGTACAATTCCATGAATGCATGACGCTTTTCAGCGATCCTTTTGCCTGTTTCGGTATTCATTCTGTCTTTGAGCTGCAACAGCTTTTCGTAAAAGTGATTGATTGTAGGGGATTGGCTATTTTTGTATTGTTCCTTGCTCATTTGCAAGTTTGGTGACACTTCAGGGTCGTATAACTTTCTGTTTTTGAACCCACCGTAATTAAAGCAACGCGCAATTCCTATGGCTCCTATGGCATCCAGGCGATCAGCGTCTTGAACGATGTGCAGTTCGAGACTTTGATAAGTTTGTTTGAAATTTCCGCCCTTAAATGAAATGTTGTTGATGATCGCAACCACCTGTTTTATTACTGAGGGCTGAACAGCGAGGCTTTCTAGAAAATTCTGTGCTATTTTAGGGCCGATTGTCTCATCACCTTGGTGAAATTTGGAATCTGCTATATCATGAAGTAAGGCACCAAGACCAACCACAAGAGGTGATGCTTTGGTTTCATCTTTGGCGATAAGCATGGCGTTGTTGAACACGCGTTGTATGTGAAACCAGTCATGTCCCCCTTCAGCTTCTTTGAGGGTTTGTTTGACAAAACTTATGGTTTTTTCTATGATTTGGACGTTGTCCATGCTCAAGGTTTTATGGCTGCAAAGATAGTCTGCTCAACTTTAGTAATCAGTTCTTCCGGAGGTAAATCTCTAGTGGTAATAGGCTCGTGAACTTCAAATTCCAATGTATAGCCAATCCCATAAGGAAACTTTCCGTAGCGAAGGGTTTTCCATGAATTGTTTATGCTGATTGGAACTAGGGTTGCATGGGGCATTTTTTTAAGTAAGATCTTTAACCCACCTTGTTGGAATCGCTTTGGTTGACCATTTCTAGATCGGGTTCCTTCTGGAAATATAACCACCGAACGACCATTCTCATTGGCAGAATTAGCAAGTTTTAGAATTTCTTTAAAGCTCTGCTCCTTATCCTTGCGATCAATAAGTGCTGCTCCACCGTGTCTAAGGTTATAAGACACGCTGGGAATTCCTTTTCCTAGTTCTTTTTTGCTGATAAACTTAGGATCGTGTTTTCTCATATGCCAAACAATTGGAGAGATGTCGTACATGCTCTGATGGTTCGCGATGATAATACACGGGGTCTGTGTTGAGATCGTATAGGGGTTTTTAAAGTGAACGCGATTCCCTAAAATCAGTAAACTATGCATTAAAAACCAATTGAGCGCTTCAACGGATCGCATATGGGCTTGATAACCAAATGCCCTATGGGATATCCATTGTATGGGATGGAATATAACTAGAAGAAGTCCAAAACATAATAGGTAAATTACCGAGAGTGGATACGCTACTATTTTTCTCATGGTACGTTTTTGAGATTTAGTTGTTTTTCAATTCATTGGTCAGCTCTATGATCTTTTTCTCAAGAATAGGTAGTACGTCTTCTGGTGACTTGATATAATCATCAACAATATTCCAATAGGTTACCTTATCTTGTTGTTCCGGATAGCGCTTTTCAATCATCGGATGATGTTCAGTCTTATCCATAAGGATAATACTGTCGTAAAAGTCAAAATCCTCTTGATCAAATGGAATAGGCATTCTCAAGTCGTATTTCAAATTAGGGTATTGCTCGCTGAAATAGGCGATGCAATGTTTTGAAATGGGACCTTTGTTGTTTTTTGAGAGCCGCAAACCTTTTGAAAAAGCCTGGTGATATAGACCTTGTTGCTCAGATAAGGCGTTGAACAAAATTTCAGCAAATCTGCTCCGGTAGTAATTCCCAGTGCACACAAATAAGATTCTTCTACTCATGATAGTCGAATTAAAAAAACCACGTTTAAAACGTGGTTAGATTAAGATTATTCCTTACTTGAACTTAACAAAAATCGTTATAAGCTTCAGCAAGATTATCTGCGATAACTTCAGCAGGTCTACCCTCTATATGGTGTCTTTCCAACATGTGTACCAATTCTCCATCTTTAAATAGTGCCATACATGGTGAAGAAGGAGGGAAGGGTAACATATAAGATCTTGCCTTGTCTGTTGCTTCTTTATCAAAACCTGCAAATACAGTATATAGATTGTCAGGGTTTTTGCCGTTGTTTAAACTCATTTTTGCACCTGGTCTTGCATTAGCAGCAGCACAACCACAAACTGAATTTACAACTACTAGGGTAGTGCCTTCTTTTTTCATTGCTTCATCTACAGCCTCAGATGTCAATAACTCTTCAAAACCTGCAATTACCAAGTCTTCTTTCATTGGTTTAACTAATTCCGCTGGGTACATAGTCGTTTTATTTTAAATTAAAATTTTCCTCTAAATATAAGTCGTAAAGATAATTAAAAACCTACACTTTCAGTTAAGAATTTCACTGAAATGACCGTGGTTGATATCGGAATTGGCTATTTTTCAGCCTGGCATACAACAATGGATAGTTTTTAGCCTGAACATTTTTAATCTTATATTTGGCAATCGAAAAATGGTATTGAATGTTTAAATTGATTTTCACTCTCGGAGGATATTTTTTTCTCGGTTTCCCCGGCCTTATTGTCGGATTTATAGTTGGAAGCTTAATTGATAGATTAAGCGGTGGAGGAGTCCGTATGCAAACCATCATAAATGATCGGAGACAGGTTTCACCAGCAGATTTCGAGTTGAATCTTCTTTCCTTGTGTTCCATTGTGATCAAAGCCGATGGAACAGTGAATCAAAACGAGTTATATTATGTGAGGAACTATTTTATCTCCACCTACGGCACTGAAAAAGCGAATGCTATTTTTAGAACCTTTAATGAGGTGGTAAAAGAACGTGTGGTTTCAGCTGCTAATATCTGCGCTTATCTCAATCAACGTACGCGTTACGAGGTTCGACTTCAATTGCTGCATTTTCTTTTTGGAATCGCTCAGGCGGATGGTACAATTT
The DNA here is from genome assembly GCF_048266365.1 of Galbibacter sp. Lineage (NCBI taxonomy): Bacteria > Pseudomonadati > Bacteroidota > Flavobacteriia > Flavobacteriales > Flavobacteriaceae > Galbibacter > Galbibacter sp. Next base: position 129,735 of record NZ_JBLWZP010000005.1, on the reverse strand, counting down.
CACAGGCAGAATTGGAAAAAATCAAAGAAATCGCAGGTTACCTACGGGTATATCCTAAGGATTTTGAGAGCATCATGGCCATGTTTGTGAAATCCACTAACAACGCCTATAAAATACTAGAAATAGCGCCGGAATCTAGTGACTCAGAGATTAAAGCTGCTTATAGAAACATGGTCAAAAGGTATCATCCAGATAAAGTAATCACCAAGGATCCAGCGATTAAAAAAGGTGCTGAAGAAAAATTTAGACAGGTGCAAATGGCCTACGAACAGATCCAGAAAGAACGCGGGATGTAAGGCTCAGCTTTAGCGTCTTTTACCCAATTGAACAACCTATGGAAAGTGCTACCTTACTAACATCACATTTATCCGTTCTCCTTTCCAATAACAATCACGAATAAAAGGCGTTAGAAATATAGGAATTCGAAAAAAATTCTGGTATTTGATTTGCCTTAAATTAATTGTAAGTTTGAATAACCCGTAAACCTATCAATATGGATCAATTTTGGTTCTATTTTAAGCTTGGCTTCGACCATGTTTTTGACTTTAACGCGTACGATCACCTTTTGTTCTTTCTGGCGCTCATTGTACCGTACACCTTTGCGAATTGGAAACGTGCCTTTTGGCTGGTAACCTTATTCGCTATTGGGCATACTGTCTCATTGCTGTTGGCAACCTATGGGGTCGTGCATATTAGCTCATCCTTAGTCGAATGTCTGATTCCAATAACTATTTTCGCCACCGCTTTATTTCATGTGTTTACCGCAGGGAGAAAAAATTACAGTGAAAAATTTGGACTTCATTTCTTTGCCACACTGTTTTTTGGCATGATACATGGTCTCGGGTTTTCTACATACTTCAGACAAATAGTAGAATCGAGTACAAATAAATTCGTTCCACTTCTTGAGTTTGCCTTGGGAATCGAGGCAGCCCAATTGATTGTAGTTTTCCTTGTGCTGCTTGCAGCCTTTATATTGCAAACTGTTTTTAGGTTTAACAAAAGAGACTGGATCTTGGTTGTTGCTTCAATTGTTATTGGTGTAGTGATTCCAATGCTCGTAGAAACCTGTTTTGTGAGCTAAGAGAATACCTTTTTTACACCACTCCCTATTAAGTGTTAAATTTATTTTCTTATCCCTTTAACATGTTGTGATTAAATGATAAAGCCGTTATCTTAGCCATTAAATTTGGTAGCAACGAAGTTCGTTGCTTTTTTTGACTTCAATACCTATGGTTGATAAGAAACAAAAACGTTATGATAGGGCCTATTTGAGAATGGCTTTAGAATGGGGCAAACTGTCTCATTGTAAGCGTAAACAAGTTGGCGCGATTATTGTAAAAGATAGAATGATAATATCTGATGGATATAATGGTACACCTACTGGATTTGAAAATTACTGTGAAGACGAATTAGGATATACCAAGTGGTATGTCTTGCATGCGGAGGCTAATGCGATTTTAAAAGTAGCCTCTTCGACCCAGTCCTGTGTTGGTGCCACCTTGTACATCACCCTATCTCCTTGTAAGGAGTGTAGTAAACTTGTCCACCAGGCAGGGATTAAAAGAGTGGTGTATTTAAACGCATATAAAGATAGCGAAGGCCTAGAGTTTTTGGAAAAAGCAGGAGTAGAAATGCTACATATGCCTGATATAGAAGACGAGTAAATGTTTAAAATGAGAAGTTATTTATTGCCCTTTATTTTAGCAGCTACTTTAGCCGCCGGAATTTATATTGGCGGTAATTTAAACTACAATGATGCGGGAGAAAAGCTTTTCTCAACCAATTCTAAGAAAGACAAACTTCATCGCCTAATTGATTATATCGAATACGATTATGTGGATGATGTCAACACCGATAGTATTGTTGATGTTGCTGTAAATAACATACTAGAGAAACTCGATCCCCATTCCGTTTATATTCCAAAGCAGCAAGCTGAAAGGGTTGCCGAAAACATGAAAGGAGACTTTGTAGGTGTTGGGATTAGTTTTCGAATGTATAGAGATAGCCTTGTGGTTATTCGCCCCATTCTTGGTGGACCAAGCGGGGAAGCAGGTGTCCGTTCAGGAGACCGTATCCTGGTTGCAAATAAAGATACTCTTTACGATAGAGGACTAAGCAGCAATGAAATTGTAGATATTTTAAAGGGAGATAAAAATACACTTGTCGATATGACCATATATCGACCTATAGAAGAGAAAACCATTCAACTAACCATTGAGCGTTCTGAAGTACCTTTGCGAAGTGTGGATGCGACTTTTATGATCGAGGACTCCATTGGATATATCAGGGTAAATCGATTCGCAGAATCCACCTTTGATGAGTTTAAATCTTCCTTACTGAGGTTAAAGGAAGAAGGCGCAAAAAAATTAGTATTGGATCTTCGCAATAACCCCGGAGGTTATTTAGGTATTGCTGAAAAAATTGCTGATGAATTCTTAGAAGATGGAAAGCTTATACTTTTTACAAAAAATAAAAGTGGTGCCATAAATAAGGCTTATGCTACTGAGCAGGGTGTTTTTGAAGAGCAAGATATTTATGTTTTGATCAATGAAAAATCAGCCTCTGCAAGTGAGATCATCGCTGGTGCCATTCAGGATAATGATCGTGGAATTATTGTGGGTAGGAGATCATTTGGAAAGGGCCTAGTGCAGCGTGAGATGAGCTTAGGAGATGGTTCTGCTGTTCGTTTGACTGTTTCTCGGTATTACACTCCAACAGGTAGATCTATTCAAAGATCTTATGAAAATGGTACCAAAGATTATTACAATCAGTTTTATCAACGCTTTGAAAATGGAGAATTACGATCTGCAGATAGTATAAAGGTTGAGGATTCCTTGATTTATAAGACTCCGAAGGGTAAAATCGTTTATGGTGGGGGTGGAATCATACCGGATGTTTTTGTGCCCATAGGCTCATCAAGAGTAGATAGTTGGGTCAACACCCTAATGGACTCTGGATTTATGTCCTTCTATGTTTTTGAATATTTGGACAGCCACCGTGATTTGTACACCGACCTTGGGTCCGACGAGTTTCAGCGAACCGTTTTTGTAGATGATCAAATGGTTGATGATTTCTTCTATTATGCCGATGATAAAGGTGTTAAGATTGATCTGAACCCCTACCGAGAAGAATTAAAGTTACATATCAAAGCCATATTAGCTGAACAGTTGTTTGATGAAAACGTCAAACAGCAAATCCTTAGCCAAGACGATCCTATGTTGGAAGCAGTTTTGCATTTGATTGAAAAACAAATCGCACCGGAAGAAGTGGCAGATCACTCCAAAGCTGATGATCAATAAGGCTTAATTAAAACCCTTTAAGATACTTTAGGAAACTAATTTGTCATGTACCTTGGTATGCTTTCCGCCATTCCACAAAGTAAGAATATCGGTGGCCACCTGAGCCCCACTTCCTGCAGCGATGGCGAATTGACTTCTCCACCCGGCCAAGGTTCCTGCAACATATAAGCCTGGTTTAACTTTGTGCTGAACGTTCTTAAGTTGAATACGGTTTTTTTCTAAAGGACTAAGGGCATGGGGTTCTACATATTCTAATAGACCCTCGATTGAAAATACATCGGTATATCCCAATGCAATCACAACAATTTTCGATTGATAACTGCCCTTGTTGGTCGTGATTGTATAATTACCTTCTTCACCTTCAACTGCAGTTACTTTTTCTGTTGCTATTTGCTCAACATGTGGATAGTTTGTCATTAACTGTTGCTTTCCAGTACTTAAGATGTCTTTTCCTGAAGTTTGTGATGCAATACCTAAAACATTGTTCAAAAGTGCAGATTGTAGATGTGAGGTTTTCTGATGCATGATTATTCCAATGCGCTTATTAGAAGCATAAGGAGCCTTAATCGCGGAACCTAAAACCAATGCACATTGGAGGCCTGATGCGCCCCCGCCGATGACTAATGCATCATACATTGCTCTTTTCCTTGGCCAGTTGTTGTATTCTTTTAGATTGCCAGAAAATGGCTAAAAGTAGCACAGCTGCCAATGCGGCGCCAATTCCTATAACAGCGACAAGGCTATCACCTTCTAATGGTTTTTCAAAGTCCAACATACTGATGTTTACACCAATCATGCTAAAGGCAATAAGAACGAGAATTACGATAAAAGTTTTCATGTATGAATTTTTTAAAATAAACCTGTAACATTACTTGCAAATAACTTTACAGCAATGGCCAACAAAATTACGCCAAATACTTTTCGTATCACAGCTAAACCTGATTTTCCTAGCCACCTTCCTATTGTATTCGAGGACTTTAACACTATGTATACTATAACGACATTTATTAAGATGGCTACAATGATATTTTCCACATAATATTCCGCCCGGAGTGATAAAAGTGATGTCATGGTTCCTGCTCCTGCTATAAGAGGAAATGCCAATGGAACTACTGAAGCAGTTGAGGGGGCATCATCCTTGTACAGGGAAATACCCAATATCATCTCGATGGCCAAAAAGAAAATTACAAAAGCACCGGCAACGGCAAAGGAGTTCACATCAATTCCAATTAAATTTAAGATGGTTTCTCCGATAAATAGAAAAGCAATCATCAAAACAGCCGCAATAAACGATGCTTTTTCAGATTGAATATGACCTACCTTATTGCGCAGATCGATAATGATGGGAATACTTCCAACGATGTCAATTACGGCAAAGAGGATCATCCCGGCAGTTATAATTTCTTTAAAATCAAAGTTCATGGTTTTCTTAGTTAAAAAACGATGCAAAGCTATAACAACATTTCGATTAATTTTATCATTTATCACGAAAATGTTTATCTAATTTTCACAGGGGTACATTGGTAACGAAGTCAGTTTCAGTAGGCCCATAACCTATGGTGTTTCTTGACCAATCGACAAGGCTACTTCAAAATTTAAAATTCAAACCGCAGTGTGGACGTCCTAGACCAAAGTGCTACGATCACTTTTTTGTCTGTAAAAAGAAGTATATTTGCAGCATGTTTCAGATAGGAAAAACCATAGTATCGGAAGAAATCATAGAAAATGATTTTGTGTGTAACATTACGGCATGTAAAGGGGAATGTTGCATTGATGGAGAGGCAGGAGCTCCAGTTGAGGATGAGGAAACACAAATTTTAGCTGATATTTATCCTAAAGTTAAACCTTTCTTAAGACCTGAAGGTATTGCCGCAATTGAGGCGCAAGGCACTTTTGTCAAAGGATTCGACGGGGAATGGGAAACCCCACTGGTTGGAGGAAGTGAATGTGCCTATGTTACCTTTTCAGATCAAGGTATTGCCATGTGTGGTATTGAACAAGCATATAATGCAGGAGAGATAAATTGGAGAAAACCTATTTCGTGCTACCTGTATCCTGTTCGTGTTAAGCAATATCAAGATTTCGCGGCAGTGAACTATCATAAATGGCATATCTGCGATGATGCTTGCTCACTAGGGAAAGAACTTCAAGTTCCTGTCTATAAGTTTGTCAAACAAGCCCTGATTGAAAAATTTGGTCAAGCGTGGTATGATGAATTAGAAAGAACCGCAAATGAAATGGGTCGCTAAGGGTAGACCGCGCTCAAAAAATTAAAGTATAGCCGTATTGGCCTAAAATTAAAGGGGCAGCTATTTGGGTTTGTTTAGATCCTATAGCTGCCCTTTAAGTTTATATTACTTGAGTTTTCACTCGTTTTCTTCAGTACTCTCTGGTAGTGGAACTTCTGTTGAACCTGCATTAATATATTGCTGGTGATAAAGTTCTAATAAATTCATCGTTGCTACCACAAGATCTTTGGTTTCAGTAAGCAAGTTGAAATACAGGGAAGTGTTTTTCGGACTTGACTCTTCAGTTCTTGTTCTAGAGATTTGTTTTTCGATCTTTTTATTGATACTCGATAGTAAAGACTCTTTTGATTGTATCAACTCATGGATGTCCTCAAATGCTCTTTTGTCGAATGTCTCTTTAATATTGTTAAATAAAGATTCGATTTCATTCTGAGTATCTAACAATTCACGAGTTTGATTAAATTTCAATTTTTTGTGATTGTTATTTACGTGTTTATGGGAGGCCTTACCAATGTATTCAAGGGACTGAGACATATCTTGAAGATAGCTCAGTATATTGATGTAAAAATGGCTAGCCACAACGCTAGAATCATCCAAATTCTTAATGAAATAGAAGACACTTTCTTGCAGATCATCAATTTCTGCGCTGAGTTTTGCATTTCCTTTTTTAGATTTTTTTAGAAGTGGTAGATCCTCCTTTGAGAGTCCGATCATAGAGCCAATATAGATCTTTTTAGCGCGAATGGCTACTGCTGCGATATTATCTGCACTTTCCTCAATAACACCTTGAACTGAACTACTTTCGGCCTTGTTTAAGCTATCTTCCTCTCTAGTTGCATTTGATTTTTTCTTATAGCTTATGTAGTTTCTGGCTAATAGTAACACTGCTACAAATAATAAAATAGCAATAGCGGTTGGACCTCCGATGTAAATTAAATAAGCGATAATAGCTGATGCTAAAAAGGCGATAATAGCGGTAAAAAACCAACCGCCGATTACATTAAATACTCCGGCAACACGGTAAACAGCACTTTCACGTCCCCAGGCCCTATCTGCAAGTGATGAACCCATGGCTACCATAAAGGTTACATAAGTTGTCGATAATGGTAGTTTTTGAGTCGTTGCGATCGCAATTAAAACTCCCGCCACCATGAGGTTTACCGAAGCTCTGATAAGGTCAAAAGCAGGTGCGTCCTTGTCATTTGAGTTTTTACCTTCATGGACAGGTTTTGCAAATTGAGCATTAATTTTATTTTGGGTTGATTTCGGTAAAATAAGGTTTATGCCTTGTGCGGTCTTTGTGGACAAACGTACTACAAGTCTAGACAAGAGATTCGGTTGAAATTTTTCTTTCCCTTCTGATTGTCTAGATAGCCCAATTTCGGTTTCTGTAACTGCCTTTGCTTTTTTAGAGAAACACAGGGTCAATACCATTATGGCACCGGCTGCAAAAAGTAATAAGGGTTCTGTAGGCACCTTTTTAGCTAAGGATACCATCGCAAATTGATCTGCTGCTACTCCAGAGCTTACCCAAGCTTCGTAGGAATGCCATGCGGCCATTGGTACACCGATAAAGTTAACCAAGTCGTTTCCAGCAAATGCCAATGCCAATCCAAAGGTTCCTGCACCAATAACGACAACTAGCACATTTCTTTTTATAACCTTTAAATAAAATTGGGAGAATAGTGTCCATAACACCAAACATCCGATTGAAATATAGATTTCATTACCGTTTATTAAATGCTCAATTGACTCATAAAAAGGAGTTCCTTTTAATCCTTTAAAGAATATAAAATAAGTGATACTACTTAATGCTAAACCACTAAAGATGGCTCCAGCATATTTCATTTTCTTTTCATATTGGAATGAGAAAGCGAGCCTAGAGATAAATTGAACCAAGGCACCAACTGAAAAGGCGATCACCACCGAGAGCAATATCCCTACAATAATTTGTATTGCGTTATCTGAATTGATATATTTAGAAATATCCGCAACTGTTTCACTATCATTACCTGCTATTTTTATTAAGGCAATTGCCACCGCAGCTCCAAGTAACTCAAAGACTATGGAAACAGTGGTTGAGGTCGGCATTCCAAGTGTATTGAAAAAGTCCAATAGAAGAATGTCAGTGATCATTACTGCCATAAAAATAATCATGATCTCATTGAACATGAATTCCCCTGGAATAAAGATACCCTTTCTAGCAACTTCCATCATTCCACTGGAGAAGGACGCGCCAATAAAAATACCAATACATGCTATAGCGAGTATCGTTTTGTAAGGGATGGCTTTAGACCCAATGGCAGAGTTTAAGAAATTCACTGCATCATTGCTTACCCCAACTATTAGATCACCAATGGCTAAAATGGCCAAGGCAACAATCATAAGTAAATAGATATTTTCCATAGTGCTAAAAATATAATATTCAGATTTTTATTAAATCTTCTTCTTTTAAAATTGTAATTCTAATTGCAACCTTGCCATTACAGTATCTTTTTGATCCGCAAATGTGGCATAACTAATATCTGTTTGTAATTTTAAATTGTGACCAACAATATATTTTGACACCCCGATTGTGTATTGTTGTTCTTCCATAGTGCTCTGTACAACCTCATCAAAATTAAGATTGGTAAAACGCCCACTAACTTCCCAATTGCTATCAAATAGATAACCACCTTGAACGTTAAATGCACTACCCGTTTGAACCACATCTCCGGTAGGGATGTTTTGTTCATCAATTGCTATTGGATCATCTGCTGAACGGTTAGCATACTCTGCTAAAAAGGAAATCCCTTTGTATTTAAACACCACATCTGCAAACAATGTGGAAATGTCAGTTTGGTAGAGTCCATCCTCCAATTCCATGAAATCACCTCTGTTACTCTGCGTTTTTACGCTGTCGTCATTATAATCATAAGCCACACTGACCATTAATTTCGGATGGTCCTCGCGCTCTAGTGCAGAGCCCTTCATCTCATTGTTATTTTTAAATGCACCAAGAGGAAGTAGTTCGATTCTTCCTGTATATTGATACCCACCCATATTTCCAATGCTTACATTACGGCCATCTCCTTGTGAGAATGCAAACTGTTCGCGGATTAAAAATGTGGGTGTTAAATAATGTTCGTTGAGCAATTGTAAACCAATGTCTCTACCGATATTGAATTCTGCATTTAAAAGGGAGCGGTCCACAAATTGTAGACTGCCGGATGATATAATTCGTTCAATATTACCGGGTAATTTAGCCTGTCCACCTCTTAGACTGAGATTTTTATAAAAATTCCATTGGACGTAGGCATCCTGTATAAATTTATCGGTATAGTCGGTATAATAGGAGGCGCCGTCGATGTCTTGATTGGCAAGTCCAATTTCCAATTTGTAGGTAAGTTTTTTAGTAAATACAAACCCCTTGAATTTTAAACGCGCCCTTCTGACCGAAAAATTACTGTTAAAATCTGTGTTCCCAATTTCGTTCTCCTGCCATGTGGCACTTCCCAATAACTGGAATCTGGTAGTGAAATTCATACTCCAAGTGCTGTCTTTACCGGTTATATTTAATATACCTTTTCCAAAACGCGGGCCTTGTATATCTTGTGCATTTCCAATGGATAACATAAATAAACTAAGCACAAACGCCCCTACCAAATTTTTCATTCTAATGTTTTAGTTTTTGTCGCTGCAAAGAACAGTAAATAAAGTTAAGAAATTGTTTCCTGTATGTTAAGTTATTAAAAATAATTGAGGTGGTAATGTGATCTAATTTACAGAAAATAAATCTATTAGCCTCTCAGGAAGTGAACATTAAAATACTGAACAAAACAAATGAAGCTGCCTGTTTCAACAGGCAGCTTTCTATTTCAGAAACTAAGTCGACAAAAACTAAAAGTTGATGAAATATCTGTAGTTTTATAAAATGCAAAGGTTAGCCTTAGTAGTAAACTTAGTGTCAATTTAAGATTAAAAAATTATTAAAATTTAGCTTTTATTCCAGGATGTTTTTTCAATGGGAGTTTAATTTTACGCAATCTTAGCAGTATCTTGCAGGACTAATTTATAGCATATGAACTGGGAATCATTGTTGTCGTTAAAGCGGCATGGAGATAAGAATAAGAGGCTTCGTAAAGAACAGGATGAAACGAGGTTAGGATTTGAGGTCGACTTCGATAGAATCATCTTTTCTTCGGAATTTAGGAGTCTTCAAGATAAGACTCAAGTGATTCCCTTGTCCAAAACTGATTTTGTGCACACCAGGCTCACCCATAGTCTTGAGGTCTCTGTTGTTGGACGTAGTCTTGGGCGATCTGTCGGAATGAAAGTGCTTGAAAAACATCCCTATTTAAACGAGATCCACGGCTACAAATTCAACGATTTTGGTGCAATTGTCGCGGCCGCCGCACTTTCTCATGACATTGGCAACCCACCATTTGGACATTCTGGAGAAAAAGCTATAGGGGAGTATTTTAAAACAGGTTCAGGAAAAAATTTTAAAGATCAACTTACCGATAAACAATACCAAGACTTAATAGATTTTGAAGGTAACGCCAATGGTTTTAGAATACTCACAGAAACCCGTCAAGGGATCTCCGGAGGACTCCGACTTAGCTATGCGACTTTAGGTGCTTTTATGAAGTACCCTAAGGAATCACTACCCAAACGACCCACTAAACAAATCGCTGACAAGAAATTTGGTTTTTTTCAATCTGAAAAGCAGTTATTTGCTGATGTTGCCACAGAACTTGGTTTGAAACAAACGCGTCATGGTGAGGATATTTCATTTGCCAGGCATCCATTGACTTTTTTGGTAGAGGCCGCTGACGATATCTGCTATACCATTATAGATTTTGAGGATGGTATTAACCTGGGGCTTATTCAAGAAGAATTCGCATTAGAATATCTTATCAAATTGGTCAAAGACAGTATTAACACTCAAAAGTACCATGCGTTAGATACTAAAGAGGATCGATTGGGGTATTTAAGGGCTCTTTCAATCAGTACGCTTATTCAAGACGCTACTCGGGTCTTTTTAGAACATGAGCAGGATATCCTAAGTGGAGATTTTCACAGTTCGCTTTTGGAAAAATCTGCTTACAAAGCCCAGGTCGAAGATATCATTAATTTGAGCGTAAAAAAGATTTATCAGAGCGATGAAGTGATTCAAAAAGAACTTCTTGGGTATAAAATACTAGATCAATTGTTAGATATCTTCTGTGGTGCGGTTATCCGTGCAGCGGAGAATAAGACGACAAGCTACGACGTATTGGTGATGCATCTTATCCCTAAAAAATACCTAGTGCTCGATCAAGGTGTATATAAAGCTTTAATGGCTGTAGCCCAGTTTATTGCAGGACTAACCGATGGGAATGCGTTGCTGATCTATAATAAAATCAATGCAAAAGTAGTCTAGAAGTTATAGACCAGGCCTACGCCTAAAGATTGTTTGAACTGCACTTTAGGGCTGTAAGAGAGTTTCTCTCCACTAGCCAATACTCGCTCTTCAAATTTAATGTCGTTATCATATATCAATTGAGTTCCGACATTTGCAACCACATATTCGTTGACTTTTAATTCAACATCAATGAGCCAGTTGACATCCACATTTCCGAAACTGTTAAGGTAATCGGTATATAGGGTTATGCGATTGGAAAGGAACATATTGTCATAGATCTTAGTCTGATAAGAGTTGGTTACTAAGATTCCTATTTCAGTAACTACGTTTTGTCCATCTCGTATCTTTACACCATTGGCATCGTACTCAGCTTTGCGTACCCCAAAAGCACCTTGGTCAGCCAAATCTTGATCCAGCACAAAAGTGGATTTTTGTGTGATGGGAGAAAGGTATAGTTTGAGGTCTTTGCCCTCAGGAGAGAATTCACTACCAAATCCGAATAAAAAGTATCCTGGCGCCATAAATTGAGAAATAGGGTTGTCTCGGTCAGGGTATTTATAACCTTTGGTGAATTGGGTATTAAAATTCGCTTTAGCGGAGAAATACCAACTCGATAAGTTATCCATTCTAAAACCTAAGGTAGAGTTGATTGCTAACGCATCTTCTGATTTCCTGATCTTTTGGCCGTCTTGAATGTTTAATCCAAAACGCATAATCAATTCATTATTCCACTGAACCTTTTCATGTTTGTAATTTCTTTCAAACAAGGCGTTACTCAATCCACTGATGGAATTATTCCCCCCTGCACTCCAGTTTACAAAGGCGATCTCACTGACATTCATTCCTACTTTATTGACTCTCTTCCATCTTGGAGGAATGGGTTTATACTCAGTGATAACCTTGGTGAGATTAATGGTATCCATCCCTTTAATAATATACACTTCTTGGGTTTTAGGATTGGTATAAACACGTTGTTCTTTGTCTTGAGCTTGGGTAAAAAAGCAACAAAAAGCACAAAAAATCATAAGGTATCCTTTCATTATCAGCGGAATAATAGGTTTATTGTCAGGTGCAAAAATGCTAAAAAATGTTATGTTATAAAAATCTTTCAAGTTGTTTAGCAATCGAATTGGCGTCAATGCCTACAATTTGTTGTAATTCTTCAACGGTTCCATGCTCTATAAATTGTTCAGGAACACCCAAAGATATTACCTTTTGACTATTATATTGGTGCTCGGTGGTAAATTCGCTTATGGCACTTCCCATACCTCCTTTTAATACACCATCTTCTAGGGTAATAATAACCTGATGTTTTTTAAATATTTCATGGAGCAGCTCAGTGTCTAAAGGTGCTAAAAACCTAAGATCGTAATGTGCAATTTTTTCGTCATGGGGGAGTAAATTTATTGCCTCGGTTACATTTTCTGATATGGTCCCTACTGATATAACGGCAATCTTGTCGCCTGATGTCAATTGTTCTCCTTTTCCTATGATGATTTTGGAAAAGGGCTTTTTCCAATCAAGGTTTTTTCCACGACCTCTTGGATATCGGATTGCTATAGGGTTGGAAAGGCCTAATTGCGCCGTATACATGATGTTTCTGAGTTCTATTTCATTTCTAGGAGCAAAGATGATTAGGTTGGGGATGCAACGTAAAAATGCCAGATCGAACACTCCGTGATGGGTGGCGCCGTCTTGACCTACAAGACCTGCTCTGTCCAAACAAAAAATCACAGGAATTCTTTGGAGGGCGACATCGTGAATAAGCTGGTCGTACGCTCTTTGTAAGAAAGTAGAATAGACATTGCAAAAAACATGAAATCCCTGTGTTGCCATTCCAGCCGCAAGGGTTACTGCATGTTGTTCAGCTATTCCAACATCAAATGCCCGTTCTGGAAATTTATCCATCATGTATTTAAGTGAGCTACCTGTGGGCATAGCCGGCGTGATTCCGACAATTTTTTGATTCTGCTCCGCTAATTCAACAATGGTATGACCAAATACGTCTTGGTATTTTGGAGGGAGATTGCCCTGAGGTTTTGGTATCAATTCACCTGAATTTTTGTCAAATTTACCTGGGGCGTGATAGCGTACCTGATCTTGTTCCGCTTGTCGTAGTCCTTTCCCTTTGGTGGTTATGATGTGTAAAAACTTGGGTCCCTTTTTCTTCTTAAGTCGTGTGAGTTCTTTGAGTAATCTTGGAAGATTATGTCCGTCAATAGGGCCACTATAGTCAAAATTTAGGGCCCTTATTATATTGTTTTTTGCAAGTTTTCGATCAACCTTGACCTGAGTTAAATATTCTTTTAATGCTCCTACACTGGGATCAATTCCAATGGCATTGTCGTTGAGAATAATGAGGAGATTAGCTTGGCTTACCCCGGCGTGGTTCAGTGCTTCAAAAGCCATTCCACTCGCGATAGAAGCATCTCCAATGACTGCAATATGTTGTTTGTCTTTTTCGCCTTGTAGATTTGAGGCCATCGCCATCCCTAATGCAGAGGATATTGATGTTGAGCTATGCCCTGTACCGAAGGTGTCAAATACACTCTCAGCCCTTTTAGGGAATCCACTTATGCCATTGAGTTGTCGGTTGGTGTGAAATTGATCCCTGCGGCCTGTTAGAATCTTATGCCCATAGGCCTGATGGCCCACATCCCATACTAATAAATCATCAGGAGTGTTGAAAATGTAATGGAGTGCTATGGTCAGTTCAACCACACCTAGACTCGCTCCTAAATGCCCTTCCTTGGTGGCTACAATTTCAATTATAAATTCCCTGAGCTGCTTTGCGAGTTCTCCCAATTGTTCTTCTGGTAAATTGCGTAAATCTACCGGGTCATTAATAGTCTCTAATAGGGCATATGGGTTCATGATGTAAAAATACAACTGTTTTTAAGTTTAAATTAATTTTTGCTGTAATTTAAAAATTTCAAAATGAGTTGTGATTTATGGGAACGAAAAAGGCTCTGGATTTTAATCCAAAGCCTAAGTTGTATTCTAATCTTGTTACGCTTTCGCTATTTCTTATTATTGACTTTGGAAATGTATTTTTCCAATGCCATGGTCATTGAAGGTGTTTCTGGTGTTGGTGCTTCAATGTCGATACGAAGACCAGCATCTGTAGCCGCTTTAACTGTGGTGTTACCAAAAACAGCAATTCGAGTGTCGTTTTGTTTAAAATCAGGGAAGTTCTTTAAAAGTGATTCGATACCTGAAGGGCTAAAGAACACTAGAATGTCGTAATAAACATCTCTTAAATCCGATAAATCACTAATGACTGTTTTGTAAAGAATTGCTCTGGTCCATTGAATTTTTAGATCATCTAAACTCTCAGGAACAATTGGTTTTAATACATCCGATGAAGGAAGTAAGAATTTTTCTTCCTTATACTTTTTGATCAGTGGAGTAAGTTCTTGAAAAGTGCGTTTTCCAACATATATCTTTCTCTTACGGTATACCACGTATTTTTGCAAATAATAGGCAACTGCTTCCGATTGACAGAAGTACTTCATGGAATCTGGCACTTTGAATCGCATCTCCTCTGCAATTCTAAAAAAATGGTCTACAGCATTTCTGCTGGTTAAAATAATCGCTGTAAACTGTGTTAAGTCAATTTTTTGTTGTCTTACATCTCGTGCATTAACTCCTTCTACATGAATGAATGGTCGAAAGTCAACTTTGATCTTTTGCTTTTCCACCAATCTCAAATAAGGTGAATTTTCTACCTTGGGCTCAGGTTGAGAAACCAGAATTGTCTTAACTTTCATATAATTATGATTAGTTTATACCTTATCGACAAAGTAAAACTTCATCAGTAATAAATAAGGTGCTATTTCTAGCGTGCAAAGATACAAAATAAAATAAAATAAATATTTTTGAATCAATTTTTGATGATTTCTTAAAGTTAAAACGAAACCGATAACATTTAATAAACAAAAGCACAAAAGGATTGCGTATAACGCAATCTTACTGCTTAAATTACTGTAAATGAATAAACTAATCAGTGGAAGAAGTAATAATGAGGACAGATTTCTATAAGTTACTTTATGAAAATGAAAACTTTCTGTGAATTTATGGATGTCAAAAATAGTCGCAATCAATTTTTCTAAATAGTATTTAAAAAGTATAAATAGAATCAAGAATGGTGGTATGAGCAAGAAATTGACATCGTGCTGTGGGTGGAAATATGGAAGAGCAATCCAAAGGATCAAGGTAAATGTGATCAATTGGGGGATGAACAATAATAAATTAAAGGTGGAAGTAGTTTGACCAGGTTCTTTACTATATATTTTGAGGTATTTGTAGTTTACAAATAACATTGTAAAGGAATAGAATTTTTGTTCGTTCCTAAACTTTGCAATAGTTAAGCATACAAGCGCTGTAATCAGAAAGACTGTTTCTATAGAATGATTGTCAATATATCTGAGATGCTGTTCCAATTATTCGGCTATTTTTATCATTTCTCCTTGGAATCCAGGATGGAGACCATACTCTAGGATACCAGCTCTAAAATACGAACTCTCAGGTAATTGTACGGTATCTGGTATTTTGAAGTGTAGTTCCATGGTTTGTAATGGGCTTAGATTGGAGTTTTTAGGAACAGTTGTTAGCAAAGGGAATGTCTTAATAACGGCCTTGTAGCTATCCATACTAACACCTTCAAATACAAGTTTACTGACATCAACACTGTCTTCATAGGGGTTTAGTAACACAGCCTTAAATTCATTTGGAATTTGCGCATTAAACAGATCTTTGTCGATGTCTAACTGCATCTTGCGGTAACTCGTAAAGGTGTCTATGATATGTCCACGCATATAATGATTTCTAAAAGGTCTCACCAGTCTAATCACAGAATCTAATTTATAAGGTTTACTTCCACTGATATACGCTACTTTTTTATTGCGAACCTCAAATTCAGAGCTATCAATATCATATTGATTTTGGCGGGCGATAATGTCGTTTGAAGAAAATACTGTGCTACCAGAATAAAAGGCATACATGGAAGCGTCTCTATAGGAATTGTGAAAGACCACTGGTAAATCTCCCACATGGCTTTTTAATTCTGCAACCCATTCTTTATTTCCAAAGGCCTCGTATTTTATGGGAGAAATGGAAGGAAATATCAGGGCAAATCGCAAGAAGGTTATAATGACAATGGAAGCCAAGCTGATGCCCATTAACCATTTTCTAAACTTAGCATGTACATAGGCATAGCGCAGTGAGAAAACTATTAAAGGGATGGCTGTCAACACGACCCATTGTGCTTGAGTTTTTCTATCAAAACTTGAGATTAAGAAAAACAATAGTGTGCCGTAACAGATAAATTTTAATGCTTTGTCGAACTTGTCTTTAGACGATAACGCATAAAGTGCCCAGTACATCAAGGGGAAACAAAGTCCGGCCACCGCGACGACATTAAGCGGGTAGTTTAGAGTGTTTTTGAGACGCCATGGGCTATTCGCTCTGTCAAATAAATGGTATCTAATGGGTTTAAAATCCATTTCATACAACCAATTTAAATGAGGTAGAAACAAGAGTAAGCCTATAAGTATTGCTAGCCAAAACTTGCCATTTTTCAGTAGGGCTAAGTTGGATAGCACTGCGAATCCCACAATTAAAACCCCATTGTATTTGGCATACATGACAAGTGCCATGCCTATTCCCGTGACCACAATGCTTAGCGCATCTTCCTTTAATAAAAATCGTTTGTAGCCCCACAGGAACACTAGTCCAAAGGTGACCAAAGAAGTATCTGGGACCATCATAAATCCATAAGCAGTCAATAAACCGACACTGCTCACAAAAGCGAGGAAGAGCCAGATGTAGCGATGTTTTTTCTCGCTGTCGATCAAAAGCCACAACAGCAACACATTGGCACAATATAATAAGGGAGCCATAAAGCGAACGCCTAACACACCATCAAAAAGGGAGATCCCAATTTTAACTAAGAAAGCTACCATTGGGGGGTGATCGAAATATCCCCAACTTAAATTTTGGGCAAAATACCAATAGTATGCCTCATCAAATATGATATCCGTGAACGCGCTTTGAACTAAATTCAAAATCAGTACAAGTATAAGAAAGCTAAACAGGATCTTGTGTGAACGTATTTTAGTTACCATAAATTAATGTCATTATTTTCGAGTCACTCGGCCAATTGCGCAATATTAAAAATAAAAGTACGCAAAATAATTAATTGCAAAAATCCTTAAAATCAATCTAAAAAACTAAAACTTACAGTAAATACTTTTTATTTAATGCTATTTTTGTGCAATTAAGAAAGATAGCATGCAATCAGATAGTATAGTTATAATCCCAACCTACAATGAAATAGAGAATGTAGGGCTAATTATTTCGGCAGTTTTTGAACTTAAAAAATCTTTTGATATTCTCGTCGTTGATGATAATTCACCAGATGGAACTGCTGAAAAGGTGCGTGAATTACAGGCTCAATACCCAAATCGTTTACATTTGGAGGTTAGAAGAGAAAAATCAGGACTAGGTACGGCCTATATTCACGGCTTTAGATGGGCATTAGATAGACCATATGAATTTATTTTTGAAATGGATGCTGATTTTTCACATAATCCTAGAGATTTGATTCGTTTGTACAATGCTGCTTTAAATCAAAATGCTGATCTTATTGTGGGCTCTCGTTACATCAATGGGGTGAATGTTGTAAACTGGCCTTTACGTCGTGTGTTACTCTCTTATGGAGCATCGGTCTACGTAAAGTTAATTACTGGAATGCGTGTTCAGGATCCTACAGCGGGCTTTGTGTGTTATAGCAGAAAAGTAATCGCCTCATTAAATCTCGATGCTGTTGAATTTGTGGGCTATGCCTTTCAAATTGAAATGAAATTTAAAGCGCATCTGAAAAACTTCAACATTGTGGAGGTTCCAATTATTTTTCAGGATCGTACACGAGGCAAGTCTAAGATGAACGGTAAAATTATTAATGAAGCCATATTTGGGGTGTTGAAGCTTAAGTGGCGTAGTTTGTGGAATAAGAAATATTTTTAATGATGAAAAGGACGCTTATAAAAAATGCCACTATTGTTAATGAGGGAGAACTTATTAAGGGCGATGTGTTGTTGGAAGGTGAACAAATTAGAAGCATTGGGAAAGACCTTTCTGATGCTACTGCTGAGGTTGTTGATGCCAAAGGGAAGTATTTAATTCCAGGGGTTATTGATGATCAGGTGCACTTTAGAGAACCAGGACTAACGCATAAAGGTACGATAGCGACCGAGAGTAGGGCAGGACTGGCTGGGGGAGTTACAAGCTATATCGAACAACCAAATACAAATCCACAAACCGTAAGTATTGCGGCATTGGAAGAAAAAATGACCATTGCTAATGCATCGTCTTTTTCCAATTACTCCTTTAATTTTGGCGGAACCAATGATAATTTGGAAGAGTTAAAGCGACTTGATAAAAAAGCCTGTGCAGGAGTGAAGTTGTTCCTTGGGTCATCGACCGGGAACATGTTAGTGGATGATCAACAAGTGCTGGAGAATATTTTTAGAAGTACGGAGATGGTGATTTCCGCACATTGTGAAGATGAGCAAATTATCAAAGATAATATGGCATTGTACAAGGAGCGTTATGGTGATGATATTCCCATGAGTTCACACCCACTGATTCGGAGTGCTGAAGCATGTTTTGTGTCTTCGTCCAAAGCTGTCGCCTTGGCTAAAAAAACCAATGCCAGATTGCATGTGTTTCATGTGTCTACAGCTAGAGAAACAGAGCTTTTTAGGAATGATATCCCATTAAAAGATAAACGCATAACTGCTGAGGTGTGTACCCATCATTTGTGGTTCTCCAATGAAGATTACAGCGATAAAGGTAGTCTTATTAAGTGGAATCCTGCGGTGAAAACTACTCAAGACAGAACTGCATTATGGGATGCGCTTAACGATGATCGAATTGACGTGTTAGCAACCGATCACGCGCCACATACCCTTGAAGAAAAAAATAATGTTTATACTTATGCACCTTCGGGTGGACCATTGGTTCAACATAGTTTACTTGCACTCATGGAAAAACAGAAAGAGGGAAAGATTTCCATTACACGTCTTATTGAAAAGATGTGTCATAATCCAGCAGTTCTATTTAATATTGAAAAGCGGGGTTTTATACGTGAAGGCTATTTTGCAGATTTAGTTTTAATAGATCCGGATTCAAGTTGGATAGTGAGTAAGGATAATATAGCATACAAATGTGGCTGGTCGCCTTTTGAAGGAATACAATTCAG
The DNA here is from genome assembly GCF_048266365.1 of Galbibacter sp. Taxonomy (NCBI): domain Bacteria; kingdom Pseudomonadati; phylum Bacteroidota; class Flavobacteriia; order Flavobacteriales; family Flavobacteriaceae; genus Galbibacter; species Galbibacter sp. Next base: position 110,538 of record NZ_JBLWZP010000005.1, on the reverse strand, counting down.
TTCAAAAGTTACACATTGTTTTGTGAATGGACACCTCGCCTATGAAAATGGAAACTTTTCTACGGTTAGGAATGCAAAAAGACTTAGTTTTGAAAGGTAATGAACAATATTAAGATTTACATAGTAACATTGGGCTTGCTGAGCGTTATCGCTTGCGCTAGAAGTGTTGTGGAAAAACCAGATAATTTGATCCCCAAAGATGTTATGGTTGACATCTATTACGATATATCCATATTAAATAGCTTGAAATCCACTGGAGCTGATAAAATGGAGAGTATTGATTTAGAACCTAATGTATTTTTGTTTGAAAAGTATGGTATTGATAGTGCGCAATTGGCTAAGAGCAGTATCTATTATACGTCCAATGCAAATCTTCAGCTCCAGATGTTTACTGAGGTAGAGGAGCGACTACAGCGACTAAAGGACACCATTGATGCCAGAAGAACCAAAATGGAAGAGCTTAAAAGGAACAAAAATGCACCTGCAAAAAAGGCTCCCGCAACAAAACCGGCAAACAAAACATCTTAATCCTTTATCTACTTTAGGTTTATCGTTTTGCAAACTCGTTTGATGGTTGATGAAATATCCGTGAACTCAAAGTCTAATTGTTTGATTATTTTTTTACTGGAATATTGAGAACTACTCCATAAAGATTCTGCCGAATTTCTGCTGAGTAATCGGTTTTGACGAAACACAATAGAACGAATAGCATCTAAGCGCCACAGCATTTGAAGTTGCCATTTGCGCAGTTTTCGCGTTGGGGTGTTACTTCCCAATTCTTCAGCGATGAGAGTAAGTAATGTCTTGTATTTTAAGAGCTCCCCTACTAGGATGTAACGCTCATTGTAGATTGACGATTCCATTAGAATGTGAATAGCTCTGCCGACATCTTTGACATCGACGAATCCACTGCTTCCAGGAGGATAGTAAGAGATTCCTTGACCAACGTGCTTGAATATCGCGCTACTTGGAGAGTCCTCGAAACCTTCTCCTAGAACGATACCTGGATTGACAATAACCACTGGAACACCTTCTTGCGTAGCTCTCCAGACTTCCATTTCTGCACCGTATTTTGCAATGGCATATACATCATTTTCTGCTTCAGGATTCCAGTAGGAATTCTCATCGATTTCTTTATGAGTGGCATTATCGCCAAAAACAGCTATCGAACTTATATAGGCAAGCTTCTGTATCTTATAGGCAATACATATATTGACCAAATTAGCGGTGCCGTCAATATTGACCTTTCGAAGTTTCTTATACGCTTTGGGATCAAATGAGATTAGACCAGCGCAGTGGTACACTTTGGTGACTCCTTGGAATGCCTTTTCTAAAGAAGGGACATCTAAAAGGTCAGCTTTAACCCACTCGATTTTATCGAAGTTAGAGTTTCCGTGTGCTGCAAATAAAGCTTCGACGTTTACCAACTTGTCTTTTGATCTATATATTGCTCGTACAGGCTCCTTTTCTTTCGCCAGTAAGAGAAGTAAGTGCCCACCAATTAAACCAGTACCTCCGCTAATTAATATCATAGAACTAAATTACAATTATCTATTTAAATCGCTATCGAAGATGCGAAAATTAATATCCTTATACAAAACACTATGACAAAGCTTTTGTCGCTTTGGAACATATAGTATCTTTGCGGCTGCAAAAGTAGATTAAAATGAAAGTAAATCTTGTAGAAGAATTAACTTGGAGAGGGATGGTTCATGATATCATGCCTGGCACTGAAGAGCAACTAAATAAAGAAATGACCACGGCTTATATAGGATTTGATCCAACCTCAGATTCATTACACATAGGGAGCTTGGTGCCTATAATATTATTAGTCCATTTACAAAAGGCAGGACATCGCCCTATTGCCCTTGTTGGAGGTGCTACAGGGATGATTGGTGACCCTTCTGGGAAATCGGATGAACGTAATTTATTGGATGAAGAAACATTAGCTAAGAACGTAGCTGGAATCCGTGGCGTTTTGTCTAGATACTTAGATTTTGATTCAAAAGAAGATAATGCTCCTATTCTAGTGAACAACTATGATTGGATGAAGGATTTTAGCTTTATCGATTTTGCCAGAGATGTCGGTAAAAGAATTACGGTAAACTATATGATGGCGAAGGATTCTGTTAAAAAACGATTCAGCTCAGATTCCGGGGTTGGAATGTCATTCACAGAGTTCACCTATCAGTTAATTCAAGGGTATGATTTCTACCACTTGAATAAAGAATACGGTTGTCTGCTTCAGATGGGTGGCAGCGATCAATGGGGTAATATCACCACAGGGACAGAACTAGTTCGTAGAATGAATGTGACTCAAGGTGATGGAGAACCAGCAAAGGCTTATGCGATGACTTGTCCGTTAATTACCAAAGCTGATGGTAGTAAATTTGGAAAGTCTGAAGGTGGAAACGTTTGGTTAGATGCTGACAAGACCTCACCTTATAAGTTTTATCAATTTTGGTTGAACACTTCAGATGAGGATGCGGAGAAGTACATCAAGATATTTACATTCTTAGATAAGGCTGAAATTGATAGTTTGATTGGTGAGCACAAAGAAGCTCCACATATGAGACTGCTCCAAAAGAAATTAGCGGAGGAAGTTACTGTGTTTGTTCATAGCCTAGAAGATTATGAGAATGCGGTCAAGGCATCAACTATTTTATTTAGTGGTAGTGCTGAAGATTTAAAACAACTGGATGAGAAGACTTTTTTAGATGTTTTTGAAGGTGTGAGTCAGGCTGAGCTGAAGCGATCAGAGATTGTTGAAGGACTAGATATAGTCGCAGCATTGTCATCAGCCACTAACTTCCTAAAATCAAACGGGGAAGCAAAAAGAGCATTAAAAGAAAATTCTATCTCTATTAACAAGGATAAAGTCACAGAGAGCTATAGCATCACTGAAAAAGATCTTATCAACGATACCTTTGTTTTATTACAAAGAGGGAAAAAGAATTACTTCTTGATTAAAGCGATCTAAGAGTTAAGCATAAAACTCCTATAAGGCTATCATTTTGATAGCCTTTGTTTTTTTAGTGAAGTTCTCCTCATGGAATGAATTTACTGGTTTTAAGCCTCGATACCGACTAGGATACTTACGGCATTACCACCGAAACCAACCGCATTGATCATTACGTTTTGTATGCGCTTGGGTAATTTATCGTGTTTAATATAAGGTACTTTAATGAACTGTTGGTGTTTTAACATGAGCAGTGCAAGTTCTAAACTTAGTACGCCTGAAGCGCCGAAGGTGTGACCAATTTTCCATTTGTTAGTTGTCAGGGCTGGAACATGGTCTCCAAAGACTTTATTAATGGCTTTAAGTTCAGTCAGATCGCCTTTTATAGTTCCCGGAGCATGCATTACAATAACATCCACACTTGACTTGTCTAGGTCATTTAACGCCATTTTCATCGAATCTTGGAAGCAGTCTGCCTCCTCCGAGATAGAAATATTGTGTTTAAGTATTTCAGTAGCATAACCGACCCCCTTGATAAAAGCTAAAGGCGTCACTTTTGGGTTTTCTTCCAAACAAACTACCGCCGCACCTTCTCCCAACACCATGGTATTTCTTTTTTTAGTCAGATCCAGTGCTTTACAAGGATAGGTGTCATTGGTTTCTGCATAGATTTTTAACGCCTTAATCTGTGCAATTGTAAATGGCGTCAATGCTGCTTCACTACCACCAACCATAAATTTATCACTCATCCCGCTTTTTATCCATGCAACACCGTTTACTAATGCATGTAAGGCTGTTGAGCAGGTAATTGAATGGGATATCTCTGGGCCCTTCGTCTGTAGATCGTGAGCGATCCAGGAAGAGATATTACCTAAGGTTGTTGTTGGTGAGGCTAGGGTTGAGGAGCTTCCTTGATTGAGGAACTCATCGTAATATTTTTCAAATAGGGCAGTGGCACCTCGGGATGAACCGATGTTCACTCCAAAGAAATCCCCTTTATTCCATCCGCTCGCTTTTAAGGCATCACGTGCCACTAGCATAGCGTACAATACTGAATTGTCAAGAGGCTTGTATTTTAGGTCTTCTTCCCTAAGCGTTTGTATTTTATTGAGTTCTCGATCACTCAGCGCGCCCGTTATTGCTTGATAGTTGCCATAGTCGGCCATGGATAAAAAATGTGCATCAGAATTGTAATTCTTCCAGATGGTCTCGGGGTCATTCCCTAGGGCTGAGAGTGAAGATAGTGCGCTAATGGCTATTTTAGTATTCATCGATAAAGTTCGTTTACAAATGACAAAAGTAGAATTTTGAAACGCAACTGTGATTCAAAAAGATGTTTAAAACAAAAAACCTCATCATTGCTGTAGAGGTTTTTTGTCTTTATTGATTTGTCAAGGATTGTGATTAGATTTCGGTTACCCTTAATGTATTAACCATTCCTTTTTGTTGTATTGGCATTGCTGCAAGGCTTATCATCATATCTCCTTTGTCTAAGAATCCTTTTTCACAAGCCATTTCAGTAACATCATCAATGGTTTGATCGGTACTTACAAAGCGATCGTAATGAAATGTTTTAACACCCCAGAGAAGACTTAACTGTGTCATTATTCTATCATTGGAGGTGAAAACTAAGATATGTGCCTTTGGACGCCATGCAGAAATTTGAAATGCTGTATACCCACTATTGGTTAGTGTTGTAATTACCTTCGCATTGATTTCATTGGCCATGGTCGCTGCGTGAAAACAAACAGATTTTGTAATATATCTTTTGGTTTTGATATGAGGCGGTTCTTGTGGAACTTTAATGAGATGCGAGTGCTCTACACTGTTGATAATGCTCGTCATCTTCTCAATAACTTGTACCGGATAAGCGCCTACAGAAGTTTCACCAGAAAGCATTACTGCATCAGCACCATCCATAACAGAGTTTGCCACGTCATTGACTTCAGCTCTAGTCGGAGTCAAACTCGAGATCATTGTCTCCATCATCTGGGTAGCAATAATAACAGGAATTCTTGCTTTTTTAGCTCTAAGTACTAATTGCTTTTGTACAAGTGGAACCTCTTGTGCTGGAATTTCAACTCCCAAATCACCACGAGCTACCATAAGCCCGTCACAGTGTGCAACGATCTTGTCGATATTTTCTACCGCCTCTGGTTTCTCAATTTTGGCAACGATTGGAATTTTGTATTTTGAATGTTCGGCAATTAGATTTTGAAGATCCATCAAATCTTCGCTGTGGCGAACAAATGATAGTGCCATCCAATCCACTTCTTGCTCAATCGCAAAAATTGCATCAGCAATATCTTTTTTAGTTAGTGCAGGCAAAGAGATATTTGTGTTAGGAAGGTTAACACCTTTTTTAGATTTCAAAGGTCCTCCTTGAAGTACTTTCGCCTTAACTTCTGTTTTTTTATTTGTAGAAACGACCTCAAAGATCAGCTTTCCATCATCTAGTAAAATACGCTCACCTGGATTTACATCTCTTGGAAACTCTTTGTAGTTCATGTAGACTTTTTCAAGATCTCCCTCAAAAGGTTCTCCGGTGACAAAGGTAATCTCGTCTCCATTGCTAACAATAACATCTTCCTTCATAACCCCTACACGAAGTTTAGGTCCTTGTAAGTCAGCCAGAATTGCAGTGTTGTAATTGAATTCTTTGTTGAGTGATCGGATCATTTGAATCCGCTCCTTTACATCATCATAGTCAGCGTGTGAAAAATTTATTCTAAATACATTCACGCCCGCTTCAATCATCTGTTTTATGACCTCTTTGGTACTTGTTGCTGGTCCGAGCGTTGCAACAATCTTTGTCTTTTTCCTGTTAGGCATTCGTAAGAAAAATTAAATTATTTTTTGATTTTAATTCTTGTACATCAATCGTATAGGTAGTTATAATACCTGTTATTTTTTTCAACTCACGCACTACTTCCTCTGTGGCATTATACCCACCTTGCTGGTCATCTATTTTTAACAAATAATCAGCTCGACTATATTCTGGTACTACATACTCAGTACGCATGGCCTCATTATTTTCGAACAGTCCAGAACTTGATATTTCTGTTTCCACCATGGTTTTGTTTTTTAACAATCCCCAGAAAACTTGATTAATTTCATCAAACCATTCAAAAGCAGTTACGCTTGAATTATAGGATACCACGTCCTGGCTATCCATTCTCTTTAGTCTTAAATTGAAAACTGAATTCATTAAATAAGCTACCCTGTAATCCTCTAAAGACGCGTGTATAGCGATCAAGGTGTAAGCGTGTTCAAAATCTTCATCTAATAGTTTATAGACTGCCATATCATATGTACACAGGAATGTAAATATATGATTATAACTATGACTTAGCAACTTTTAGATGACTGATTCTATTGATTTTAATACGAAAACGATGTAGTATACATTATAGTAGTTCATCAATTTTATCTTGCAATGCATAATAGGCTCTTTTCGAGGCGGATTCCTCTGCTTTTTTCTTTGAAGTTGCTCGAGCTTTAGCTACCAATTTTTTATTGATGTACAATTTTACTGCAAAATGTTTTAAATCATCATTTCCATCATCCTCATAGGTGTCAAATAAAAATTCCTTTTTTTCTTTTTGACACCACTCAATTATTAAACTTTTATAACTGATAATCTTACCCTCTAGGTTCTCGATATCTACATAAGGTTTTATGAGTCTTTGGCGTATGAATTGTTCGCACGAATAATATCCTTTGTCTAAAAATATGGCGCCGATTAAGGCTTCGAAAACATTACCGTGAATATTGTCTCCAAAATGTTCATTTGGGATTCTACTGTTGACAAATTTGATCAACTCCAAGTCCCTTCCGAGTTCATTTAAGTGCTCCCTACTGACAATTTTAGATCTCATTTTAGTGAGATAACCTTCGTCACCTGTTGGAACCTGTTCATATAAGTAATGAGAAATAATAGAGCCTAGAACTGTGTCACCTAAAAATTCTAGTCGTTCATAATTTAAAGGCAATCCTTTTGGATCCTTTAAATTTACTGAGCGATGTGTGAAAGCCTTACGATAAAGCTCTAAATTTTTAGGTTTAAATCCCAGTATCTGCCAGATTTCTAAAAAAAAATCCCCGTCTTCTTTAGAGCGGGAATTTAATATTTTTCGAATGAACTTCATTCACTTAGTTTAAATCTAATCTAGCTTTTTAAACACCACACAGGCATTGTGACCTCCAAACCCGAATGTATTACTCATAGCCACGTTAACTGTTCTCTTTTGAGCCTTGTTTAAGGTCAAGTTAAGTGCTGGATCAATGTTCTCATCAACTGTTGAATGGTTGATGGTTGGTGGGACAATTCCATTTTCCATAGCAAGTATAGAAGCGATGGCTTCTACTGCACCTGCCGCACCTAAAAGGTGACCGGTCATGGATTTGGTAGAGTTGATGTTTATGTCTTTGGCGCAATCGCCAAATACTTTACCAATAGCTTTTAGTTCTGCAACATCTCCTAGGGGTGTTGAAGTACCATGTGTGTTAATCGCGTCCACATCCTCTGGTTTCAGTCCAGCATTGCGCAAACAATTTTGCATCACTGCTACAACTCCAATTCCTTCTGGGTGTGGAGCCGTCATATGATAAGCATCTGAAGACAATCCGCCTCCAATTACTTCTGCATATATCTTAGCGCCTCGGGCAACTGCATGTTCATACTCCTCTAATACCAAAGCTCCTGAGCCTTCACCTAAAACAAAACCATCTCTATTGGCATCAAATGGCCTAGAGGCTGTTTTTGGATCATCATTTCGGGTGCTCATAGCATGCATGGCATTGAAACCTCCCATTCCCGCTTCGGTGACTGCTGCCTCCGATCCACCTGTGATAATTATATCAGCATTACCTAATCGAATGTTGTTTAAAGCATCGATTATTGCATTGGCTGAAGAAGCACAAGCAGAAACTGTGGTATAGTTTGGTCCCATAAAACCATGTTTTATGGAAATAAGACCTGGTGCTATGTCCGCGATCATCTTTGGAATAAAAAAAGGATTGAATCTAGGACTTCCATCACCAAGGGCGAAGTTTGTTACTTCCTCTTGGAAGGTTTTCAATCCCCCGATTCCAGCTCCCCAAATTACTCCTACTCTTAATTTATTAACCTTTTCGACATCTAGACCTGAATCTTTAAGAGCCTCGTCTGCTGTTACCATTGCATATTGTGCAAATGGATCCATTCGACGTGCCTCTTTTCGATCAATAAAGTCTGTTGGATCGAAATTCTTCACTTCACAGGCGAATTGAGTTTTAAATTTAGAGGGATCAAAATGGGTGATCATAGCAGCTCCACTCGCACCATTTACTAGGCCATTCCAGTATTCTTCTACGGTATTTCCTATGGGCGTAAGTGCTCCCAGTCCTGTAACTACAACTCGCTTTAATTTCATCATGAATATCTTTTATTCTGACAACTAATAAACTACCAAAAAAATTTATTCACGCCTTTCGAGCATGAATAAATTCTTGGTCTATCTTTCTTAAAAACGTTTATTTTGCTTCTTCAATGTACTTAACTGCTTGACCAACAGTAGCAATGTTTTCAGCTTGATCATCTGGAATTTGGATATCAAATTCTTTTTCGAATTCCATTATCAATTCCACAGTGTCTAATGAGTCCGCGCCTAGATCGTTAGTGAAGCTTGCTTCTGGAACTACCTCGTTTTCATCTACACCTAATTTGTCTACGATAATCGCTTTTACTCTTGATGCAATGTCTGACATAATTTTTTTATTTTAAAATTTAATTGATGGCAAAAATATAAAACTTTGCTTTAAAAAAACGTTTTGCAGCTAAAATGTGCTTTTAAAGTTAATAATTTTTCGTTCAACTATTTAATTTTTGGCTTCACTTTCTTAAATATTATTCTTTTTTTTGCCTATAAATTAAATCTTTACAACCTATGAAAAGCATTATTATAATGGCTTCTGGTTCGGGTTCGAACGCCGAAAATATCGTTCGACATTTTGAAAGTAATAAAAATATTCAGGTCAAGGCAATTTTTTCTAATAAAAAGGATGCAATGGTGCTAGATAGAGCTTCAAAATTGGGAATTTCTGCTTATTATTTTAACAAAAAGGCACTTTTAGGAGGACAAATCGTCGAGCTTTTCAAGGCTTTGGATCCAGATTTAATAGTTTTAGCTGGTTTTTTATGGAAGGTTCCTACCGATTTGGTAGATGCTTTTGAAAATAAAATTATAAATATTCACCCTGCCTTGTTGCCAAAGTATGGAGGAAAAGGTATGTTTGGGATGAATGTCCATAGGGCGGTTAAAGAAAATAACGAGGCGGAATCAGGAATTAGTATTCATTTTGTCAATGAAAACTATGATAAAGGTAACATGATATTTCAAGCAAAAACAGCTGTTTTGGATAGCGATAGTGCAGAACAAATAGCTGAAAAAGTGCACGCTCTGGAATACGAGCACTTCCCTAAAGTCATTGAAAAATTATTGAATGGAAAAATTTGACGTTTATATATATACCGATGGATCCTCCAGAGGTAATCCAGGTCCAGGAGGTTATGGCATTGTAATGGAATGGGTTGGAAAACCGTATAAAAAGGAGTTTTCTCAAGGATTTCAAAAAACAACCAATAACCGTATGGAGCTGATGGCTGCAATTGAAGGTTTACGCAAGCTTAAAAAAGAGGGTCTGAAGGTTAAGATTTTTTCAGATTCAAAATATGTAGTGGATGCCGTTGAAAAGCGATGGGTGTTTAATTGGGAGAAGACTGGTTTTAAGGATAAGAAAAACCCCGATTTGTGGAAGTTGTTTTTGGAGCAGTACAGAAAACACCAGGTTGTGCTACAATGGGTGAAGGGTCATAATAATCATCCTCAAAATGAGCGCTGTGATTTTTTAGCTGTGGAATCATCTAAACTAAAAAATTTACCTATAGATCGCGGATTTGAATTTTCCAAGAATTAATAAAGAACCAAGTTGTTCTCGTCATATTAAGATGTTCCTTATAAATCGAAACGATTAAGCATAGGATCTGCCATACCAAACTCAAATCTAGGATATTAATTTGTATAATTGATAAGACTTTCGTAAATCTGCACCCTAGTAATTAGCGTATTGGACTGTATGGACATCGTTTGGAATGCCTGTTTTTCAGGAGTGAATGATAGAGCAGCTCCTAGAGGCTTGTAGGATACTACATTATGAGAATATGGTTGCTGTTGATTTTGAATATCCCCCTTTTTGCTATGTATTCACAACAATGGGAGCTAAAAAAGGATGATGGAGATATTCAAGTGTATACCCGTAAATTGGATTCTACCAGAATCAATGAATACAAAGCTGTGTTAATAGCTGAGACTACCGTTGATGAGGCTATATCGGTACTCACAAATGGAGATAGCCTAAATAACTGGACGTATAAAACCCCCGAGAGTAAACAATTAGAAAAAATCTCCGACAACGAGTTTATTGTTTGGATGCGAAACGATTTTCCTTGGCCATTGAACGATCGCGACAATGTCTCAAGGATTAAACTTAAAAAGCTAAGCAATAAGTCTTATCAGATCGATATTAGTGTGGAGGATAGTTTGGTTCATAAGGTTGAAAAAAATGTGATTCGGATGGATTTATTCAAAGGATATTGGCGGGTTCAGGAATTAGATGAGGATTCAGTCTTAATCATTCAACAAATGTATGGCGACCCAAATGGTGTTTTACCAGCATGGATTGTGAACAGTATTTTGGTGACTTTTCCATACCATTCTTTTGAAAATCTCAAAGAAATACTGGAAAACTAAATGTATATTTGCAAAAAATTTTGAATGGGAAGATTGTTAATTGTAGGAAGTGTAGCCTTTGATGCTATTGAAACTCCTTTTGGTAAAACAGATAAGATCCTAGGCGGCGCTGCTCCTTTTATAGCCCTTGCAGCCTCGAAGTTCAACGTTGAAAGCGCCATAGTCTCTGTTGTAGGGGAGGATTTCCCGCAGGAGTACTTGGACCTACTAAGTGACAATGGAGTAGATATTAGTGCTATTACTATCGTTCAAGGCGGTAAAACCTTCTTTTGGAAAGGGAAATATCACAACGATCTAAATTCTAGAGACACCCTTGAAACCCAATTAAACGTATTAGCTGATTTTAATCCTGTTGTTCCTGAAGATTATAAGAATGCGGAAGTATTAATGTTAGGAAATTTAAATCCTTCCGTCCAATTAAGTGTTATTTCACAGATGAAGCAAAGGCCAAAATTAATCGTTTTGGATACGATGAACTTTTGGATGGATAATACTTTAGATGAGTTGTTAGAGGTAATTGCTAAGGTGGATGTGATTACGATTAACGACGAAGAGGCAAGACAACTTTCTGGTGAGTATTCATTGGTGAAAGCAGCAGCTAAAATACATGCGATGGGTCCACAATATATCGTGATAAAGAAAGGTGAGCACGGTGCTTTGTTATTTCAAAATGAAGAAGTATTCTTTGCTCCAGCCTTGCCTCTAAAAGAGGTCTTTGATCCGACAGGAGCAGGAGACACCTTTGCAGGTGGATTCACAGGATATTTAACACAAACTCAAGACTACAGTTTTAAGAACATGAAAAATGCCGTAATTCAAGGATCGAACCTGGCATCGTTTTGTGTTGAAAAATTTGGAACTGAAAGGCTTCAGAATTTGGAGACTATGAGCATCTATAGAAGATTGGAACAATTTAAGAAACTAACACAGTTCGACATAGAACTTTCAAAATAAAACAAATGTGCCCTGATAGTATCGGGGCTTTTTATTTACATAATTCATGAGTGACGCTATAAAACACGAATGCGGGATTGCCTTAGTTAGACTGTTAAAACCCTTGGATTACTACAAGGATAAATATGGGAGTACATTTTACGGAATAAACAAAATGTACTTGATGATGGAAAAGCAGCACAATAGGGGGCAAGATGGTGCTGGATTTGCTAGCATTAAATTGAATATGCAACCTGGCGAACGCTATATGAGCCGCATACGATCCAATCAGGCGCAACCCATACAGGACATTTTTACTCAAATTAATAGTCGAATCAACCAGGAGCTTTCTGAGCATCCCGAGTATCAAAATGATACTGAGTTGCAAAAACGACACATGCCTTACGTAGGTGAGCTTATGTTGGGTCACGTACGTTACGGTACTTTTGGAAAAAACAGTATTGAGAGTGTCCATCCATTTTTAAGACAAAACAACTGGATGCATCGAAATTTAATTGTTGCTGGAAATTTTAATATGACCAATGTCAATGAATTGTTTTCGAATTTGGTTCGTATAGGACAGCACCCTAAAGAGATGACGGACACCGTTACTGTTATGGAAAAGATTGGACACTTTTTGGATGATGCTGTAGCCAAACTCTATAAAGAAGTTAAAAAGGAGGGCTATAATAAGATGGAAGCCTCACCTATAATAGCAGATCGATTGAATGTGGCAAAGATACTTCGCAAAGCCGCCAAAAACTTTGACGGTGGTTATGCCATGGCTGGGTTATTGGGACATGGTGATGCATTTGTACTTCGCGATCCAGCTGGTATACGTCCGACCTATTACTATCAAGATGATGAAGTAGTGGTAGTGGCTTCAGAACGCCCAGTGATTCAGACCGTATTTAATGTTGAATTTGAGGATATCCAAGAACTCGATCCTGGGAAAGCCATAATAATTAAAAAGAATGGAACTGTTAGGACAAAACGAATTCTTGACCCACTTGAGCGCAAGGCTTGTTCTTTTGAAAGAATATATTTTTCAAGAGGGAGTGATTCAGAAATCTACCAGGAACGTAAAAAACTTGGCCGTTTGTTATTTCCAAAAATACTAAAGGCCATTGATGGTGATATGGAGAATACAGTTTTCTCTTATATTCCAAATACAGCTGAGACTTCGTTTTTTGGGATGTTTAAACAAGCACAGGATTATTTGAACAAAAGAAAAGAAGAAGTTATATTAAAAGAAGGAAGTTCATTGACCAGTGAACGACTTCATGAAATACTCTCTAGTAGACCACGTGTAGAAAAGGTAGCTATTAAAGACGTTAAACTCCGTACTTTTATCACTGAAGACAGTAGTCGTGATGATTTGGTTACCCACGTTTATGATGTCACTTATGGATCTGTAAAACCTACAGATAATTTGGTGATCATCGATGATAGTATCGTTAGAGGGACTACACTTAAGAAAAGTATTTTACGTATGCTAGATCGACTTAATCCTAAAGCTATTGTGGTAGTCTCATCTGCTCCTCAGATACGCTATCCAGACTGTTATGGTATCGATATGGCTCGATTGGAGGACCTTATTGCCTTTAGAGCAACACTTAGCCTTCACAAGGATCGTGGTACCGAATCAATTGTAGAAGAAATCTACCAGGAATGTAAAGCCCAAGTAGACATGGCACCAGAAGAGGTTAAGAATTCAGTACAACAATTCTATGAGCCGTTTACTAATGAAGAGATTTCAGATAAAATTTCAGAGCTTTTATGTCCAGAAGGAATGAAGGCAACGGTTAAAATCATTTATCAAACTGTCGACAACTTACACGTTGCATGTCCTAAAAATCTAGGGGACTGGTATTTCACTGGAGATTATCCAACAACAGGAGGCAACAGGGTCGTAAATAGAGCGTTTATGAATTTTTATGAAGGTGTACAAGGCAGAGCGTACTAGTAGAATAGGCAAAATACAGTTCAACGTTAATTTATGTAATTTAACTGATTGTTAACGCAAAAATAACTACTTAACCTTATCTTTGGGATACCATAGCATAAGTAGGTTAAGTTCATGGTAAGATTTGGGGCAAAAAAGGTGGATCTAATCCACCTTTTTTATTTTCCAGTATTTCCTCTTCGAATTCGCATCACAGCGATTATATACTTTTAAGTTATCAACATTTTTTGTCATTGATCTAAAATTCGTGCATTATGTCTGATATATAGAGACACAATCTAGGAAGGGTTTATATTTGTACTACCATAGCATAAGTAGGTTAAGTTCATGGTAAGATTTGGGGCAAAAAAGGTGGATCTAATCCACCTTTTTTATTTTACGATACTTCTTATTTTCTCAACACTCCCATTATAATGCTAAAGACCTTAAGTGGCTTTTTAACTGATAAAAAGGATATTATATCTAAAAAATTTTTGAAAATACATTTAAATATAGTACTTTTACGATACCATAGCATAAGTAGGTTAAGTTCATGGTAAGATTTGGGGCAAAAAGGGTGGATTTATTCCACCCTTTTTATTTACAAAAAAATGCATTCCGTAGAATGCATTTTAATCATAGTTTAGTTTTTGGCTATTTTAGTTCCCAGCCTTCTCTATAAGTTCCCTTCACCCAATTATTGGCATCCTGGTAGTTTGTTACGCTCATGTTTTGACCATCCCAAAGGATTTTCTTTCTTCCTGGATAAGTATATGGATCCCAATCACCCGGTTTTTTTCCAGTTTTTAAAACTTTATATTGAAACGCTTTAATCGCTAGATTTCCCATAAGAACAGCTTCGGTTAATGGGCCAGCATATTCAAAAGGAGATGAAGTTTCTGTCCCTTTTAAGCAGCCTTCAACCCAATTATTATAATGTCCACCGACGGCACCTTTAATTCTTTTTAATCTTTCTACAGGAAGGGCACCGACCTTGTCTTTATAGTAATTTAAAATTCTTGGGTTTTCTGAATAAGCATCTGTGACCATTACTCCTTTTTCACCATAGAATATGGAGCCACCTCCCGAATCGCCAATACTCTCACCTTCTTGGAGGTGGTCTGGGATATCAGGCATGATACCGCCATCATACCAGTTTAAGGCTATTTCCCCATATGTCTTGTGATCGAACTTAAGTCTAACAATGGATGAGGGAGGGCATGAATCGCTGTAGTCAGCTTCCACAAAATCCCCTGACCATACTGTTGTACAGCTTGCCTCGGCTTCTTTAGGGTATCCAAGACCTAAAGTTCTAAAGGGTGTTTCCATAATGTGACATCCCATATCCCCTAATGCTCCTGTCCCAAAGTCCCACCATCCGCGCCATTTGAATGGTAGATATGCCGAATTATACGGTCTTTGAGCGGCGGGTCCCAACCATAAATCCCAATCTAAGGTTTCTGGTATAGGTTCTCCTTCAGGGGAAGGTCTTGTGCCTTGAGGCCATACAGGACGGTTTGTCCAGCAATCGACTCGATTAACTTTTCCAAGCACTCCTGCCTCCAACCATTCTTGGGTGGTCCTTGCACCATCTGAAGAACCTCCTTGGTTACCCATCTGGGTAACAATTCCTTGCTGCTTAGCGACCTGAGCCATTAAACGTGCTTCCGCAATATTATGCGTAAGTGGTTTCTCGACATAGGCATGCTTCTTTTCTCTCATAAACGGCAATGCTATAGTAGCGTGCGTATGATCTGGTGTGGCCACCATGACAGCATCTATGTTCTTTAATTCTTTATCGTAGACTTTTCTAAAATCCTTGTATTGCTTTGCTTTGGGGAATTTTTTAAAAGTTGCTGCGGCGCTTCTTTGATCGACATCGCATAGGGAAACAAATTTAACTTGTCTGGTATCGTGTAAATTGTTGATTACAGCAGCGCCTCTGCCTCCTACTCCAAAGGCTGCCACATATAATGTGTCGCTGGGAGCAATATGATTCCCGCCGAGAACATGGGAAGGGACGATATACAAGGCGCTGCCGACTGCAGTTGCATTTTTGATAAAGTTTCTACGTTTCATCGTATTTATTTAAGTTTAAATCGTTTTATTAGTGAAAAGAAAGCAAAAAGGTACGTAAAAAAATATTAATTCTGAAATGGTATAAATCAATTTTGGGATGAAAGTGTGTGGTGGATTCACTGTTCATGTCGTAATGAAAAAAAATTAGATTTGATTTTCGGCTGCCGTTGGGACTTTATCCTTTAAAAAATTGTATTTTTCAGTTTCAAAGAATTTAATATGAAAAGGTTTGGGGTACTTTTTTGTTGTTTACTCTTAATTTCCTGTAATTGGCTGGCTTCTAAAACGGAAGTCAAAGAAGAATTAATTCAAAAAGAATTGGATACTATAAATTGGAATGATGTAGACAGATATCCCCTTTTTGAGAATTGCGATGAAACCTTGTCAAGGGAGGAACAAAAACGCTGTTTTCAAAATGGATTCAATCAACATTTTCATAAATCACTACAACAGCAAAGTTTGGTCGTTCATCAAAATTTAAATGATACCCTAAGGGTGCAGCTTTTAATTGGAAAGCAAGGAGAGGTAACCATACTTCAAATCAAAAAGTCCAAAAGAATAGCGGAGCAAATTCCTGAAATAGATACCTTAATTGCACATAGCGTAGAAACTTTACCCAAAGTATATCCTGCTTTAAAACGTGATATTCCGGTGAATATGAAAATTCAGATGCCAATCATTTTAAAAGCTGGAACATTTTAGTCTAAGAATGGCTAACTTCGTTGTCATAAAACTAAACATTAAATCTTTTAATATTGTCCAATAAAGAGCGTATCATATTAGGAATTGATCCAGGAACTACAATAATGGGGTTCGGACTCATTAAATGTACAGGACAACATATGGAACTTCTTCAGATCGATGAGTTGATACTGAAGAAATACACTGATCATTATTTAAAACTGCAAAAAATTTTTGAACACACCATCTATCTCATCGATGCCCATCACCCTGATGAGATTTCCATAGAGGCACCCTTTTTTGGGAAAAACGTGCAGTCTATGTTGAAATTAGGTAGGGCACAGGGAGTGGCAATGGCAGCTGGACTTTCTAGACAAATTCCAATAACGGAGTATTCGCCAAAAAAAATCAAAATGGCCATAACAGGAAATGGGAATGCAAGTAAGGAGCAGGTAGCTCGCATGTTACAGAATCAATTAACCTTGAAGAAGCTACCAGATAATTTGGATGGAACTGATGGTTTGGCAGCGGCTGTTTGTCACTTTTACAACAGCGGAACTACTACGGTAGCCAAGAGTTACTCTGGCTGGGACTCCTTTATCAAGCAGAATGAATCTAGAATTAAAAAATGATGCTGTCATATCAAAACACTCATGAAGTACTGCAGGCCGCAACAAATGGGGAAAATTATATAGATCTTATCGCCCAAATTAACAAAGATTTGAAATTGTCTAATTTGGATTGTGAATTTGAGGATTCTATTTCTCCAGCTGCATTAAAGAATGATCTGTGCGAACTTGTTTTCCATTGCATCAATCAAAAATTCGCGGACTATCTTAATCTTTTATATATCGTGGATGTTTCAGAGGACCAGATAAAAGCTCTGGATGGAAGTGACTTGGTTGCTCTGACAGAAAATGTGGTTTTTCTGATATTAAAAAGGGAATATGAAAAGATATGGTACAAAAAGCGAAATACCTAAACTGTCACGTATTTTAGACTGATTCTTAAATACTTTAAATACATAGTTTTAAAGTAACTTTAACATCTTTTGGAGTTTAATTTCTTATATTATAAAATAAGGAAGTTTAATCTAAAATTTATCTATGTTAAAAATTATTGTTAAAGAAGGTGAGAATATCGAAAGGGCATTAAAAAGGTTTAAAAATAAATATAGAAAGACAAGAGTGCTCTATACACTGAGGGATAGACAATACTATTCTAAACCTTCTGAATTAAAAAGAAAAAAACTAGAAAAAGCTCAGTACAAAGAACAGTATTTACGTTCTTTAGAAGAGTAGGGTGAAAGGGATTTACAAAATATTTGAGTAGATTTACCGCTTAATTATTTTGATAATGTCTGAACCAAAATCTTTTTATATCCAATGCGTAAAGCAGTATGGGGAACAAATTAAAGCAGTACAAAAAAAACTACGATTATTAGGTTTTTTGCGACTGCTTTCTTTTTTAGCATGTATCGCTGTAGTCTATCAATTTTGGGGGCGGTTACCACAGCTCAGTATTGGGCTTCCTGTTGGGTTAGTGCTGTTTTTGTTCTTGGTGATAAAGTATAAGAACCAGAGAGGCTTAAAGCAAAAACTAGAGAAGCTACTAGAGATCAACGAGACGGAATTAAAGGTTTTAGATAAAAAATTTGACTTTTTAGAAACCGGAGTTCAGTTTAGTGATCCATTGCACGAGTTTAGTCATGATATCGATCTGTTTGGTGACCGAAGTTTTTTTCAATACGCTAATCGTACTGCAACTGCAGAGGGGAGAACAAAGCTTGCAGGTATTTTTACAGCCAATAGCCATCAGGATATTAGGCTGAAACAACAGGCGATAAAGGAACTTGCTGATATGCCTGAGTGGAGACAGGAATTCACTGCGATTGCTGCCTTGGTAAAGACAGAGCTGCCCAACTCGGTAATACAAGATTGTCTTCAACAGCACAAGCCAATTGTGAAAGGCGTGATTCGCAAACTTCCACTGCTATTTTCAATTGGATCTATTGTGCTTTTAATACTGAGTTCATTTGATGTTGTCTCAAGTAATATGTTGATGTACTGGTTTATTATAGGTCTGATTATCACGGGATTCTTTTTTAAACGAATCAGTTATTTGTCTAACCAACTTGATGCCGTACAGGATAGTTTCCGTCAATTTGAACTACTTATTGGCTTAATCGAAAAAACGAGCTTTAAGAGTGAGTTGCTCAAACAACAGCAAGGTGTATTAGTCAACAACTCCAGTTCAACTTCCGTTATTATTAAAAAATTTGCCAAAGCCTTGGATGCTTTGGAACAGCGAAACAATCTTTTTGTGTCTATAGCTGGTAACGGATTTCTATTGCTGGACATATACAATGCCTATAAGGTTGAAAAATGGATATTCGAACACAAAAACTCTGTTGAAAAATGGTTTGATGTGGTCTCCTTTTATGATGCCTATAATTCTTTAGGGAATTTTGCTTTTAATCATCCTAAATACAGTTTTCCGACCCTGAGTGAGTTCACTGGAGTCATACAGGCAGAAGATTTGGGACACCCTCTTATTAGGGAGCAGAAGCTTGTTTCAAACACCTTTGACATTGACAAAGGACAGTTCTTTGTTATCACGGGAGCGAACATGGCTGGAAAAAGTACATTTTTAAGAACAGTATCCCTGTATATTATGATGGCAAATACAGGACTTCCTGTATGCGCTACAAAGAGCTCCTACAATCCTATCAAGCTCATAACCAGCATGCGTACTATTGATTCTCTAGCGGAGGATGCCTCCTATTTTTACGCGGAGCTTAAGCGATTAAAGTACATTGTTGATAGGGTTCATGAGGACCGCTATTTTATAGTACTTGATGAGATCCTCAAAGGAACCAACAGCAAGGATAAAGAAATAGGTTCAAAGAAATTTATTCAAAAGTTAACCTCTTCAAAATCCACTGGTATTATTGCGACCCACGATTTGAGTCTGTGTGAACTAGCGATAGATTATTCTCAGGTTAAAAATTATTTCTTTGAGGCCTTTATCGAAGAGGGGAACCTGAGCTTCGATTACACCTTAAAGCAAGGTAAATGTGAAAATATGAATGCTTACTTTTTGCTTCAATCTATGGGAATTATATGAGGAGCCCTGAATTAGTTGTAACAACTTGGGGCGATTATATATAAAAAAACATCGACATGGGAGTTTTAAAAATTCAAATTACTATTTTTGACCCCATAGCGTGATTTTCTTTTTACGATAGAAAAGTAAACCTTAAAAATTTGACCTATGAACGAAACTAGACATAATTGGACCAAGGAAGAGATTCTAGAGATCTATAATAAACCTCTAATGGAGCTGCTATATCAAGCGGCTAGTGTACACAGGGAATATCACGACCCTAATACCGTCCAAGTGTCAACATTGCTGTCGATAAAAACTGGGGGGTGTCCAGAGGATTGTGGGTATTGTCCACAAGCCGCTAGATACCACACAGATGTTGAAGGAAATGATTTGATGACTGTGCCACATGTTAAGGCACAAGCGCTCAGAGCAAAGGCAGCTGGTAGTTCACGTGTATGTATGGGAGCTGCATGGAGAAATGTAAAAGATGGCCCCGAGTTTGATCAGGTTTTAGAAATGGTACGTACGATCAACAAATTAGAGATGGAAGTGTGTTGTACCCTTGGGATGTTGACTGAAAACCAAGCGCAGCGTTTAGCTGAGGCAGGCCTATATGCTTACAATCATAACTTAGACACCTCTGAGGACTATTATAAAGAAGTTATCTCAACTAGAGGCTATGAGGACCGTTTAGAGACTATTGGCAATGTTCGTAAAACCAATGTAACGGTTTGTAGTGGAGGAATCATTGGTATGGGAGAAAAGGTAGAAGATAGAGCTGGGATGTTAGTGGCATTGTCTACGCTTAATCCGCAACCCGAATCCGTTCCAATTAACGCTTTAGTTGCCGTTGAAGGAACCCCCATGGAAGAACAAGAGCCTGTTGAAATTTGGGATATGATTCGTATGGTTGCTACTGCACGTATCGTTATGCCACAAACCCAGGTTCGATTATCTGCAGGACGTACCCAAATGAGTAGAGAAGGACAAGCCATGTGCTTTTTCGCTGGAGCCAACTCAATTTTTGCTGGAGATAAGCTTTTGACTACACCCAATCCGGACGTTAATGAGGATATGGCGATGTTCGAAAAATTAGGATTAATACCACAAAGACCATTTGTGAAGAAAGCGCAACCTGAAAGTGTTGAAGCTGAACAATCACAATTCAAAGAGATAGGAGAGAACCCTAGATGGACTCGTCCAGGACATACTATCGACAGAAACGAAGTTGCCAAGCAAAAGGGTAAAGAAAGTAAGGTAGTTTAAGGTTTAAAATTCTTAAGTTATTGCAAAATATATAATTGCCTATTGTAATATGATTCTTGTTATAGAAAACAAATTGTAACTTTGTGGTTGTTTTTTAAAGTTTGTGTTTACATGGAGCTAAGAGAAATACCCCGTTTAGAAACGATTACTGAAGAAGAATTTGTCGCTAATTATGTAAAGCCGCAAAAGCCGGTAGTGGTTGCGAATATAACTAAAGACTGGCCTGCCTATCAGAAATGGCACCTTGACTACATCAGAGAAGTAGCTGAAGACAAAATAGTTCCTTTATATGATGATCGTCCAGTAACCCATAAGGATGGCTTCAATGAACCTCATGCAAAAATGAAAATGGGGGATTACATTGATTTATTAGAAAAGGAGCCAACGAACTATCGGATTTTTCTTTTTAATCTCATGAAGGAAGTTCCTTCGCTACAAGAGGATTTTAAATGGCCTGAATTGGGCATTAAGCTCGTCAAGCAACTTCCGATGTTGTTTTTTGGAGGGGAGAACTCCAAGGTATTTATGCATTTTGATATAGATTATTCCAATATACTTCACTTTCATTTTCACGGTAAAAAACAATGTGTACTTTTTGCACCTGACCAAAGCAAGTATATGTACAAGGTCCCGCATTCATTGATATCAAGAGAGGATATAAATTTTGATAATCCTGATTTTGATCTCTGGCCAGCTTTAAAACAGGCTAATGGATATATAGCGCACTTGGAACATGGAGACATGCTTTACATGCCAGAAGGTTATTGGCATTATATGAAATATGTGACTCCTGGATTTTCTATGAGCCTTCGTTCCTTGCCCAAAAAGCCAATACATTTTGCTAAAGCTGCATACAATGTGTTAGTGATGCGTCATTTTGATAACCTCATGCGACGTTGGAAAGGCCAAGATTGGATCGATCATAAAAATGAGCAAGCGATCAGACGGACGCACCAAGATTTGGGTATTTGGGGTAAGTGAACTACCCGTCTACGCCGAGGCGATAGATAGGCTTGGGGTTTCATAGGATGTGCTACTGTAGTAGACTGAATTCTCCTCCACCTTTGTAATCGACAGTCCCTGCCGATATATTTCCCACCCTTCTTTTAGGATGTTCTTTGCTGCATTTATATCACGGTCTAAGTGATGACCATTGCCACAAGTCCATTCTCTATCGGCAAGGCTTAAATCTTCATTTATCCATCCACACGCATTACAGATTTTAGAGGAGGGTAAAAACCGGTCTACTTTTATGAGTTTACGACCATAATGGTCACATTTATAATGTAATAACTCTAAAAAAGTTCCCCAGCTGGCATCAGTAATGGGTTTGGATAACTTTTTGTCTTCAATCATACCCCTTACATTTAAATTCTCAACAACTATTATTTGATTATCCCTAACCAGCTCGCTGCTCACCTTATGTAAGTTATCTAATCTACTGTTTGAAATTTTCTCATAAACTTTGGCAACTTTGCGTCTTTGGTTTTCAAACCCATTGCTGCCTTTTTTCTTACGAGAAAGGTGTTTTTGTGCTTTTTTTAATTGAAGTGCATATTTATTAGTATAACGGTTGTTTTTGAATTTCTTACCATCGGAGGTAATTGCAAAATCTTTTATGCCTAAATCAACACCAATGGCTTTTTTTATTTTTGGTAATTGTTTGATTTCTTGCTGGGTGAAAATGCAAACAAAGTATTTGCCCGCTTGAGTACGGGTGATGGTCATTTTACCAATCTTTCCTTCTACTTTTCTATGTAACCTTACTTTAATCCCTTTTTTGAATTTTGGTATTCTAATGCGATCTCCTTCAATCTTTCCATACTGTGGAACTGTGAAGCTGTTTTTGTGGTTTAGTGATTTAAAACGTGGAAACTTCGAACACTTCTTAAAGAAGTTTATAAAAGTTGTATCCAAAGATTTTAAAGCAAATGTTAGTGCTTGACTGTTGACCTCGTTAAGCCAAATTTTATCTGATTGTTTTTTGAGTTGTGTCAAAACACGCGCTTGGGCGAAGTAATTGTCGAACTTTTTTTCTGTATTATATTGTTCTATACGTTCACTTAAGAAATGATTGTACACAAAACGCACACTTCCGAAGTGTTTAGCAAGTAGAGTTTGTTGCTTTTTATTCGGGATCAATCTGAAGCGATATGTCTTATGTTTCATGTTCATTACTACAAAATTATAGCTTTCACAAAGCATATCTTGTTAGATATGATAAAGTTATGAACATTAACACAATTCTTACACTTTATAAATCTTGTTTTATGGCAAATACATGAAGTATTATATGGTTGAAGTTTTTGACCGTAAAGGTGAATATAACCCGAGTAAGGTTAATAAGGGAGTTAACACGCTATAGATATGAAATGATCAATGGAATTTAAGCACTGATTTATAACTTTAATAAGGGTATAATTCTGCTGCTTTTTCGTAGACCATATGTGATTCCCAGCCTCTGTATAGCAGGTAGTCCACTAGTTTCTTTTTGGCTTTCAGCGGATTAGTTTCTGTGATTTGTTCTGCTCTTTTTTGGGCTAAGCGATCAAAGGTCTCATAGTAATCTGAATCCGAGATTTCTTTAAGGGCTGTTTGAATATTAAAACGGGAAATCTCTCTAGCTTTTAATTCTCGAACTATTCTGATCTTGCCCCATTTTTTGATTTGAAATTTACCACGCGCAAAACTTTTGGAAAAACGCTCTTCGTTTAAAAACCTATTGGCGATCAAATGAGCTATGATGTTGTCAATCGCTATTGGAATCATCCCCATATTCCTTAGTTTGGCCACCACTTCTTTGTGACAACGATCCTGGTAAGCACAATAGTGCTCTAGTCTTTTAGTCGCCTCTTCAACGGTATAGCCAGTTTTTTTAATCATAGTGTAAAGGAACAAAAAGTGCCGAGGCATTGCAAAAGTTTTCTGAATTTAAAGCTGAAGGGAGTTGTAAGCGGTATAGTCGTGTAAAAAATTAGGAGCTGTAGTTTTGAAAATTTGTGTTACTTTTAAGGGAAACTTAAACCTAACTAATTTTGAGCACTTTAAAACAACGATATCTCTCCTTGGATGTTCTCCGGGGACTGACTTTATTTCTGATGATTATTGTAAACACCCCTGGATCTTGGGGAAGTGTATATAGGCCTTTACACCATGCAGCATGGCATGGATTTACACTTACTGATTTAGTGTTTCCGACTTTCCTTTTTGTGGTTGGTAATGCGATGAGCTTTAGTATGCGGAAGTTTGAACAGATGCCACAATCTGCATTTTTGAAAAAGGTATTTAAAAGGACCTTTATCATCTTTGCCATTGGATTTTTACTATCCTGGTTTCCATTCTTTAGGGATGGTCAGCTTAAAGCCTTAGCGGACACGCGTATTTTTGGTGTTTTACAACGCATTGCACTTTGTTACTTTTTTGCTTCTTTAGTCATTCACTACTGGAAAATTAAAGGAGCCTTGATATTTAGTGTGGTCGCTTTAGTAGGCTATAATTTAATTATTTACACCATGGGTGATTATAGCTTGGAAGGCAACGCTGCTCTAAAATTGGATTTATGGTTGTTGGGACCTAACCACTTATACCACGGTGAGGGAATTCCTTTTGATCCAGAAGGCTTGTTAAGCACCTTACCTGCCATAGTGAATGTGATCTTTGGGTATTTCGCTGGGGTGTTTCTACAGCAAAGTGGGAAGAATTTTAAAACCATTGCGTTGTTAATGCTCGCTGGAGCAACCCTTGTATTTATGGCTTTGAGTTGGGACTTGTTATTTCCGATCAACAAAAAAATATGGACTAGCTCTTATGTGCTATTAACCGTTGGAATAGACGTGATGGTACTTTCCTTTTTGGTCTATGGTATTGAAATATTGGACAAAAAGAATTGGACCTATTTCTTTGAGGTTTTGGGGAAGAACCCACTCTTCATATATATCCTTTCTGGTTTGTTTGTGAAGTTGTTGTTTTTGATTCGAATTGACGGTAACACCGCTTACGGCTGGATAGCCGAAAATGTGTTTATGTCATGGTTGGGTGATTATTTCGGGTCATTTATCTTTGCACTTGCCTTTACGATGATACTCTGGTACATAGGTTATGTTATGGATAAACGGAAAATTTATATAAAAGTGTAATGAGTGCATTTTCAAGAATAACTTTAAAAGTTTTAAAATTCGCATACTTGTAGAAGAATTGTTAACTAAATGAGATGGGTGGGTTCCTCCGTACATATTTAAA
This sequence comes from Galbibacter sp., assembly GCF_048266365.1. NCBI lineage: Bacteria > Pseudomonadati > Bacteroidota > Flavobacteriia > Flavobacteriales > Flavobacteriaceae > Galbibacter > Galbibacter sp. Next base: position 85,538 of record NZ_JBLWZP010000005.1, on the reverse strand, counting down.
ACTATTATTGTATATTTATTGTGTGAGTTGTATGGATTTATCATGATTTTGAGAAGGTAATGCTTTTGAAAAATGATGACCTATACAACTCGTTCAGTCGACTCATTTTCGGATGTATTCTTCAATTGAAACCTTCGTGGAGTGAGTTTTTTTAATCTTAAACCAAATACCAACCAATGCCTTTATTTATTGTTCTTCTAGGAATCCTACTGCTATTTCTGCTTATTGTAAAATTTAAACTCAATGCCTTTCTCACCTTTATCATTGTGTCCTTATTTGTAGGTATTGCCGGCGGAATGGAACTGGACTCAGTGGTGGCCTCGATACAAAACGGGATCGGAGGAACACTAGGCTTTTTAGTGCTTATATTAGGTTTGGGTGCCATGTTGGGTAAGCTTGTTGCAGACAGTGGAGCTGCCCAACAAATTACAGATAAACTAATTGCGAAGTTTGGAAGAAAGTATATCCAATGGGCAGTGGTTCTCACTGGTTTTATTGTGGGGATACCAATGTTCTACTCTGTGGGTTTTGTACTTCTCATTCCTCTAATATTTACCGTAGCAATTTCCAGTAGAGTGCCGCTCTTATATGTGGGATTACCAATGCTTACTTCATTGTCGGTAACTCACGGGTTTTTGCCTCCACATCCAGCTCCTACAGCAATTGTAGAACAATTTAATGCAGACATAGGTAAGACTCTATTGTATGGAATAATAATAGCTATACCAACTATCATAATATCAGGGCCTATGCTGGCTAGAACTTCTTGGATTCAAAAGGTAAATGCCACCCCATTAAAGGAATTCTACAATGCACAACCTATAGAAAAAAGTAAATTACCAGGAATGACGGTGAGTATTCTCACGGCGCTATTGCCAGTTATTCTCATAGGTGTTTCGACTATAGGCAATCACTTTTTAGATCCAAACTCTATAGGATCTACACTCTTGAGTTTTGTGGGTGATCCTGTGATTGCAATGCTTATTGCTGTACTGGTAGGAATTTATACCCTAGGATTATCAAGAGGGAAGAAAATGACCGAACTGATGAACTCCCTCACGGAGTCCATATCGAGTATCACCATGATACTTCTTATCATCGCGGGAGCCGGAGCCTTAAAACAAATTTTAGTCGATAGTGGCGTCAGTGAATATATCGCAGATTTAATTAAAGATTCAGATCTATCTCCCTTGTTTTTGGCATGGCTGATCGCAACAGTAATTAGAGTGTGTGTTGGCTCAGCTACTGTGGCAGGATTAACCACGGCTGGGATAGTCTCCACCCTTGCACAAAGTCAAGGTGTGAGCGCAGAATTGATGGTGCTAGCTATTGGGTCTGGAAGTCTTATGTTATCCCATGTAAACGATAGTGGATTTTGGATGTTTAAGGAATACTTTAATCTCTCCGTTAAGGAGACTTTATCCACTTGGACAGTGATGGAAACTTCTGTGGGAATCATAGGACTTATAGGGGTGTTAATTTTGAATTTTTTCGTATAATTAGAGTTCATATTTAAAACTAAATCACCTATGAAAAAACCATCGGAAAGAATTGCAGAACTAGGAATTATATTACCGCCAGCTCCAAAACCAGCAGGAGTATATCGTCCAATCCTTGTCGTTGATAATTTCTTGTATGTATCAGGGCAGGGGCCTGTGCTTGAGGATGGTAATCTAATATCTGGAAGGGTCGGTGAAGATTTAGACGTAGACGGGGGTTACAAGGGAGCCAGACAGGTGGGACTTACCATGCTGTCCACCATTCAAACTCATTTTGGGGATATTGATCGAATTAAAAGGGTGGTGAAGGTTTTTGGTATGGTGAATTGTACGCCTGATTTTAGAAAACATCCCCTTGTGATCAATGGATTTAGTGAATTAATGGCAGAGGTTTTTGGAACAGAAAATGGAATAGGGGTTCGAAGTGCTGTGGGTATGATGTTGCCCGACAACATTCCAGTCGAAGTAGAAGCTATTTTTGAATTACATAAATAATTGAATGGTGATGAAGGAAAAAAATTGGTACGAAATTCAGAATGCAGACGCCATTGCAACGCCTGCTTTATTGGTCTATCCAGATCGGATCACTCATAATATTAAACGCATGATTGCCATTGCGGGTGATATATCTAGGCTTAGACCCCATATTAAAACATATAAAAATGCGGAGATTGTTAGTATGCAGCAGGCTTATGGCATACAGAAGTTTAAGTGTGCTACTATTGCTGAAGCAGAACTTCTGGGACAATGTAAGGCTGAGGATGTCCTTGTTGCAATGCAACTAGTCGGTCAAAATGTGCAACGGTACTTTGAGCTAGTTAAAACCTATACAGATACTAAATATTCTATGCTTGTAGACGATTTAGAACACGCTCGACATCTCGCTGACATAACACATCAAAATGGCTTGAAAGTTGCTTTATGGATGGATATAAATGTAGGGATGGACCGTACAGGAATAATTCCTCAAGAGCAGGCCAAGGAATTATATCAATTTCTCGTAGAAGATATGTCCATACAAGCAAAGGGATTTCATGTCTATGATGGTCATCTAACCGGTTCGGATTTTGAAGAGCGTAAAAAGCAGTGTAATGCTTGTTTTGAAAGCGTAATTCAATTAAGAGATGAACTTAAAGCAGAAGGTATCACGGTAGATACGATTATTGCAGGTGGTTCTCCAAGCTTTCCAATTCATGCATTAAGAGATGAGGTAGAGCTGAGCCCCGGAACTGTGCTGTTGTGGGATGCTGGCTATGGTAAACGCTTTCCGGAGATGGAAATGTTACCGGCAGCAGTACTCTTCTCAAGAATTATCAGTAAACCCGCACAAGGAACCCTAACTTCAGATTTGGGCCATAAATCTATTGCACCCGAAATGAATTTCCCAAGAATAGAACTTTTAAATGCGGATAATTTAAAACAAATCAGCCAAAGTGAGGAGCATTTTGTATTTCATACAGATGATTGGGGTTCTTATAAGGTAGGAGATTTAATCTATTCCCTTCCTATACATATTTGTCCTACAGTTGCAAAATATCAGCATTTGCAAGTGGTTAAATCCGCTCACGTAATAGGACGATGGAAGGTAAGTGCAAGAGGTCAAAAAATATCCATATAACTTAGTTTTAGAATAAACTCACTTCAATAAAATTTGATAAATGATGATACTCGATGCACATTTAGACCTTTCTATGAACGCCATTGATTGGAATCGTGACCTTCGTAAAGATATCGTTGAACTTCGCAATTTCGAGAAGGATCTCAAAGACCTTCCAGGACGAGGGCAAAACACAGTGACTTTTGATGCAATGCGAAAGGGCAATATTGGCCTTTGCGTAGCCACTCAAATTGCGCGTTATGTCAAACCAGAAAACCCACTTCCAGGTTGGAATTCTCCAGAGCAAGCATGGGCGCATACTCAGGCGCAACTCGCCTGGTATAAGGAAATGGTAAAGGCCAAGGAGCTTAGACAAATCACCGATTTAAAAGACTTAGAAGGTCATTTAAGCTACTGGGAGACATCCAAAGATTCACGTAAAAGCATTGGTTTTGTTTTGAGTTTAGAAGGGGCAGATTCTATTGTGAGTATGGAGCATCTACACTTGGCTGTTGAATACGGTTTAAGAGCTATAGGACCAGCACATTATGGGCCAGGAACTTATGCCTTCGGAACGGATTCTACTGGTGGAATTGGAGCGAAAGGTAAAACCTTGCTTCAAGAAATGGAAAAGTTAAATCTAATCCTCGATGTTACACATTTGTGCGATCAAAGTTTCTGGGAAGCCTTAGAGGTGTTTGATGGAGTGGTGTGGGCGAGTCATAACAATTGTCGAGCACTGGTGGATCATAATCGTCAATTTTCAGATCAACAATTGAAGGAACTTATACGCAGGGAAGCTGTCATAGGTGTAGTTTTGGATACTTGGATGATGGTTCCAAATTGGAAAAGAGGGGTTTTTACGCCTCAAAGCGCTGACGCAGGATTAAAGCGAATCATTGACAATATTGATCATATATGCCAACTGGCAGGGGATACCAAACATGTTGGTATTGGATCTGATTTGGATGGTGGATTTGGAAAGGAACAATCGCCATATGATATCGATACCATTGCTGATCTCCAGAAAATCCAAGGAATGTTGGAAATGAGGGGGTATACTTCAAACGACATTAAAGGGATCTATCAAGGTAATTTTTTAAGGATCTTAAAAAAGGTGCTTGCTAAATTTTAGGCATAAAAAAAAGCCACACTTGTTACAATGTGACTTTTTATTTTATTTTAAGACTTTACCGTCTTTATCTTTAAAACGGTATTCTAAATATGTGTAAGCATCTCTAGGTAAAATCTTGACCCATTTTTTATGTTCTAAAAACCATTTAGAACGTATGGATGGAAATCCTTTTGTTAAATATGCGGCTATAAATGGATGTGTATTAAGTGTTATTCCATTTTTGCCATCTTCTGAATGTATTATGCGTTCTAGATCGATATTGATCTTGTTTATCAATCCAATGGGTGCATCAATTTCGCCCCCTTGACCATTTGGATTCTCTTCTCGAGTCTTAATATTTACCTCTGGTCTAACGCGTTGTCTTGTTATTTGTATGAGGCCAAACTTACTAGGAGGTAGGATTTTGTGTTTGGCTCTATCATCTTTCATTTCCTCTCTTAAATGGTCGAATAACTTTCTTCGATTTTCGGTATTGGTCATATCGATAAAATCGACCACTATAATTCCACCCATATCTCTTAATCTCAACTGTCTTGCCAGCTCTGTTGCTGCAATGAGATTCACTTCCAAGGCTGTTTCTTCTTGGGACTTGGCCTTGTTGGAGCGATTACCGCTATTGACATCGACAACATGTAGTGCCTCAGTGTGTTCGATAATTAAATAAGCTCCCTTACTAGTGGATACAGTTCTTCCAAAAGAGGTTTTGATTTGTCTTTCTACTCCATATTTTTCAAATATTGGAACTTTAGACTCATACAATTTTACAATAGATTCTTTATTCGGTGCAATTTCCTGCACGTACTCTTTAATTTGATCATAAAGCGTTTCATCGTCAACATATATCCCAGTGAAATCATCGTTAAATACATCTCTTAAAATAGAGGCTGCACGATTCATTTCATTGAGGACTTTAGAAGGATGAGGCGCTTTATAAATTTTTTTACACAACCCATTCCATTTCTTAAATAAGTTGTTTAAATCTTTATCTAGTTCGGCGACTTTTTTGCCTTCTGCCACGGTACGTACAATAACTCCAAACCCTTTAGGTCTGATGCTTTGTACCAACCTTTTCAATCGATCTTTTTCTGTTTTGCTCTCTATTTTTTGTGAAACAGAAACTCTATCAGAAAATGGAACCAATACCAAATAACGTCCAGCAATGGACAATTCGGAACTAATTCTTGGACCTTTAGTTGAAATAGGCTCCTTGACAATTTGTACCAATATAGACTGGTTGGCCTTTAATACATTATTAATAGTACCATTTTTGTCTATATCACTTTCAAATGGGAAGTCTTTTAAAGAAAAATCTTTTAATTTACCTGTGCTTACACGTTTTATGAATTTCAGTAAAGAACTGAGTTGAGGTCCTAAATCGTGGTAATGCAAAAATGCATCTTTTTCATAACCTACATTGACAAATGCTGCATTCAAACCTGTTACCGGTTTGCGCACCTTTGCTAGTAGAATATCACCCACGGAAAAGTCACTGCTCTCTGCTTCCTTGTGTAATTCAATAAGTTTTCCATCCTTTAATATGGCAAAATCAACGTCAGAGGAACTAGATCTAACAATAATTTCTTTATTCACTCTGAATGAAATTTTATCCGTCAACCCTTGTCATATATGCATGGAATTGACCGATGGATTAAACAATAAATATATCGCATTTTTAGATACGATAGATTTTTACTACAGGTTTTCTTTTGATAACCCTGTGAAATTCCTCCTTTTTAAAAGGGGATTTCATTTCAATGAACGATTGTATTCTTATGAATACATTTTCAAAAATAGAAAAAGTAGTTAATCTAACTACTTTTTCTTGTGTCGGTTAGCTCTGTTGCGTTTTTTACGCTTGTGTGTTGCTACCTTATGTCTTTTTCTTTTTTTACCACTTGGCATCTACTTAATGTTTTATGTTAGTACTTTATTTTACTTCTACGCTAGTTTTAACACCCTCAACAAATACTTTTGCGGGTTTGAAAGCTGGGATATTATGAGCTGGAATTTTAATCGTTGTGTTTTTTGAAATATTTCTTCCAGTCTTTTCAGCTCTAGTTTTAATAATGAAACTTCCAAAACCTCTGAGGTAAACATTATCACCGCCTTCCAATGAATTTTTAACCTCTTCCATAAAAGATTCTACAGTTGCCTGAACATCTCCTTTTTCCATGCCAAGTTTTTCCGAAATCTTAGCTACAATGTCTGCTTTAGTCATTTTTATATATTTGTTTTACAGTGTTGTCAATTTAGGGGTTGCAAATATATAAATTAATTAACCAATAAATAAAGCGTAAATAATTAAAATTTAACCAAATAAAGAAATCGTATTGAAAATTAGGGCTAAGGAAATTGATTTTAGGGAAGTTGTAAACTTTTGGTACAAACACAATAAAAGAGATTTACCATGGAGATCGACCAAAAATCCTTATTGTATTTGGTTGTCCGAGATCATTTTACAGCAAACTAGAATTGGTCAAGGACTACCGTATTACGTTCGATTTATAGAGGCGTTTCCAACAGTTTTTGAACTTGCTAATGCTTCTGAGCAACAGGTGCTTAAACTTTGGCAAGGTCTAGGGTATTATTCTCGGGCAAGAAATTTGCACCATACGGCCAAAGAAATTGCCTATCAAAACAATGGGGTTTTTCCAAAAACCAGTAGTGAATTAAAAAAACTGAAGGGCGTCGGGGAATACACTGCTAGTGCAATTGCATCGATTTGCTATGGCGAAGCGGTGGCCGTGGTTGACGGCAATGTTTACCGAGTACTGAGTCGATTTTTTGGTGTTGATATCCCTATCAACTCGACAGCAGGGATTCGATATTTTAAAGAATTAGCAGCAGGGGTTTTGGATTTGAACAATCCAGGAGATTACAATCAGGCTGTAATGGAGTTTGGAGCGATGCAATGCAAGCCCAAAGCCCCGCTTTGCGCTTCCTGCGGTCTCCAATCAGATTGTGTAGCCTATCAGTTACAGAAAGTTGAGGAATTGCCAGTGAAGCTTAAGAATATTAAGATCAAAAAGCGGTACTTTAATTATATTGTATTGTTGGATGAGGTCAAGACCATACTTGAAGCCCGAACCAAAAAAGATATATGGCAACATCTTTATCAGTTTCCACTAATTGAGTCTAAAGAGAACCTAAACGAGGAGGAACTTACTAAAAAAGAAGACTTTTTAAACTTGATTTCAGGTAAATCTTACGATATTCGCTTGTTCAATCCTAAAGTGGGAGTCCATAAATTGTCGCACCAACATATTTATGCACAATTTTGGATTGTCGAATTGGAAGAGCCAATTCGTGATGGAATTGAGAGAAAAGACATACTGGAATATCCGGTGCCAATATTAATTGCCAACTTTGTGAAAGATTTTGGTTTTTAAAGTTGGAATTTTTCTTAAATTTAAAGAAGTTTAAAATCAAACACACAATAACAAATGAGTGGAACGTTAAATAAAGTAATGCTAATCGGTCACTTAGGTGACGATGTGAAGACGACGTATTTTGAAGGGGGTGGATGCATTGGGCGATTCCCACTAGCAACTAATGAAACCTATACGAACCGGCAATCCGGGGAGCGTGTGACTAATACTGAATGGCATAATATTATAGTTCGAAACAAAGCCGCTGAGATTTGTGAAAAGTATCTCTCAAAAGGAGATAAGGTCTATGTGGAAGGAAGACTAAAAACCAGACAATGGCAGGGTGAGGACGGAATCACCAGATATTCTACGGAAGTTCAGGTAACCGATTTTACTTTCTTAACAAATAAAGGCGAAAATCAAATGGACACTACTGCAACCCAGCAAAACGTTCAATCTAATAAGGACGCTGCTCAAAACGCTCCTGTTGGATCTCAGCAAAATGTCCAAGAAAAAAAACAGGTGGAATCCCAGTCATCTTCTGATTTAGAACAGGATAAAGATGATGGTATACCATTTTAATCAAATTCAACTAAAATAACATATATTGGACCCAGAGCCCTCGAGTTTTATTCCATTGTTTTTTGAAGTGGATACTGTTACAATCATAAATTTAGCAGTACTCATCGTTTTACTAATTTCTACCGCACTAATTTCAGGTGCGGAGGCGGCTTTCTTTTCGCTCTCCTCTTCGAGTATTCAAAATGAATTAGAATCCAAGACTAGACGGGGAAGTACCATTGTGAAATTAATCCAAAAACCTAAAAAATTGTTGGCCACCCTTATGGTAGCCAAAACGTTTTTTAATTTGAGCTTTGTGCTGCTGTTTATTACTATGGGGGATAAACTATTCCCGGATTTTGAGAGTGAGTTCCTAGGTGTCATTCAAGTCCGCCTTATTTTGGAGCTTATCATCGTGACTTTTATAATATTGGTCTTAGGTGAAATTTTACCGAAATTATATGCCAGTAAAAACAATCTTCGATTTGTTCATATAATGGCTAATCCTGTTAATGTTTTAGATAAATTACTCTCGCCAATTAATAGGCCAATGCAGGCTATTACCTTGTATTTTCACAAACGTTTAGGAAAGCCAAAATCTGACATTACGGTGGATCAACTATCACACGCTCTAGAAATCACCACTGAGGGAGATACTACAGAGGAGGAACAAAAAATCTTACACGGTATTGTATCCTTTGGAAATACCGACACAAGACAGGTTATGCAGCCTAGAATTGATGTGTTTGCCTTGGGGGAGCATATGGAATTTACAGAAGTGGTCAAACAAATCGTTAAAAATGGTTATTCCAGAATTCCAGTTTACAAAGAAAATATGGACACCGTAACAGGGGTGCTGTATGTGAAAGATTTGTTGCCTCATATCGACAAGTACGACTTTAACTGGGTTACCTTAAAACGAGACGCATATTTTGTTCCAGAAAACAAGAAGCTTGACGATTTGTTGAAGGAATTCCAGGATTTGAAAATTCACCTGGCCATTGTGGTTGATGAATATGGAGGGACCTCTGGAGTGGTAACACTTGAGGATATCATTGAGGAAATTGTCGGAGATATAAGTGATGAATTCGACGATGAAGATTTGGTCTTCTCTAAACTAGACGAAAAGAATTTTGTCTTTGAAGGCAAAACCGTTTTAAAGGATTTTTATAAGGTAATTGCCCTTGAAGATGAGACAGAATTTGAAGAAAATAAAGGGGAGTCAGAAACCATAGCTGGATTTGTTTTAGAGATTGCCGGTAGCTTTCCCAAAAAAGGGGAAGAAATAAGATTTAATAATATCAGCTTTGTAGTAGAGGCTTTGGATAACAAGCGTATTAAACAAATAAAAGTAACAATAGATTGAGAGTCTTAAGAAATATTTTGGTATTAGTTACCCTTGGAACGTTGCTGTTTTCATGTGGAGATGATCCTATTCCAAAACCTCAAGGAGAACTCAGGCTTGATTATCCTCAAGCGAATTACAAGAGTCTTTCAGAGCAATGTCCATATGTTTTTGACACCAATACTGAAGCTGAGGTTAAATTAAAGGACGACTGTTCAATGGTCATTGAGTACCCTCAGATGAATGCCAGTATATTTATCACTTATAAGAAGGTGCATAAGGATTTAGATGTATTGTTAAATGATGCTCAAAAGCTAACATACGAGCATGTAGCCAAAGCGGATAACATTACGGAACAGCCTTTTGTCAATCCTAGGGAAGGTGTGTATGGAATGTTTTATACTATAAGTGGAAATGCCGCTTCGAATTCTCAATTTTACCTGACCGATAGTACAAGCCATTTCGTGACTGGTTCATTGTATTTCAAGGCGAAACCAAATTATGACTCCATACTTCCAGCAGCAGTTTATTTAGAAAACGATATACGTAAAATTATGGAAAGCTTCAGTTGGAAGGAAGCGAATTAAAGACCTAATCACCGTTGATTATTAGAATGCTTCTATCGGAGTGTTTGTCTTAAGACGTATAAAAGCCTCTTAGGTGATACCCAAAAGGCCTTACTGAGTTTTAATTATTTCAATTCTACCAATACTAGCATTGGTACAGTGAAAGCCAAATCTATTTTTCTAATAGTTGTTCCGCATTTGAAATGCTAGTTTCTATTAGATTCTGAAGGTCTTTAACCTCTTGTTCTTCTTGAATCAAAAGTTTTTTCTTTTCATCGTTAAGCGGTTTTCCTCTTAGGATTTCATCTACATCAAATTTAGCTCCAAAATCTTGCATCCAGTCCATCATAGCTTTATGGGAATCTCCAAGATCTTTAATGGCATTTTGATACTTCGCACTCGCTTCCGTACTGTCAACTTTGGTTTCGAGTTCGCTCATAAGACTCGATATCTTACTCATTTTTGGCATTAATTCATCGTGAACAGCCATAACTTCTTGCATTTGAGTAGGGCCTTCTGCCTTCTTTTCACCATTTTTACAAGAGGATATTCCGATGGTTAAAATCAATAATAGTAAACTAAATTTTCTCATGTTGTTTAAATTAATGTAACCGATTTATAGTTGTTTTTCAATTGTTCAAAAATAACGATTATTATAACACTCAGGCCGAATAGAGGCAATAAGACACATAGAAATCCAATAATAAATAACATGCCGATACCAAGAGAATAATTCTTGGGCACCTTTGGTACGCCCCAGTTGTTCTTTCTTTTTCTCAATACATAGGAGATGATTGCAGAAAGGCTCATCATAAATAACAGAAAGGCTGTAAGGAGAACAAGGATCCAGTTCCATTGGCCAAATTGTCCTTGATGAAAGGCCATCAACCACATTCGCCCCCGCATGAGTACGCCCACATCGGCCCATTCGTGCTGTTTTATTAGTTCACCGCTATAGGGGTTTAAATGGTATTTTTTCTGTTGATTGAGGTCTTTGTAATAGATGTTTTGAACGCTAAACACCCCTTTTTTATCCTTTGGAAAAGTGATACTTACCGCTCCAGGAAGTTGTAACTCTTGAGCCTTCTCAACAATGAAATCTAAGGGAACCATCTCGGTGTTTTTGGTAAAATCACTTTGGCTGTAATTATGCCATGTGGTTGGATATCCCGTATGGGTCTTTTCTTGTACCCACTTAAATCCTGATCCAAATACATCGGTCCAAGGGAGCCCTCCAGCAAGGATCATCAGAAATAGTGTGGATAACCAAAACCCTGTAATGGCATGAGTATCTCTAAAGAATGTCCTTCTACCACTTCTAATTCTTGGTAGAAAATAGGACTTAAGTTTCCAAGAGTTCTCTGGCCACCAGACATAGAGCCCAGTAATAATTAGAACCACCATCCAACTCCCAATCAATTCAATGATTTTGGTTCCAAAACTACCCATTAAAAGTTCTCCATGCAGTTTTCGAACGTTGTACATGTCTGTATTTCGATCTATAACCAATCCAGTTACCATTCCCTTATAAGGGTCGACGAACAGACTTTGATGGGTACCAAACTTTCCTGATTCGAATACCGTTGCATGATTTGCGGCGGATGGAATAATCATGGATGTGAGATGTTCGTTTGTTTGGTTTTTGGCAATTTCCCATTGTCGTTGAAAAGGCAAAGGCGAGGATGTGACTACTACTTCTCTATAGTGTTGAATTTCTTTTTGTTCATAGGTGTCTTTGAATAAATATATAATCCCTGTAAGTGATAGTAATAGGATAAACGGCAAGGCTATTATTCCTGAAAGGAAATGCCATTTCCAAATCCATTTATGTAATTTTTTATGTTTCATTTTTGCATCTTAAAATTTATAACGTACACCTAGATGAAAGGCTCTAGGACTACCTGGGGTATAGTTGTTCTCATTGGAATAGGCATTAAATGAAGCTCGGGTGGCGTACAGACGATCAAAAATATTTAAGCCATGTATCCAAAGCTCGATACTACCAATGCTATAACTAGCGGTGAGGTTAAAAACATGATGACCGTCATAGGTCGCGGTACTTAGACTCCCGTCTTGAATTTTGTACTGATTTTCTAAGCTGCTATTATAGGAGCCCACCATTTCATATTCCATACCCAATGCAAGATTCTGTATGTAGCTAGGGGTGTAAGTGATCTGTGTCATCCCCAATAATTTGGGTGCGGTCTCCATATTGGTGTCTGAATAATTTATTCCTGAATCGTAAAATTCGATATAACGATGCTTGGCAAAACTACCGCTGTGGCTTATTCTTAATTCAGGAATTGGATTATAGGTTATCCCATATTCTACACCATATGATCGTGTTTTGCCTGCATTTGAATTGTAGTATTGATCGCGCTCATTTCTAAGCGTGACTAAGGTGTTTATACCATCCAAAACATATAAGGCAATATCCAATTTCCATCGGCTGGATGCGAAGTACCCACCTACTTCATAATTATTGTATTTTGAAGGTTTAAGCCCTAGGATTTGACCATCAATTTCCACGTATTTATTTCTGTACAACGTGGAAGTTTGAGGAGGAGAAAACCCATTGGCATAATTTACATACAGTCCGGAGTTTCTGTTAAAGTTGTAATTGAAACCAATTTTCGGTGAAAAATTATGGTACTTATTAGTAGAATCTGCAGCTCCTGCTTGCCTGTCAATTTGATTATCATAGTTGTATTTAAAACCATCGTAGCGTAGTGCTGCTGTAAGTTTAAGGTGGGTTATGGGATTAAACTCAAGCTGAGCGTATCCAGCATAATTTAGAATTCCAGCCTTGTAGTTCAATAGATAATCACCATGATTAAGCTTGAAAGCATTGTTATTGGCTGTCTCGGTATCCACCGTTACCGCGATGGTCTGGGCTTGGTAGGATTGTGGAGAATAATCAATACTTGAGCCTACTATAAGTGAAGCCTTTGCGATATTAAAATCTATCTTGTGTTGAACCAGCCCTACAATACTTTGAAAATGATTGGAGTTAATCTCTCCTTCTCCTTTTCCTGTAAGGACACCATTATCCCTGAATTGTCGAATGCGATAGGATGGAATTTGATCTGTTCGATTATCCCTTAGTACGAGATTGAAGGTGGTTTTACTTTGATCATTCCAATACTTGTTTAGTGTGCTTTTTAAGCGAAAGGCCTTCGCCACACGTTCTGAAAAGCTCTGATCACTTAAGTAATTTCCAGATTGATAATCGGATTCTGTTAATTCACCAGAGGTGTCAGTACGGTAATCGATCAGGTCAATGGTATTGATCCAAGTCGTGGAGGCATCGATGTGATATATCGTCTTAAAGGTAGTTGCGAATTTCTCATAATCGCTATGTCCTATGGGCCCGTTATTTCTTTGGGCATATTGACTCCCAAGATAGTATCCCAATTTTTTATTTGCATAATCTGTAACTTCAAAAGTGTATTTCGAAAAACCAAGATCATTTATTTGGTAGCCTAGACTCCCGCTGGTCTCTCTTGTGGGATGTTTGGTAATAAAATTAAAGCTACCTCCAATAGCTTCACTTCCATAAATACTCGATGCAGGTCCTTTTAAAACTTCGACCCTTTGAAAAGAAAGGTCGTTCATTTCAAGTAAGGCGTTGTGATTGAATACAGCGGTGGGTCTAATCGGGATTCCGTCTTCAAGATATAAAAACAACGATTTTGTCGATATGGGTGATCGAACAGACATCATATGTTGTTCATTTCCTGAGGCTACAGAGGTTGACATAAACACCCCGGAGGCTTGATTTACTATTTGTTCTATACCAAAGGGCTTTAGTTCCTCTAAACGGGCTGCGGTAATCACGGAAATGGCTCCTGGAATTTCTGCACGCTTTTGAGCTTCTCTACTTGCAGAGACAATTATTTCTTGTAACTGTTGTGAGGATTGCTCAAGTGTGATACTATTTGAGCCTTGGTGAAGACTAATGACTACACTCCGATACCCTACAGCTGTTATGATAACTTCAGCATGCTCAAGATTTATTGCGAATTCGCCATTATTGTCCGTGGCGGTTCCAATAGATGGATCCATACGGGATAGTATACTTACACCACTTATGGGCGCCGTATATTCATCATTTACCCTTCCCACAAAGGTGGTTTGGGCATTGGTGTGAAGGCTTATTCCAAAATAAAGAATAAGCACTATTATGTGTTTCATTATTTGAATTGAATATGTAAATATTATAATCGTAATTTATCGATCATATATTTAAAATTATACAGATTGCTTGGGGTAAGAGGTAGCCCATGTCTCTATTCACCTGATTTAATTAAAAATCAAGTGTACTTCATAAGAGATAACATCCAATTAATTTATGGGTGACTTCTTACAAAACTGTGGATGTACTAACAGTTGTTTGGAGGGTGGAAGAGGGAGTTGTTAAATAAGAAACTGTACTGTTCTATATAAGTGTTGTTGGTTGTAGTGTTAAGTGAGGAATCTATGCGTGGTGAAAGATGGACTACTTGAACAAAACCAATTGGGTATTCTCTGAGGTCGATGGCTGGAAGGTTTTGTTTTTTCTGTTGATTTTGCTCAGCTAGCATTTCCATGAGGTAGCATTTACCATCACAATGAATCTCAGGTTTATCCTTATTTATACATAAATATTCAGCGATATAATCCTGATTAATAACATAGTCGAATACCGGCATTACTGGTCTTAGCATGGCAAGCATGTATAAGAAAGTAAACGCTATGGGCACCCATCTTGTTTTCACTATTATAAATAGTTCTTTAATTAAACATACAAAGGAAATGAATTTAATCTAAAAGTTAGATCTTTGCCGCCAAAAGATCTATTCTATGGATAAAAATAAATTAAAATGGGTTTACCTTTTTCTTTTATCTATTATTTGGGGGAGTTCCTTTATTTTGATTAAAAAAGGTCTGGTGGGTTTAACGCCAATTCAAGTAGGATCCCTTCGTATTCTGTTTTCAGCAGTTTTTTTGTTTTGTATCGGTTTTAAATACGTCTTCAAATTAAATAAGGAGCAATGGAAATGGACTGCGGTCTCAGCCTTTTGTGGTGTTTTTGCACCCGCGTTTCTGTTTGCCTATGCTGAAACAGAAATCGATAGTAATATCGCTGGGATATTAAATTCAATGGTTCCGCTATTCACCATCCTGATCGGCTTTATCGTTTTCAAAATTAGATTTAAGGGGAATCAATTGGCTGGAGTCATTATAGGACTTATAGGCGCTGTGTTACTTATTTTTCAAGGCGCACGATTAAACCCTGATCAGAATTACTATTATTCCTTACTTATCATCTTAGCTTCATTCTTGTATGCTACAAATGCCAATGTGGTCAAATCTAAACTTCAGGATGTTTCTGTAATGGCAATGTCGGTCGGAAATTTTGTCCTCATGGCGCTTCCGGCATTTGGAATATTGATTTATTCGGGTTTTTTTGACACCTATAATTTACAGCAACCTAAGGTTGCGGATTCCTTAGTTTTTGTGGCTATTTTAGGGGTTGTTGGAACTGGAATTACCATTATGGTATTTAATCGTTTAATTCAGATATCTACGCCTGTATTTTCCACTTCAGTGACTTATTTGACGCCTTTAGTAGGGATTCTTTGGGGAGTATTTGATGGAGAATATTTTGGAGTGTATCATTTTATAGCTACTGGAGTAATCCTCTTTGGTGTATATGTGGTAAATTTCAAAAGGTATAAGAAAAAAGAAATCCCTCGACCGCATCCATTGGATTAAGCAGGGGGATTCCCTTTAAATACTATATGCAGTTGATCGGATTATTTGAAATCCTCCGCTGTGAATTCAATATTAATTACTGCTTCCGAAAGTTTATTTTCAACTGGCATTCCACCAATTGTAGCTTTCTTTAATGAGGGTAATTTTACGCCATCGTAGTCCTTATAGTCAAATAAAAGAGCTGCATTTGTTTGGTTCTGACCGCCCATTGAAGTAACGGATTGTTCCTTTAATTTAAGTCCGCTTTCAACATCATAAAAATAGGACGACTGAATAACTTCTCCAGGAACATCAATTTGATACGCATTCTTTCCATCTACCTTAGTGATGCCCGCAAGGTTGACATTAGCATTATTCAGAAGTGAAAGTTCGGGAAATACTCCCGTAGAATTTTTAAAATCGTTGGCCATTTCTGGTGAAACTGGTACCGTTCTAGTTCCCTGTTTAATGGTAGTTTCCTTGTCATTTATTAGCACAGACATCATTGGATTACCATTCATGTTAACAATTTGAGCATAGTTATTGGCAGTCCTTTTCTCAATAATCTGTAATGAGGCACCGTTAATGCTCGTTTCATAAGTAGTTTGGATCGACTTTAATCCTGCGATTTTGTCTTTCCCACCTATGGCGTTTAAATAGCTATCTAAAACGCTTTGAACCGTTACGCCCTCTGGAATCTTTTGCTCGTAATTTGGCTTCTCCACAGGGTTAGCATATTTGTCAAAATAAAACATTGGAATACCAGTAGCTTCCAATTTAGAAGCTACTTCACTTCCTTTTCCTGCAATGACTACACGTGCATTATCTGCTTTGAAATATTTGTTGGCAACTCGAATTACGTCCTCTTCAGTAACAGCGTTTATTTTTTCGAGATAGGTTTTGTAGAAATCTTTAGAAAGACCTTTAGTCTCAATATTCAATGCGTATTGAGCCACAGTTCTTGGGTTTTCTAACGCGAGTACAAAATTACCAAGATATTTAGCCTTGGCATTTTTTAGCACTTTTGGATCTACTTTTTCAGTTCTAATACGTTTGATTTCTTTGAAGAACTCAATTACAGCACTATCCGTAACAGCATTTCTTACACTTGTAGATGCTGTGAATTTAGAAGCATTATAGGTGTTGGTTCTCAAACTTGACCTAGCTCCATAGGTGAATCCGTGCTCTTCTCTTAGATTCATATTCAAGTAACTTGAAAAGCTACCACCTAAAATATGATTTGCTATGAGTGCTGCGTGATAGTCTGGATCACTCATTTTAAGATCAATCATATTAATGACTTCGATTTCAGATTGTACAGCATTAGGCACGTCGACGAAATTTATCTGAGAATATTGAACATCCTTAGGTGCGGAATAGGCATATTGTGGTGCCTTACCAGCTTCCCATTCAGAGAAATACTCTTTTACGAGTTTCTTTGTAGCCTTACGATCTACATCACCAACGATTACCAAATAGGTATTCTCTGGTTTGAAGTATGTTTCATAAAACTTGATCACATCATTAAGTTGAATTTTATTGATGGATTCTTCTGAGATAAATTCGCCATAAGGATGTACTAAGCCATAAGCTAAAGCATCAGCAACTCTTCCTTCAATGGTAGCCACATCGTTTTCACCCGATTTGATACCTTCAATAAGTTGCTTCTTTACCTTGTCAAATTCCTCCTGTACAAATATGGGGTTAATGGCCCCATCTGCCAATAGTTCTAATATCTCAGGGAAGTATTTAGACAGTGAATTTGCTCCCGCACTTTGTGAACCATACCAAATATTGGCACCTAGGTAATCTACCTTTTCATTAAAATCATCTTTACTTATATCAGCAGTTCCGGTACCTAACATGCTCCCGGTAAGTGAAGATACACCAGCTTTTTCACCTTCTACAATTGGACTGTTGTCAATGGTTAAGGTCATAGAAACTTTCGGTAATTTATGATTTTCAACCACCAATACTTTTAGGCCATTGTCAAGCTTAAACGTATAGGGCTTTTCTATGTTTATCGTAGGAGCAGGCCCTGGAGTGGGTTGAATAGATCTGTCGATTTGTGCAAAACCGAAACTTGCACAAAAACTTAGAAAAAATGTGAATATTGTTGTCTTCATTTGAATTATTTGTTTGTTGGTTTTGGAAGATACTCCAATCGTAGGCGTTGGCTTTTATTTAGATATTTGTTAGCGACTTCTTTGATGTCCTCTCTAGTAATTCCGCGATAAATTTCAATTTCGGAATTGATAAGATTAGTGTCGTCGTATAACATATAGTAACTAGCTAAGGAGTTGGCTATACCTGCCATGCTTGAATTGGAATTCACAAAATCATTTTCCATCTTGTTTTGTAATTTCTGAAAGTCAGATTCGGAAATTAGATTCGTTTGAACTTTTGCAATCTCAGCATCGATTTCTTTTTCAAGCTGCGCAAGCGGTACATCACCTAAAGGCAGAGCGAAGATGTTGTACATGCTATAATCTTCCATAGTTCTGTTAAACGCAAAAACCTGTAGCGCTGATTTATTTTCATCAACCATGCTCTTGTATAGTTTTGAACTTTTACCGTCACTGAGGTATGTAGAAATCATATTTAGAACGTATGAATCTCTCTCTGTCATTGCAGGGGTCCTGTAGCAAAGTGCAAGTGCCGGAATCTGAATATTACCATCATAAGCTGTTGCTCTGATTTCTGTAGTGATTGGATCTTCTTTTTGGAATTCTCTTACTACAGCTTCTCCTTTAGGAATTGGCCCAAAATATGCATTGATCATTTTTTTAACTGCTGGCACATCAATATCTCCTGCTACCACTAAAACAGCGTTGTTTGGCACGTAGTATTTATTGTTAAATGCTTGGAATTCTTCAAGAGTTGCAGCATCCAAGTGTTCCATAGAACCGATTACACTCCACTGGTAAGGGTGTTTTTTAAAAAGTTGAGGTTGTATGGCTATACCATAACTCAAAGCTCCATAAGGAGAATTGTCAATACGTTGTCTTTTTTCTTCCTTTACCACCTCATTTTGGGTGTCCACTCCGATTTGATTAATTACGGGTTGTAAAAGCCTTTCTGACTCCATCCATAATCCTAATTCGACACTGTTCGAAGGGAATACTTCATAATAGTACGTTCTATCAGCAGTGGTGTTGGCATTGTTGCTTCCACCGTTCGCACTGACGATATTAAACCATTCTCCTCTTTCAATGTTTTTTGTTCCTTCAAATAGAAGGTGTTCAAAGAAATGTGCAAAACCCGTACGCTCTGGGTTTTCGTCCTTAGCACCCACATGGTACATAACAGAGGTAGTGACCACTGGTGCAGTGTTGTCCTGATGAAGGATCACATGCATTCCATTGGCTAGATCATACTCCTCAAACTCGATTTGCTGTGCTTGTGAAGACCAATACAGCATTGAAAAAATCGCGATTGCGATTAAATTGTTTCTCATAAGTAAATTGGTTTGTTATTTGCGTTTTTTCAATCTACATGGTGTATAAAGTCACTAGGAAGATTGAAATTATTGAGAAATGTAGTGATAATATCACATTCCTGCGAGACTTTTTATTATTTTTTATATATGCAGCATGGAATCTATATAAGGTTTTGTGATTTTCATTTAAGGAGTGATCGGTTTGCGGTTTTACTTTTCCAGGTAGTTACTAGGTTGTAGTGTTAAAAGTTACTAGTACTCTGCCTATTGACGTAAAGAATCATAGGCGGTTCTATGATGCAAATTATGATGTATTCCTGACTTTGGAATAGGTGTTATGGAGTAATGAATTAAAAAATGGTCCTCTTTTAAGTGTGATCTATGGGAATTTTTTGTAATTTAAGTGTCGTAATATCAAAATTTTAGCTCATGAACCCAGAAAGATTATACATCAGGTATGGGCTTTTCATCGCAATTGCTTTGATTGCCTATTTTTTAATTCTTAAACTTGTAGGATTACACGAAGTAATATGGCTACGGCTTGTAAACGGTGTCATAGTGGCTTATGGAATCTATGCTGTTATTCGTATGCGAAGGATTTTGGAGAGGGAAGATTTCCACTACCACAATGGGTTTAAAACGGGGGTAATGACCGGTTTTTTATCGACTGTTGTTTTTGTGACGTTTATGGCTATTTATATGTACCACATAGATAAGAATTTTGCAGAATCTATCATTAATACTTGGATTCGAGACTATGATCAAGGCCCTGGAGTACTGGTGTTTATCCTGCTTATAGAAGGCTTTGCATCCACAGTGGTTCTTGCCTTAGCCTTTATGCAAAAGTTCAAGCCGAGTTGGAACTTAAAAAAAACCATTCAAAAGGCATAAAAACATTTGTACTTTAATCATTTAGCAGTATATTTGCAGCCGCTTAATTTCATTAGGCAAGGTTATATATTGATAAATTATTAATTCATAAGCTATGTATGCAATTGTAGAGATAGCAGGGCAGCAATTTAAAGTTGCGAAAGATCAAAAGGTTTTTGTACACCGTTTGGCTTCTGAAGAAGGAGACAAAGTTTCATTTGACAACGTTCTTTTGTTGGATAATGACGGTGAGGTAACCATTGGCGCCCCAGCTATAGACGGAGCCGCAGTAGAGGCAAAAGTCATCAAGCACCTAAAAGGTGATAAAGTAATTGTTTTCAAGAAGAAAAGACGTAAAGGTTTTCGTAAGAAAAACGGACACAGACAATCTCTTACTGAGATAGTTATCGAGAACATCGTGGGTAGCGGTGCTAAGAAAGCAGCACCTAAGAAAAAAGCTGCTCCTAAAAAAGAAGAAGCTGCAGTAGAGGCTAAGCCAGCTGCTCCAAAGAAAAAAGCTGCTTCTAAAAAAGGAGACGATTTGAAAAAAGTCGAAGGAATTGGACCTAAAGCTGCTGAGGCTTTAGTAAACGCAGGAGTTGACACTTTCGCTAAATTGGCAAAAAAATCTGCTGATGAGGTAAAAGAAATCTTAACTGAAGCAAGTTCAACCCTAGCACATTTAGATCCTGGTACATGGGCACAACAAGCTGATTTAGCTGCCAATGATAAATGGGATGAATTGAAAGAATTGCAAGATCAATTAAACGGAGGTAAATAATCTCTTATTGATTTTTAAATAAAGTTTAACTAATCTTGGATTGCACAAGATATTAAAACACAATAGAAATGGCACACAAAAAAGGTGTTGGTAGTTCCAAGAACGGTAGAGAATCAGAATCGAAACGCTTAGGTGTTAAGATTTACGGAGGACAAGCCGCTATTGCTGGAAATATCATCGTAAGACAAAGAGGTACTTCACACAATCCTGGTGAAAACGTATATATGGGGAAAGACCATACATTACATGCTAGGGTTGATGGTGTTGTAAAATTTGTAAAGAAAAGAGATAACAAATCTTATGTTTCAATAGTTCCTGCTGAAGCATAATAAGATTCTAATCTTATATAAAAAACCTTCCGACTCGGAAGGTTTTTTTATACCCTTATTTTTAATCTTTATTTAAAATTTAGTTAATCTTCTAGTTGCCCTTACCTCTTATCTTTCTAGAATTAATTTTTCAGAATGCATTCTTGCGTAAGATTCCTTCGAACTCTCATTAGTACAACACTGTGTTTAATCCTTCCTACTGGTAGTTATAGTCAAGACGATACAACCAATACGACTTGGGCGGATAGTGTGTATGTCAAACTTAAAGATTCCCTGCAATTGGCAAAGGAGCTAGATGAATCTGAACTCATTGCTCAGAGCTTGATTGCCTTTGGTGATTTTTACAAACGCAATGGAGCGGTAAATCAGGCTCTTTTGAACTATCAAAAAGCGGCTGACTATCTTTCTAAAGAAGATACTTCTCTAGTTTATATACAATTGCAGTCTGGTATAATACAGTTCCGACTAAGGCAGTATCCTAGTGCTCTGGATTACTTTAATAAAGGACTTGGATTATCTCAGAGTATTGGATATAAGAACGGAGAAGCCATGTGTGCCGGTTTCATAGGAAGTTGTTATGAGAAACTAAGTATTTATGACAAAGCGATTGTGTATCAGAAGGTGAGCCTTGATCTCTTCATTGAACTTGAACATGCTTCTGGGTTAGCCCTGGCTCATGAAAATCTAGGGAGTATTTATGAGGACCTGCAGGATTTCGATAGATCCTTAGCGTATTTTGAAAAGGCATTATTCTTCACGAATGTGAAGACCGATGCTGATCGATACATTAATATCCTTAACAATATCGCTGATATTCATCGCAAGACTGGAGACTTTAATCGCGCCCTAGTTGAAAGCCAGGAAGTGTTGGTGTTGGCGCTTAAGAATCATAACCAACATCAAATTGAAAGTGCTTATAAAGACATTTCCAAAGTACTATATGAACTTAAAGCCTATCAAGAAGCCTTTTTAAATCTTAAATTATCGGATTCTATAAACGAAGTTATCCTTCAGGACCAGAATAGGCAACAGCTGAATGCCCTGCAATCCTTGTATGATGCGAAAACAAAAAATGCAAGGATCGAAGTGTTACTCAAGGAAAATGAAATAGGCAAGGTGCAAAATCGTGTATTGTGGCTGGGAGTGATACTGCTGTTTACACTTGCAGGAGGGAGCTACTTCTATCAACGTAATCACAAAAAACAACAACTGAGAATTTCGCGTTACAAGCAAAAAATATTGGAGGTCGAACTTGAGAATAAGCTGATGGAGCAGCAGAGTATGGTTCGTGAAATTGAGTTAAAGACATCATCCCTTTCCAATTACAGCCTAAATCTAGCACAGAGAAACAAAACCCTAACAACTATTGCTCGTACACTTACCAATATCAAAGGAAGGAAACAGATGGATATAGATCAGAAATTAACTGAATTGGTAAGGGAGATTACAAAGGAGGTCTCTGAAAAAAGAGAGTGGGAACGGTTTATGGAATACTTCAGTCAGATTCACCCTTTGTTCATCAAAAAATTACAACAATGTTCAAATTCAAATTTAACGGCCTCTGAACTGCGACTCTGTATGTTGATAAAGTTAAATATGACTTCTTCTGAAATGGCTGAAGTTTTAAAAGTAACTCCGGATAGTATTCGGGTGGCACGATATCGCCTGAGAAAGAAACTACCTATTGATAAAGGAGAAAAACTAGTGGTGTTTTTACTTCAAATTGCATAGGATCTATTCAAGATTAGCTTTGTGTTAGTTCAATGTTACCACGGCTTAAATGTTGCCTTTATGTTGTAGATCAAAACGCAGTTTGATTACATTTTGTTGTCATCAAATTTATGCCTTTGATGTCGATGTGCTATAGCTTTGTCCGTAAAACAAACCATATTTATGAGTGCTTTAAAACAACTATTAACAGCCGTATTTGTCGCCTTGTTTTTCACTACTTTGAGTGCGCAAGACGGACATATTCAGGGTACGATTTCCGATGAAAATGGAATATACGTACCTGGGGCAACCATTTTAGTTCAAGACACCGATCTAGGAACTGTCTCTGACATAAATGGACGATTTACACTACTCTCAGTACCTGCAGGTAAACGAGAATTAACAATTAAATATTTAGGTTTTCAGGACATTCACCATCAAGTTTCGGTGATTTCAGATCAAACCATTTCAGCAGATTTGGTATTAAAATCAAGCCGTATTGAATTGGAGGGAGTGGAAGTCTCTGCCTTCGGATTTGGTGAGCAGTCTAAAGCACTAAATACACAAAAGAACAGGACCAATATTACTAATGTGGTATCCACCGATCAGATCGGAAAATTTCCAGACGCCAATATTGGAGACGCTATTAAACGTATTCCTGGAATCACCATGCAAATGGACCAGGGAGAGGCTAGGACAATTATAGTTCGGGGTTTATCTCCCCATCTTAACTCTGTAACTCTTAATGGTAGCCGAATACCATCCGCTGAAGGGGACAATAGGGAAGTTCAAATGGATCTTATTCCATCTGATATGATACAAACCATTGAAGTAACTAAAGCAGTTACTCCTAAAATGGATGGGGATGCCATTGGTGGATCTGTGAATTTGGTTACCAGAACCGCACCCCAAGGGTTTAGGCTTTCTGCAACTGCAGGTTCAGGTCTTAATTTTATCAACAACAAAAGAATCTTAAACGGATCATTTCTAGTGGGTGACCGTACTGCTGACAAGAAATTTGGATGGATGGTTTCGGCATCCATCAACGACAATGATTTTGGATCTCATAATGTGGAGGCCGAATGGAGCGATGAGTTTGAGTATAATACGGGTGTGTTGGATGCTAATGGAGAAGAAATTATTGAAGAGCAGGAGGTGACTCCTTATAATAGCGTATATGAAATACGAAACTATATGGTGCAACGAACTCGAAGGAGTTTTTCTGTTAATATGGATTACAGGCTTGATCAAAACAATACGGTTTACTTCAAGAGCATGTACAATTGGAGGGACGATAGAGAAAATCGCTTGGCATATTCAAACGAGATCCTTGATGGTGAAGATATTGGGTTAGGTGATTTTACGATAGACGATCAGGGCAATTTACTTCGATTCCCGGTAGAAGCCGTGCGCGAAACAAAAGGTGGTTCCAGTGGAGGTAGAAACGAAAACGCCCGCCTGGAAGATCAACGGATGCAGAACTATAGTGTTGGTGGAGAACACCTTTTTGGGAAACTTAAATTTGATTGGTTGACTTCATATGCCAGAGCCTCAGAGGTAAAGCCCAATGAGCGATATATAGGCTATGTTAGTGAGTTTAGTGTTCAAAGAAGTCTGGATGCCAAAAAACCATTGTTTACTCCAGAAAGCTTGGATGACACAGCCTTGAGTAATTTCGAGTTGGATGAGCTTACCGAGGAGCAGCAGGATACCGAAGAAGAAGATATTAATGCGTTCTTAAACTTTGAACTTCCGCTTCAGCTTTTCGGCGATCAGGGTATCTTACAATTTGGTTTGCGTACAAGATTAAAATCCAAAGTAAGAGCGAACTCCTTTAAAGAGTATACGCCAATCTCTGATGGTTATGAGTTTTTGGATCAAGTAGGGACACATTCTTATAATGCCCCAGACTTTCTTGCAGGAGGAAAATATCAGGCAGGTAGTTTTGTTACACCTGAGTTTTTAGGTTCCTTGGACTTGAATGACGAAAGTCAATTTGAAATGGAATCCGTACCGGATGAGTACCTGCGTGCCAATTTTGACGTGGATGAAAATGTATATGCCGCTTATGCAATGACCACTCAAAACATTACGGATCGCTTAAGTGTTCTAGCAGGACTACGTGTTGAAAAAACAGAGATTTCCGCTACAGGTAATAGCATAATTGATGAAGAGGATCAAATAGGGGAGATCACTAAAAAAAGTTCCTATACCAATTTTATGCCGAGTATACATCTGAAATATAATTTCACACCTCAAACCATTTTAAGACTGGCGTGGACTAATACACTTTCTCGTCCGAATTATATCGATCTTGTGCCTTATCTAGACGTAGTTACTGAGGATAAAGAAGTTTATTTGGGTAATGCCGAACTCAACCCTACCACTGCGATGAACTTTGATCTTATGGCTGAACATTACTTTAGAAACGTAGGAATCGTTTCTGCTGGGGCCTTCTTAAAAAAGATCGATGATTTCATATACACCTCTGTATTAGAAGCTTCTGATGCTAGCTATGGGGAGGGGACAGAAGGTTTTGAGATCTATCAACCTCACAATGGAGAAGAAGCTAATGTATATGGTGCGGAATTTAGTTTTCAACGACAGTTGGACTTTCTTCCTGGTTTTGCGAAAAACTTCAATCTATATCTGAATTATACCTACTTGGCTTCAGATACCAATGGGATTACAAATGAAGACGGAGAACTTCGAGAAGATATGGATCTTCCAAGTGCATCTCCCCATATGTTTAACGCTTCACTTGCCTACAATCATTCAAAATTCAAGATTCGCTTGTCATCAAATTTTGCAGATGCTTATATTGACGAAATTGGTGGAAATAGTTTTGAAGACCGCTACTATGATAAGCAATTATTCCTAGATCTGAACGTGAGCTATGCCGTGACTCCAAACCTAAGTCTGTATGTGGATTTAAATAATATTACGAATCAACCGCTAAGGTATTATCAAGGAAATCGACAGAGAACCATGCAAATGGAATACTATGAAAAACGTCTTACTTTTGGATTGAAGTACGACTTATTTAAAAACTAACCAAACGCTCAAAATGTATACAAATGAAAAATATTATCTATAGTTTATTGACAGTAATTATAATGGTCGGATGCAAACATAAAAACCAACTCCCTGCCATTGCCCCTAATGTCATTACAGAAAACACCTTACATGATACGGATGACCCTGCCATTTGGGTAAACCGAAAAGATCCTTCTGCCAGTATCGTTTTCGGAACTGATAAGGATACTGATGGCGCGGTCTACGCCTTTAACCTACAAGGAAAGATTATCGAAAAAAAAACCATACGTGGGTTGAAGCGACCCAATAATGTGGACATTCGCTATGATTTTAAATTGAACGATTCTACAATCGTAGATGTCATGGTATTTACAGAGCGAGAACGTCAACAATTCCGTATGTTTTCCATTCCCGATATGAAACCCATCGACGGAGGTGGTTTCCCAGTATTCGTCAGCGCGACTGAGCCCGAACACAACCTACCTATGGGAATTTCCTTATATCACTCACCAAAAGATAGCGCAATGTATGCCATTGTAGGTAGAAAGGCAGGCCCCTTAGAGGGATACTTACATCAATATCTTTTGAAGCCAAGTGATGGTAGGGTCAAAGCAGAATTGGTTCGTGAATTCGGAAACTTTAGTGGAAAAAAGGAAATTGAAGCCATTGCGGTTGATGATGCGAATGGTATAGTGTACTATTCGGATGAAGGAAAATGTATTCGTAAATACTATGCGGAACCTTCCAAGGGTAATCAGGAGCTATCTTGTTTTGGAGAGTCGTACTTCCGGGATGATATTGAGGGTATCGCTCTGGCCAATGGAGTAAACGGTAGAAACTACATCATTGTTTCAAATCAACAAAATCACTCTTTTGTCATCTTTGATGGTAGCGATTTGAGTTTTGTAAAGGAAGTGAATCTCAGTACTACTGAGACCGATGGTTGTGAGGTAACTACCACAGCTTTAGGTAGTATCTTTCCTAATGGTTTATTTGTTGCGATGAATGATGAGCGCAACTTTTATTTTTATGATTTAGGAAATATATTGTAAAAATTCGAATGAAAAGACTATTAAATCATAATTTTATTAATATCTTAGGATTACTAATTCATCAAAATATAGTCAATTATGAAAAAATCTGTAATTTCTTCGTTATTAGCAATAGCGGTATTATGCTCAAGTTGCTTGGGATCATTTAGTGCTTTTAATGGTCTGAAAGATTGGAATCATCAAGTCTCTAGTAACAAGTTTGTAAACAATTTGGTTTTCTGGGTACTTTGGATTGTCCCCGTTTATGGAATCTTCATGCTTGGGGATTTGATTATCTTCAACACTATCGAATTCTGGACAGGTTCAAACCCTATAGCTATGAAACCGGGTGAGAAAGAAACGCAAATTGTGGTTGACAACGGAAACACCTTCAAAATGGTAGCTACACAGAACCGTATGGAGATTGAAATCGTTGACGGACCTAGAAAAGGAGAAAAAGTAGATTTGGTTTATAAGCCAAGCCAAAAATCTTGGAGTGCTATTAAAGCTAACGGTGAAGTTATTGAATTGGCCGCTGCAAAAGACGGTTTATATGTAGTGAACTTACCCAATGGAGAATCAGTACAAATAGATCCTAAAATGACTAAAGAAGAAGCTATGGCTCAAATTCAAGCCAAGTCTGATTGCCAGTACGAAGAAGCAATGTTTGCTTTGGCTAAATAAGGAGTAAAACATAAGAGATAGAAGAAACAGTATCTTCATCTGCAATTATTAAAAGCGGGAGGTTAATCGTATTTGATCTCCCGTTTTTGTTTTTTAAAATGGCGTAATCGGGGTGTCAATACATGATTCTGGAATGCCAAATCCATCAACTAACGAATTGACGTGAGGACGTAGCTCGGAACAAAGTCGCTCTACTCGGTTTCTAATGGCCTTAGATTTGGTTCCACTAATATACCCTTGCTCCAAATACCAAGCGGCATTATTATGAATCTCATTAAGTGCAAATAAAGAGCCTAGTTTGTCAAATAAAAACTTCAGTTCACTACTTTGAATCGTCTTAGTGAAATCTGTAAAAGCCTTATAAGACAGCTCCTCACTATACGCTTTCCCAAGTTCTACCAAATGCGTTTGAACTTTCAAAAAGGCTTGGTAAGAAGGAATTCCCTTCTTAGAATAGTTTTGCATTCTATTGGCCACTGAAAAAGTTAGCCTTCGTCTCCTGTATTCTAGGGCGTTGAGGTGAAATTCACTATCATAGAGATGATCTTTATCTGTTTTATTAGTGAATACTGGATTAAAAGTAGTTAGGCGATCTGAAACTTGTGTTCCTATGTATTTTAAGATATCCCTAAAATGATCGCTGTTGAATTCTGATTTAAAATTAGTTAATATCCCTTTTGCGGCTAATTGAATTAAAACAGTGTTATCCCCCTCAAAGGTGGTGAATATGTCGACATCTCCTTTGATACTGGCAAATTGGTTTTCTGCCATATAGCCATTTCCTCCACATGCTTCTCTACACTCCTGAATACAGTTATTAGCAAACCAAGTAATGGTAGATTTTAAAGCTGCTGCTTGGGTTTCAATTTCTCTTCGATTGGTAGTGTTAGAATTTGCGTAATCAGTTATCAATTTTTCAAGGACAAAATGATAGATATAAGATTTAGCAATAGGCTTAATCAATCGCAATTGATGTGTTGGGTAATCCATGATAAGATCTTCTTGTATCTTTTCATCACTGTTGAACTGTCTACGGTCTAAGGCGTACTTTACAGCAATGGTCAGGGCTTTTTTAGCACCACTTAAGGCGCCCTTTCCTACACAGATTCTACCTCCGACCAAGGTTCCTAACATTGTAAAGAATCGTTTGTTTGGGTTTTCGATATCCGAATGGTATTTCCCTTGATTGTCAATGGATCCAAACTTGTTCAATAGGTTCTCCCTGGGGACGGATACGTTGTGGAACCATATTTTTCCATTGTCTACACCGTTGAGTCCCAATTTATAGCCATTGTCTTCAACGCGGATACCTTCCAAAAGCGTTCCGTTTTGATCGCGTATAGGGACTAAGACGGCGTGTACACCTTGGTTGGTTCCTTCTACTATGAGTTGGGCAAAGACTGTTGCCATTCTAGCATCAAGGGCATTTCCAATAAATATTTTATTATCATCTTCACCTGGAGTGTGAATAACAATACTGTCTGTTTCTTTAATATAGGTAGCTGTTGTTTTTACACCTCTAACATTAGATCCATGCCGAGCTTCCGTCATGGCAAAGCATCCTAGAAGATCAGCTTGTCCAGCAGCCTTGAGGTATTTATCGTGGTGTGTTTTTGTTCCCAAATTGGCAATGCTCCCTCCAAAAAGACCGAATTGTACTCCGAACTTAATGGTTAAACTACCGTCGACAAACATGAGGTTGTCAAATATAGAACCGTAGGCTGCCATATCTCCGGTTCCACCGAACTCTGGTTCAAAGGCCATAGCACCATAGCCTGCCTTTGCAAGTTCTTTGAGTTGTTGTCTTACCCAGTCTCGTTGCTCTTCTTTGGTAGGCCGTATTTCCCATTTAAAAGACGGTTTGCTTATGAATTTTCGGAAGGGATCAATAGCGTGTTGATGATTTGATTTAAGGAGAGCATCGATTTCTGAAGCCTTGTAAAAAGAGCTGGCTTTAGAACTGTCAACTTGTACTTCAAAGAGATGATGATAGTGATTGGGCTGAATTCCAAGATTGATTTCTATGAATTTTAAATGAGGATTAACCTTATTTATAGCTTGATCTTTACTAGCCAAGCGTGAGGAAAAAAGACTTAAAGGATAAGAGTCACCAGCGATTAAACGAATATTGGAATGATCAATAATTTGTTTCCACTGAAGCATCGTTTGATCCGATGGTGGATTTTCAGAATTTATCCATAGTTTTATTTGCTGAGTTTCTACAGAAGTTAAGGTGTCACCTTCGAGTGCTTTGGTAAATACTGAGATTTCCGAGGGCGAAAATAAGTCGTCTGACCATATCACATACAGAAACGGGATGTATTTCAAAAGATTCGGTGTGTACTGCTGTTTTTCCATACCTCGAATGTACGAATAATTAGAGAATTTACGGTTTTTTAAAAACTCAATAGCGGCGTTGGCCGAACACTAATGCTTTTGTTTTATCTTTGTTTACATGAATGAACATTTAGATCCTACAGGAGAACACTTTTCAGCGGAGGAGGTTGATTTTGAAAGAGCTTTACGTCCCTTAAGTTTTGATGACTTTGCAGGGCAAGAGCAAGTGTTGGATAATTTGAAGGTCTTTGTTCAGGCTGCTAATTTACGGTCCGAAGCCTTAGATCATGCCTTGTTTCATGGTCCTCCAGGACTGGGAAAAACAACCTTGGCCTATATATTGGCCAATGAATTAGGTGTGGGAATTAAGGTGACTTCAGGACCTGTTTTGGATAAGCCTGGAGATCTTGCTGGATTGTTGACAAATCTTCAAGAGCGCGATGTCTTATTTATTGATGAGATACACCGCTTAAGTCCAATCGTTGAAGAATACTTGTATTCTGCCATGGAGGACTATAAGATTGATATTATGATCGAGACCGGACCTAATGCCCGAACCGTTCAAATTAATTTAAATCCCTTTACCTTAATTGGTGCAACAACTAGGTCGGGTCTGTTGACCTCACCAATGAGAGCCCGTTTTGGAATCAACTCCAGGCTGCAGTACTACAGCACAGAACTGCTTGCGGATATCGTTCAACGCAGTGCTCAAATATTGAAAGTGCCAATTTCCATGGAGGCTGCCATTGAAATAGCGGGAAGAAGTAGAGGTACGCCTCGAATTGCAAATGCTTTACTGAGAAGAATTCGGGATTTTGCACAAATAAAAGGCAATGGATCCATCGATATGGAGATTGCTAAATTTGGACTTAAGGCTCTTAATGTCGATGCCTATGGTTTGGATGAAATGGATAACAAAATCCTTCTTACAATTATAGACAAATTTAAGGGTGGCCCTGTTGGAATTACTACCTTAGCCACTGCTGTTTCAGAAAGTGCAGAAACTATAGAGGAGGTGTACGAGCCTTTTTTGATTCAACAAGGTTTTATTATGAGAACTCCCAGAGGTAGAGAAGTTACCGAACTTGCTTACCGACATTTGGGCAAGATTAAAGGTGGAATTCAAGGAGGTTTGTTCTAATGGATTTAAAAGCAAAACATACTCGGTGGATTAAAGAACAAGCGGAGCGTCTAGGGTTTATGTCGTGTGGAATATCCAAGGCTGACTTTTTGGAAGAGGAAGCGCCGAGATTGGAAAAGTGGCTATCAGAAGGTAAAAATGGTCAAATGCAATATATGGAGAATCACTTTGACAAGCGCTTGGATCCACGAAAGTTAGTGGAAGGCTCTAAGTCTGTTATTTCTTTACTGCTTAATTATTATCCTTCTGAATTTCAAAAGCACGAAGATGCACCCAAGATATCAAAATATGCCTACGGCGTGGACTACCATTTTGTTCTAAAGGATAAACTCAAAGAGTTACTTTCACTAATGCAGGATGAAATAGGTGAGGTAGGTGGACGCGCCTTCGTCGATTCAGCGCCTGTAATGGATAAGGCATGGGCTGCCAAAAGCGGTTTAGGCTGGAGGGGTAAGCATAGCAATATCCTATCTAAACAAGTCGGTTCTTTCTTTTTTATTGCTGAACTCATTGTGGATTTGGAATTGGAGTATGATAGTCCCGTCACAGATCACTGTGGTAGTTGTACAGCATGTATAGATGCTTGTCCAACTGAAGCCATAACAGAACCTTATGTGGTGGATGGAAGTAAGTGTATTTCGTATTTCACCATTGAATTAAAAGAACAGATTCCAACTGAGTTCTCAGGAAAATTTGATGATTGGATATTTGGATGTGACATCTGCCAAGATGTTTGTCCTTGGAATCGATTTTCCAAAGCTCATAGTGAACCACTGTTTAATCCTCATCCTAAATTATTGGATATGACCAAGAAGGATTGGGAAGAAATCACAGCGGATGTCTTTAAAGAAATCTTTCAAAAATCTGCTGTTAAAAGAACGAAATTTTCAGGACTCACTCGGAACATTGAATTTTTGAAGTAATCCACACATCAAAAAAAATTTAATAAAATACGTAACCTGTTACGTATTTATGTGTATTTTTACTTTGCTAATAACATCCAGATGGAAGACTTTTTAACTGAAATTAAATATATGGGTTTCACCAGTAGATTAAAGCGATTGAGTGATGAGCTACTGTATAGTACAAAAGATTTATACAAGTCAGAAGGGTTGGATATTGAACCAAACTGGAACTTGATCTTTCACCTATTAAAGGAAAGAGAGCGGATGACGATTACCGAAATGGCGGAAACTCTACAATTTTCACATCCTGCGGTAGTAAAGATTGTAAACCAGATGAAAAAAAGGGGGTATATCAGTAGTACTCTTGATCAAAAGGACAGAAGAAAATACTATTTGAAATTGACAAAAAAGGCACTTGATCATATAGAAGGTTTTGAGCGTTATTGGTTGCCAGGAGAAGAGGTGATAAAGGAGATCATGGCGGGAAGTCCCCATTTTCTAGATGAATTGTTAAAGATCGAACAACAACTAAATAAGTGTAATTATAAGCAAAGAGTGTTAGAGAACATGAAAAAAAATGAACATCTACGTTGAAACACTAGGGTATATTGCCATCGCTGCTGGATTTTTTGCAGCGACTAAAAAAGAAATGGGAGAATTTCGGTTTTGGCATTTAATTTCAAGTTTCTTTTATGTGATTTATGGTGTATTATTGAAATCTGGTCCTTTGGTCATCTCAGGACTCATTTTTTGTATTATCCATATCTATCATCTTCGTAAACGGCGTGTTAGCCATAACAAAGAGAGGCCATTATGAGTTTTGAAATTATGTGTAAAACATGGGTTGATGACAGCAGAAGCCTTGATTCTAGCGCTTTGATGATAAATCTACTTGGATCAAAAAAACATTTGGCTCAAGGGGTGATATAAAAAGTTAGATTCTCATACCTTTGTACTTCGTTCTTACTGAAAAAAACAAAGGTCGAAGTTTGTTTTAGAACTCGACTAGTAAACAAATTCATATGAGTAAAAATATCCGTAGAAGAGAAGCTTTAGTGTATCATGCTAAGCCTCAGCCTGGGAAAATCAAGATTGTTCCAACAAAGCGTTATTCAACACAACGCGATTTAGCCTTGGCATATTCCCCTGGTGTTGCCGAGCCTTGTCTTGAGATAGCCAAGGATAAAGAAAATGCTTATAAGTATACTACCAAAGGGAATTTGGTCGCTATAATTACTAATGGAACCGCAGTTTTAGGTTTAGGTGATATTGGACCAGAGGCCTCTAAACCAGTGATGGAAGGAAAGGCCTTGCTGTTTAAAATCTTTTCAGATATCGATGGTATCGATATTGAATTGGACACCAAGGATATCGATAGATTTGTTGAAACTGTAAAAACTATTGCACCTACCTTTGGAGGGATTAACCTAGAGGATATCAAAGCTCCAGAAGCTTTTGAAATTGAGAGAAGATTAAAAGAGGAGCTGGATATTCCAGTAATGCATGATGATCAGCATGGAACAGCTATCATTTCTGCTGCTGCGCTGTTGAATGCCTTAGAGCTTGCAGAAAAGAATATAGAATCCGTAAAGATTGTCATTAGTGGTGCAGGAGCTGCTGCTGTTTCTTGTACAAGACTTTACAAAGCCTTCGGTGCTAGATCAGAGAACATTGTGATGTTGGATAGTAAAGGCGTGATTCGAAAAGATCGCGATGGATTGTCAGCTGAGAAGTTAGAGTTTGCCACCGATCGAAAAATTGACACCTTAGAAGAAGCGATGGTGGATTGTGATGTATTCGTAGGTTTGTCTATAGCTGATATTGTCTCTGTAGAGATGTTAAAAGCAATGGCTCCAAATCCTATTGTTTTTGCCATGGCAAATCCAAATCCTGAAATCAGCTATGATTTGGCTATGGATGCCAGAGAGGATATCATCATGGCTACGGGTCGTTCAGATCATCCCAACATGGTGAATAATGTGCTTGGATTTCCTTTTATCTTCCGAGGGGCGTTAGATGTACGGGCGACCAAAATCAATGAAGAGATGAAAATGGCCGCGGTTAAAGCCTTGGCCGATTTAGCTAAAGAAGCAGTTCCAGAGCAGGTTAATATTGCTTATGGAGAAACCAAACTGAACTTCGGCAGGGATTACATTATACCTAAACCATTTGATCCTCGCTTAATTGCAAGAGTACCACCAGCGGTGGCTAGGGCTGCCATGGAAAGTGGAGTTGCTAAAGCACCAATAGAAGACTGGTCGAAGTACGAAGATGAGCTACTCCAACGTTTAGGTAATGACAATAAAATTGTTCGTCTGTTGCACAATCGTGCTAAAACAAACCCTAAAAGGATTGTCTTTGCCGAAGGTGATCATTTGGATGTTTTAAAAGCAGCTCAAATCGTACATGATGATGGTATTGCCAAACCAATCCTTCTAGGGAGAAGAGAGGTGATTTTGGAGCTTATGAAGGAAATTGACTTTGAGGCTGATATTGAAATTATAGATCCAAAAGACGAAAAGTGTATTGCTAAAAAAGATCACTATGCTGAAAAGTATTGGGCTACTAGAAAACGCCATGGTGTAACGTTATATGATGCACAGACGAAATTGCGAGAGCGGAACTACTTTGCTGCAATGATGGTTAACGAAGGCGATGCAGATGGATTAATATCTGGTTACTCAAGGTCTTATCCTACTGTTGTTCGCCCTATGTTGGAACTCATCGGCAAAGCTCCTGGTGTAAGCAAGGTCGCTGCAATGAACCTTATGATTACCCAGCGAGGTCCAATGTTTCTATCGGATACTTCAATCAATATAGATCCTACCGCGAAAGAACTTGCTAAAATAGCGCAAATGACCGCTACTACGGCAAGAATGTTTGGTGTTGAGCCTGTTATTGCCATGTTGTCGTATGCGAACTTTGGTTCTTCGAAAGACATTCGGGCCAATAAAGTTGGAGAGGCTGTTGCCTATTTGCACCGGCATTATCCGGAAATTTTGGTTGATGGGGAGCTGCAGTCAGATTTTGCGCTCAATAGAGAATTGTTACAAAGTAAATTCCCATTCTCTAAGTTGGCAGGACTCAAGGTGAACACCTTAATTTTTCCAAACTTGGATTCAGCAAACATCACCTACAAAATGATGAAAGAATTGTACGAGGCGGATTCAATCGGACCTATTTTATTGGGAATGAACAAGCCAGTTCATATTCTTCAATTAGGAGCTGCTGTGGAAGAGATCGTAAATATGACAGCTGTTGCAGTAGTTGATGCACAGGAAAAAGAGAAAAAGCAGAAAGCATCACAAGCCTAAGGGTTTTTAAGATTAAGTTCTTAATATGTTCGATACTCCAAATGTGGTTTAATTTAATTACATTTGGAGTATTAACATTTATTTAAGTAATGATTACACAGCTCAAAGGCAAATTAGTAGAGAAAAATCCAACCGATGTAGTGATTGATTGTAATGGCGTAGGTTATCAGGTCAATATATCACTATATACCTACTCGAAGATTACTTCTCAGGAGCAAATACTCTTATTTACCCATTTATTGGTAAAGGAAGATTCACATACACTTTACGGTTTTGTCGATAAAGCAGAGCGTGAAATTTTCCGACTGCTGATTTCTGTGTCTGGAGTAGGTGCAAGCACTGCTAGAACCATGTTAAGTTCCTTAAATCCTGTGGAAGTCAGGGATGCTATTGCAACTGAGGATGTTTCAACCATTCAATCTGTTAAGGGAATTGGCGTTAAGACTGCTCAACGCGTAATTTTGGATTTGAAAGATAAGATCATAAAAATATACGATATTGACGAAGTTTTTGTAAGTTCGAGTAATACTAATAAAGATGAAGCGTTAACAGCGTTAGAAGTATTAGGTTTTTCTCGTAAACAAGCAGAGAAGGTGGTTGAGAAAATTGTTAAAGAAAAAACCGATTTAAGTGTCGAAGATATTATAAAAGACGCGCTTAAAAACCTATAACCAACTTGAAAACTAAATTAGGCCCTAAACTAATTAGACACCCTTATTGGGTACTCTTGGTGTTCATGCTATTGCTGTGCACCAATACACTCTATGCGCAAGAAGTGCCTGAGACTTCTCAGGATTCAACGCAAACTGGGGCGGCCTTAGGTCGTATAGAACTTAAGGATCCCGAAAGCATTTCGTCCAAATACACTTACGATCCTGTTACGGACAATTATATTTACACACAAACAGTAGGTGGGTATGATATCAAGTACCCCGTAATTTTATCTCCAGAACAATACCAAGAACTCATCTTAAAGGAACAGATGAACAATTATTTTCAGGATAAAATTGATGCTATTTCCGGGAGAGGAGCTAACGAGGAATCTCAGAAAAATCTCCTTCCTAATTTCTATGTCAATTCTGATTTCTTTGAAACCATCTTTGGAGGGAACACGATCGAGGTTATTCCCCAAGGGTCAGTAGCAATGGATCTCGGGGTGCGATTTCAAAAGAATGACAATCCTGCCTTGTCGCCCAGAAACCGAAGTAATATTTCGTTTGATTTTGATCAGCGGATCTCACTTAGTTTGATGGGTAAAGTTGGAGAACGACTTTCCATCAATGCGAATTACGATACAGAAGCCACCTTCGATTTTCAGAATTTGATCAAATTAGAGTATACACCTGACGAAGATAATATAATTCAAAGCATAGAGGTGGGTAATGTGAGTATGCCAATAAATAGTAGTCTTATAAGTGGTGCCCAGAGTTTATTCGGAATTAAAACGGCACTGCAATTTGGACGAACCACAATTACTGGAGTGTATTCAGAACAACGTTCACAAAGTAGAAATGTTGTGGCACAAGGGGGAGGAACCATTAACGACTTTGAAATCATGGCTCTGGATTATGATGAAGACCGCCACTTTTTTCTATCACACTTTTTTAGAGACCAATATGATACTGCTTTAGAGAATTACCCTTATATACGAAGTCAAGTTCAGATTACACGTATCGAAGTTTGGGTAACCAATAGGACTCAGAGAACACAGAATGTTAGAAATTTGGTTGGCCTACAGGATTTAGGGGAACCCGATCCAGTGAACACACGTATTAGTGATCAGGCGCCCGCTGGTTTTTTTAATAGTGGGAATTCCCTGCCTTCTAACCAGGCGAATGATTTTAATCCGTTTGGAATAGAATCTGGTAATTCTGTTCTAACAGCTGCAGTTCGCGATATCGCAACAGTGCAACAAGGGTTTAATATACCCAATTACTCACCAAATCAGGGTTACGATTATTCAATTCTGGAGAATGCTCGTAAGCTGGAACCTAATCGGGAATATACACTCGATCCAAAGTTGGGTTATATATCCTTAAACCAACGCCTTAGTAATGATGAGGTCTTGGCGGTTGCCTATCAATATACCTATCAAGGTGCGGTGTATCAGGTTGGAGAATTTGCAAACGACGGAATAAATGCCACTGAATTTGAAGAGTCCAACGGGATTGTAACACAGGTTAATCCACAGGCGCTAGTGGTAAAAATGCTTAAGAGTAATATTACCGAGGTAAGAGACCCTATTTGGGATTTGATGATGAAAAACTTTTATTCGACATCAGCATTTCAACTTTCCCAAGAAGAATTTAAACTTAACATACTCTATACTGACCCTTCTCCTATTAACTATATTTCTCCAGTTGATGAGGCCACCTGGCCCGCAGGTTTAGAAGAAAAAATACTGCTAAATGTCTTTAATTTTGACCGACTAAACACCTATAACGATCCTCAAAATGGAGGTGATGGTTATTTTGATTTCCTACCAGGGATTACAGTAGACACACAAAACGGTATCATAAAGTTTACCAAGGTGGAGCCTTTTGGAAAATATCTGTATGAAGTTCTTGGAGGTGGTGGAAATTATGATGATCAAACGGGTTATATCCCAAATAATGACAACCAGAAGAAATACGTGTACAGAAACATGTATAAGGTTACCAAGTCCGCCTCTCTTGAAAATGCTGAAAAGAATAAATTTATGCTAAAAGGGAGGTATAAGTCAGAAAGCTCAGGAGGTATTCCGCTTGGAGCCTTTAATGTTCCGAGAGGTTCTGTACGTGTGACTGCCGGGGGGCGTATGTTACAGGAGGGTATTGATTATACAGTAAATTATCAAGCAGGAACTGTTCAGATTTTGGATCCTGGCCTTAGGGCCTCTAACACGCCAATTGAGGTATCTGTAGAGAATAACGCAGTCTTTGGCCAACAAACCAGAAGGTTTTCTGGAATTCATGTCGAACATCAGTTTAATGAGAAATTCTCCTTAGGAGGTACCTTTTTGAACATGAATGAAAGACCCTTGACGCAAAAATCGAATTTCGGAGTAGAACCAGTGAACAACACCATTTTCGGACTCAATGGAACCTATTCCACAGAGATCCCGTTCTTAACCAGAATGGTGAACAAATTACCAAATATTGATACTGATGTTGCCTCTAATCTATCCCTTAGAGGTGAGTTTGCCTATTTATTACCAGGTGCACCCAAAAGCGCTAATTTCGATGGAGAAATAACCTCTTATTTAGACGACTTTGAAGGGGCACAATCGTTTATTGATATACGATCAGCCTTAGCATGGTCATTGGCAAGTGTGCCAAGAGTGCCAGAGAAATTCGGGGGTCAATTGAATAATGACGATATTGGATCTAGGCACAACAGAGCGAAATTGTCTTGGTACACCATTGATCCTATCTTTTATAGTTCTCAGCGCCCTGGAGGTGTTTCTAGTGATGACATTTCATCCAATGAAACTCGCCGTATTTTTATAGATGAAATTTTTCCACAACAGGATATTGCTCAAGGTCAGACTTTGGTGCAACCCACTTTAGATATTGCATATTATCCACAAGAAAAAGGGCCTTATAACGACAACCAAAGTTTTGAAGACCTTCCAACAGATGAGCGATGGGGAGGAATTATGCGCTCGATAAACAGTACAAACTTTGAACAATCTAACGTAGAGTATATTCAATTCTGGATGCTCGATCCTTATTATAAGGATGGAGTACTGCAAGGAGATGAAGGTGAGCTGGTTTTCAATCTCGGAAAGGTTAGTGAAGATATCTTAAAAGACGGTCGAAAACAATATGAAAATGGTTTGCCACTAGAGCAAAACCCCGCACTTGTCAATACCACCAATTTTGGAAAAGTGCCTTCTACCCAGTCGCTGGTCTATGCATTTAATGCAAACGCAGGTGATAGGACTAGGCAAGACGTAGGATATGATGGCTTGACTAATGAAGAGGAAGCTAACTTTTACAGTAACCCTGGGCCCGATCCAGCGTTGGATGATTATCAATTTTATCTAGATGCTACAGGAAGTATACCGAATCGGTATAAAAATTATAACAACCCCGAAGGAAACTCTCCTGTAGAGGTTGGAGATAATAACCGTGGTTCTACGACCTTGCCCGATGTGGAGGATATCGATAGAGACCTTACCATGAATACGGTGGAAAATTATTTATCGTATTCAATTGATATAAAACCTGGTTTGAGTCGTAACGATAAATTCGTAACCGACATTCGGGAGGTAGAGATCGAGGCTCCTAATAGGGATACTTACAGAGTGCGTTGGATTCAATTCAAAGTGCCAATTGCCCAGTATGATGACACTGGAGAGGATATTGATGAGCAAGCGATCTTGAGATCTATGAGTTTTATGCGAATGTATCTTTCTGGTTTTGATAAAGAAGTCGTATTACGTTTTGCGACCTTAGATCTTGTTAGGGGAGATTGGAGGCTCTATTCCAACAGCCTTCAACCTGATGTAGATAATGACCCAGGCGATGATAATACTGTGGTGGACGTAAAGACAGTCAATATACAGGAGAATGAACAACGGACACCGATTCCATATAAATTGCCTCCCGGGGTAGTTCGTGAACAGTTGAATAATAACAATACCATTATTCGTCAAAATGAGCAATCCTTATCATTTGCGGTAGAAGGTTTGGAACCTATGGATTCTAGAGGAGTTTTTAAGAATGTAGACATCGATGTGCGTCAATACAAGCGACTTAAAATGTTTATACATGCTGAGCGCTATAAGGATATCCCTGTTGCTGATGGGGATTTAGTAGCCTTTTTACGTCTGGGAACGGATTTTACTCAAAACTACTATCAAGTGGAGATTCCCTTACAAATCACTCCGGGGCAAACTACAGACCCTGCTACGATTTGGCCGAATATCAATAATATAGACCTTCCGTTGTCCTTGCTTTCTAAAATTAAAGCGCAAGGAATTGCCGATGGAACCCTTCACCAGGCGAGCTTTTACGATGAGAATGGAAATCCTATAGATGAATTCGAAAAGCTTGAGGTTGGTCAGATGAAAGTGGCTATTAAAGGTAATCCTAGCCTTGGAAATATTCGAGCTTTGATGGTTGGGTTGAAGAACCCAAATACCGGTGCAGGTGCCGACGTTAGTGGTGAGGTGTGGTTTAACGAGTTACGCCTTGCAGAACTGGATAACCAAGGAGGCTGGGCTGCAGTTGCAGCCATGGATTTAAATATTGCGGATTTTGCTAATATTTCTACCACTGCAAATATGAGCACTTCTGGTTTTGGTAGTATTGACCAAATGCCTGGAGAACGAAGTTTGGAAAATATACGGGGATATGCCCTGAATAGTAATGTAAATTTAGGCCAATTGCTACCCAAAGGCTGGGGCGTACAATTGCCGATGAACTACAGTGTTTCTGAAGAATTAATAACTCCGGAATTCGATCCACTTTATCAAGACCTCAGATTAGAGGATCGTATAGATGCGGCAGAAACTTCTGCTCAAAAGGACGCGATTCAAAATCAGGCAGAGGATTACACCAAGCGAAGAAGTATTAACTTTATCGGGGTTAGAAAAAACAGGGGAGAAGAACAAAAACCAAGGGTTTATGATATTGAAAACTTCACTTTTAACTTGGCCTACAATCAAATGGAACACCGAGATTACGAAATTGAAAATCTCGAAGATCAACATGTTCGTGCGGGAATAGTTTATAGTCATTCCTTTAAGCCCTTAGATATAGCACCTCTGAAAAATGCGGACTCCTTGCTCAATGATAAGTATTGGAGCTGGTTAAAAGACTTCAACTTTAATTTATTGCCTACCAGTATTTCATTAAACTCTAACATCAATAGGAATTTAAATCGACAATCGTTTAGACAGGTTATTGAAGAGGGAATTGATTCGGACTTTTTAGGGCTTCCAGAGGTGCAACAACGCAACTATATGTTCGACTGGCAATACGCCATTAATTACAATCTTACCAAATCTTTGCAGTTTAACTTTACGGCTTCAAACAACAGTATTGTAAAAAATTATTTTTCTCAGGGAGAAGATGGAGAACAACTGGTCAATAGAGATCTAGCGATATGGGATGGTTTCTGGGATGTGGGTGATCCGAATCGTCACGCCCAACAACTACAGGTGAATTACGATCTTCCATTTGATAAGTTTCCTTTCTTGGATTTTATGTCAGCAACCTACGCCTATACGGGTAGCTTCGACTGGCAAAGAGGGAGTGATGTATTGACGGAAATTGCTGGAGAGCAACTCAATACC
This sequence comes from Galbibacter sp., assembly GCF_048266365.1. Lineage (NCBI taxonomy): Bacteria > Pseudomonadati > Bacteroidota > Flavobacteriia > Flavobacteriales > Flavobacteriaceae > Galbibacter > Galbibacter sp. The sequence goes on along the minus strand of NZ_JBLWZP010000005.1, from coordinate 43,871 downwards.
ATTCAAAACGCCAATACTCATAATTTTAATGGGGCATTGACCATGGATAAATTGTACGCTAGTTTAGGATTGAAACGTAAAAGCGGTGGAGCGAGCAACTCCAGAGGAGCGCTCCCAATTGCTAACCCTAATGCTGCAGCTTCAACAACAGAGTCAAAGCAGAAAAAGTATGGGATGTACAATACCTTTATCGACCTGGCTACTATGGTCAAACGGATTAATGTGAGTTATTCCGAAAATCGAGGTAAAGTACTACCAGGATACACCCCGTCAATTGGTTTTATAGGAACCCTTAAACCTTCTTGGGGATTTGTGTTTGGAAGTCAATCGGATATCCGCTACGAAGCTGCTCAAAAAGGATGGCTGACTAGCTTCCCGGAATTTAACGATCAATATATGTCCAGAAAGGCGAATCAATTAAATATCGCTGCGAATATTCAGCCGATTCAGGATCTGACCATTGATCTGGTCGCGGACAGACAGTATTCAGAGTCTTACGCTGAGAATTATACCATTGAAGATCTTAACGCAGATGGCATTTTGGACTACAACGCCTTGATTCAGAATAAATACGGTGATTTCTCCATATCCAGTCTTATGCTACGTACGGCATTTGACCAGTCTGAGGAAACACAGTCTGAAACCTTTAGTAAGTTTAGTGAAAATAGAATTGTCATCGCACAGCGATTGGCTGGTGTTCCAATAAATCCAAATGCAACGGAGTATCCACAAGGGTATGGTCCAACAAATCAATCCGTATTATTGCCCGCATTTGTTTCAGCATACACGGGTCAAAGTGCGGCTTCAGTCAGCACAGCGATCTTTAGGAATACACCAGTTCCAAACTGGACTTTAAAATATACCGGACTTATGAGGATTGGATGGTTCAAGGATAATTTCCGTAGATTCTCCCTAGCTCATGGTTATCGCTCTAGTTACACTATCAACAGCTTCAGATCCAATTTGGATTATGGTCAAGGTGGACAATTTGATCAAGCGGGTAATTTTAAAAACCCAATTCTCATTACTAACGCTACCTTAGTGGAACAGTTCAATCCACTGATTCGTGTTGACTTTGAGATGGCAAATTCACTCAGTATTTTGGCCGAAATGAGAAAAGATAGAGCACTTTCTTTAAGCTTTGACAATAATTTGCTTACTGAGATGTCTGGTAATGAATATGTAGTTGGACTTGGATATCGCATTCCGAATATTAAATTTGTCACCCATATAGGTGGTAGAAGGAGTGTTATGAGTGGAGATTTGAATCTAAAAGCAGATGTTTCTCTTAGAGACAATATTACGGTGATTAGAAACTTGGATATCAATACCAATCAGATCACCGCAGGTCAAAACATATGGTCTCTAAAATTTACCGCAGATTATGCCCTTTCGAAAAATTTGACTGCTCTTTTCTTTTACGACCATGCCTTTTCTGAATTTAAAGTATCTACAGCATTTCCACAAACAACCATAAGAACTGGGTTCACTTTGAGGTACAATTTTGGAAATTAACAGTATTTCCCTTTGAAATCAAAAAGATAATGAATTACATTTGTCGAGCTAATTAATAATTAAAATGATATGAATATTCCTTCAGAATTGAAATACACCAAAGATCACGAGTGGATCAGAATAGAAGGGGATGTTGTAACAATAGGAGTTACTGACTTTGCCCAGAGTGAATTAGGAGATATTGTTTATGTTGAGGTAGATACTCTTGATGAGACTCTCGATCGTGAAGAGGTTTTCGGGACGGTTGAAGCAGTAAAAACAGTATCTGACTTATTTTTGCCATTAACAGGTGAAATTATTGAATTTAATGAGGCTTTAGAGGATGCGCCAGAACTTGTCAATACAGATCCTTATGGGGAAGGTTGGATGATTAAATTGAAATTTTCTGATCCTTCAGAATTAGATCAGCTATTAAGTGATGCCGATTATAAAGCGCTTATTGCGGGTTAAGAAATCTTATTTCCTTATCATGGCGGTGCTTTGGTTGTTTTTAGTAACCTTGGCATGTTTAATTCCTGCGGGTATAGTAAGGGATGTAGAACCTGTTTTTAAAATTTCAGATAAATTAGCACATGGTTTTTTCTATTTCGTAAATACCATATTGTGTTTCTTATATTTTTATAAGCCCGGATTAAAAGGTATATTGCTTAAAGTTTCACTTTTTTCTTTCGTGTATGGCATAATAATTGAGGTATTACAATTGATGCTGCCATTTGGAAGAAGTGCCGAAATGAATGATGTTCTTGCAAATGGAACGGGTATTCTAACAGCTATTTTGCTTATCCGGTTTGGATTGCTGAAAAGAATGAATAATTAACGTTAGTGCGTTAAAAAAATAGATTTAATTGGAAAATAAGTAAATAAATATTTAAATTAGCAAACAAATAATATAGATTATGGAACTTAAGAAGAATCCAAAAGCCGATATAAGACGTTACAGCGGGGTGCTTTTCGCCCTTGGTCTTGCTGTGGCTTCCGCTCTTATGTGGGCAGCCATTGAATACAAGCAGTATGACAAGGTTGAAAAATTTGATTATGTAATGGAAGTTGATGATCAGCTTGAAGAAGACGTCCCTATGACTGAGCAAATAAAGACACCACCGCCACCACCGCCACCAGCAGCTCCTGAAATAATTCAGGTTGTTGAAGATGAGGAAGAAGTAGAAGAAACTGTGATCGAATCAACAGAAACCGATCAGAACGAAGAGATTGTAGAGGTTGAAGAGATTGTAGAGGTTGAAGTTCCAGTTGATGTGGATGTACCTTTTGCTGTTATTGAAGATAAACCAATGTTCGAACAGTGTAAAAATGTACCGAAGGCTGAACAATTTGCTTGTTTCAAAGAGAATCTTGATAAACACGTAAGGAAAACATTTGAATATCCTGAAATTGCTCAAGAAATGGGAATTCAAGGAAGAGTTTATGTAAGCTTCCGTATTAATAAGGATGGTACGGTAACTGTTCTTAATACTAGAGCTCCGGATAAGAGTTTGGATAAGGAGGCACGTAGAATTATTAATACATTGCCTAAGTTGATCCCAGGAAAACAAAGGGGTAGACCAACTCCTGTAACCTTTGCTTATCCAATCGTTTTCAAATTGAACTAAGCTATTAAATATCATATTATATATAAAAAAGTCTGGATTTCTATTCAGACTTTTTTTATTTCCACACTTAGGGCAGTAAATCATTGGAAAAAATTCTTTTGTACGTTATCTTTGCAGCCGAATTAATCATATAAAGGTGTTTCACGTTTGTTAAAATGTGTAGAACTTATTTGTAATGGCATTGAGTACAGTAACCAATAGAACATTTTCACTTGCGCTTATAGTTGATGATTTTAAGCAGATCACTAAAGTTGGTTTAACTTTAAGTGTTGTGTTTTCATCAGTTATGGGCTATCTTCTGGGTGCTGATATTGTCAGTATAAAGGAGCTTCTTGTTTTAGGTATCGGTGGTTACTTTACCGTTGGTGCTTCAAATATTTTTAATCAAATCATAGAGCGAGATCTTGATAAGCAGATGCAAAGGACGGCCAACCGCCCTATTGCCTCTGGTAGAATGCCTGTAAATATGGCCTTAGCCATTGCGTCGACTTGTGCGATTTTTGGAATTGCAACCCTTTATTACTTGAATCCTAAGACCGCAATGTTTGGAGCGATTTCTATATTTCTCTACACTTGTGTTTATACACCTTTAAAAACAATTACACCATTAGCAGTGTTTGCTGGTGCTTTTCCTGGAGCAATCCCCTTTATGTTAGGTTGGGTTGCTGCTACAAATAATTTTGGGATCGAGCCAGGTACATTGTTTATGATACAGTTCTTTTGGCAATTCCCACACTTTTGGGCAATTGGATGGAAGCTGCATGACCAATACACTAAGGCAGGATTCAAGATGCTTCCCACAGGGAAAAGGGATAAGGCAACGGCATTGCAAATTATCATGTACACCTTATGGATGATATTGGCCTCTGTTTTTCCTGTAACAGGACTAACGGGCTCGCTTCACTTATCCATACCTGCAGCAGTGATTATATTTATATTAGGAGTGATAATGCTGTTATATGCCTTTCGTCTTTATCGAAAACGAGATGATAAATCGGCAAGAGCATTAATGTTGGCTAGCGTTAGCTATATTTCATTAATGCAAATTATATATGTCATAGATAAATTTATAAGTTGATGGATTTAACCCAGGGGAGTATTGAGATGAAGACGGCTAGAGCAAAGAAGATGATGCTTTGGTTCGGAATGATTAGTGTAGCGATGATGTTTGCTGGGCTTACAAGTGCGTACGTGGTAAGTAAATCCAGACCGGATTGGGTCTCTCAAATAGACATTCCAATCGCATTTTTATATAGTACAATTGCAATCGTACTGAGTAGTATTGCTTTTTTTGTAGCAAAAAAAGCTATTCAAAAGGGTGAGCGAGGTAAGGCTACTTCTTTTTTATTAGCTACATTTGTGCTAGGCTTGGTGTTTGTTATTTTGCAATTTCAAGGATTTTCTAAATTCATTGAAGCCGGTTTTTACTTTACCGGAAGTGAGAGTACAATCACAACCTCCTTCTTATATGCGATCATTTTCTCGCATTTAGTGCATTTATTTGGAGGCTTAGTCGTGTTATTGGTAGTAATTTATAATCATTTTAAAGAAAAATATAAACCAGGTCAAACCCTTGGTTTAGAGTTAGGTGCGATGTTTTGGCACTTTCTTGACTTTTTATGGGTTTATTTGATTCTATTTTTCTATTTCTTTAGATAAAGAAAAAACGTAAATTTGACAAATTTTTAAATATTAAGAATACTCTAACATTTATGGAAGCTACTGTTACAACAGGTTCTGAAGAAAAAGTATGGAGTGGTGGAAATCAACCGATGGGAGCCAGCTACGGAAAGATGATGATCTGGTTCTTTATCTTATCTGATGCACTTACTTTTTCAGGATTTTTATCCGCTTATGGTTTTTCTCGTTTCAAATTTATTGATAGCTGGCCAATTGCCGATGAAGTGTTTAATCACTTTCCGTTTTTACATGGTGTAGACGCACCTATGTATTACGTGGCTCTAATGACTTTTATATTGATTTTCTCTTCAGTAACTATGGTACTTGCCGTGGATGCTGGGCACCAAATGAAACAAAAGAAAGTTACCTTTTATATGCTACTAACCATTATTGGTGGTTTGATATTTCTTGGCTCGCAGGCTTGGGAGTGGAAAAATTTCATTAAAGGGCAATACGGAGCAGTTGAAACGAATTCTGGACGAATTTTCCAATTTGTCGATGCTAGTACCGGAGAGCGTGTTGCGCTTGGAGATTTTGCAGTTCCATTACATGGAGAGCGCGCAACCCACACTGCTAATAAAGGAGTCTGGTATGAATCAGAAACTACACTGACATCAGTATCTCTTGAAGAGGTTATTGCAGGTTTCGAAGCTAATCCTAATATTGTAGTAAGAACAGAAAAAAGTATCGAAGAGGGTATTGGTAAAGTTACCTTAGATCGTCAGCAGACTGCAGAAACTTTGAAAAAGGCTGTGGCTGTCGTTGAAGGAGCGAACCTTGTACATAATGAGTACGGTCACCCACTATTCGCGAATTATTTCTTTTTTATCACTGGATTCCACGGATTCCATGTATTTACCGGGATTTGTATCAATATCTTGATTTTCTTCAACGTGATCTTAGGAACTTACGAGCGAAGAAACAGTTATGAAATGGTAGAAAAGGTTGGTCTTTACTGGCACTTTGTAGACCTTGTATGGGTCTTTGTATTTACCTTCTTCTATCTTGTATAATTAATATTATTTATTAAAATGACACACGCACACGAATCAAATACGAAAAGAATCTGGTATGTATTTTTCATACTTTCTATCATCACAATAGTTGAGGTAGCATTCGGGATTATAAGACCTGATGCATTAGAGTCACATATTCTTGGGATGAAAATCCTTAACTGGATATTTATCATACTTACCATCGTTAAGGCCTATTATATTACTTGGGCATTTATGCACATGGAAGGTGAGACAGCTTCTATGAGGTGGAGTGTGGTCTTACCGCTGATTATATTAATTCCCTATTTGATCTTTATCATTTTGGTTGAGGGTGACTATAACCACGAGGTCCTCAAGCATGGCTTTCAGGCCTGGGATTTCTAATACTTTAACAATACTTTAAAGGCGGTTTAAGACCGTCTTTTTTATTTTTGTAGAATTGATATTGAAGTGACGCCAAATGAAGAAATATATTGTTATTAGTGTATTGTTAATTCTTCCCATAGCAGTGTATCTGTTTTTCTCCTCAGGGGTAAATAACTTTGGAAGGTTACCAGTTTTAAGCCCTCAGGTAGCAGAATTGGTGAATTTGGAGGATCACAATGGTAACCAAGTTCAGTTTAAGGATCAAATCACCGTGCTCACTTTTTTGGGAAGTGAAATCGGTTCCCATAAATTAAATGCTTTTAATTTAAATCAAAAGATTTATAAGCGATTTAATGGGTTCAAGGACTTTCACATGATTGTATTGCTCCCTGAGACTGCAAGAAAGCAAGTAGATACCATACGTAACGAGCTCGGAAGTTTTACTGATATTGCAAATTGGCATTTCGTCTATGGGTCGGAGGATACTATCAAAGAGGTGTTTAATAGCTTAAACTCTCCTTATACCTTAGATGAAACCTTATATACCCCTTATGCATTTATTATAGATAAGGCTGCTGCCTTAAGAGGCCGTAAGAAGGATAAAGACACTGAAGAACCACTTTATGGTTATGATGCCACCTCTGTGGCTGTCCTACATCACAAAATGGTTGATGATGTTAAGGTGATGCTTGCAGAATATAGACTTGCTCTAAGAAAGAATGGGAATGGTAGTAGTAGAGAGTCATATCTCAAAATGCCAAACAAAAAAGACTCTAAATAAACGAAATTAGTGTATTGTGAAAAATAAATCTTACATAATAGTTGGCTTTGTGATCCTTGTGTTTGGGATCTATTTTGTTCCTAAAATTGTGAGTCGTATTCAGAATGGAACTGTGGTGGATCTCGACAGGCATGCCATAGGAAAGGAGACTGCTTCAAGTGAAAGTTTGGTGGAAATTGGTAAGGTTCCTCATTTTGAATTTGTGAACCAGAATAATGATACCATATCAAATGACAACTATAAGGATAAGGTGTATTTGGTGGAGTTTTTCTTTACCAGTTGCCCTTCTATTTGTCCAGTGATGAACTCCAACTTGGTCAAGCTTCAGAATGCCTTTAGGAAATCCAAAGATTTCGGTATCGCTTCATTCACCATAGACCCTAGTCACGATACACCCGAGGTTTTAAAAGCCTATGCTGACAAGTATGGGGTTAGAAATCCGAATTGGAACATGATGACTGGGGATTTGAAAACGATTTATAAGCTCGCCAATACAGGTTTTAATTTATACGCGGGTGTTAATCCTAATGCCGAAGGTGGATTTGAACATTCCGGATTCTTTGCCTTGGTCGATAAAAAAGGATATATACGGTCTCGCATAGACAATTTCGGAAATCCAATTGTTTACTATGATGGTACTTCGGATAGTGGAATTAAGATGTTGGAACAGGATGTTAGACTGCTTTTAAACCAAGAGTAATGAGTGAGATGATAAGTGCGGAGAAGCGATATAAGAAGTGGATTGTGGCTTTTTCAGTTGCCATTCCATTGCTGGTGGCTATTTTGTTTGGGGTGAAAATTCCAAATGCTGAGCCTTTGACTTTTTTGCCTCCTATTTACGCGACTATTAATGGTTGTACAGCCGTATTATTAGTTGCTGCTTTTTTTTCTATTAAGTCTGGCAATATGAAGATACATCAACTCTTGATGAAAACTTGTATTGGATTATCCGTTGCCTTTTTGGCGATGTATGTGGCCTACCACATGACCTCAGACTCTACACCCTTTGGTGGAACTGGATGGGTTAGGAGTGTGTATTTCTTTATTTTGATTTCACATATTTTATTATCTATCGTAATCATTCCTTTGGTTCTGATTACCTTTGTTAGGGGACTATTTGGGGATTATAAAAGACATGCGAAGATCGCCAGGTATACCTTTCCATTATGGTTGTATGTGGCTGTTAGTGGAGTCGTTGTGTATCTAATGATTTCACCGTATTACGTCAATTAGTTTTAAAATAAAAAAATTATGAATAGGTTTAGAACGCTGTATGTTATTTTATTGCTTTTGTTGGTTCCCGAGTTTATGTCAGCCCAATGTGCTATGTGTAGAGCAGCCTTGGAGAGTGGTGGTGGTGAGGAATTGGCTAGAGGAGTGAATAATGGTATTATGTATTTGATGGCCGTCCCCTATGTTCTATTAGCTGTAATTGGGTTCTTTATCTTTAAGCGGATGAAGTAATTCAGGAGCTTATCGCGTTGAATTTCAACTAGCTTTATTGCATTTTGAAGAAGAATTAAAGCATCCCCTTGCCTTTTAACAAATATTTTACATTTTTGATGTAACAAAAGAAGGACTTGGTGGTCTTATAGGTGTATCTATAACACGAGAAGTCTTTTTTATTGAAGACATCTCAACCAAAACTATAGAAAACCTAACCATCATGATCGAAATAAAAGACCTTCATAAGTCTTACCACATGGGGAGTAATTCCTTACATGTTCTAAAGGGGATAAATTTTAATGTCAAGGAAGGAGAGCTTGTAGCTATTATGGGTTCATCTGGTTCTGGTAAATCTACCTTACTAAATATCTTAGGAATGTTAGATAGTTTGGATGAAGGAGAATATATACTAGATGGTGTTCCTATTAAAGACCTTAATGAAACTAAGGCCGCAAACTATCGCAATAAATTCCTGGGATTTATCTTTCAATCATTTAATCTTATTAATTATAAGTCTGCCTGGGAAAATGTCGCCTTGCCTTTATACTATCAAGGAGTTAACAGGAAAGAGAGGAAGGGACGTGCAGTAAAGCACTTGGCTTCTGTAGGACTTGAACCTTGGATAGATCATCTGCCCAGTGAATTATCGGGGGGACAAAAACAACGGGTGGCAATTGCTAGAGCCCTTGCTGCTGAACCCAAAGTGATGTTAGCAGATGAGCCAACAGGTGCTTTGGATAGTAAAACTTCCTACGAGGTTATGGATTTGATTCAAAAGATCAACGATCAAGGAAAAACCATTCTCGTGGTGACTCACGAAGAAGATATCGCTCATATGTGTAAACGTATCGTACATCTAAAAGATGGGCTTATCGTTGAAGATACTTTAGTAAACCAAGTAAGAGCTTCCGAGCATGTTTAGTAGAGATCTTTGGTCAGAAATACTTCACAGTATTCGCAGTAATAAGCTTCGGACATTCCTTACCGGCTTTTCGGTAGCCTGGGGTATTTTTATTTTGGTGCTGCTCCTGGCTTCAGTTGATGGTCTGAAAAATGGCTTTATGAAGCAATTTGGGGATGACGCCACCAATTCCATAATTATCTTCCCGAGTACCACTACAAAACCATTTGGCGGCTTTGAAAAAGGACGAAGGATTCAATTGGAAAATGAAGATGTAGATTTTATTAAAGGTAGTTTTCCTGGCTATTACCAGTACATATCTCCACGTCTTTCCAAGAGTGTAGACGCACGATATCTTTCTGAAAGAGGTAACTATTCCGTAAATGCGGTCAATCCTGAGCATATATTTATTGAAAAAGTCTCCATAGATAAAGGTCGTTTTATCAATGGTAATGATATGGTAAACACATCCAAAGTGGTAGTTATTGGAACTGTGTGTGCTGAAGAATTATTCAAAGAAGAGGATCCTATCGGAAAGAATTTAGTTTTAAATGGCTTATCGTATAGAGTTGTTGGCGTATTCTCTGATGATGGGAATGAACGCTCAGAGAGAAATATGTATGCACCCATTACGACCTTTCAACGGCTGTATAGTAATACCACTAATGTAGATCGAATTTCATTGACCTACAATCCCGAGTTCAATTATGCTGAAGCCATTAACTTTTCGGATATTCTTGAAAAGTCATTAAAGAGGCGACTGATTATAGACCCTGAAGATCAGGGCGCGATCTATATCAATAATTATGCAGAAGGTTTTGCTGATGTGGCAAACTTTACCACGATGTTGTCCATGATTAGTATCGCTATTGGAATGCTAATTCTGATCGCTGGAATCGTAGGTATAGGAAATATCTTGGTTTTTATAATCAAGGAACGCACCAAGGAAATTGGAGTAAGAAAAGCATTAGGAGCTAAGCCGTTTGATGTCATTAAACTGGTTCTGATGGAATCTGTCATTATCACCTCTATATCCGGGCTCGGTGGAATGCTCTTCGCTATGGGAGTGGTTTCATTAATATCTCCTTTGGTTGATGCACCCGCCTTTTCGAACCCTTCGGTGGATAATGTGACAGTGATTACCTCAACCATTGTGCTGATTGTGGCCGGCTTACTGGCGGGCTTGATTCCAGCGGTAAAGGCAGCGAGAGTAAAACCTATTGTAGCACTTAGAGCAGATTAATTATGGGACTATTTGATAAAGATCTTTGGAGTGAAGTGTTGAGTACACTAACCAAAAATATGCTCAGAACCATTCTGACTACCCTAGGTGTGATTTTTGCGATCATCATTTTGATCCTTTTACTTGGGGCTACAACTGGAATGTCTAATGGGTTTAATAAAATATTTGCAGGAACTGCTGCCAATAGTATGTTTATGTGGAGTCAATCGACTTCCATGGCTTATGGTGGATTTGAGAGGGGCAGACATATTGATTTCACCTTGGAAGATGTTGAGATGATCAAGCGACAGGTGGATGAAGTGGAACTGATATCTCCTAGAATTCAGTTGGGTGATTTTGGCGGATCGTCTATTGTAATGCGCAATGGTCAAACGAGCGGTTCTTCCGTCTATGGAGATTATCCAACTATTGACCAGGTGTCTAAAAAACGAATAGTCGAAGGTCGATTTTTGAATCAAAATGATATGGATCAGGCTAAAAAGGTCTGTGTCATTGGAGTGGATACTTATAAGTTACTTTTTAAAAAAGGAGAAAAAGCAATTGGAAAAACCATACAAATTAATGGAATCTACTTCTCGGTAATTGGTATTTTCAAGAAGAATGACAATATTAATTTTGAAGGTGAAAATGCTGTGTTTGTACCTTTTTCAACCTTTCAACGTGCCTTCAATACTGGAGATAAAATTGGATGGATGGCAATTTTGGTTGATGCAGATAAACAAGTATCTGTTGCTGAGACCAAAATTAAGACACTATTGAAACAAAAATATAAAGTACATCCTGATGATATCCGTGCCTTTGGATCCTTTGATTTATCAGAGATTTTTAAGGGAATTAACGCCTTTACGATGGTCTTGCAGGGCTTCGCCTTCTTTGTTGGTATTTTTACCTTACTCGCTGGAGTTATTGCTGTGAGTAATATCCTTCTGATAACAGTAAAGGAACGAACCAATGAAATAGGAGTACGCCGTGCATTAGGAGCTACACCAAAGGTAATTAAAAGACAAATCATCCTAGAATCCATTGTTTTAACCAGTTTTGCGGGGCTCATAGGATTTGTGATTTCAGTAGCTTTATTGCACTTGCTGGATTACAAGTTTGGATCTTCTACGGAATTTCCATTTACCAATCCCACCGTGGGTATCGGGCAGATCGTGATTTCATTTGTACTAATGATCGGCCTGAGCATGTTAATAGGATTAATACCGGCAAATAGAGCCGTCAAAATAAAACCAATAGAAGCATTAAGAGAGGAATAAATAACTACAACCATGAAGAAAATTTTTAAATACGTTTTAATCGCAATAGGAGTTCTTTTAGTTTTATATGCGGTTGCCAGAGTGTTAAAAACTAATAGTAAGCCTGCAGTCACCTTTGACACGGCCGCTGCAAAAGAGGAAACCATTACCAATCGCGTATTGGCTACCGGAAAAGTAATACCTGAGGACGAGGTACTTATTAAACCACAGATTTCTGGGATTATTGAAGAGATCCTAGTAGAAGAAGGAGATCAATTGAAGTCCGGAGATCTTATTGCGACTATTAAAGTAGTTCCAAATGAACAATCTCTTGTAAGTGCCAGAGGACGTGTAAGAAATGCTGAGATTTCCCTTGGTAATGCTCAGATAGAATACGATAGAAACAAAACATTATTTGATAAGGGTGTGGTTGCTAGTCAGGACTTTTTAGCCATCGAATTACAATACAAACAAGCTAAACAAGAGTTGGAAAACGCTAGGAATGATTATCAAATTATTCGAGTAGGTTCAGCAGGTGGTTCCACGACAGCGAACACAAATATTAGAGCCACAGTTAATGGTACTGTTTTGGAAATTCCGGTTAAGGAAGGGGATCAGGTTATCGAGGCTAATAATTTTAACGATGGAACTTCCATTGCCACTATTGCAGACATGTCTAAAATGATTTTTGAAGGACAAGTCGATGAGGCAGAAGTAGAGAAGTTGGAAATCGGAATGCCTATCAGTATTAAATTAGGTGCAATGCAATCTGAAGAATTCGATGCGAAACTCAAATTTATCGCTCCAAAAGGTGTTGAGGACCAAGGAGCTGTACAGTTTAACATAGAAGCAAATATTGAAATACCTGACAGTGTGTTTATCCGTGCCGGGTATAGTGCCAACGCATCCATTATACTTGAAAAGAAAGAGAATGTTTTGGCCATCAAAGAAGCTTGGTTACAATTCGATAAGGAAACTGAAAAACCTTATGTTGAAGTAGAAGTAGGCGAAAACGAGTATGAGCGAAGAGATTTGGAATTAGGAGTTTCTGATGGTATTAATGTGGAGATCTTATCTGGAATAACCGAATCTGACAAGATCAAGGTTTGGAATAAAACAGAACCTATGGAGAGCACTAAAGAAACAAATAACTCTTAAGTGAAACACAACTAAGATAATATTTATGAAATTTAGAATAGTATTAGTAGCCACTTTGGCCATGGCCTTTAGCCATGCACAGGATAAAAAATTATGGACCTTAGAGGAATGTGTTCGGTATGCTGAAGAACACAACCTTACCATTCAGCAGGCAGAACTTGACATGGAGAATGCGATCATTGATAAATCGGATGCTATAGGTAACTTTATTCCCAGCATAAATGCTCAGGCGTCTGCTTCTTCAAGTACTGGTTATTCTATTGATCCAACAACCAATGGTTTCGTGAATCAAAAGTTTTTTAATGTTACCCCTTCTATTTCATCTTCTTTGACCTTATTTGATGGTTTGCGTAATTTTCACCAATTGAATCGGGCAAAACTCTATGCTTTATCGGTTCAGTATCAATCTGATGATATTAGAGACGATATTCGCTTGGCAGTGGCTAATGCTTATCTTCAGATTTTATCTAACAGAGAGACACTGAAGGTTTTCCAGGCACAATACAAGTCTACCCAACAAGATCTAGAGCGTACCAATGAACTTGTGGAAAATGGAGTGCTCCCAAAAGGTGATTTACTTGAGATTCAAGCTACAGCTGCGAATCAAGAGCAACAAATAGTAGCGGCGGACAACAGTGTTTTGATTTCTAGAATTAGCCTTGCTCAATTGTTGCAAATAACAGACTACCAGAATTTTGATGTAGTCGATCAAGGGTATATGATACCAGATGATGCCATCTTGGAGGTTCCTTTGAGTGAGATTTATGATAAAGCCACTACGGTGATGAATAGTATTAAAGTTTCGCAATCTAAGGTAGACTTGGCTGAAAAAGATCTCGACATTTCAATAGGAGCACGATATCCTACCTTATCTGCATTTTTCCAATACAACACCAGGTATTCTGATAATGCGACTTATCCTGGTTTCCAGGATCCTAATACTGGACAATATATTCCTGGAGAAAAAATTGGCTTTGTAGATCAGTTATGGATTCAAGATGGAATATCCTATGGAGTACAGATCAATATCCCGATATTAAATGGATTCAATGTCAGCAATAATATCAAAAGAAATAAAATTTTAGTGGAGCGTGCTAAGTTACAACTGCAGCAAGATCAGTTACAATTGGAGACTGATGTAAGTCAGGCTTATGTTGATGTACAAGGATCCTTTAAAAGTTATCAGGCTGCGGACAAAACCGTAGAGGCAAGACGTACTGCATACCAATATGCACAAGAACGTTATAATGTTGGTTTGATGAACAGTTTTGATTACTCTCAAGCCCAAGCAAGATTAGATGACGCTGAGGCTAGCTTGATTCAAGCCAAGTACAATTATATATTCCGTTTAAAGCTCCTACAGTTTTATTATGGAATTCCTTTGGAACAATGGTAGAAAGTCAGCTACTTTTGCAGTATGGCGATACTATTACATATTGAAACTTCCACCACGAACTGTTCCGTTAGCATAAGTAATAAGTCTAAGGTGGTTGCTCTGGTGGAGCAAAACGATGCAGGCTATAGTCATGCCGAGAATTTACATTTGTTTATTATAGAGGCACTTAAAACTGCTGGATTGAAAACTTCAGATCTGGATGCAATTTCAGTGAGCAAGGGCCCGGGTTCTTATACAGGTTTACGCATTGGTGTTTCAACGGTAAAGGGAATTTGTTTTGCTTTAGATAAGCCACTCATTGCTGTGGATACACTAGAGGTACTGGCAAGACAATATCAACTAGAAAATGAAGATACGTCCTATATCGTACCACTGATTGATGCCAGGCGAATGGAGGTGTATTCGGCGGTGTATAACAGCCGTTATAATCAATTAAGGGCGACTGAAGCAGAAATTATCGACTCCAACTCCTTTGCAGCGTATTTGGATCATGCAAAAGTTTACTTTATAGGTGATGGTGCCGCCAAATGTAAGGGGGTGATTGAACATCAGAATGCCATTTTTCAAGAAAAAGTGCATTATCCATCAGCCAATGAAATGGCTGTGATAGCTGCAGAAAAATACAAAGTAGGCGATTTTGAAAATCTCGCCTACTTTGAACCATTTTATCTAAAAGATTTTGTTGGTGTTAAGGCTAAGCCTTAAGACTCTTTTTGAATTTCAACTTGATGAGGATATGGAATTTCGATCCCTTCCTGGTCGAATCTATGCTTGATGGTTTCTAGAACGTGCCAACGGCAATCCCAGAAATTATCATTAGTCGCCCAATAACGCAAAGAGAGGTTCACGGAGCTGTCAGCAAGCTCCACAACCATAACCGCAGGAGCGGGATCCTTCATAACCTTGTCAAAAGAATTGGCGATATCAAGTAGAACTTCTTTCGCTTTTTTGATATCAGAATCGTAACCAATTCCTGTAATTATATTTTCTCTACGAATGTCTTCTGCACTGTAGTTAACAATATTTTCATTAGAGAGTTTTCCGTTGGGAATAATAGCCAATTGATTTCCGAAAGTGTTTAAAGTCGTATTGATAATTCCAATTTCCTTGACCGTACCTGAGAGTCCTTGGGCTTCTATAAAGTCTCCGACCTTAAAGGGTTTAAATATTAAGATAAGTACACCTCCGGCAAAGTTTGCTAAAGAACCTTGTAATGCCAAACCAACGGCTAAACCGGCAGAAGCAAGTATGGCTGCAAAAGAAGTTGTCTCAACACCCAAGGTGCCGAGCACCACAAGAATTAGAATAATTTTAAACGCCCAATAGAGTAGTGAGGAAAGAAAACCACGAAGGCTTACCTCGTATTTTCTTTTTTCCATTATACGTTTGGCGATTTTGAGAAGCCTTGTAAAAATCAGGTTTCCAATAATCCATAATACTAAAGCCACTACAATTTTCGGTGCAAATTCCTTGGCAACATCATAGGAATACTCTATCCATTTTTCTATGTCCATAAACTATATTTTGAGTTATTCATTCAAAGGTAAATTCAAAATATTGAAAAGAAAAAAGATTAATAAAAATACAGCCGAATGTTAACATTCGGCTGTATTTTAAAATGTATAAATTATAAATCTTTACTTGATTAGTCAATCTCGAAAGTGATTTTCACATTTACTCTATATTGATCGACATCCCCATCCTTTATCGTAACGCTTTGCTCGTTTAGATATACGGATTTGATATTTTTTACAGAGGATGATGCTTTTTTAACGGCATTGCGGGTAGCATCTTCCCAACTTTTACTAGAATTTGCCAATACTTCTATTACTTTTAATACTGCCATGATGTTTTGTTTTAGGATTAATTTCATTATTCTCTTAAATATACTATAAAAATTTTGAATATTATGACATCAAAGGCTTAATCCTAAGTATATTACTCAATTTTTAGCTTTTAAATCTAAGGATGTAGCCTATTCTTGTTAAGAATTCAAGGCTGTATTGCGTTGAATTATCCTACCGAATTGGCCCTAAAAAAGACTTTGTTTTGGTATTCCTTGTCTAATTTCCAAAAAGGTTTAATTTCTTGATAATGGTTTAACAACTTTATTTTAACGGTGATTATAAATTCTTGTAGCAATTTTGTCAAATTAGCTATTTTGTATTTATGGAACAATTCTATGTTTTCATGTTGGCGGCTTTATTTCTTTTAGCCATTGTGGATCTTGTGGTAGGCGTGAGTAATGATGCCGTTAATTTCCTTAATTCTGCGGTGGGTTCAAAGGCCGCATCCTTTAGGACTATTTTGATAGTTGCGAGTTTGGGTGTCGCGGTAGGAGCTGTTTTCTCCTCTGGCTTGATGGAGGTAGCTCGTAAGGGGATTTTTAATCCCTGGCAGTTTACTTTCGATGAAATAATGATCCTCTTTTTAGCCGTGATGATTACTGATGTATTGTTGCTGGATCTTTTTAATTCTTTCGCACTTCCTACCTCTACCACAGTCTCAATAGTCTTTGAACTTTTAGGAGCTTCTATGGCCATATCTGCCATCAAAATATTAAATGCCCATGACACCTTAACTTCCTTGTCATCATCCATTAATTGGGATAAAGTCGTTGAGATCGTTCTAGGTATTTTGCTCTCTGTTTTGCTTGCCTTTTTCATAGGTGCTATCGTACAGTGGTTTTCAAGACTACTGTTCTCATCCGGATTTCAAAAGCAATTTAAGCTAGTAGAACCAATCTTTGGAGGTGTGGCTTTGACCTCCATCAGTTACTTCATTTTGATTAAAGGACTAAAAGGTGTAGCAATTTTTCCAGCATCGTATATGGAATACGCAGATCAGAACGGAGTGCTACTTATTCTGAGTTTGCTCCTGCTCTTCACCATAGTCTCCTTTTTGCTTGCGATCTTTACTAAGATCAACATCCTTAGAGTTATTGTCTTGGCGGGAACATTCGCCTTAGCATTAGCTTTTGCAGGTAATGATCTGGTCAATTTTATAGGCGTTCCAATAGCTGCTTTACAATCCTATGAGTTATGGGAGGCATCGTATCTTCTGGATGGTACACTCCCTAATGATTACACCATGGAAGCCCTTGCAACCAGGGTGAACACACCTTCATATTTGTTAGGTCTCTCGGGATTCATTATGGTAGTTGCGCTCTGGTGGTCCAAAAAGGCACGTTCCGTAATGCAAACGGAAATTGACCTTTCTCGAAGTGGTGCAGTTACTGAAAAATTTGATTCAAATTTTCTTTCTAGAATTATTGTTAGGACTAGTTTAAATATTGGGTACGGTCTGAGGGCTATGATACCTAAGGGTTTGTATAAGCGATTTCAAAATAAACTGGATATCCCAGAAGTAATAACAGCTAATTCTAGAAATGAGCGTGCTTTCGATATGGTTAGGGCCTCAGTGAATTTAATGGTAGCAAGTATTTTAATTTCATGGGCCACTACCATAAAACTACCGCTCTCGACAACCTACGTAACTTTTATGGTTGCCATGGGGTCTTCATTGGCTGATAGAGCTTGGGGTCGGGAGAGTGCTGTGTATAGAGTTGCAGGAGTTCTCAACGTCATAGGAGGGTGGTTTGTCACGGCGCTTCTAGCTTTTGTAGCAAGTGGGGTACTGGCTGTATTAATTTATTACGGCCGTTTGACTGCTGTGGTTATTTTATTATTAGCAACTGCAATATTGCTCACACGAAGTTATATCTCTTATAAGAAGAAGGAGAAAATTAAACATGAGAATTTTAAGATGGAGCGTACCTCATTGATCACTATTAATGAGATTATGGCCGAGAGCTCAGATAATATCTCCAGAGTCATTAAGCAAATATGTTCCCTTTACAGTACTGTGGTTGATAATTTAGGGCTTCAGGATTTGAACAAGCTCAGAAAGACAAAAAAACAGTTTACTAAGCTAGAATCTGAAGTTGATGAACTTAAGGGTGAAATCTTCTATTTTGTAAAATCATTGGATGAGAACTCTGTAAGTGCTAGTAAATTTTACATTCTGATATTGGATTATTTACAAGATATGGTGCAATCCATAGGTTACATTAGAAAAAGTAGTTATGCTCATGTGAATAACAATCATCGAAAATTAAAATTCAACCAAATTCGTGATATGAAACGCATTGAGGGTCGATTGCAAGATTTGTATACGCGTATTGTAGTAGATATTGAGTCGAATGACTTTAAAGACTTAGATCAAATCATTGTAGATAAAAAAGTATTGTTGGATGATGTTTCTGGACTGATTCAAAAACAGGTCGAACGGATTCGAAGTACTGAGACAAGTCCAAAAAACACCAAATTATATTTCAGTCTTCTTTTGGAAACCAAAGATTTAATCGATGCCACCATTAATTTGTTGACCTTGTTTAAGGAGTTCTATCAGGACTATAAGAATATACAACGAATGTAAAGAAGGGTAAAAAAGAAGTTTGGTTATAGACTTTATCTGGAATGATCCAAAGATAAATAGAAGCTGAGAACCTGTCTATAACCAAACTGTTTTATTGTTTTGGAGTATGTCTAATTTCCTATAAACTAACCATTGACGGCGACCACTTGGTTTACCTTGTTGTCCATCATGGATTTCAACATGTTTTCAATACCATTTTTCAACGTGAAGGTAGAAGAAGGGCAGCCACTACAAGCACCTTGAAGGATAACATTTACCGTTTTAGTTTCCTCGTCATAGGATTGGAAAAGAATGTTTCCACCATCACTGGCTACGGCCGGCTTAACATATTCTTCCAAAATGTCTACGATTTGTTGAGAAATGTCGTCTAAATCTACACCATCTTCCGCTGCAGCTGTTGCTGTAGCAGCAGTTGTCGCCATAGTTGCTACTGCTTTAGGAGCTGTGGTTTTAGTAACTATTTCCTTTCCTTCTTCAATGAAACTACGGATGTATTCGCGCAATTCAACTGCTACATCTTCCCATTCAGCAATGTCGTATTTTAGAATAGAAATGTAGTTATCAGTGATAAAAACTTCTTTGACAAAAGGGAAATGAAATAAACCGGTAGCCAATGGCGAATTTTTAGCTTCTTCTATATTTTTAAATTCATTGGCTTGAAGCACCAATTTTTTATTGGCGACAAATTTCAAAGCTGCAGGATTAGGCGTACTTTCTGCGTATACTGTAACTGGTACTTTAGAAGGTGTGTTTTCATCTTCTATGATTACAGGTTCTCCTGAATTTAAGTAATTTTCAATTTGTTCTGCTACCTCGTTTTGTACCTCTGGCCATTCTACAATGTCATAGCGTTCTATGGCAACAAAATTTCCGGAAATATATACTGTTTTGGTGAATGGCAAATAAAATAACTGTTTAGCCAATGGAGAATTCTTTGCTTCATCCACATTTTTAAACTCGTAATTTTGTTTGCGAGTTAAAAAGACATCGGCTTCAAATTTTATAATAGTAGGCCTGTTGGTAGGCTGTATCTTGATTGTAATCTTTTCCATTTCAATTGATTTAGGTACAAAATTACAAAACCATTTGATTCTTATGAAGGAAATATTGTTAAGCTGTTCGTTGTTGGTCGTTTTTTGATTCTTTTTTAGTCTTAGCCCTGTATCTTTGCTAAAAACAAAGCTTATGATTATTAAAACAATCAACGGGAAGAATCCTGAATTTGGAAAGGACATTTATATAGCCGAAAACGCTACAATTGTTGGAGATGTTATCATTGGGGATCATTGCAGTGTATGGTTTAATGCCGTAATTCGTGGCGATGTAAACGCCATCAGATTAGGTGATAAGGTGAATGTTCAAGACGGAGCTGTGATTCATTGCACCTATCAGCGCTTTGCTACCCAAATAGGAAATAATGTATCTATTGGACATAATGCTATAGTCCATGGTTGTACGATAGAGGATAATGTACTTATAGGAATGGGGAGCATTGTTATGGATGGATGCGTCGTGGGACAAAACTCCATCATTGCTGCGGGTGCAGTGGTGACACAAAACACTCAAATTGAACCTGGGAGTGTCTATGCCGGGGTTCCCGCAAAGAAAATAAAGGACATTGATGAAAATCTTAGCAAGCAGGAGGTTGAGCGCATTGCGAATAATTATCTGAAATACGCCTCTTGGTTCAAAGAAAGTGATGAAAACCATGGCGATTAAACCACAATTCACTTCAAATGACGCTACTTATTTCTCAGATTCAAATGGTAGTGTAAATCATTGTCATTTGTCCTTTTAGGTGTCTAATTAAGGCTTTAGAAATGGAGTAGTTTATGTCAGGGTTTTCAAAAATTGTTTGAAGAATTCTTCGGCCTTGGCTAAATATTATTATTACTTTTGGAGATTCAAAACCTAGGAGTACAAAGTATCAGCAGTAAATGTTGGGTGCCAAATACTTAAAACTAAATTAAAAAACAACGCAGATGAAAGCATTTATTTTTCCTGGACAGGGAGCGCAATTTGTGGGTATGGGAAAAGATCTTTACGAAGGTTCTGCCTTAGCGAAGGATTTATTTGAACAGGCCAATGAAATATTAGGATTCTCCATTACTGATATTATGTTTAACGGTACGGCAGAAGGTCTTAAACAAACAAAAGTTACGCAGCCTGCTATATTTTTACATTCTGTAATTTTAAGTAAAACACTGCAGAATTTTAAACCAGATATGGTTGCCGGACATTCATTAGGAGAGCTTTCCGCTTTGGTTGCCAATAAAACATTGAGCTTTGAAGACGGATTGAAATTGGTTTCTCGTCGTGCACTAGCTATGCAAGCTGCCTGTGAGATTACTCCGGGAACAATGGCTGCTATTCTAGGGTTAGAGGATGCTGTTGTTGAACAAGCTTGTAGTGAGGTTGATGGTGTAGTGGTAGCTGCAAATTACAACTGCCCAGGTCAGTTGGTAATTTCCGGAGAAGTGGAAGCTATAAACCAAGCTTGTGAATTATTGAAAGAAAAAGGTGCGCGTAGAGCTTTGGTATTACCTGTCGGAGGTGCGTTTCACTCACCTTTAATGGAACCAGCGAGAGAGGAATTGGCTGCTGCAATAGAGCAAACTACTTTTGCGCAACCGATTTGCCCAGTATATCAAAATGTAAGCACAACCGCGGTAAGTGATCCAGAGGAGATTAAGAAAAATCTAATTGCACAACTTACGGCCCCGGTGAAATGGACACAAAGTGTTCAGGAAATGGTAGCTGACGGCGGGGAAAGTTTTACAGAAGTAGGTCCCGGAAAGGTGCTACAAGGCTTGGTTAGAAAGATCCATCCTGATGCAGAAGTGGCATCGGCATAACAGTCCTTGTTTAAAAAAAATATAAAAAAGGCTTTCTGGACACTGTTCGAAAGCCTTTTTTATTTTTTTGTTTCATTTTTAAAACTTCTGGAATTGGTTCAAACTCCTTATTTATGTTAGAACCTTTAGGTTTTACTGCAACATGATAACTACGTACTATTTTTAGAAAAAAGTTAAATATTTATTAAAAAAAGTCAGAAAACTTAACGAAATTCGTATATTAATATATAACCAAAACACTTTTTATTATGTTACGTTGGACAATTATATTACTTATTGTAGCGATTGTTGCGGGTATTTTAGGATTCGGCGGAATTGCTGGGACCGCGGCAGGTATTGCAAAAATCTTATTTTTCGTCTTTCTTGTGCTTTTCGTGATCTCATTGATTGGGAGAATAACAAGGAGGTAATTACTAACCAATTAAATACTAAATCATGAAAAAAATCGTTTTAATTCTGGCTGTTCTATTTTCTGTAACTGCCTTTACCATGAGTTGTAAAGAAGAGAAGAAAACACCCGTAGAGCAGGTGAAAGAAGCTGCTGATGAAGCAGGAGATAAAATCGAACAGGGTGTTGAAGAAGTTGAAGATGAAATTGATGATATGACTGATGAAAACTAGATAAGTTCTAGTGTGATCATTTTAATTAAAAAGAGATGTCTCTTATATTTTTGCGTCTGAACTTTAGGATTTTTTAAAGTTCAATTAAATGCTGTTAGACGCCAAAATAAGTGTAGAGGCATCTTTTTTATGATATCTTCACTAATCCTAAAGACAAATACTTCCTATTTTTGTAAAAATTTGAATTCAAATGCCGAAGATCTTATTAATTGAAGATGATGTTACTTTTTCAGCCATGTTGGAGCGATTCTTGAGGAAGAATGGTTTTGAGGTGGAGGCTAGCTATTCATCAGAAGAGGCTCAAAAAAAGTTGAAAGGAAGTAGTTACGATTTAGTATTTACGGATCTGAGATTGCCTGATGATGACGGAATTAGTGTGCTTACTAAGGTGAAGAATCAGCATCCGGATACGCCGGTGATCTTAATGACAGGCTATGCTGAGGTGTCTACTGCGGTAAAGGCCATGAAAAAGGGCGCCTTTGATTATATATCCAAGCCTTTTAACCAAGATGAAGTTTTAGTCGTGATTCGAAACGCACTGAAAAAGGAAGATAGTACGGCATCAGAGATCAAGGTAAAGAACAGTGATGATAAAGGCTCTATAAGACCTGTAAAGACAAGAGTAGCTGGGATAAGTAGCGCTTCTAATAAACTTAATGAATACATTAAATTGGTAGCTCCAACCGATATGTCGGTGTTGATTATCGGAGAAAGCGGAACCGGTAAAGAGGTGGTGGCTAGAAAAATTCACAACGATAGTTTACGAAAGGACTTTAGCTTTATTGCCGTGGATTGCGGGGCTATTCCAAAGGAAATTGCTGCCAGTGAATTCTTTGGTCACATCAAAGGATCTTTTACGGGAGCCGTAACCAATAAAACAGGTCATTTTGAAGCTGCCAATGGCGGGACAATCTTCCTAGATGAGGTTGGAAACCTATCTTATGAAAATCAAATACAACTCCTAAGAGCACTTCAGGAGCGCAAAATAAAACCTATTGGTAGTAATCAAGAAATTGAAGTAGATATTCGGTTGATTACCGCGACCAATGAGGATTTATTAAAAGCTGTGGAAAAAGGACAGTTTAGGGAAGACCTCTATCACAGGTTAAATGAATTTACTATCCAAGTTCCGAGCCTTGATGAACGCAAGGAGGATTTGATGATTTTTGCAGAACACTTTTTAGATATCGCCAACAAACAACTCAATAAAAATGTACTGGGATTCTCAGATGAGGTGATTGGTGTATTTCAGCAGTACAAATGGCCTGGGAACCTTAGAGAGATGTTGAATGTGATCAAGCGATCAGCTCTGTTGAGTCAAGGAGATCTTATTCAAAAGGATGTACTTCCAGCAGAAATCAAATCTCCTACAGGGACGCATACTTCAGAGAAGAAGTCCTTTTCAAGAAAAGAAAACGAACGAGAGCTCATCATCAATGCCCTACACGAGGTGGATAATAACAAATCCAGAGCAGCCAAATTGTTGAATATCACTCGTAAGACTTTATACAATAAAATTAAGGAATACGAAATCGATGCCTAGTTTTTTAGATGGGCATCCAAAGCTTGAAAGGTGATTTTTATATTTCTTTTGAGTACTTGGTAATTTTCCAAAACCAAAGGGGACTGATCATCCTTAAAATGCTCCATAAAATGCAACAATGGAACCACCGTTTGGGCATCTATTTGTTTAAACATAGTTTGCATTTTGTGGCCTAAATCACGTACAGTTTTATAATCCTTTTTATCTATAGCCTTTTTGAGAGCCCTCATGTCTTTATGGGTGTTTTCTGTAAACACTTCCAAGACTTTTTTTACGGCGGATTCGTCTTCCAAAAAGGAGGTTAAAGCACTTAGGTTAAATAATTGATGTTCTTTATTTTCAGGGCTTTGTTTCGGGGTCTCTTCTTCTGTTTCTAAAGATGACTTCTGATCCAATACCTGATCAATAGTTTGTAGCAATTGATCGGGATGGTAGGGTTTGAATAAAAAGCCTGCAAACCCAGCTTCTATATAACTCCTCTTATCAAGATCCTTTCTTCCGGTTACGGCAATGATGGGTTGACCCTGATATTCGTATTTTTTTTCAGATCTTAGGGTTTCCGCAAAGAAGAATCCGTTGAATGACGGTAGTTGAATGTCAGTGATTATAAAATCATAAGAAATAGCATTGATATTTTCCAAGGCTTCCTTGCCACTGCTAAAGGGGTGAACCTTGATGTTATTCCGTTCTAGAATTTCTTTGTTCAAATGTAGTAATGCTAGATCATCATCGATGACAATTGCATTATGGGCTATGTTGTTGTGCTGATTTTCTTTTGCGGGATCCTGAAGTTTTTGATTGCTATAAATGGCGGGGAAGCTCAAAGAGAACGTGCTCCCTTTCCCAGGTTTGCTTTCTAAAAACAGATTGGCGCCAAGGAGGTTGGCTAATTTTTTTGAGATTGTCAGCCCAAGTCCACTACCGCCATATTTTTTCTCGGTATCGTTATCCGCTTGGGTGAATTCTTCAAATATGATGCTTTGCTTTTTTTTCTCAATACCAATCCCTGTATCGATTACTGAAAGGGTTAAGATGTTTTCTTTCTGTGAATTTTGTCGAATCCTCGCCCTGATGGTAATGCTGCCCTGCTGGGTAAACTTATAAGCATTACTAACCAAATTTGAAAGTATTTGCTTTATTCTAAAGGCATCTCCGACTATGGGTTGATCAATATTTGGATCAATATCAATGATCAATTCAATAGGTTTATCTGGGTAGAGAGACTGTATGTTTTCAGCGGTTTCCTTAACCAGGGTATGAAGGTTGAAGATGATCTTTTCTATTTTAATTCTGCCTGCTTCTAGTTTGGAAAAATCAAGGAGATCTTCTACCAATTGGGAAACGTATTTGGAGGCATTCTTTATGCGATCCGTATAATGAGATTCTTTTTCACTCAGGAAGGAGTCTTTGAGAAGTTGGGTATAACCGACAATAGTGCTCAAAGGGGTCCTTAAATCATGACTGACCATAGAGATCAGTTGCTCCCTGCTTTTTAATAGGGATTTATTGTGTTCATTTGACGCTTCGATTTGCTTCTTGTACCGTTGACTCCTCCAGGAATCTCTCAGTATGATTATAGAAAAAACAATAACTAGAATAGCACCGATAACCGCCGCGATGGTAATTACTCTAATGCTGCGTTGTAATACCTTTTCCCTCTCAGCATTTATCAATTGGGTGTTGTCGACAAAATCATTTTCGAAGGCCGTTAGGATTTGACGTAACTGTTGAGAGGTGTTCAGATCGTTTCTCAGTAATTGCCTTTCCTTGGCATCTAAAGATGTCTTTTGCGAAGCCGCACTTTCTTTGACATTTTGGAGCATCTCTCTTGAGGCGGAAACAATAGAGTCCAAGGTGTGCTGATCCACGGTATTGCTCGAATCCCTAGGGATATACCTATTGTATATACTGTTGATCTCGAGGAGGATCTCTCGTGTTTTTGGGTCTAAACTATCCGGCTCTTCTACATAATCCTTTAAGGTCAAACGGCCTAACTTTTCTTCAATACTGGCCAAGCGCTCAATGGCAGTGTCCAAGGATTTTTCAGATTTATCATTGATACGCAACTCCCGTAGTTCGTTGATGTTTTTTATTTTTTGATTCAGCAGCAGATTTACACTGTCTAATAGTTTTGATTGATATGGCTCGTTAATCAGGAGTTTGAGGGAATCAATCTGTATGGCGATAGAGTCGTTTTTAGATAAAAAATTAATATATGGTGTCTGGTTATTGGATTGAATGGCCGCCCGAGCGAAACTTTCACTCTCGTACATAAGGGTCAAGAGTTTTCCGATTCTTAGAATCTTATTTTTTTCCTGAGTGTCGTCTTTTTGTGCTTTGGTAAATGAACTGATTTCCTTGCTAACAATCATTCCTACGATTACTACAAGTGCAGCAAGTGCAAGATAACTGAGAAGGACTTTCAGAGGAAGTCTGTTTTTACTTTTTTCCATTGTTTAAAGTTAATCAAAGCGTTCAAAAGGTCGGCAAAAAAGTTTTCATCAATTCAGTGTAAAAGATATGGGTGATTTTGTACATTTGCCGCATCTCAAAGGGGTGCTTTATTATGTAACGTCCTAGATTTTGTTTGGTATGCATACAAACAAATTTTTAAGACAACATAAAAGGCTGAGATTACACCCATAGAACCTAGAACAGATAATGCTGTTTAGGGACAACCGAAAACAAAGTTTTACCATTTTGTATTAGGATTACGAAAGTAAGTATTCTAATTCAAGTAAATCTTTTCAGTTCGGAGGAAATCAATTTATTTAGGAACGATGAATAATGACCCCTTTTATTCGTAAAATTATTACGAATGAAGTTTTTATTCAATTTTTTAATTTTGGTGTGCCTTGCGCTACAAGCCCAAGGACAGCAGTACAATGTTCACGGTAGATTAACCGACCCCCAAGGAGATGGGGTTGAAGCAGCAACAGTAGTGCACCTCGAAAGTGGAGCGGGTGTACTGACTGGTAGCAATGGTTATTATCAAATAGAACTCCCAGAAGGGGAGCAACAGCTTTCATTTAATTTTTCTGGAGAACACCCCATCGTAAAGCATATCATGCTACAAAGTGACACCCTTTTGAATGTTCAAATTTCACGGCGGGATGTGTTGTTGGATGCGGTATTGGTATCGGCTGTACGGGCCAACGCAAATACTCCAGTTACTTTTTCCAATCTATCAGCCAAGGATATTGAATCCAGAAATCTGGGCCAGGACATCCCTGTGCTTTTGAACTATCTTCCTTCGGTGGTTACCACTACGGATGCAGGAGCAGGTGTAGGATATACAGGGATTCGAGTTCGTGGTAGTGATGCGACTCGTGTGAATATTACCATTAATGGAATCCCCTATAATGACGGGGAGTCACAGGGGACTTTTTGGGTGAATATGCCTGATTTTGCCTCCTCAACTCAGAATTTGCAATTACAGCGTGGTGTTGGAACATCAACTAATGGTGCAGCCGCTTTTGGGGCAAGTTTAAACATTCTAACTGACGGGATATCCAAGGAAGCTTATGCAGAGATTTCTGGATCGGTGGGTAGTTTTAATACCCATAAGGAAAACCTAAAATTTAGCAGTGGACTTTTAAACGATCACTTTGAAATCTCAGGCCGACTCTCTCAGATCAAATCTGATGGTTATATTGATCGCGCATCTTCTGATCTGGAGTCTTATTTCTTGCAAGCGGCATTTAAAAATGAGCATACGCTGATAAAAGCCTTGTTATTTGGAGGTCAACAGGTTACCTACCAATCCTGGAATGGAATCGAGAAATGGCAAATGGAGCAATATGGGCGAACCTTTAACAGTGCCGGAGCGATATACAATCCAGATGGAGCTGTAGTAGATTACTACGACAATGAGGTCGATGATTATAAACAAGATCATTTCCAGTTTCACTGGAATCAGCAATGGAGTTCTGCTTGGAGCACAAACCTAGCTCTCCACTATACCCGTGGTAGAGGCTTTTTTGAACAGTACAAACAAGACCAAGCTTTTGAGGATTATAATTTGGAGCCCATCGAAAATTCCGGTACTACTATTAATACAACTGATTTGATTCGGCGACGGTGGTTGAGTAATCATTTTTATGGAACTACTTTTTCTGTAAACTATAATAGCCAGAAGCTTGAATTCATCGGAGGAGGTGGTTGGAATAATTATGAAGGTGACCATTTTGGAGATATTATATGGGCTAGATACGCTTCCCAAAGTGAAAAAGGAGATCGGTATTACGATGATAATTCTAAAAAAACAGACTTTAATACCTATGCTAAAGTTACCTATTCGGCCACTGATAAGCTGAGCCTCTTTGGAGATGTTCAATATCGTCATGTGAGTTATCAGGCCAATGGGGATGAAACAGGTTTAGTTGATGATGACTTTAACTTTTTTAACCCTAAGGCAGGGATTACCTATGACTTGAACGCCAATCAAAATCTTTATTTCTCCTATGCCAGAGCGCATAGAGAACCTAATAGGAACGATTACGAATCTGGAGATCCTAAGCCGGAAACACTCAATGATTTTGAGTTGGGATGGCGTTATAGCACATCCAAGATACGTATCAATGCCAACACCTATTATATGCGTTATAAAGATCAATTAGTGCTCACTGGAGAACTCAATGATGTAGGGGCGCCTTTGCGTGAAAATGTTGGAGACAGTTATAGGTTAGGTCTTGAGGTGGATGCTTTGTTCTATCTTGGGGATCAATTTATTATAAGGCCCAATGTAGCATTGAGTACCAATAAAAATTTAGATTTTTATACGCATGAGGACGGAGAAGTACAAGAACTTGGAAATACAGATATTTCGTATTCCCCGGAGGTCGTTGCCGGTAATGCTTTTACCTATAAGCCAAAAGATAACATTCAGTTATCCTTGCTATCCAAGTATGTGTCCTCACAATATTTAGGAAACTCAGACGCGGAAAATTCAAAATTGGACAGTTATTTTGTCAATGATCTTAACCTGCAGTACATCATTATACCTGATGCGCTGATTGAATCGATCACACTAAATGCTTTGGTCAACAATATCTTTGACGCTACCTATAGTTCTAACGGATTTTATTACACCTATGACCTTAATAATGAAGATGGCTCTGTGACCACTAAAGATGGTACGGGCTATTATCCTCAGGCTGGAATAAACTTTTTAGTGGGTGCAACTATTCGGTTTTAAGCTATATTATAACACACATAGGTTCAAGAGTTTTAAGGAATTCTTGAGCCTTTAATTTGAAATAGTAATGCTGTTACTTGCCGAGCTGTAATAGACATTGTAGGGTTGTAGCGTATAGTACTTTTTATCATCTTTTGTATCCGGATTGGTCAAGATGCTTCCTGTTAAGAGATCGTATTTATAGTCATCACAACCACAGGTAACAATTGGACTACTCAAGCTCATGGCGAGGCAATCACCATTTGGGATGTGATTTGGACATGCAGCTTCCCAGGCTGTAAATGTTCCGCCTCCAAAATTGTATACGAATACCCCTGAAATTCCAACATAGGGTTCGTTGACGTAAATTGCAGAACCAGGATTTCCAATGTTGGCATATTTAGGTAATTCTAAATTTATCTGATACTTAAAGCTAGGTCTTGCCAGATAAGGGTTGTTGTCAAAAGACTCATCACTACTACAACTGAGTAATGTGGATATAATGACTGTTAAGAATATGAATTTTTTCATGTAAATATTTCAGGTTAACAATTTACAATTAATTTACTCTTGATTAAAATTTTGTATATTTGTTTAAATCCTCTTTGGACAAGGAGGATTTTTTGTATTTATAAACGATGAAGTTATGAGTAAAGTATCTTATTACACCGAAGAGGGGATCAAAAAGCTTAGAGCTGAATTAGATCAATTGAAAAGTGTCGAGCGAGCAAAGGCTTCTCAAGCAATTGCAGAGGCTAGGGATAAGGGGGATTTGTCTGAAAATGCAGAATATGATGCCGCGAAGGAAGCTCAAGGACTTTTAGAAATGAAAATTTCTAAGTTAGAAGAAATTATGGCCAGTGCCCGTATTATAGATGAATCACAATTGGATACCTCCAAAGCTTTGGTGTTGTCTACGGTTAAGATTAAAAATCAAACCAACGGGATGGAGATGACCTATAAATTAGTGGCAGAAAGTGAAGCTGATTTAAAATCCGGTAAAATATCGGTGAGTTCACCAATAGGCAAAGGATTGTTAGGGAAATCTGTAGGGGACATCGCAGAAATTAGTGTACCCAATGGAACTCTTAAATTTGAAATTTTAGAGATTTCCAGGAATTCTTAATTCTTTTCCACATTAGGATTTTTTGTATATTTCACCTTTATTCTACCAAAAATCCTTTAAACAATGGAGAGAAGAAACTTTATAAAAAATACGTTATCTACCAGTTTAGGGGCTTCGATATTACCTGTCGGAGCCTTTGCTTATTCTAAGACTTCTGAAAAAAAGACGGAGAAATATCCTTATAAGCTCAAATATGCGCCTCATATTGGGATGTTCAAAAATTTGGCTGGGGACGATGTCCTTGACCAATTAAATTTCATGGCGGATCAGGGGTTTACTGCCTTTGAAGATAATGGAATGCCACACCGCTCTGTTGAACAACAAAATGCGATGGCTAAAGTGATGGAGAAAAGAGAGATGACCATGGGTGTGTTCGTAGCACATACAATATACTGGTCAGAGCCTAATCTCACTAGTGGTAATTTAGAAAAGCGTGCTGAGTTTTTAAAAGAAATTGAAGCTTCAGTAAAGGTGGCCAAAAGGGTAAATGCTAAGTGGATGACTGTAGTGCCAGGTTTTGTAGATCTAAGACAAGATCATGGCTATCAGACGGCTCATGTAGTGGAGTCTCTAAAACAAGCTGCTGCGATTATAGAGCCTCATGGTATTACCATGGTTCTAGAACCGCTAAACTATAGAGACCATCCTGGTTTGTTCCTAAAAAAATCAGCACAAGCCTTCGAAATTTGTAAAGCCGTAGGTTCACCATCCTGTAAAATTCTTTACGATGTCTATCATCAACAAATTACTGAAGGGAATCTCATTCCAAACATTGAAGCGAGTTGGGATGAAATCGCCTATTTTCAGATGGGGGATAATCCTGGAAGAAAAGAACCCACCACAGGAGAAATCAATTATAAAAATATATTCAAGTACATCCACGATAAAGGATTTGAGGGTGTTTTAGGAATGGAGCACGGAAATTTTAAACCGGGAAAAGAAGGAGAGCTGGCACTGATTAAAGCTTATCAAGAAGTTGATAATTTTTAATTTGAATATTCACTATTATCAGTTACTCCTCTTAAGAGGAGTAACTGATATCCTTTAAATGTTATGTAGTCCTACCGAAGTGGAAATCCTTAAGCGGCCCACCACGGATGGATTTCAACTTTGAGTTGGCCTGCTTTGACCATGGGTCTGCACGAGCTAAGCTATCGGCCATCTCCATAGTTGGGACATTGTAAATTGTGACTCCATGAATATCGCTATCAACTTCAAAGGGTCCTGAAATATTGGCATAGCCCTTTTGATACATTTCACATAAATAGGCAAGATGCAATTGTTGCAAACTATCCAATTCATTATGAGATAGGGTCTTGATATCCGACGACTTTAAAAATGCATATAGTACTGCTGCATCAGAATGGTATCTCCCGATTAGTCATCAATATAATCGATGATTTTAAATCCATTATCGGTTAATGTTTCTTTTATTGTTGCCGTTGAAGGGGTTTCGTTGATGGCATCTAACAATATATGTTCAATTTAATCTTGTTTAGTTTGACATCTGCAAAGTAGGACAAGGAGACAGCAAGCAGTGATTGTTTTACTAATGTTGTTCATGCTCTTTATTTACAGGGAATTATTCTAAAGCCATTTTGAATAGGGCACATTGGCGAGTTGAGAATTGTAATATTTAGGATCTCCTGTTACTTCTTCTCCAAGCCATTCGGGTTTTAGATAGGTTTCGTCTTCGGAATTCAGCTCTACTTCTGCAATGACTAGTCCCTCATTTTCTTCCAAGAATTCATCGACCTCAAACAGGTGATTTCCGGACCTCACCTCATAGCGGTACTTATCAATAATCGGCCTTTCACAAAGTGATAATAGGTTTTTAGCCTCTTCAATTTCAATTTCCTTTTCCCATTCAAATCTACTGGTTCCGGAGGCATTAGAGGCACCTTTGATGGTGAGATATGCCTTTTCTGCCCGAATACGAATGCGTACGCTACGCTCAGGGTGTTTGCTGAGGTAGCCCTGAGCAATTTTGGTTTTATTGATGGCCTCTTTTTTGTAAGCATCGGAGGTTACTAAAAATTTGCGTTCAATTTCAATCATAAGAATTTGCAATTTCGTGTATGGTAAGATTATCTATTCGTATCTCTTTATGCTCAGCGTTGGCAAGGTAAACCATTGCTTTGGCTATTTTGTTTTCTGAAACAGGTTGATATTTCTTTAAAGGGCCAACTTTTAGTAAAGGCATTGCTTTAGAGAGTTGCTTAAAAATCCATTCTCCAAATCTTTTTTCCTTGCGATTACCTTCAATGAGTGAGGGCTGTAAAATATGAGTTTTTTTAATGTCGAACTTCAGCACCTTTTGTTCCATAAGCCCCTTCGTTCTGTTGTAAAATAGCTTACTTTTTTCATTGGAACCCATGGAGGAAATCACTATAAAAGTTGGGATATTGTTTTTTTTACACAACTCAGCCGCACTAACCGGAATGCCATAGTCTATGGCTTTGTAGGTGTCCTTATTAGGTGTTTTTGCCTTGGTTGTGCCTATACAGCAAAACACATCATCCGCTTTAAATACAGATTTGTAGTTGCTTAGCTGAAAGAGATCTATGAAGTACTCATGGATTTTAGGATGCTGTATACCAGTACTTTTTCTTGAAAATAAAACAATGCGCGAATAGCGGTCATCTTCCAAAAGTTGAAGGAGTAAACTATTCCCGGTAAGACCAGTAGCCCCGAGTATAATAGCTGTTTTATTCATAATTCTCTCGCAGTTTTTCTAAACCTTAAAGATACTTATTATATATAATTGTGCCTTTATATAGCGGTGAAAAAAGCCTGCACTTCCCCCAAGTCAGCCACATTGAAGTTTATCGTCGTTTTTGTTGGATAATTCCCCTCGGGTTGATTAACTATTTATCTTTGCTGTATGGCAACAAGACTTTTTTAATCCAATTACCGGCCATTTGGCTGTATACCATTTCAGTCTGATTTCCTCGAATGTTGAATAATCTTGAGTTTGATCAAGGCTAATTTATCTATTACAATCGCGATTTTTACTGTACACAAATTCACGATCGGGAAGCCGCATGTGATGGATTGTTGTCCAACAACATTTATCAAATTCCAAAAACAGTCTTAGGTGAAAGGGAGGATCTTATAATTAGGTCTGTGCTGGAGCATATGCTAGAAGAATTTGAAATTGCAGCTTCCATCCTAGAAGAGATGCTGCGTATCTATCTTAAACAAATCATTATACGGGCTACATGCCTTTGGAAAAAGCAACAACTTGGAGGTCTAGAGCGTGAGTCCCATCACGAAGTTGTATCTTTAGGAAGTTTAGTCATCTTGTAGAAATTCTTTATCGATCGAATCATCTGGTGGGTGATTATGTGGAACTACTAGGTGATGCACCAAAAACATTGACGCATAAGTTTAAGAAGTTTGAATTGCCATCACTTAATGAGGTGATCAAGGAACATATTTTACTAGAAGCAAAACGCTTGTTAGTTTATACGAGTTTAAGTGCCAAAGAGGCTGCCTACGTCTTAGGTTATGAAGATCCAGCTTATTTCAACTGCCTGATGAGTAGGAAAGTAGGATATGCGCCAAATGTTTTCCGTAAAAAGTACCACGAAGGTAAAAATGTACAATTAGTATAGAGTTATATCCATTTTTGGATACCTATAGCTGACATATCTTTGTGATATCCAAATCAAATGATAGTTTAATTTATTTAAAACAAAAGATATGAAACGAAAAGCACATGCCGTTTGGAATGGAAGTATTAAAGAAGGCAAAGGACATTTAACTACAGGCAGTACCGTCCTTAGTCAAACACAGTATTCATTTAACAGCCGATTCGAGGATGGTTTAGGAACCAATCCAGAAGAATTGTTAGCTGCAGCGCACGCCGGTTGTTTCACGATGAAATTAAGTTTAGATCTTACCCAGGCAGGTTATGAAGTTACCGAGCTTAAAACCAGTTCTGCCATTACCTTAAAAGAAGGTAAAATCACTTTGTCAGAATTAAACCTTGAAGCCGTTGTTCCTGGAATAGACGATATCACTTTTCAAAGAATCGCTAAAGGAGCAGAAAAAACTTGTCCTGTAAGCGAGGCATTCAGTTTTGACATTGTCCTTCATGCCCAGCTGAAAAATCAAATATAAACCAATGGAATAAAAAAAGATATGAAATCGCTACAATACCGTAAATATTTTAATCACATTATTCGTATTAACCACAAACACAACAGTTATGTCACAACAAGTAGAGCCACGTCCTTTTAAAGGACAAGAGGATCCCCAAGTAAGTAAAGGGGTTCAAGAATTCTTAAGCGTGTTAAACACTAGTGGTGGTACGCCATTAGAAACTTTGACTCCAGAAGATGCCAGAGCCGTATTGGTAAGTGCCCAAGCATCCGTAAAGTTTGATTATTCTGGAGTTGAAGAATCAGAAAAGGTCATTACCCATCAGGGTAAAACCATGACCATACATATTGTTAAACCAATAGATGCACAAGAAAACATACCAGTTTTTATGTTCTTCCACGGTGGAGGATGGGTTTTAGGAGACTACCCTACGCATAGAAGGTTGGTTAGAGATTTAGTTCTCGCTAGTGGAGCAGCCGCTGTATTCCCCGACTATACACCAACACCCGATGAGCAATTCCCAGTAGCCATTCATCAAGCTTACGCTGCCACATCCTGGGTTGCTAAACACGGAAGTGAAGTTGGAGTTGATGGTAAAAGACTAGCCGTGGTAGGAAACAGTGTTGGTGGAAACATGGCTACCGTAGTCTCATTATTGGCCAAAAGCAACAAAGGCCCAGAAATTCGACAACAAGTATTGTTATGGCCTGTTACTGATGCGGACTTAAGTAGACCTTCTTACACCCTATATGCTGAAGGACGATTCTTGACAGCCTCACTTATGAAATGGATGTGGGATTTGTACTTGCCAGATGAAAGTGCTCGTAAGGATATTTATGTCTCTCCATTACAAGCGAGTTTAGGAGAGTTACAAGGTTTGCCGCCAGCACTTATTCAACTGGCAGAAAATGACATCCTATTTGATGAAGGCTTAGCTTACGGCAGAAAATTAGACCAAGCAGGTGTGCCTACCACAATTACCACTTATAGTGGAATGATTCATGACTTTGGATTGTTGAACCCACTAGCTGATGAGCCAGCAACAAAAGTTGCTTTGTTACAAGCTGGTTCAGTGCTTAATGATGCGTTATCAAAATAAATACATGGATTGCATATTAGTTTTATTAAAAAAGGGAGAGTCGCAAGATGACTTTCACTTTTTTAATAGATTTTAAGTACCTTAGTAGGTGCTTAAATCCAGCAGCAAAGTGTCTTTAATCTTTAAAAATAGCCTAGAGAAATTTATCACTATAGATGACAAAACCATTGGGGAGGTACTGCGATATTTTGACCGGGTGACTTTTAAAAAGAAGCAAAACCTTTTGGAGGAGGGAGACTTTTGCACCTATCATTATTTTGTAGAACAGGGCTGTATTCGCAAATTTTTTCTCAAGGATAATGGAGTAGAGCAAACTACAGAATTTGCTTTGGAACAGTGGTGGATGACCGATAACTTTGCCTTCGAAAATAAAGTTAAAACTTCATTTTACGTCCAAGCTGTAGAACCTTCAACGGTATTACAAATTAGTTATGATCAAAGACAGGCCTTGTTATTCGACCACCCCATCATGGAGCGTTATTTTAGAATGGTGTATCAGAGGGCTTGTGCGGCGTCCGAAAGAAGAATTCGGTTTCTGTATGAGTTTAGCCGGGAAGAGTTGTACTTCCATTTTGAACAGCATTACCCGGAATTCGTTCAACGTGTTCCGCAGTATTTGTTGGCTTCTTTTTTAGGTTTTACGCCGGAATATCTAAGTGAAATACGAAGTAAGCACCGTTCTTAAACTGGTTTAAGTTTTTTGTCGTTATAGGTTTTGATCTTTGTATCAACAAATACATCTAAAAGTCATGGAAAAACGAATTAACATTCACAACCTCGAACCTCAAGCCTATAAAGCAATGCTTGGATTGGAAGCATATCTGGCAAAAACAGACATTTCCAAAACCATAAAAGAACTTATCAAAATCAGAAGTTCACAAATAAACAGCTGTGCTTATTGTATCAACATGCATACAAAGGACGCCCTTGCTCATGGAGAGACCCAACAACGTATTTTCCTATTAAGCGCTTGGAGAGAGGCTCCAGATCTCTTTACAGATCAGGAAAAAACAGCTATCGAAGTGACAGAGGAAGTTACTTTGATTCACCAACATGGACTGCGAAGTGAAACCTATCAAAAAGCACTGCAATTCTTTAGTGAAAGTGAAATTGCTCAGCTTGTCATGGCCATAGTGACCATTAACGCTTGGAATAGAATTGCCGTGAGCACAAATATGCCTTTAGAGGATTAACATTGGACTCTTTTTTCTAGAGTGAATATGTCTTAAATTTGAGCATGGAAAACCAGTTGCCGATCAGAAAGATTATTCATGTGGATATGGATGCATTTTATGCTTCTGTAGAGCAATTGGATTTTCCTGAGCTCAGAGGGAAAGCGCTGGCCGTGGGTGGTAATGAGGTACGGGGAGTTGTATCTGCTGCCAGCTATGAGGCTCGTGCATTTGGGGTTCATTCTGCAATGAGTGGCGCCATGGCAAAGCGGCTGTGTCGAGAACTTATTTTTGTTCCCCCAAGATTTGATCGGTATCGTGAAGTTTCTTTGAAAATTCGTGAAGTGTTTTATGACTATACTGATTTGGTTGAGCCGCTATCTTTGGATGAGGCCTATTTGGATGTTACCGAAAATAAAAAAGGGAACCCTTCTGCCACGCTTATTGCTTCAGAAATTAGAGAACGTATTTTTAAGCAGACAGGTCTTCGGTGTTCTGCTGGAATATCGATCAATAAGTTTGTAGCTAAAATCGCAAGTGATTTTCATAAACCAAACGGCCAAAAAACAGTGGAACCCGATGAGGTGATTCCATTTCTAGAAGACTTAGATATTCGTAAATTTTATGGAGTTGGAAAAGTAACTGCCCAAAAAATGTATCAGTTAGGGGTTTTTACTGGTTTAGACCTCAAGAAAAAATCTATTGAATTTTTGACAGAGCATTTTGGGAAAAGTGGCACTTTGTATTATAATGTGGTGCGTGGGATTCACAACAGTCCTGTGAAACCTAATAGGGTTCCGAAAACAGTAGGTGCCGAACGTACCTTTAGTGAAAATCTCAGCAGTGAGGTGTTCATGCTAGAGCGGCTTGAACCCCTAAGTAAAGAATTAGAACAGAGACTTCGAAAAAATAAAGTGGCTGGAAAAACGGTTACCCTAAAAATAAAGTACAGTGATTTTAGCCTTCAGACCAGAAGTAAGACGTTGGATTTCTACATTTCAGACAAGAGTTTGATCTTAGATACTGCCAAAGAGTTGCTCTATCAGGAAAAGCTTCAAAACTCGGTGCGATTGCTCGGAATTTCATTGGGAAACCTAAATGCAGATGCCCCACAAACCCTTACAGTACCCGAAAAATCCCTTTCTGTTCAACTGAAATTTAAGTTTTAATTCTAATCGAACCAATCGCTTATCAATCGAATAGGGATAAGGTGGGAAATATAATTAAAACTTGAACTTTCAAATCGCCCTCAATTGGTTGGAATTTAGTAATTTTGCCAACTTTAATACCGTAAATTCAATTCTTTTTTTATTGATTTGCGTTTGAGAATAGATATTAATGTTATGCCGATAATCCGCATGGTGTTATTGACAAGCTAACCCTTTTATAATGAAGTTTACAGAATACAATGGACTGAATTTACCCAAAACTGCAGAAGAAATTTTAAAGTTCTGGGAAGAAGAAAATATTTTTGAGAAAAGCATCAGTAGCAAAGATGAAAACAAACCGTTTGTTTTTTATGAAGGTCCACCTTCAGCTAATGGTCTGCCTGGAATTCATCACGTTATGGCTCGTGGGATTAAAGATATTTTCTGTCGGTACAAAACTCAAAAGGGTTATCAGGTAAAACGTAAGGCAGGTTGGGACACCCATGGTCTACCCGTAGAATTAGGAGTAGAAAAGGAACTCGGGATAACCAAAGAAGATATTGGAACAAAGATTTCTGTAGAGGACTATAACAAAGCCTGTAAAACGGCTGTTATGCGCTATACAGATATCTGGAATGACATGACCCGAAAAATTGGGTACTGGGTAGATATGGAAGAGCCATATATCACCTACAAATCCAAGTATATGGAAAGTGTGTGGTGGTTGTTGAAACAGATCTACGACAAAGGACTAATGTATAAGGGGTACACCATCCAACCTTATTCACCAAAAGCTGGAACAGGGTTGAGTTCGCACGAGCTTAACCAACCTGGAACCTATCAGGATGTGACCGATACTACAATAGTCGCTCAGTTTAAGGCAAAAGAAGATAGTCTTCCTGAGTTTTTAAAAGGACATGGGCCCGTTCATTTTTTAGCATGGACAACGACACCTTGGACTTTGCCGTCTAACACGGCACTTACCGTTGGAGCAAAGATTGATTATGTACTTGTGAAAACCTACAATCAGTACACCTTTGAGCCTATTAGTGTGGTCTTGGCTAAATCCTTAATGGCTAAGCAATTTAGCGGCAAATTCACCCAAGTTGATGACCAGGAGACTTTAGAGCAATATAAAGAAAGCGATAAAAAGATTCCTTACTTAGTAGTAGCTGAAGGAAAGGGTGCTGATATGGTTGGTGCAACTTATGAGCAATTGTTGAATTATGCGCTTCCATACCAAAATCCTCAGCATGCCTTTAGAGTGATCGCTGGAGATTTTGTTACTACTGAAGATGGTACAGGTATTGTTCATACCGCTCCTACCTTTGGTGCGGATGATGCTAAGGTAGCCAAGGAGGCTAAACCCGAGGTGCCACCTTTATTGGTGTTAGACGAAAACGGAAATGCAGTACCGCTTGTTGATTTACAAGGAAGGTTTAGAGCTGATCTTCCGGAGATCGGAGGAAAGTACGTGAAAAACGAGTACTATGACCAGGCTGAAGCACCTGAGCGATCTGTTGATGTTGAAATCGCTATTAAATTAAAAGAAGAGAACAAGGCCTTTAAGGTCGAAAAATATGTACACAGTTATCCACATTGTTGGCGTACCGATAAACCAGTTCTGTATTACCCATTGGATTCTTGGTTTATCAAAGTGACCCAAGTGAAGGATCGCATGTATGAATTAAATAAAGAAATCAATTGGAAGCCAAAAGCCACAGGAGAGGGAAGATTCGGAAATTGGTTGCAAAATGCCAATGACTGGAACTTATCACGTTCCAGATTCTGGGGTATTCCACTTCCAATCTGGCGTACTGAGGATGGTAAGGAAGAGGTGATCATCGGATCTCTTGAGGAATTAAAAGACGCCATAGCTAAGGCTGTTAACGCCGGTGTGATGGATAGAGATATTTTTGAGGAGTTCGTTGTAGGGGATATGAGTGAGGACAACTATGAAAAGGTGGATCTACACAAAAATATAGTGGATAAAATCGTTTTGGTTTCTTCTAACGGTCAGCCAATGTATAGAGAGGCTGATTTGATTGACGTTTGGTTTGATTCAGGATCCATGCCTTATGCACAATGGCACTACCCTTTCGAAAATAAGGAAAAGATCGACAGTGGTGAAGCCTTTCCGGCTGACTATATAGCAGAAGGAGTGGATCAAACACGGGGATGGTTTTATACCCTTCACGCCATAGGAACCATGGTTTTTGATTCTGTAGCTTATAAGAATGTAGTGTCCAATGGACTAGTCTTGGATAAGAATGGCCTGAAAATGTCCAAGCGTCTAGGTAATGCCGTGGATCCTTTTAAAACCATAGAAGAGTTTGGTCCGGATGCAACACGTTGGTATATGATCTCTAACGCTAACCCTTGGGATAACTTGAAGTTTAATGCAGAAGGGGTGGCTGAGGTCCGACGTAAATTCTTTGGAACCTTATACAACACCTATTCCTTCTTTAGCTTGTATGCTAACATTGATAAATTCAGCTATCAAGAGGCGGATATCCCATTAGAACAACGACCTGAAATTGATCGTTGGATACTTTCAGAATTGAACTCTTTAATTCAAAAAGTAGATCAGGCCTTAGAGGATTATGAACCTACACGGGCCACAAGAGCTATTTCTGATTTCGTTCAAGAGAACTTGAGCAACTGGTATGTTCGCTTGAGTAGAAGGCGTTTTTGGAAGGGTGAATACGGACAGGACAAGATAAGTGCTTATCAGACGTTATACAACTGTTTGGTGACTGTTGCTAAGCTTTCGGCACCGATTGCGCCATTCTATATGGATCAATTGTACAAGGATTTAGTTGCGGTAACAGGCAAGGAATCTGCTGAAAGTGTTCACTTGGCTGATTTCCCGGTTTTTGTCGACAACTTTGTTGATAAATCGTTGGAAAGCAAAATGGAAAAGGCTCAAGTGATATCATCGCTGGTATTATCCTTGCGTAAAAAGGAAATGATAAAAGTACGTCAACCGCTGCAAAAGGTAATGATTCCGGTACTTGACGAGCAGCAACGTGATGAAATTAAGGGAGTTGAGGATCTCATTAAATCAGAAGTTAACGTCAAAGAGATTAGTTTGATCGATGATGCTTCGGGCATCTTAATCAAGCAAATCAAGCCTAATTTTAAGGTGTTAGGCCCCCGATTCGGAAAGGATATGAGGTTGATTTCCAGTGAAATAGCTAAATTAGAACAGCCAGACATCCAGGAAATCGAACGCCTAGGCCAAATAAGTATGGTTATTAACGGAAAAGATGTAACTTTAGGAATCGATGAGGTTGAAATTTCATCGCAAGACATTGAGGGTTGGTTAGTAGCCAGTTCTGGTGCGATTACTGTAGCATTAGATGTTACTATTACTGAAGAGCTACGTAAAGAAGGTATTGCTAGAGAGTTAGTCAATAGAATTCAAAATTTACGTAAGGACTCGGGGTTTGAAGTGACAGATAAGATAGATGTGAAGCTCCAAAAGGACGGTTTCGTGGAAAAGGCTGTAGCGGACAATATGACGTACATTAAAACAGAAACACTGACAGCACAACTGTATTTTGAAGATCATCTAGAAGAGGGTACAGAAATTGCCTTTGATCAGGTGAACACCAAGTTAATTATTCAAAAACACTAGTATGATGGAAACAGATGTAAAAGAAAGATACTCTGATAAAGATTTAGCAGAATTTAGAGCACTTATCGAAACTAAGATAGAAAAAGCTTATCAGGATTTAGAGCTTCTGAAAAGTGCTTATAAAAATGACGGAAATAACGGTACAGACGATACTTCCCCTACCTTTAAAGCCTTCGAAGAAGGTTCAGAAACTATGAGTAGAGAAGCGAACACTCAATTGGCATTAAGACAAGAGAAATTTATTAGGGATCTTAAGAATGCCCTGGTTCGTATTGAAAATAAGACCTATGGTATTTGTAGAGTAACAGGGAAGTTGATCAATAAAGAACGTCTTAAATTGGTGCCACACGCAACCTTGAGTATTGAAGCTAAGAACATGCAATAGGTGGAAGTAACAAATCAGATATACAACAGTAAATAAGGAAAACGCTTTGACGAGAAGCGTTTTTCTTATTTTAGGGCAGTTGATTATGATGCTTCCCTGAATAATTAATTTTTTAGCCGAATAAAAGAGTCATAAATATTTAGGGTCGAAAAATAGAATAATATCCTTATTTTTATGGCCTTTTAAATTAAGTTTCCATAAGCATGTCATTAAAAAAAGCATCATTTATAATTATACTGGTTTTGTTAATAGACCAGATTTCTAAGATCTATATAAAAACCAATTTCGTATTGGGTGAATATGTAGAGGTTTTTAGCTGGTTTAAAATTTTATTTATAGAAAATGAAGGTGCTGCTTGGGGAACTAAAATCAGTGACATCATCCCATTTGTTTCAGATGAAGCCGGTAAGCTTGCGCTTACCGTATTTCGATTGCTAGCCATTTGTGGAATCGGTTATTGGCTTTACAACTCTATTCAAACGCGAGGTACAAAAATCTTGATTTTGGCTCAAGCCTTAATTTTTGCCGGTGCACTAGGAAATATCATCGATTCTGTGTTCTACGGACTTATATTTGACGAGAGCTATGCACAGGTGGCGACATTGTTCGCTGAAACCCCATACAGTAGTCTATTTCACGGTAAGGTTGTAGATATGCTGTATTTTCCACTTATCG
This sequence comes from Galbibacter sp., assembly GCF_048266365.1. Taxonomy (NCBI): domain Bacteria; kingdom Pseudomonadati; phylum Bacteroidota; class Flavobacteriia; order Flavobacteriales; family Flavobacteriaceae; genus Galbibacter; species Galbibacter sp. The sequence continues at coordinate 1,561 of NZ_JBLWZP010000005.1, read as the reverse complement.
ATACGGTTTGGCCAGAATGGATGCCTTGGTTGGGTGGAAAGTCACTTCGATTCTTTGAACCTGTTTTCAATATTGCGGATACTGCTATAAGCGTAGGAGTAGGGGTGTTGCTTGTATTTAACAAGAAGGCCTTCCCTCAGGATGATAAGTCTTAAAACTTAAAAACGTTTTCTGGAGTAATACAATAATCTAAAGGGATATCATCGGTGTTGATATCTGAGATGATTTCGTCTTCTGCGGGATAAAAGGATAGTCCGATCTTTAGGATGTCTAACCTGCACTCTGCTAAAAATCTGTCGTAAAATCCTTTGCCGTACCCAATGCGATTTCCCTTGCGGTCATAGGCGAGAAGTGGGATAAAAACAACTTCTACTTGGTCGGCCGGCATTTGAATTCCTTGTTCTGGTTCTGGTATGCCGTACTTGTTAATCTTGATTATAGTACTATCGGTAAGTAAGTAATGTGTGAGGGTTCCCTGCTTGAAATTACTTTTTGAAAGTAATACATTTTTGTCTTTCCCCTGTAATACACTTAAAAGAAATTCGGTGTTCACCTCCTTTTGGCGGTCGATGCTTAAAAAGATATGATAATTTTGGTGATCCCAAAGTCCATCAACCTTTAAAGTTTGGTTGGCTATTGCGATACTGTATTGCTCTATCTGCTGCTCAGTGAGCGTTTCTCGTTTATTTTTGTATAACTTACGAAGTTCAGATTTACGCATTTTACACTTTTTCGAACATCTCTTCGAGCTCACCAAGTGAAATGGGTTTTACCCAATAATCCGATACTTCTTCGAATTCTTTTGCTCGTTGAATGTCATCTGGGTTAATTGAGGAGCTCACCACATAAAGTGTAATGGGACGCTCCATCTTTGATTTTATCTTCACAAACTCTTCTAGAAATTGCCACCCATCCATTACAGGCATGTTAAGGTCTAATAATATGACTTGTGGTATTTTCTCTTTTTCAGGTTGCTCGAAAATATCTTTGAAATAGGTAAAGGCTTCACTGCCATTTTCAAAGACTAAAAACTCTTTACATAATTTTTTGATATCCAGTAATCGGGATAACATCTTTACGTAGAGTTTATCATCATCAATAATACAGGCTAGGTCAATTTTATGATTCATTTGTATTAAGTTAGGGGTGCAATAATTGCGGACATCTAAGGTTAAACTTCAAATGCAGCAGCGCTATAGTTTCTCTCCTTACGGAATTCAGCATATAACTGCAACTCATCCTTGAACTCGCGTGTCCCTTTCGAGTCTTTAATACCATTAACTGGTAATGCAATGATACAAAAATTTTCATTTACAATCCATCTTATGAATGCGATATTGTTGTTTTCCGTACTGTTGACATGCACAATGGAGATGTTATAGGTTAGTAGATGCTTCCAAGTCCCACTACATTGTTTTTAATAAATTCATAAACTTACTGCGCAAACCCATTGATCTTTAATGGATGGGAACAAAGCAGTACTCCCCTTTTTGTTAATAACTATTTTTTATTGACTGGTAATCATGTAGCAACTTTTATGAACTTTGTACTATGAAATTGA
>NZ_JBLWZP010000004.1:0-404082 GCF_048266365.1 Galbibacter sp. | reverse complement strand
GCTATGTGTTGCGCTATTGCTCATCTAGCTTCAGGTTTAAAACCCAATCCATCGCTATGCGTGGTTGGGTAGTTTATACCGTCTGGTTAACAAAACAAAAATCTACAATATAAGTGATATATCCTTATTCTAAGGGTTAACAATGGATCAATAGATTGTAAATGATTTAAAAAAATACATCATATTAAGAATACTAGCGTTTTAATTTCTCAATCATATCAGCTAGACTTACCTTATCTTGTGTCCCCAAAGTCATATCTTTCAATGTATATGTCCCTTGTTCCATCTCAGTTTCTCCAGCAAGAACGACAAAAGGAATACCTCTTTTATTGGCGTAATTCATCTGCTTTTTCATCTTGGCATCATCTGGATACAGCTCTGCCTTTACACCACCTTCTCTAAGGGCTTTAACACCTTTAAGACCATATAAAGCTTCATTTTGACCAAAATTCAAGAACAAAACTTCTGAAGTGGTAGTAACCGAAGGCGGGAATAAACCAAGCTCTTCCAACACAAGGTAGATTCGGTCTAAGCCAAATGAAATACCAACACCACTAACATCTTTCAATCCAAAAATCCCGGTCAAGTCATCATAACGTCCACCTCCGCCTATGGAACCAATTTTAACTGTATTTGGAGCGGCAACTTCAATAATAGCTCCGGTATAATAATTAAGTCCTCTTGCCAAGGTTACATCCAAATCTAAATTCGCAGATTTTAGACCTAAAGAATCCGTAGCTGTAAGTATGAAACTAAGTTCCTCCACCCCTTTCAACCCTTGCTCAGAAGTGGCTAGCATGGTTTTAAGACTTTCTAACTTAGAAGTATTACTACCCTTAAAATCAAACAAGGGCTGTAGGTTCTCAATAGCAGTTGCCGTGATACCTTTCTCCTGCATTTCTTTTTTCACACCATCCTCACCTATCTTATCCAGCTTATCCAAAGCAACGGTAAAATCGATAAGCTTGTCTTTGGCTCCAATCACCTCAGCAATTCCTGAAAGTATTTTCCTGTTGTTCAACTTGATCGTTACTCCTTCAACACCAAGACTGCTGAAAACCGCATCATAAAGCTGTATAAATTCCACTTCTTGCCACAAAGATTTTGAACCAACCACATCGGCGTCACATTGGAAAAACTCTCTAAAACGCCCCTTTTGTGGACGGTCAGCTCTCCAAACCGGCTGTATTTGATAGCGTTTAAAAGGAAGATCAATTTCATTTTGGTGCATTACCACGTAACGCGCGAAAGGCACTGTTAAATCATAGCGTAAAGCCTTCTCTGAGATCTTAGATGTCAATGCTCCGGCATCTTTCTTCTGATAAAGATCATCTTCCACCTTGGCTAAGTAATCCCCAGAGTTTAAAATTTTAAAAATCAAGCGATCTCCTTCATCTCCATATTTCCCCATCAATGTATCCGAGTTCTCAAAACTAGGGGTTTCAATAGGCATAAAACCAAAGGTTTCAAAATGTGCTTTTATAGTGCTGATAATATAGTTTCGCTTGCTAACTTCTTCCGGTCCAAAGTCTCTAGTTCCTTTTGCTATGCTTGGTTTTTGTGCCATTATAAATATGCGTTTGGAGATTTACACTAAATTATGCCTTAATTCTTTAAAGGCATTGAGAAATATATTATAATGCTAGCCTATGACCAGCGGTACTAATATTCGACTGTATCTTATTCGATAATATCGTCAAAGTAACGGAATAATTCCCCTTTGGTGATTATTGCGCCCTTTTCGATAAGTTCAAATCGATCCACGAACTTATCATCTGAATATGCCTTAGCTGCGGTCATGATTTCTACGTTCTCACCCATATAGTTCTGTTTGAACCATCCAAAGCCATGCTTGGTTCTCAAATCTATCCCAGGTTGACCAACACGGATGGCAATAAGATTCATTTCCTTTTCAGTAAGATGAAACAAATGCATTTGTGTGGCTGATATATTTTCCAGGTATTCTATTTTGGATAAAACCCCTTCCCAGACTAAGTCACTGAAAATATCAATTTCTTCTTCAGCAACCTCAGGCTTATTTTCTTTAATACTTTTCCATTCGTCTGCAGTTATAGATTGAGTCGCCAAAAAGTTTATAAACTCTTGATGCATTTCCTCTAATTGCTCTTTTGATAATCTTCTGTACTTCACTTCAAGTCCGTATTTATCTGTGTACAAAAATCGAAAAGAGGTTGCAAAAAAATAAATTTTTTATACAACCTCCTCGTATGATGAAATAATTTCTTCTAATTAAGCCTCTGCTATTACTTCAAATGGGAAGTCAACAATTACTTCTCTGTGAAGTCTTATAGTAGCCTCATAAGGACCGGCAACTTTAATGTTACCTCCTAAGATGCTAATAAATTTCTTCTCGATAGCTACATTTGATTCTTTTTGAATTGCTCCAGAAAGATCAGCGTTAGTTACAGAACCGAAAAGTTTGTTTCCAACACCTGCTTTAGCTGTAATTTTTATCTCAAGACCTTTAAGTTGATCAGCAATTTTTTGAGCATCGTCAACAATTTTCTTCTCTTTAAAGGCTCTTTGCTTTAAATTCTCAGCCAATACTTTTTTAGCAGAAGTGGTAGCTAGAATAGCGTATCCTTGAGGGATCAAATAATTTCTACCGTAACCATTTTTAACGGTTACCACATCATCTTTAAAACCTAAGTTCTCGACGTCGTTCTTTAATATTAATTCCATGGTTACCTTCCTTTTATTTTAATAAATCTGCTACGTATGGCATAAGTGCTAAGTGACGTGATCTTTTGATAGCCACAGACACTTTTCTTTGATATTTCAAAGAAGTTCCGGTTAATCTTCTTGGAAGAATTTTACCTTGCTCATTTACCAACTTCAATAAGAAATCTGGATCTTTATAATCGATATATTTAATACCAGATTTTTTGAAACGACAGTATTTCTTTGTTTTATTAGTCTCAATATTAAGAGGAGTCAGATATCTAATCTCTCCGTCTTTTTTACCTTTTGCTTGTTGCTCTATTGATGTTGCCATGATAATTAAGCTTTTTCGTTAAGTTTTTTTCTTCTTTTCTCCGCCCAAGCAATTGCATGTTTATCCAACTTAACAGTTAAATAACGCATTACACGCTCATCGCGTCTAAATTCTAATTCGAATGGCTCAATTGCCTCTCCGGCAACTTTGAACTCAAAAAGGTGATAAAAACCACTTTTTTTGTTTTGAATAGGGTAAGCTAATTTTTTAAGCCCCCAATCTTCTTTCGCTACAAACTCGGCCCCTTTTGAGGTTAAGAAATTCTCAAACTTCTTAACTGTTTCCTTTATCTGAGTATCAGATAAAACGGGATTTAGAATGAAAACAGTTTCATATTGATTCATAATCTTGAATAAATTATTAATATTTTTAAGGGTGCAAAAGTAGAATTAATTATTATATTTACAAAGTGAAGCTTGAAGATTTCGATGAAGTAAGGTGGAAAACACCCTTTTCGCGGACATATTTCCCCAATTTACAACAATTCTTTGCTTCAGTGAGGTATTTTGATTAAAATTGTATACGTTAAAAACCAACCGATCACCATTTTAGAATATGAAAATGAATTGTATTATAGTAGATGACTCAAGTATCCAGCGGATGTCTGTAGCCAGGTTGATCAAAAATCATCCGATGCTGAATTTGGTAGCTGAATACAGTAATGCCATAGAGGCAAAAAACGGTCTCAAGAAACAGGCTATAGATTTAATTTTTCTAGATATTGAAATGCCTGTCGTAAATGGCTTTGATCTTTTAGAGGCACTTAATGAGCCTCCACAAGTAATTTTAATTACAGGTAGCGCACAGTATGCTCTAAAAGCATTCGACTACGATGTAACCGACTATTTACACAAACCAATCACTCAGGAGCGTTTTGAAGCTGCAATAAAGAGAGCTCAGGACAATTTCAAACTTAAAGTAGCTTCCAAAGAGGATGACGACCACATTTTCGTGAAGAGCAACTTAAAAAAACGCAAAGTATTTTTAAATGAAATCAACTGGGTAGAGGCCCTTGGTGACTATATTAAACTCGTCACTGAGGATGCTAATATTGTAATTCTCTCTACCATGAAGGCATTTGAAAACGAACTCCCACCGGAGCGTTTTTTAAGAATTCACAAATCCTACATCGTAAACTTGGACAAGGTACAGAAGTTCAACAGCAAAAATGTTGAAGTCAATGGGAAACAAATCCCTTTGAGCCGAAACAAAAAACAAGACCTCTCAGAGGCACTTAGCAATACCTAGTTACTGTGCGTCCACATTATATATAATCCTTACACTTCTATAAGCGGGTATGGCTTGGAAGCTTTTATCAATTTTTAAAATGGCTTGTTTGCTCTTATTTAAAGATTGATGAGCTGGGATTTTAATAATTATATTCTTTAAATATTCATTTCTAATCCTAGCAATCGCTGGAAATACAGGACCCAACACCTGGGTTCCGCTACCCTTAAAGACCGTTTTTAACGCTTGCATATACCAATCACTGGAATCATTCACTTTACTGTAATCCCTATGACGGAATACTAACTTAATAATCCTGACAAAAGGAGGGTATGTAAACTGGTGCCGCTCGTTGATCTGGTCTTTAAACATCCCCTGGTAATCATTCACGGATGCCTGTTGTAAAATTTGATGATAAGGATTGTAGGTTTGAATGATCACCTTCCCTCGCTTTTGAGTACGCCCTGCCCTTCCGGAAACCTGTTGAATCAACTGAAAGCTGCGCTCGTGCGCCCTAAAATCTGGAAAGTTCAGCAAATTGTCAGCATTCATCACACCGACTAAACTCACCTTTCTAAAGTCCAATCCCTTGGTCAGCATCTGGGTACCCACTAAAATATCTATTTCCAATCGTTCAAATGAGGTGAGCAGCTTTTCATAACTATACTTCCCTCGTGTGGTATCAGAATCCATACGCCCCACCTTGGCCTTAGGAAAGAGATCGGCTAACTCATGGGCAATTTGCTCAGTCCCAAACCCTTTGGTACTCAGATCACTACTGCCGCAGGCAATACAACTTTTTTGCATAGCCATGGCATGACCACAATAGTGACAGCGCAATTGATCACGATAGTGATGATAGGTCAAACTAACATCACAGTTGGGACACTGCGGTGAATTCCCACATTCTTGGCATTCTAAAATCGGAGCATAACCTCTTCTGTTCTGAAAGAGTATCACCTGTTCTCCGAGTTCTAGAGCCTCTTCTATTGCCTCGATCAACCGATCTGAAAAGTGGCCCTTCATGCGTTTCTTTCTGTGTTTTTCTTTAATATCGGTCAATTCAATATCTGGCATTAACACTCCGGCGTACCGCCTATTGATTTCAACCAAACCGTACTTACCATTTTGTGCATTATGATAGGTTTCAACACTCGGCGTCGCGGTTCCCAGTAAGACTTTAGCCTGATGTAATTTCCCTAATACAATAGCTGCATCTCTGGCGTGATAACGCGGTGCGGGATCAAATTGTTTAAAGGACACTTCATGCTCTTCATCTACCACGATTAACCCAAGATTACTAAAAGGGAGTAAAACGGCTGAGCGTGCACCTAATACAATCTGAGCTTTACCATCAGCCTTAAGAATGTGGTTCCAAACCTCAACACGTTCATTATTGGAATATTTGGAATGATACACACTAACCATACCCCCAAAGTATTGCTGTAACCTTTTAATGAGTTGCGTAGTTAAGGCAATTTCAGGAAGTAAATAAAGTACTTGTTGTCCCTTAGCAATCGCCTGCTCAATTAATTTGACATACACCTCGGTCTTACCAGAAGAAGTTACACCGTGTAAAAGAACAACATCCTTGGTCTCAAACTGATCTTTTATCTGCGTGAGTGCTTGAGATTGATATTCATTAAGAGTTTTACTATCAACAGTTTCTTCCCCTTCGTATTGCACACGATCCGTCTGTAAATGATACTCCTGTAACACCCCCTTATCGATTAGCGATTTTACTACCCCCGAGGACGCTTGGCTCTCGGCCTCTAATTCCTTGACAAGAATGGGCTTTTTAGTCATCGCCTCCATGGAAAACAGTTTTAAAACTACCTCCCGTTGCTTTTTAGCTCTCGAAAGCGTATCCAATAAAGCACTTAAGGCTTCATCCGAGCTATAATCCTCATGCATTTTTACATACCTAAGAAGCTTAGGCTTATAAGTCTCATAAACCTCCTCTTTGAGTTGTATTACTTCTTTTTCTATTAGTGATTTGAGGATGGGCAACACGTTTTTCCGATCAATGATATCACTGACATCTTGTATTTTCAGAGAAGATTGGTGCTGAAGGGCCTCGTAAACCAAGGATTCTTCATCGCTGAAAAAGTCCTCACCCTGCCACTGAAATTTTTTATTTGAAAGAATAATAGTCTCGCTCTCTAGAAGCAGGGCTGCAGGAATAGCAGCTTTAAACACCTCTCCTAAACTACACATATAATAAGAAGCTATCCATTCCCAAAACTGTAACTGCTGCCAAGAAACCACCGAAACGCGATCCAGGATCTGATCGATTTCTTTTGCCTTATAGGCCGTTGGTGCATTTTGATGAATAGCATACACCAAAGCGGTATAGATTTTGGATTTTCCAAAAGGTACTGCTACGCGCATTCCTTTTTTCAAAAAGGCTGCCTCCCGTTCGCTAACCTGATAAACAAAAGTTTTGGTCAGGGGAATCGGTAATATAACATCAATGAAATGCATTTAATTCTATAGAATTTTTATTAAAGGTTTTTAGGGCGTCGAGTTCAAGGCTACAGGTTTGTTACTCCTCCACCCTTTTCCAATACTGAGTGCGATATAAAAACGCGATATACCCTCGTACATTTAAGATATTTGGATTATCCTGATCTACCCAAAGTTTACATTTGTATTCTTTTCCTTTTTCTGGATCCAATATGGTACCCTCGCTATACACCTCACCATCCTTTTTCATGTCTTCAATAATAACCATACCTTGAACAGGTTGATCCTTCTTTTCACCACTACAACGATCACACACTATACCAGCTCTATCCTTATTCAAAATCTCTTTGACCTTACCATAGATTTTGCCATCCATTTCATAAATTTCAACTAAGGATTTTTCGGCTCCGCTATCATCGTCAATGGTTATCCATAAACCGGTAACCGACTGTGCATGTACAGTCCCAATAAACATTAGTATCATTAAACTCAATATCGTTTTCATAAATTTATAGTTTTAGTGTATCGCATAATCTATCTAAAGTTAAAAATTTCTTCTTAAACTTCTAAGAGAAGCATTAAGTTCAAAACCAAGCAACAATATATTTGAATTCAACCAAATGTAAAGCATTAGAATCAACAAGGCACCAATGGAACCGTACAGCTGATTGTATTGTGAAAAGTTTTCAATATAAATTCCAAAAAAATAGGTGGTCAGTATGATCAGCACTGTGGACATGACGGCCCCAGGTGAGAAAAAATTGGTCTGTTTCCCTTCTGCTGTTCCAAAATAATACAGCATTGCAGTGGTAAATAATGTAATCAAAACAAAGAAGAAAAATCGCCCAAGTCGTATCCCTAATGTATCTCCTAAACCAAACATACCTCCATTAGAACTCGCGGCCAGATCGTTGATCAGTTGCCCAATGTAGAATTCATACGCGATAAAGCCAATCACAGATCCTAAAAAGACAATCGCCATCAGCATTGCCACACCCACAGCTACAAAATATTGTTTTACCATATTCCTAGTACTTACGGAGTGGTAGGAAGTTTCAAAACCTCCGAAGATAGCATTGATACCATTGGCCATTAATAAGATGGACAAGAAAAAAACAGAAGACAACAGTCCTCCTCTTTGGTTACTTACAATATCTCTAATTATAGAATCAAAAAACAGTGCTGTTTGTGGAGGAAGTAAACTTTCAATAAAAATGATAAAATCTTCCTGGAAACCTTCAATGGGCACATATGGAATTAAGTTTAGAATGAATAGCAAAAATGGAAAGAGCGCCATAAAAAAACTATAGGAAATCGCACTTGCTCTATTGGTTAAAGCTCCTTTGATAACCCCTATAAAATACATCTCAGCCAAATCATAAATCGACAACCCTTCAAACCCAGGGAGCTTTATATTTTTAAGTAAACGCACCAGGTGGTTTATTACAGGAATTTTGGCTAAGCGATCTTCTATTTCTATGGACATCCTATAGGGCTTTTAAACTTAGGTCCAAATTAGATACTGAGTGCGTAAGGGCTCCTGAGGAAATATAGTCAACGCCACATTCTGCATAAAGACGAATGGTAGATTCATCTATTCCTCCGGAAGACTCTGTTTGACACTGATCCCCTATTAGGGTCACAGCCCTTCTACTATCCTTATAATTGAAGTTATCCAATAAGATCCTATGCACCCCACCGGCATCTAAAATAGCTTGTACTTCTTCTAAATTTCTAGCCTCTACAATGATTTTTAAGTCCTTGTTTGTCGCTTTCAAATAGGCCTTAGTTTTTTGAATTGCCTGAGGTATTCCTCCTGCAAAATCAAGATGGTTATCCTTGAGCATAATCATATCATAGAGTGCAAATCGGTGATTTTCTCCGCCTCCTATTTTTACCGCCCACTTCTCCAATGCTCGTATTCCGGGTGTAGTTTTTCTGGTGTCCAATATTTTAGCACCGGTGCCCTCGAGTATTTTAACATATTTAGCGGTCTTAGTAGCTATAGCACTCATTCGCTGCATGGCATTGAGCACCAGACGCTCCGATTTTAGAATGGATTGGGAAGCTCCCGCAACATAAAAGGCGACATCGCCGGGTTTGACCGTAGCGCCATCTTCCAACATCACCTCCAATTTCAAGTTTGGATCCACATAGGAAAAGACCATTTTCGCGAAGGCTACCCCTGCTAGAATCCCACTATCTTTTACCAATAATTGTGCCTTACCTTGTGCATCTGCAGGTATACAAGCTAAAGAACTGTGATCTCCATCTCCTACATCCTCGCGAATGGCATTGGCTATTATTAAATCCAATTCTTTTTCAAATTGAAGTTTTGATATCATTGTATTTATTTTTTCGCTAAGTTAAAAAAATATTAGGGAGCTAAACCTACTCATTTCATATCAATGCGCTATCAAAGCAAGAGGATCAAAGCATATTTGTTCGCATCTGGCTCTGCATACTTACCACCTCAACATTGCAACAGCCTATTTCTTGGCAATTTTAAACCTAGTCATTACTACATTTCCCCAGGAGTTTCCTAAATTTACCCCATGAATATTAAACTCATTGTAGTCGGGAAAACAGATGACGCAAACCTTATTGATCTCATAGCACAATATACCAAACGTTTGTCTCATTATGTAAATTTCAGCATAGAAATCCTTCCGGACATCAAACAAACAAAGAACCTTTCTGAGTCAGAGCAAAAAGCAAAGGAGGGCGCGCAAATATTGGCTAAAATCACAGCTGGCGATATGCTAATCCTATTGGACGAAAATGGAAAACAATTTACATCCGTGGATTTTGCTGCCGAGCTGCAAAAAAGAATGAACAGCGGCATCAAGCAATTGGTGTATGTCATTGGTGGTCCTTTTGGATTCTCAGATGAGATCTATCAAAAAGCGCAAGGGAAGATATCACTCTCTAAAATGACTTTTTCTCATCAAATGATCCGATTGTTCTTTATCGAGCAATTATACAGAGGATTTACTATATTAAGAAACGAACCTTATCATCATCGTTAAAACGTTTCTAATCAAATAAAAAATTATGAAATTAGTTTTTGCCACCCATAACATGAACAAGTTAGCTGAGATCAAAGCTATACTTCCTCCACATCTAGAAATTGTAAGCCTTTCAGACATTGGCTGCGACGAACCTATTGAAGAATGGGGAGACACCATAGCACAAAATGCTGTGATTAAAGCTCAATACGTTTGGGATCGCTATCATTTAAATTGTTTTTCGGATGACACAGGCTTAGAGGTCAAGGCTCTTAATAATGCTCCTGGTGTTTATTCTGCACGCTACGCCGGTGAGGATAACAATACGCAAAACAATATAGCGAAATTATTACATGAGTTAAAAGACAAGGATCAGAGAACAGCTCGTTTTAAAACCGTCATAGCCCTCATAATTAATGGAGAGTTAACGCAATTTGAAGGAATTGTCAATGGCGAAATAACAGAAGAGCCCGTAGGCGGTGGAGGATTTGGGTATGATCCTGTTTTTATTGCTGATGGATTTGACAGGACTTTCGCGCTGCTTTCCCCAAGTGAAAAAAACAATATCAGTCACCGCGGAATCGCATTTCAAAAACTGGCCATTTTTTTAAAGTAATCACACTATTATTGGGGTAAATTTCAGGCATTCACAAACTACTTTTCAAGTTATTTCAAAACAAGACTCGCACAAGCAATTAAGTCTCAATAAGTTGCAAAAGTGAGCTTCAAGCATTTAATTCGAATATTTATAATTATAAATACCTAAGAATCCAATAATTAAGATTACCTTTGCGCCCTTATTTTAAACACATATATGAATAAATTTGAACAATTAGGACTGAACGAACAGCTACTAAAAGCCATTCACGATATGGGCTTTGAGTCGCCGTCTGAGGTACAGGAGAAAGCTATTCCGGTCCTACTAAGCCAAGAAACAGACATCGTGGCCTTGGCACAAACAGGAACAGGAAAAACGGCTGCTTTCGGCTTTCCTATGATTCAAAAGATCGACATTAAAAGCAAAACTACACAAGGGCTTATATTATCGCCAACTCGCGAGCTTTGTTTACAAATCGCTAATGAATTAAAACAATACGCAAAATATTGTCCTTCCCTGAATGTCACTGCAATTTATGGTGGTGCTAGCATTACTGAGCAAGCAAGTCAGGTCAAAAGAGGAACACAAATCATTGTGGCTACTCCGGGTCGTATGAAGGATATGATCAGCAGAAGAATGGTCGACATTTCTAAAATACAGTACTGTGTTTTAGATGAGGCCGATGAGATGTTGAACATGGGATTCTATGAAGATATTAAAGAAATTCTATCTCATACTCCTAAAGAGAAAAATACTTGGTTGTTTTCGGCTACTATGCCAAAAGAAGTTTCAGCTATCGCTAAGAAATTCATGAGACAACCACATGAAATTACTGTTGGTACTAAAAATTCCTCAACTGATAGTGTACAACATGAGTACTATGTTGTTGGCGGAAGAGACAGATACCTGGCTTTAAAAAGATTAGCGGATACAAATCCGGATATCTTTTCAGTAATATTCTGTAGAACGAAAAGAGACACCCAAAAGGTTGCTGAAAAACTTATTGAAGACGGATATAATGCTGGTGCACTACACGGAGATTTGAGTCAAAATCAACGTGACATGGTCATGAAGGCTTTCCGTAACAAACAAATACAAATGTTGGTTGCTACAGATGTAGCGGCTCGTGGTATTGACGTAGATAACATTACCCATGTTATCAACTATCAGTTACCAGACGAAATAGAAACCTATACCCACAGAAGTGGCCGTACAGGACGTGCCGGTAAATCTGGTATCTCTATGGTAATTGTTACCAAAAGTGAAATTCGCAAAATCAGTGCAATAGAGCGTATTATCAAACAGAAGTTTGAATCTAAAAAGATCCCTACTTCAGAAGAGATTTGCGAGATTCAATTGTATCATTTGGCAAGTAAAATCAAAAACACTGAAGTCAACAAGGAGGTGGAAAACTACCTGCCTGCAATTCAGGATGTTTTAGAGGGAATTGACCGAGAAGAATTGATCAAAAAAATGGTCTCTGTTGAATTTGGACGTTTTGCTGAGTACTATAAAAAAGCTGTAGACATCAATGTTTCTGGCAATAGCAGTAGCAATGACGAAAATTATTCATCAGAAGGTAAGGTGCGCTACTTTATAAACGTTGGTTCAAGAGATGGTTATGATTGGATGATCTTAAAGGATTTCCTAAAAGAACATTTAGGTCTTGGACAAGATGACGTTTTCAAAGTTGATGTTAAGGAAAGCTTTTCCTTTTTTAATACCGATGCTACACACACTGAAAACGTCTTAGCGACATTCTCTGAGTTCAAGCTAGACGGTCGCTTTATCAATGTGGAGGTTTCTAAAAACGCTCATGAGAACAGATCTCGAGGCGGTCGCGGTGGCGGCGGTGGCGGAAGACACAGAAAAGGTGGAAAGGACTTCAATAAAGGCGGAAACGACTTCGGTAAGGGTAAAGATCGAAACTTCAAACCCAAAGGCCACGGTCACAAGGGAAAAGGAAAACCTAAAAAAAGGTTTTAGTTAATAATAAATTAAAAATGCGTCTGTCAGGCGCATTTTTTGCTTTTGTTTACTATTTTTAGCCCACCATATATTGCTAATTTTGCTTAAACTCAAAAAACGAAGTTACTTACTATTAAATACCACATTATGTTTAGGCTCAGGAATACTTTTTTAGTATGTTTGAAACAATGAAAAAATTAATTTGTTTACTGATTCTCTTAACTGTTGGTATCGGTTTTTCGCAAGATGATACCACAGGCGAACTCCAAGGAGTCGTATTTAATACTTCAGACGAATCTGTCATGGGGAATGTACACGTTTTAAACCTGAATCAGGTCATTGGCACTATTACCAATCAAGAAGGACAATTCAATATTACTGCCAGGGTTAATGACACGCTTTACTTGTCTTATCTCGGTTACAAAGCTGTCAAGGTGAGAGTCACCAATGATATGCTTAAATATCAAAATACTAAGATTGGTTTGACAGAACTGGCATTTGCCTTAGAAGAAGTCGTAGTTCGTCCTTACCAACTAACTGGATATCTAGACATCGATTCCAAAAACATCCCTATTAATCAATCGGCACGTTATAGTATCTCAGGGTTAAACATGGGATACGAAGCAGGAAGCAACAACCCGAATGCCTTTTCGAATATTTTGGGATCCATTTTCAACCCCGCGGACTTTCTCCACAACCTCTTTGGCAAAAAACCAAAGCAGATGCGGAAATTGCGTAAAATGCAGGAAGATGATAAAATCCGTGGCTTGCTTGCATCAAAATTTGATAGAGAAACCTTGATGGCTTTACTACAAGTTGACAAGGTAGACATAGAAGATATTTTGAGAAACTGTAATTACTCAGATAGCTTTATCGAAACTGCTAATGACCTACAAATACTTGACGCCATTAGCAACTGCTACGAAGAATACAAAGTTCTCAACAGAAACAAGTAAGGAGAATACCCAAGATTAATTATCACTGTTGAATCTCCTCATGATATCATCGATACTTCTGATGGATTTCATTGTCCAATCAATGCGTTTGGCTTCAAATTCTTTTTTACTTAATTGCCAGGAAATCTTGGATTGATTTAATCGCGATCGAAGTTCGTGTAGAACGATTGCAGCAGACACAGAGATATTTAAGCTCTCAGCGAACCCTTGCATTGGAATGTGAATAAACCCATCAGCCTGATCCATAATCACTGGGGAAAGCCCGGATTTCTCAGTACCGAAACAAATCACCGACTTTTCACTAATATTAAAATCTTTTAAAGGGAAACTGGTCTGATGTGGAGTTGTTGCAATTATTTTATAACCCTCTGATTTTAATAGGGCAATACAATTCTCCGCTGTTTCATAGCGATGGACATCCACCCATTTCTCAGCACCCATAGCAATGTTTTTGTCCAATCGCTTCCCAAACTGTTCTTCAATAACATGAAGCTGTTGAATCCCGAAGACATCGCAACTTCGAATAACAGCGCTGGTATTATGCATTTGATAGACATCCTCAATACACACTGCAATATGATAGGTACGTCTTAAAAGGATTTCATTGATACGCTCTTTGCGCTCTGGGGTAATAAATCCTTCTAAATAATCAAGTAATTTTTCTGGCATATGGAACTATTTTTTTGTCATCTCTTTTAGCTAAAGAAAGTTGTGAGGTAGCCCGGAGCGCTGATTTGATTCTGGTAGAACTACACTCGTCGATATACTAAATTACAATATTTTGACACAATTTTAAAAACCCACCAAAGCCATGGGCAAGACTTATACATGAAACTCTGTATAATTATTGTCAATTTGGTCTAAATGTTGTGGTAATTTAAGGGCTTGACGATAACTTTTATCTAAAACGCGTTAACAAAAAACTATTCTTTCTATATTTGAAAGATCACCTAAATAAACGAGCATGTTTTTAAGAGTATCCATTCTTATTATTGGATTTTTATGTACACTTCTTACTTACGGCCAAAAGCCAAAAACATACACCTCCTCAGAAATCTATCAGGCGGTACAGAAACTAAACTTTTTAGGCACAGCTTTATATATAGCAGCACATCCCGATGACGAGAACACCCAACTAATATCATACCTTTCCAATGGTGTTAAAGCACGTACGGCCTATTTATCGATAACTCGGGGCGATGGGGGTCAAAACCTTATTGGACCTGAACTTCGAGAACTCCTTGGTGTACTGAGAACCGAAGAACTTCTAGCGGCGCGCACTATTGATGGTGGTGAACAATTTTTTACACGGGCAAACGATTTTGGCTATTCCAAACACCCTGATGAAACCCTAACTATTTGGAATAAAAACGAGGTGCTATCTGACGTAATCTGGGTAATCAGAAATTTCAAACCCGATGTGATCATCAATCGTTTCGATCACAGAAGCCCTGGAACTACACATGGTCACCATACGGCCTCTGCGATGTTAAGCATGGAGGCCTTCGATAAAGCGAACGATAAAAAGCAGTTTTCTGACCAACTTAAATATACAGATACTTGGCAACCGCAGAAACTATTTTTCAATACCTCGTGGTGGTTTTATGGTAGTCAGGAGAAATTCGAGGCTGCCGATAAATCATCTATGATCTCCGTAGATGTCGGTACTTACTATCCGAATCTAGGTAAAAGTAACAATGAAATTGCATCCCTTGCACGAAGCCAACATTTGAGTCAAGGATTTGGAGGATTAACCTTCAGGGGAACTGATCAAGATTACTTAGAACTTCTAAGAGGGGAATTGGGTGGCACTAAAATCTTCGATGGTATCAATACCCGCTGGACCCGAGTCAAAGGAGGTGAAGAAATCGAAAAACTACTCCTACCCATAGAGGAGCATTTTAATTTTGCGAATCCAGCAGTACATATTCCAGAACTACTCAAGGCTTATAAGCTTATTGACAATTTAGAAGACGATCACTGGCGCACTGTAAAACTTAAACAAATCAAAAAAATCATAGCAGCCTGTAGCGGGCTTTTTATGGAGACCACCACTGCTATTGCTGCTGCGGTTCCAGGTACTCAGATCCAAATACAAGCAAGTCTTCTAAATAGATCTGAAGTGCAGATGGAGTTCTCAAAGCTTACCATCCTTCCAAATAATAAAGAATTCAAACCAGGCAGAACCCTTGGAAATAACCAATTAGAGACCTTCACTATAGATTATACAATCCCTCAAGACAGTGACTATTCCAATCCCTATTGGCTCAATAAACCTAGTAGCCTAGGCATGTATGAGGCCGCTGTACTACTTCGAGGTAAAGCGCGCACACCAGCAGCATTACCTACAGTGGTTACCATTACCATCCAAGGGACTCCAATAGAATTCAATACCGCTGTGGTCTACAAATATGCAAAACCAGATAAAGGAGAACGTTATCAACCTTTTGAGATATTACCTCAGGTTACCGTAAATGCTGCCGATAAGGTAATGGTCTTTGCAGATCAACAGCCAAAGCCCTTATCCTTGTCAATAAGCTCCGCCACTAACAACATCAACGCAACAGTG
Organism: Galbibacter sp.; assembly: GCF_048266365.1. NCBI lineage: Bacteria > Pseudomonadati > Bacteroidota > Flavobacteriia > Flavobacteriales > Flavobacteriaceae > Galbibacter > Galbibacter sp. The sequence continues at coordinate 388,274 of NZ_JBLWZP010000004.1, read as the reverse complement.
ACTCTAAAAGCCCCCAAGGGCTGGAAAGTAACCCCAAACAAACAAGTAGCTGTGATCCCTAATAAAGGAGAGGTAAAAACCGTAACCTTCAATGTAATTCCTTCAAAAAATGAAAGTACCGGGAAGATTACACCAGTGGTTGACATTAACGGCAAACGCTATTCAAAAGAATTAAATACCATTAATTACCAACATATCCCAAATCAAAGTGTTTTATTGGATCCCAGTGTAAAAGTGGTGCGTTCTGATATCGAAATCCGGGGTAGACGCATCGCATATGTCATGGGAGCTGGAGATGCAGTTCCTGAGAGTTTAGAACAAATTGGCTATCAGGTCGATTTGATAGATGCCCAGAATATCAACGCAGAGGTACTTGAAAATTATGATGCCGTAGTTATAGGCATTAGAGCTTATAACATTAATAAAACCCTAAAATTCAAACAACATCTTTTATTTGATTTTGTGAAAAATGGAGGAAATCTAATTGTCCAATATAACACCGTGAGTCGCGGGACCAAAGGGCCGTTGAATATAGCCCCCTACCTACTCGAGCTATCTAGAGAACGCGTAACTGATGAAAATGCACCGGTAAGCTTTATAGATCCTAAGCATCCAATACTCCATAGTCCGAACAAAATTACTGCGGAAGATTTTGAAGGTTGGGTCCAAGAGAGAGGTTTGTACTTTGCGGATAATTGGTCAAAAGAGTTTCATCCTATACTAGCCATGAGCGATCCTGGAGAAAGTCCTAAAGAAGGAAGTCTTTTGGTGGCTTCTTATGGAAAAGGTTACTATATTTATACGGGTTTGAGCTTTTTTAGAGAATTACCTGCAGGGGTTAGTGGTGCATACAAGCTGCTAGCCAATATGCTATCCATTGGAAAGCAAGAAAAAATGAACATGAACTCATTAAATAACTGATCATGCTAAGCAAATTTGAATGGAAACGCGCTTATACCCTTGTGTTGGTATTAAATGCTATTTATATTTTTGTTTTTTATTTAATAATGTTCTCTAACAAGTAAGTCCCCTATGGAACTAATCGATTGGATTGTTTTAGTAGGCACATTGACTTTTATTGTAGTCTACGGGTATTGGAAGACTAAAGGAAGCCAAGATGTTAATGACTACATCCTGGGTGGCAAACAAGCCAAATGGTGGACCGTCGGTCTGTCCGTTATGGCTACCCAAGCCAGTGCCATCACTTTTCTATCTACTCCAGGGCAAGCTTTCCATGACGGAATGGGATTTGTTCAATTCTATTTTGGACTTCCCCTCGCTATGATTATTATCTGTATGGTGTTTATACCCATATACCACAAGCTTAAAGTCTATACTGCCTATGAGTTTTTAGAAGCTCGATTTGATGTAAAAACTCGATCATTAGGAGCCATATTATTCTTAATTCAACGGGGACTCGCAGCTGGAATCACCATCTACGCCCCCTCTATAATCCTATCCGCAGTACTGGGATGGGAAATAGGCACCCTGAATATCATCATTGGGATTCTTGTTATCATTTATACCGTATCGGGTGGCACCAAAGCCGTAAGCGTCACTCAAAAACAACAAATGTTTGTCATTATGGTGGGGATGTTTACCGCATTCTATTTGGTAATGAGTTATTTGCCAGATGATATCAACTTTAGCAAAGCTCTCAAAATCGCAGGAGCTAATGACAAGCTTAACATCTTAGATTTTTCTTTAGATTTCCAAAGCCGCTATACCTTCTGGAGTGGTATAACAGGGGGGTTGTTTTTAGCCTTAGCCTATTTTGGTACAGACCAAAGTCAGGTTCAGCGCTATCTCTCTGGAAAATCGGTCAGAGAAAGCCAGCTTGGTCTTATCTTTAATGGTCTATTAAAGGTTCCTATGCAATTCTTCATTCTTCTAGTTGGAGTAATGGTATTCGTATTCTACCAGTACAACCACTCTCCGCTAAACTTTAATCCAGCCGCAGTTGAGGCGGTACAGAATTCAGAATATGCACTGCAGTTCCAGACTATGGAAAAAAACCACTTGGTGCTAGAAAAAGAGAAGAAAATTGCCCAAGAACGATTTTCTGCTATGTTAGACATGAAGGATTACGCATTAATCATGTCTGCAAAAAACAAAATTCACGATATCAATGTTGAAGAACGTCAGAACAGAAAGGACGCTCGAGAACTCATACAGAAGGTAGATGAGGATCTTGAAACTAATGATAAAGATTACGTGTTTATTCACTTTATACTTAATAATATCCCTACCGGCCTAATCGGATTGTTGCTAGCTGTTATTTTTTCAGCGGCCATGTCTTCTACTGCTTCTGAACTCAATGCTTTAGGAACTATCACTACAATGGACTTATTTAAAAGGCAACAAAAGGAACCTCACAGTCAACGTTATTATTTAAATGCGACGCGATGGTTTACTCTTGCTTGGGGAATTATCGCGATTTTCTTTGCTAGTTTTGCCACCCTTTTAGATAACCTCATCCAACTGGTTAATATCATCGGATCCATATTTTATGGTAACGTTTTAGGTATATTCCTCATTGCGTTTTTCATCAAATTCATTCGTGGAAACGCTGTATTTGTCGCCGCGATTATCACACAGATACTAGTCATTTTAACGTATTATTTTGCCATTTACCAATATGACACAGGTGAAGAGAAATTGGGTTATATGTGGCTTAATTTTATAGGCTGTGCTCTGGTTATCATTTTAGCCCTATTATTTGAACTCATAAATCGATCAGCTAATGTCATCAAAAAGTAAAAAAATCAAATGGGGAATCCTTGCCCCTGGCCATATTGCCACGAAATTCGCAAGTGATCTTGCCACAGTTAAGGACGCGCAGTTATATGCCGTAGCCTCTAGGTCTTTGGATAAAGCAATAGCGTTTAAAAAGGCACATCAAGCAAAGGTCGCTTATGGGAACTATATGGATCTAATCAACGACCCTAAGGTGGATGCCATCTATATTGCAACACCTCACGCTTTTCACAAAATTTATACTATTGATTGTTTAAGACAAAAAAAGGCGGTGCTCTGTGAAAAACCTTTGGCACTCAACAGTGCTGATGTCGATCAAATGATACAGACAGCCCGTGAAGAGGATACTCTTTTAATGGAAGCTCTTTGGACTTGCTTTTTACCACATTATAAAGAGGTGCTTTCCTTTTTATCTACCGGAGCTTACGGGGAGGTTCTTTCGGTTGAAGCAGATTTCGGTTTTGCTCCAGAATTTGATGCCACATCAAGACTGTTTGACAAACAACTAGGAGGAGGAAGTTTATTAGACATTGGAATATACCCGATTATTTTAGCCCTGAGCGTTTTGGGAATCCCTGAACACATAGAAGCTAAAGCGCAATTTTTTGAAACCGGAGCGGATTCTGAATGCCGGATGAAATTTCACTATAAAGAAGGGAAAACTGCACAGCTGTACTCTACCATTTTGGAAAAGACCCCTACTCAAGGAATAATTCAATGCGAAAGAGGTAAAATTATATTGCACTCTTCGTTCCACAAGCCAACTTCAGTGACTTTCATTGATGATAAAGGCAAAGAAACCACAAAAGACTTTGGAGTAACCACCTTAGGCTATAGTTATGAAATATTACACTTCAATGATTTATTAAGAAGAGGAAAAACAGAAAGTCCTGTTGCATCTTTTGAGTTTAGTAAAAATCTTATACAAACCATGGATAAGGTTAAAGAAATTATAGGACTTAGCTATTCGGAGTGAGCCACCTTGACTAGAGCCCAAACTTTTAATTTGTAAAGTTCTAAGCGCTCCTAAAACAAATAAGCAGTATATTTGCCCCATGTTTTTAAGAAAAGTACATAGCGTATTAGTTGCCATCATACTGGCGTTTATTCTCGCAAATTTATCCTATGAAGCTTCTACGTTTCAAGGAAATGCTGAGGACGCTATTACCGATCAAACAATACAGGATAGCAATTTACAATCTCGGAATTCGATACAATTTCAATTCCAAGCCTATACAAACATCTATAGTGAGTTTGATGTTAATACAAAAATACCAAATTTAATTAGACCGTTTCAGGCAGTTGTTAAGTTTACCAATCCACCTTTAAATACTACTTCGCTCAAGGACAACAAGGAATTAGAACTTTCTAGCATTTGGGCAAAAAACAAAACCATACAACATTTACTTCCTTACCACGGCTTTTCTTAAGCCCAGAGATCATTTAGTAACATCATAAATTTGAAATACGCCATATTGTTCTGCATTGAACTGCAAAAGAACCAGGGGTGTTTTACCATTTGATCGAAATCAAAGCAAATCAATAGACCCATGCTGCGGCTAAGGCCCTACAAAGCTGTCTCGATTTTGCTTTCACTTTTAATGTAGTCTGATAAAATGTATTGCCTTAAAACTCGTAATTTTAATCACTTCACCGGTTTGTTATTACTTTTGGTGGTCCAATTCTATGGCACAAAGAGTAGCACAGCCATGGATTGCAGCCAAACTTGGAGCAAGGATAACACAGTGGTTCTAAGTCCTACAAATTCTACACAACAGTTCGGATTAGAACCCCTTAACGCTCATTTTAATACGTATCAACAGTCCAACAGTCCAGGTGCATTATCACAACTTATTCCCATTAGCGATATCGCACACATTGCACTACCAAACAATGCTACCTGTGGTATCCATTATAATGGACATCAAAGCACCCTAGGGGTCATTGCACTATTATTTCCTTTTCATGGATTCACATAAAGAAATGATGCTTATCGAAGAACATTAAAACATTTTAAAAAATCATTTATATCAAAATAATATGAGCTCTAATGCCACTCTTGTCGGAATTGCATTAATACTAGTCATTGCAATTCCAATTATTTACGCCATCGTAAAATCAAAAGCTAGCGCACGAAAAACTGAAAAATTAACAGCTAGCTTAATAGAACAAAATCAGTTAAACCCCACTGATCTTTATGACGATCTGGGGAATCAGAATTTTATTTTAGATACGAATGCTAAAAAGCTATTACATCTTGAAGTTTTAAAGTCTAAGATCACACAACAGCATCTATGGGATATCAATAACCTTAAGATTATCAAAGCCGATTATAGCCATTATACCTCCCCATCGAATCAAAGTATTATCGATAAAATTATTCTCAACATATCACCAAAAGATGGCGATAAAATTACTATTGAAATCTATGACGAGAACACTGGAAATATGTCAAAAGCGGATGATTACAAGAATGCGGTAGAAAATTTAGTAAGCAAGGTTAATTCTTTGCGAAGCTAAAGAATTGCATTGTTCATGGTTGGAAAAGCACCCAAACCGAGAAGCCTGAGCTTCTTTGGTTAGGGGTGCTTTTTTTTGTTATTGAAATAATGCTTTGTATTTGGCTTTATTGTCAATAAAGATCCAAACTAGGATCGCTCCTAGAACTATCACCAAGGGTAAACCAGAGGTTTCAACCAAAGTATTGGTCAGGACAATCCCAACAAAAACGGGTAGAATTATCAGAGCTCCAAGCGCGCGCGTCCTAGGAAAAATAATTAATAATCCTCCAATAATTTCAGCGAGTCCTGTCAGTGGAGAAAGCCAAATGATTTCTGACATGGCCACCATATCATTGACGAGTTCAGCTGGCAAATCTTCTGGAACGGGCATATAGTTTAAAAACTTGTTTAATCCCGCGTTGATAAACATAAGGCCAAATAATACGGAAACTACAAATAGAATTTTTTTAGGCATAGGTCAATTAATTTATATGATTAGTGAGCAAATTTTACACTATAAATATACACAACTATCTACTAACCAGTATATCTATACAATAAAAAATGTTTGTAAATATAAATTTATTTGACCTAAAACTGTGGGGTATACACGACAATATAAAGTGTCATATCCGCCATGTATACACTCCAAAAATTAATCTTTTGATGTGGAAAATAGAAGAATTAAACCTTCAAATGCTTTTTAAAATCAGCAGTTGTAGCACAGCATAATTGATCCATGATTTGTTGTAGTTGCACCTTGAGTAATGAAATGGTATGATCTCCACCTTTTGTTCCGAGTGCGGCCACCCCATACATAAAACTACGACCTAGAAAGGTAAACTCTGCTCCACTTGCCATGCATCTTGCAATATCCGGTCCCTCTCTGAGCCCACTATCCATCATTACCTTAATTTGATCTCCATATTGTTTAGCAATGCGCTTCATAGGCATCACTGTAGACTCTCCAGCATCCAGTTGTCGCCCTCCGTGATTAGAGACGATAAGACCGTCCAATCCTAATTTTATTGCGCTCTCAGCGTCCCTTTCATTGGACACCCCTTTTAGCACTAATTTCCCCTTCCATTTGTCGCGGATGGGTTTAATACGCTCTTGGGTCAACCTTCCAGAGAAAGTGTCGTCCATAAATTTGCCTAATTGTGTTAAATCTAGGTTTTTAGGCATATAGGGTCTCAGGGTTTCAAAATTAGGCTGACCGTGTTTCAAGGTTTTCATAGCCCACTCCGGACGCTGTAGTATTTGTAGGATGTTATTCAATGACATCTTGGGAGGCATTGCCAATCCATTTCGGATATCCCTTGGACGAAATCCAAAGGTGGGAACATCACAAAGGATGACAAGAACGCGATAACCGGCTTCCCATGCACGATCCAAAATATCCATACGAACTTCCTCTTTCGCTGGATAATACAACTGAAACCACGCATTCCCCTCTGTTATACGGGCAATTCGTTCAATACTACTGGTAGTCACTGTACTGAGTATAAAAGGAATGTTGTGTTCAAATGCCGACTTTGCAAGGATCTCTGGGGCGTTGGGCCACATCAATCCCTGAAGACCAACAGGGGCTATCCCAAAAGGTGCATCATAGGTATGTCCGAACAATTCAGTTTTCATAGCTGCGCCTGAATGTTGATCTAAATAAGAAGGAATTAACTCTATATCTCTAATTTCCTTTGTGTTTTTAACTAGATTGACATCATTGTTACAACCGCCATCCAAATATTCAAAAGCGAATTTTGGGATTTTTTTTATAGCGCGATTTCTTAAGTCGTCTACACTAGGATAACGTCCATCAAATTTTATTTCTTTCTTTCCCATGATTATTGCTGATGCAACTGAAATATGTTATTCATAAGTAGCCACTTCTCCCCTTTGTGTGCAAAGGGTAAAGCTTGTTGGTATTCCCACATAAGTTCTTCCCATCGCTGTACCTCTGGATGAGTTGGATCACCTATTGAATCGGTTTCAATTGAAAAATCATCGTTCACTTTTACGATCATAAACAGTCTGTTTGCCAACTGATATATTCTCATGTCAATAACCCCTGACTCCTTAATCTTTTCGATTACAATAGGCCAAACGTTTTTGTGGTGAACAATGTAAGAAACGATCTTCTCCGGGTTGTTTTGTAAGTCTAAAGCAAATGCATATTCTTTCATTATTCCATGATTTTTAAATATTTTGAAAATTTTTCTTTACCCAAGCTCCATAATATACGATAAAGACAAAACAAATTAACGGAAGTACAAAAGAGAAGTTCACTTCTGACACCCCTAAAATTTTCGTGTCATTTACCCCAATACCGCCAAGGTCAATAATCATTCCTTGTAGTTTTGGCATTAATGCACCACCCACAATAGCCATAACTAAACCAGCTGCACCGATTTTGGACTCTTCCTCCGATAAACGATCCAGAGCAATTCCATAAATGGTCGGAAACATTACAGACATGAAAAAAGAGACCATCAACAAGGCATAAAGCCCAGGAACTCCTTTTAAAAATATAGTAGAAAGGCAACATACCACGGCAATGGTTGCGAAATACATCAACATTTTTGAGGCCGTGATGTATTTCAAAACCCAAGTTCCAATTGCCCTACCAACCAAAAACAGTACAAAGGCACCAAATTGGTAATTGGCAGCATCTTCACTTGACATACCAAAGGCTTCGGCATATTGGTATATATAGGTCCAACACATGATTTGTGCACCAACGTATAACACCTGTGCTAGGACTCCATAGCTGTATTTTTTATTACTGAATAAACTTTTTATAGTGTGTCTAAGGCTTGGAATTCCCCCTTCATCTCTAGCCTGAGGCATTTTAGTGAGCAGTATCACAAAAAAGACTGCTAGGATAACCAATCCAAGAATCACATAAGGATCTCTTATGGCCATCAAGTCCGTTGTGCGAATCAAAGCTTTTTTGGCCTCGGAAAGCACTCCAAAATCTGCAATATCATCAGATTGTAACTCTTCTAAAACAAATTGCTGTGCGACTAAAAGACCTAATAACAATCCTACTGGATTAAAGGCCTGAGCCAAATTAAGTCGTCTTGTTGCCGTGGAAGGATCTCCCATTGCTAAAATGTAAGGGTTAGCCGTTGTCTCTAAAAAGGCCAAACCAAAGGTCAGCACATAAAGTCCCAAACAGAAAAACCAAAATTGTTCTGAAATGGCGGCTGGATAGAATAGTAGTGCTCCAAAGGCATAAAGTGTAAGTCCTATTAGAACTCCTGTTTTATAGGAGTATTTACGAACGAATAAAGCGGCAGGCAATGCCATACAGAAATAACCGCCATAGAAGGCCATCTGTACCCAAGCGGCCTCGGAATTTGATAATTCCAATACCTTTTTAAAAGCTTGAACCATTGGGTCTGTTACCGAATTGGCAAATCCCCATAACGCAAATAGCGAAGTGATTAGAATAAAAGGCTTTAAGTTTTTCTTGTCTACAATTTTGATCTGCTTAGTTTTCATTTAGTTATTTGGTTTAATGGCACGGTCTAGGTGGGTGTATCCACCATCCACATAAAGCAATTGTCCAGTGGTATGACTTGATTTCGAAGATAATAAAAAAGCAGTGGTATTTGCTATTTCTTCCGGGGTGGTCATTCTATTTTCTAAGGGTATGTTTTCAATGATTCCTTTGAGTTTTTCTTCTGGATTTGGAAAGCTCTGAATCCATCTTTTGTATAAAGGGGTAAAACTCTCGGCCACTATAATGGCATTGACTCTGATTTTATATGGCAACAACTCCACAGCCCATTCTCTTGTAAGTGCATTACGACCACCATTGGCGGCAGCGTATCCAGAGGTTCCACCCTGGCCAGTTGATGCCGTCTTAGAACTAATATTAACAATGGCACCCTGATTCTTTTTGAGTTCATCCAAACACAGATGTGCCATCATATAATAGTGGGTTAGATTCTTGTTAATGGAGTTTATGAATGTTTCATAACTACCTCCAGTAAGTGAAACGCCATCATTCACCCCAGCATTATTCACCAGTCCGTGGATACTCTGGTGTTTCTCAATAACGGAAGCGACCACACGCTCACAGGCTTTCGGATCTGTCAGTTCGGCTATTTCATAGTCTACGACTCCTCCTTCTTTTCTAATATCCTCGACAGCCTTTACAACGTCTTTCTCCGTTCGACCAATGATGATAACCTTGGCACCTTCTTTGGCAAGAACCTGACTAATACCAAGTCCAATGCCTTTATCACCCCCAGTTATTAAAATTACTTTATTCTTCAATTCTAAATCCATGCTCCTAGTTTTGTAAAATCCCTATTTCCCCAAATGTCGCGTTTGGTTTTTCTCCCGCAACTTTGGTTGCTTTTAATTTTATGAACCTCGCTTTAGAAGGCTTAAAATAAATCTCCTGTCGGATTCTATTGTTGACAATGTTTCCAAACTCTCCTTTAGATATCACTACCCATTGCTTTGCGTCCATACTTATGGAAAACTCATAATCTGTTATAATCCCATGAGGGAATCGTGCCTGCATCGGGGTATAGGAAAAGCCTTTGAGATCTGTTACGCCTCCTAAATCAATAATCACTTGGTTTTGATCACTTGCAGTCGCAGTCCAGAAACTATTACTATTGGCGTCTATGACTTGACCTGTTTTTTCATCCCCCTGAACGATACTCCAATTGTTTTTAGAAATCTCTAATTTTTCTTCTGTGATCCCAGTGCGTTGCTCAGTCATTGGATTATAAGCAAACATTTTCAACATCGCTTGCTTTTCGACTAAAAAGGGCTTGGTATACTTCGAGGAACTCAAACTTGGTTCCGTACCATCTAAGGTGTAATATACCTCAACAGTAGTGTCGGGTATCTCAAGAGTGAGCGTGCCATCTTTAGCTCTTTCCACCACGGGCGCCACCAAAACGGTAGGTGCATTATAAACGCTGATGTTAGACAGTAAAATTTCTCCTTTGGAAGCCGTTATACGTACCCTGATTTTTGAAGAGTTCACCGTATTAAATCTAAGAATTCTCTTATTTCCAATGGTGGTTTGCTCATCAATTAGTTGCCACTGCCCATCTACCTCAGCTTCAACAGTAAATTCAGATACGCGTTGACCCAATCTAATATATTCCTCTAAGGCAATTCTATTAAAAGCAATAGGCTGCTTAAAGTTAAGTATTACTGTGGCGGTATCTACACCTTCTCCACTAGCCCAATAACTTTCCTCTTTTGCATCGTTTATAACTGAAGCTTCATAGCCTCTACCTCTACTACTTGATACTTCCGCCTCTGCAGTTAAGGCTAGATCCTCAGCAAAGTCCTTATCGATTTGTTCCTTTAATCGCATGAGTTGAATAGAATCTCTAGGATGTATTAATCCTCTACGATCTACAGGAATATTCAATAATAAATTAGAGTTACGTCCAATGGAGTGATAATAGATATCCAACAGTTGCGTCAAACTCTTCACCTGATGATCCTCTGAGGCATGATAGTACCAACCCGGACGGATAGACACATCACATTCAGCAGGCAACCAATGTGTGCCATCGTCGTGACCTCCTCTGAGTTCTTTATATCTCGGCCATCCTGGATAGATTTCATCTCTTCGCATGATACTCCAATTGGTTTCATTTGCCCAACCTTGTTCATTTCCAACCCAACGGATATCCGGGCCATTGTCTCCAAAAATCACAGCATCGGGTTGCAGTTCTCTAATTATGGCTTGGGTCTTATCCCATTTATAATAGGTCTTATTATCAATTTTACGCATTTCGTTCGCTCCCCCGTAGTATCCTGTCCCGCCGTTAGCGCCGTCAAACCAAACCTCGAAGATAGGTCCATAATTGGTCAGCAATTCTCTAAGCTGCTCATGAAATATATCAACGTATTTATCGGTACCGTAGTATTCGCTATTGCGATCCCATGGAGATAAATAGACTCCAAATTTGAGTCCGTGCTTTTTACTGGCTTCTGCTAATTCTTTTACAATATCCCCTTTACCATCCTTATAAGGAGAGTTTTTAATGGAATGTTCTGTTGTTTTAGTAGGCCAAAGGCAAAATCCATCATGGTGTTTAGCCGTTATAATAACTCCTTTCATTCCAGCTTTCTTTACGGTCTCCACCCATTGATTCACATCTAGAGCTGTAGGGTTAAATCGCGATGGATCCTCTCCTCCTAGTCCCCACTCCATATCAGTGAAGGTGTTCATGTTAAAATGGAAAAAAGCATAGTACTCGAGCTCCTGCCAGGCCAATTGTCGCTCTGAAGGAAGTGGACCTAAGGGCTTAGGAGGGTCTGTAGCACAGCTCATCAAAGACAAAGCTATTGAAACGAAAAAGAGATATTGTTTGATCATATACGATTCTGTTTAGTTGTTAGTAATAGGGTTTAATGAAGCATCAAGCACTAGTGGTTTACCTGCCTCTAGTGAAAGCTCCTTATTAATATCTGCATAGGTGACTTCAATAATCTTGGTCACTTCTGATTCTAGAGTAAGTTGTGTTAATTGATTTTGATCCCAATCTAAGTCAACTTCAATATCACCTCTAGCTTTAATTCCAGTAATTGAACCAGTTGTCCAGTTCTGTGGTAAGCTTGGAAGAATCCTTAGAAATCCTTCGTGAGATTGAAGCAGCAACTCAATTACACCGGCGGTGTAGCCGAAATTTCCATCAATTTGAAAAGGAGGATGTTCATCAAACAAGTTATCCGCAATGGATATCTCAAAAAACTTATTAATATTTTCTTCGGCTGAAACATTGTCAAACAAACGTGCGTTGAAACTAATCATCCAAGCGCGACTCCAACCGGTACCTGCTCCTCCATGATCCAATCGATAGTCTATGGTTTTTTTTGCTGCCTTAAACGCCTCTGGTGTTGCTGGAGTAATGGCATCTCCAGGATGCAAAGCATAGAGGTGCGAAAGATGTCGGTGCCCTTTTTCAGGTTCTTCATAGGGTTTGTCCCACTCTAGTATCCGTCCATCATCACCAATGACAACTCCTGGAGTTAGATGCGATCGTTTATTTTTAACCTCAGCCACAAAATCATCTTCAATATTTAAAACTTGAGCTGCCGATATTACATTATCAAAAACCTCTGCAATGATTTGATGCCCCATGGCATTTCCTTTGGAAACTGCAGCTGGTTTTCCATCGGCAGCAAAATAAGAATTTTCAGGCGAGGTTTCTGGATAAGAAACCCACTGTTGTGTCTCGGGATTCATTTGCAACCAATCCATATAGAACAAGGCAATTTCTTTCATAAAAGGGTATGCCCTTTGTTCTAAAAATTCGACATCTTGGGTGAATCGATACTGCTCCCAATAGTGTTGAGCAAGCCAGCCGCCACCGTGAATCCAAGAACCCCAATAGGGTTGAGAGGCAAACATAACCGCTGGCGCCCAAAGGTCAGTGGTTTGGTGCATTACTGCTCCCTTATGGATCCCATATTGCTGTTCAGCAGTCTTTTTACCACGAAGAAGTAATCGATCTGCAAAATCAAAAAGTGGTTGTTGCAATTCACTTAGATTAGCCACCATCGATGGCCAATAATTCATTTGCAAGTTAATATTCAAATGATAATCCGCATTCCAAGGAGCTGCAATATGGTTATTCCAAATTCCTTGTAGATTAGCCGGGTTTGTACCCGGTCTAGAACTGGAAATTAGTAAATACCGTCCATAGTCAAAAAGCTTCGTTTGTAAATCCAGATCCACCTGTCCGTCTTTATAACGTTGCAATCGTTTATCCGTTGGCAGAGAATCCAAAGCAGCATCCCCAAGACTAAATTGTACGCGGTCATAAAATTTTCTAAAATCAGTACTATGACCATCGAGTAGCTCTTCAAAATCCTTTGACGCAACCGAATTTAAATTTTCCTCAGCTTTAGATTGGTAATCATCATGGTAAAAAGAGGTCTTAGTCACCAGATAAATTACTGCTTTTTTCACCCCTCTTAATTCCAAAAACCCATCTGCGGCTTGAACAGTTCCATCCTGAGCGATAGCTTTGAGTCGGGTTTGAAATTTGACCCCTTGTTTCATAGGCACAGCTTTGTTTTCAACCTTTCCTCCAAGTTGGGTAACCATCCCGTTCATAATCAACTGATCATTATGGAGCGCTTCTACTGAAACAGTGGGCGTGCCTTGGTCTAAAGGTCTAGAAAGTTTGATATCAAAATCAAGCCCTTTTTCAGCGGTAGTCTCTAGCTGAATAATCAAGGCATCATCAGGTTGAGAAGCTATAATTTTTTCTGTAAACTGTGCTCCATCAACTTTATAGGACACCGTAGCCATAGCATTATCAAAATCAAGCCCTCGGTAGTAATCAGATATAACACCATCGCGTTTGAAATCTATAAATAGATCTCCTGCCGTTTGATGTGATCTAGTGACTTCTAAGTGAGAAAATTTCTCCACTATAAATTTATCCGCTTGGTGAACCTTACCCTGATCAATCAAAGCGCGCAGCTGTGCCAAATCTTCCGCTGTTCCCTTACTGTCCCCTATAGTTGTTGGACCTCCCGGCCACATGGAATCCTCATTGAGTTGTAGATGTTCCACATCAGGATTTCCAAAAACCATGGCGCCTAATCGTCCATTACCAATAGGGAGTGCTTGCATCCAATCTTCTGCAGCTTGCTCATACCACAGCTCATCTACTGCGGCAGTCGTAGCCTCAATGTGTTGTTGATTGCAGCCAATAATTCCCAAGGCCAACAAAGCCAAGGATATATGTCTTACCATGTTATTTATGTTTCTGTTTATCATTTATAAATTGTAAAACCGCACCGCATTTTCACCCATAACCTTATCTACCTCAGAAGCTGAATAAAAGTCCGTAATAATAGAATGTACTTCATTGTAACTTGCCGCTAACAAACAAACCGGCCAATCCGAACCGAACATGATTCGATCAGTCCCAAAGGCGTCTGTTATCAGTTGTAAAAATTCCGTAAAATCACCTTTTGTCCACTTAAACTCATCCGTTTCAGTAACCATTCCGGACACCTTACAATAAAGATTTGGATGTTGAGCAAGCTCCTTTATTTCACTGGCCCACTTGGAATCCAAACCTTTAGATATTCTTGGCTTCGCAATATGGTCAAGAACAAATTTCTGATTTGGGAAGGTATTCACTAGTGTAATGGCCTCCATAAGCTGCGGTGGCTTAATTAAAATGTCATAGGTTTTATCAAAGCCGCCCAAAACTCGAATACCATTCTGGAACTCAGGAGTATCCATAAAACCTAAGGGCTCATCCTGTACAATATGCCGTATTCCCTTGAACTTATCAAATGATGAAAAATGTGATAAGCGCTCCCCTAAGTTGTCGGCAAACAGATCCACCCATCCGACAACACCTTTGATAAAATCGTGTTGGTCAGCAAGGGATAATAAAAAACGAGTTTCGTCTTCCGATTGGTCGGACTGAACAGCCACACAACCATCAATCTTGTTTTTTTGTAACAAGCCTTCAAGGTCCCTTGGTCCAAAATCCCTTCGTATGGCGCTCATTTGATCTGTAATCCAAGCGTCACGCTTGGGGTCATAATTCCAAAAATGTTGGTGGCTATCGATGTACATGGTTTAACTTATTGGTATGCTTTTGCTGTTTGTTTTGAAACTCCTAATCCTTCAATTCCCAATTCAACCACATCGCCGGGTTTTAAGTATCGTTGTGGATTTAGACCCATCCCTACCCCGGCAGGAGTTCCTGTAGAAATCACATCACCTGGAAGTAAAGTCATGAATTCACTGATATAACTCACCACGGTCTGTATATCAAATACAAAATCTTCTGTGTTGCTATTTTGCAGGAGTGCTCCGTTTAGTTTTAACCAAAGTTGCAAATTGTTTGGATCCTTAATCTCATCTGCAGTAGCCACAAATGGACCTAAGGGAGCAAAGGTGTCACAACTCTTTCCTTTGACCCATTGTCCACCGCGCTCTATTTGAAATTCGCGTTCGCTATAGTCATTGTGAAGTACATACCCTGCAATGTGATCCAAAGCATTTTCCTTGGTAACATAGGAGGCTTTCTTTCCAATAACCACTGCCAATTCCACTTCCCAATCCGTCTTCACACTATTTTTTGGAATGACGACATCATCAAACGGACCTACTATGGCAGAAGTTGCCTTAAAAAACAATACAGGCTCCTTAGGCGTTTCCATACCACTCTCAGCGGCGTGCTTTGCATAATTAAGCCCTACGCAGATCAGTTTTGAAGGACGTACTAGTGGCGATCCTAGTCTAGTTCGCTCTGAAACCTCAGGGCAAGAATCAAGATTATCCTTTAACCATTCACGCAAACGATTGACTCCTGAATTCCCAAAAAAGTTTTCATTATAATCTTCTCCAAAAGCGCTAACATCGATGCGCTTACCATTTTCCAATTGCAGTCCAGGTTTTTCTTGACCTGCCGCTCCAAATCGAATTAATTTCATAATATATTTTTTTATACGCTTAAAATAAATAGTTTATGTTCTAGTGTTTATCCGTTTAATTTGATAAACCCACCATCTATGGGAAAATTAGTCCCTGTAATAAACGAAGCTGCATCACTAGCTAAATACAAGGCCAAATTAGCAACCTCTTCTGGAGTTCCCATACGACCTATAGGCTGAGTTTTTGACAACTTCTCAAACATTTCTTTTTCTTTACCCGGGTAGTTTTTTGATATAAACCCATCGACAAAAGGTGTATGAACCCTTGCTGGCGATATACAGTTGCAACGTATGTTATCAGATAAAAAGTCCTTGGCCACAGAATAAGTCATCGTTAAGACTGCTCCCTTAGACATCGAGTACGCAAAACGATCAGAAATCCCCACTGCCGAAGCAATGGAAGCCATGTTGATAATCACCCCACCATTATTATTTTTAAAGTGTGGAAGTATTCCATAAATACAGTTATATACCCCTTTTACATTCACATTATAAATTCGATCCAGATCCTCTTCGCTGGTTTGCTCTATGGTACCCACATGAGCAATTCCAGCATTGTTGATCAAAATATCCACAGAACGAACTGATGCAATCTCTTCGAGCACTGATTGTACTTCATTATGGTTGGACACATCACATTTGCGCCAATCTCCCTGACCACCATTGATGGTGATTTCATTTAAAGTCTCTGTAGCATTGTCTTGGTTAAATTCCAAAATATAGACATAGGCTCCATTTTGAGCAAAAGTCTTTGCGATCGCCCTACCTATTCCACTACCACCGCCTGTTACAATTGCGGTTTTATTTTCTAAACTAAATACTGACATCTTATTCTTATCAAATTTTACTTCATTCATTCGGCATTCTTATTTTAAAACAACCTCAACCACGGTAACTATTGAGTCCTGCTTTTCGGTTGGAATTTCAATCACGACTCCCTGGTTTGATCTTTTGTGTTTGATCTTAGATTTATCCTTAAAGAGAATAACCTCTTTTATTTTAGCATCAAGACCATTTAGCTCGATTTTTTGTTGATCAAGTTGGTAGAAATGTAAGTATACGCTATTATCTTTCCGAGTGGATGTCATAGAACCTTCAATGCTAACGGGTCCCTTTTGTGTTCCGTAAATGGTCTGACCATAGATATCCATCCAATCCCCAATAGCCTTTAAATTATTTATATGCTGTGTTTGGATCTCACCATTGGGCATGGGCCCAACATTGAGTAATAAGTTAGCTCCATTTCCAAAGGTCTGTACCATAAACTGTATCAACTCTTTTTCAGACTTCTCCTTGGTATCTTGTAAATTAAAACCCCAAGAGGAATTCATAGTCTGGCAGCTCTCTAGTGGTAATTGGCTAATGCCGGCTCCACCGAAGCCCGTAGTATTTTTTCCAGGCAGATCTTTTTCAAACATTTGAAAATCCTCCCCTTCAAAAGGCATCTCATGGTGATTATTACCAATCAACAATGCCGAATTGATATCGTGAATCATGCTGTAGGTTTTTTCCAAATGCCAATCATTCCCACTGATTCTATAGTCAACTTCACGATGCCAATCTTCCTTACCAGGTGCTTGATCCCACCATCCATCAAACCAAAATCCAGCGATATCATAGTTTTCAGCCAATTCTTTAATTTGAGCATCTTGATACGCCAAATACGCATTCCAGTCTCCAGATTCCGGTCTACCGGTTTTCCTTCCTGTCCATCCTCTTGGATAAAAATCAGGATGATTCCAATCCAATTGAGAATAATAGACAAATAACTTCATGCCATGTTTCTTACAGGCCTGTTCTAACATACGCAACACATCTTTCTGATAAGGAGTGGATTTAATCACCGTATAATCCGACACTTTAGAATCGTACATCGCCAAACCGTCATGATGTTTTGAGGTAAAGGTGATGTATTTCATACCAGCTTCTTTGGCCAAGGTGACAATTTTTTCGGCATCAAAGGCTGTTGGGTTGAAGAATGTAGGTAGCAGACGATAGCGATCCGCGGGGATGTCTTGATTGTTCATCACCCATTCACCGTCTCCTAAAATACTATACACACCCCAGTGAATAAACATTCCAAAGCGTGCATCTTCAAACCATTCTCTAGCGTCCAAATTTTCCTGTGACGGTACATACCGTTCTTGCGCCACCATAGTGGAACATAACAGTCCTAAAAGGCAAATGTAAAGGCTAATGGTTTTCATAAATTTAGTTTTTTAGGTTAATGTATGTGGTTTAAGAATTCATCCATACTTCGCCATTAGGGAAGCTGTATTTCTCAAGTGACTCCTGTTTCATTGTAATACTATATCCAGGCATTTTAGGAGGCATATAAGCCCCATCTTTCAGCTGCACAGGATCTAGAAAATGCTCGTGCAAATGATCTACAAATTCAATTACCCTATCCTCCATACTTCCGCTGATAGCTATAAAATCGATCATCGATAGGTGTTGTACATACTCACAAAGACCGACACCTCCAGCGTGTGGACATACAGGTATTCCAAATTTAGCGGCCATCAACATAATGGCCAAATTCTCATTCACCCCACCCACTCTACAGCTGTCGATTTGACAAATCTGCATCGCATTTGCCTGCATGAGTTGTTTGAAGATAACTCTATTTTGACAATGCTCACCAGTGGCTACTTTAATAGGAGCGACTGCTTTTGAAATTTTAGCATGACCTAAAATATCATCTGGACTCGTGGGTTCTTCAATCCACCAAGGATTAAATTTCTTTAGGGATTCCATATTCTCAATGGCCTGATCCACATCCCACTTCTGATTGGCATCCATCATTAACTTTAAATCCTCTCCAATCTCTTCTCTAATAATTGCAGCCCGCCTAATATCGTCCTGCAAATTGGAGCCGACTTTAATTTTCATATGCTTAAAGCCTTCCACCTTCGCTTCTCGGCAAAGCCTTCTCATTTTCTCATCCGAATACCCTAACCAACCTGCAGAGGTTGTATAGGCGGGATAACCATGAGCTAGTAGATAATCAATACGTTGTTGTTTCCCCTCTTGCTTAGATTTCAAAAACGCAATGGCTTGCTGAGGCGTAATAACATCAGTAATATAGGTGAAGTCGATACAACGCACCAATTCTTCAGGACTCATATCGGCCAATAATTTCCATAGTGGTTTACCTTGAACCTTCGCATAGAGATCCCAAACCGCATTGACAATGGCTCCGGTAGCCAAATGAATGACGCCTTTCTCGGGTCCCAACCATCGCAATTGACTATCTCCTGTAATCATTTTCCAAAATGCCCCCATATCAGAAGTAAACTCTTCTAATTTCTTTCCCTTAATTAAAGGTGACAAACTTGCAATGGCAGCGGTACATAACTCATTCCCTCTTCCTATGGTAAAGGTCAGACCATGTCCTTCGAAATCTGGATGATCAGTTTTTAAAATCACATAGGCTGCAGAGTAATCCGGGTCAGTATTCATGGCATCAGATCCATCCAATGTCTTACTGGTTGGAAATCTAACGTCTTTAATTGTAATATCTGTTATTGTCATTTCTTTGAAATGCTAAAATTGCTTTTTTCAAATGTATTGGCAATTCCATGATATATCCACCAAAGAATTCACAAAATATGATACTATTTTTGCCCTATGGAGCTAAGTTATGTGCTTATGCACAAATTCAGTAGGTGTCATTCCCTTGATAAGCTTAAATTGTCTATTGAAATTAGAGATGTTGTTAAATCCACATTCATAACATATACTAATGACCTTTTGCTTCTTCTCAATTAACAATTTACAAGCATATCCTATTCGAATTTCATTGAGATAACTGGTGAAGGTTTTTCTGTGGATTCGTTTAAAAAAGCGGCTAAATGCTGCCGTATTCATGTGCACCACCTCAGCCACATCTTTAGCACTGATAGGGTGGGAAAAATTCTCAAATATGAATTCGTAAATCTTCTTTAAGTTTCCATTATCTACCTTATCAAAAGAGTTTTTAAACCCTGCACTTGAAAGTATTTTATAGTCCGAATGATTCGAGAGTTGCCCTAGTACGTTGAGCAGGGTGAGGGTCTTATCCAGCGGCGTTAAGACAGTGTCTTCAGCCAGGCTTTTGAATTGGGATACGGTACGCTCCTCAAGTTTGCTAAAACAAATCCCCAAAGCAGCTCTTTGCATCAGCTCTTTTATCGGTTTCATTTCAAAAGCATTTATAAAACTTTCACCTAAAAAATCCTGACGAAAATGAATGGAAATCGCATCGGCATACAATTCGCTATTCTTTGAAAAATAAAGTTCATCATTCATCCACATATGAGGAAGGTTGGCACCAATCAATACAACATCTCCTTTTTCGAAGCGCTCAATGCTATCACCAATAAATCGCGTCCCTGTGCTTTGAAGTATAATCACAAGTTCAAGCTCCGGGTGATAATGCCATACTTTTAAGAAATGAGGGTGCCTATTTCTAGTAATAGAAAATGAATTTAACTGGGAGTTTGTTCGATCTAAAAAATGAAGTTTCATGGATTCTATTTCGAGGTCTCCAAGATACAAAATTTTCAGATTTATCTGAGGGACTGAAACTAAATTAGCACTAGCCTTCAAGGCGCTACTACAGTGTCAATAGTTGTTCCACTAAGGTGATTTCAGCTATTTTTCAACCGGGTTCAAGCTTTTGTTAATTTCAAATTTTTAAAACCCACGAATTTTCTATTTTTGTAAAAAAATATAACGAATGCTTATTATAGGAATAGCAGGTGGTACAGGTTGTGGAAAAACTACGGTGGTCAACCAAATTGTCAATGAACTTCCAGAGAATGAAGTTGGTGTAATATCTCAAGATTCCTATTATAAGGACACCTCCCACTTGACCTATGAAGAGCGGACAAAACTCAATTTTGATCACCCAAGAACCATCGATTTTGATTTATTGTACAAACACTTATTAAAATTAAAGGACAACCAAATTATCGAACAACCCGTGTATTCCTTTGTAAAACACAACCGTACAAAAGATACAGTGATAACGCACCCTAGAAAGGTGATGATTATCGAAGGAATCCTTATATTGACCCATCCAAAGTTAAGGGAGCTGTTTGACATCAAGATATTTGTTCATGCAGATTCGGATGAGCGTTTAATACGAAGAATAAAAAGGGATATTTGTGAAAGAGGAAGAGATGTCGACGAAGTACTCAACAGGTATCAAACGACGCTAAAACCTATGCACCAACAATTCATCGAACCAACTAAAGAATTCGCAGATATTATTATACCAAACAATAAATACAATACCGTAGCGGTTAACATTGTGCGTACTATTATTAACGAGCGCCTGATATAAGCATGACATTTCAAGAGATTAGAAAATCCAGATGGTTTAAATTTTTTTCCAATATTTATGTATTGGTGCTCACCCTATTTGTAATATGGATGCTCTTTTTCGACACCAATTCCTGGTGGTTTACGCATAGAGAGCTCAATAATGAAATTGAAAAGCTCCAAGAACAAAAAAATCATTTACAAACAGAGATTGCTGATGATAAAAAGATTTTAAGGAATCTTAAAAGCAAGGAGGACCTCGAAAAGTACGCTCGCGAAAAATACTACCTAAAGAAAGAGAACGAAGAGATTTACCTGATTGAATATCAGGACAGTATACCGCCAGAATAGCTACAAATAATCACAGTTGGAATTGACATTTAAAGTACTGTGCTGTGGTGAATTGCATTTAGTCCTGTATCTTTACCAGGATTCACAGGCGGTTAAGATATAGTCCCTTATAGATTGTGAATTCGATACAAGATCTTATCTTTAATCTCTAAAACTAACAAGCATGCAAAATTCTCTATTTAGCGACTTTGATGAGATTACGGCAAAACAGTGGAAACAAAAAATCCAATATGAGTTAAATGGCCAGGATTACAATGAAGTTCTCATCAGCAGAACTGCAGAAGATATTAACATTAAACCATTTTATCACTCCTATGATAATGTGGATTCCATTGCTATACATCACCAAGGATGGAAAATTGCAGAAAAAATATATGTAAAAAACGAAAGCGCTTCTAACAGTAGCATTCGTACGGCTCTTGAAAGCGGCTCCGAATGTCTTTACCTCATAGTGGCATCCCAAGACATTTCATTAGAAGCTGTATTTGATCAGATCCCATTACAAGGACTTCAGTTAGAGTTCCAATGCGAATTCCTCTCTGCAGATTTTATAGACAAAATCACCTCCTTTTTCGCAGATAAACAAACCAAACTTCATTTTCATATCGATAGTATTGGCCAATTAGCCAGAGATGGAAACTGGTACCAAAACCAAGAAAAAGACTTTGAGCAACTCTCCCAGATTCAAAACAAGATTCAAGGGAACAAATATGTCGAAAGTTCAATTTCCATAGATGCAGGCTTATACCAAAATGCAGGCGCTAATATGGTACAGCAATTAGCCTACACTCTTGCACATGCCAATGAGTACTTAAATTATTTCGAAGGATCTACACCCAACTACTGCATACGCAATAGCGTATCAGGACATTACTTCTTTGAAATTGCCAAGCTGAGAGCCTTTCGAGTATTGTGGGCAAATTTGATTGGAGCACATCAAAGCGCATCAAAATTGTTTATACACAGCACGCCTTCTAAAAGGAATAAAACCTTGTATGATTACAACGTAAACATGCTCAGAACTACTACAGAGTACATGAGTGCTATTTTAGGAGGATCGGATAGTATTTCTTTTCTTCCATATGACGCCATATACCACAAGGATAATGA
The DNA here is from genome assembly GCF_048266365.1 of Galbibacter sp. Taxonomy (NCBI): domain Bacteria; kingdom Pseudomonadati; phylum Bacteroidota; class Flavobacteriia; order Flavobacteriales; family Flavobacteriaceae; genus Galbibacter; species Galbibacter sp. Next base: position 365,790 of record NZ_JBLWZP010000004.1, on the reverse strand, counting down.
ATTTTCAAAAAGGATCGCCAGAAATCAGCTGTTAATTTTAAGACATGAGAGTTACTTTGATACCGTAAGGAATCCTGCTGATGGAGCCTATTATATTGAAGATGTCTGTCGCGAAATGTGTGATAAGGCATTCAAGCTCTTCAAACAAATCGAGAAAAGTGGTGGTTTTATCACCCAACTTATGGGGCATCAGATCCAAAAAAAAATCAGAGAAAATGCTGCCAAAGAAGCTACTAAATTCGAAGAAAAGCAAATAGTACTAGTAGGCACCAATAGCTTTGAAAATCCACAAGACCAGATGTCTGAAAACTTGGAGCTTTATCCTTTTGTAAAGACCAATCCACGAAAGACACTGATCGAACCCATCATAGAGAGACGCTTGTCAGAACAAAATGAAAAACAACGCCTAAAAACCCAAGACACATGAACAGGAAAGATTTCCAAGAGCTTGAGTTGAAGTTTGACACATTATACGGCCCAAAGGCTCAAACAAACAATACTGAATATAATACCGCTGAAAATATTAGCCTAAAACAGCTGTATACAAAAGACGATATTGCACAGCTGGATCATCTAAATTTTACTGCTGGTTTTCCTCCCTATTTACGTGGTCCATATACCACAATGTATGTGAGAAAGCCATGGACTATTAGACAATATGCCGGTTTTTCAACAGCAGAAGAAAGCAATGCGTTTTACAGAAGAAACCTCGCCGCCGGACAAAGAGGACTGTCTGTTGCCTTTGATCTAGCAACCCACAGAGGATATGATTCGGATCACCCTAGGGTGAATGCTGACGTGGGAAAAGCAGGAGTCGCCATTGACAGTGTGGAGGATATGAAAGTATTATTCGACCAAATCCCACTAGATCAGATTTCGGTTTCCATGACCATGAATGGCGCAGTGCTACCTATTATGGCATTTTATATCATTGCGGCTCAAGAACAAGGCGTATCGCCAGATCAACTCTCGGGGACCATTCAGAATGATATTCTCAAAGAGTTTATGGTGCGCAATACTTATATCTATCCACCCGAACCATCGATCAAGATTATTGCCGATATTTTTGAATACACCAGTCGTAAAATGCCAAAGTTTAACAGTATCAGCATCTCTGGTTATCATATGCAAGAAGCAGGAGCGACAGCAGATATTGAGCTAGCCTATACCTTGGCCAATGGACTAGAATACATAAAAACAGGACTATCCGCTGGGATGGATATTGATGTTTTTGCACCCAGACTTTCATTTTTCTGGGGAATCGGGATGAATCACTTTATGGAAATAGCCAAATTAAGGGCAGGTAGAATGCTATGGGCCAAACTACTGCGACAATTCAATCCCAAAAAAGACAAGTCCAGCGCACTTAGAGCGCATAGCCAAACCAGTGGATGGAGTTTAACGGAGCAAGACCCCTTTAACAATGTTGCTAGAACGTGTATAGAGGCTGCCGCCGCAGCATTTGGAGGCACACAATCCCTGCACACCAATGCCTTGGATGAAGCCATAGCCCTTCCGTCCGACTTTTCGGCTAGGATTGCCAGAAACACCCAATTGTATTTGCAATTGGAAACTGGAATTACCAAAACGGTGGATCCATGGGCAGGAAGTTACTATGTAGAGCGACTCACGGCAGATATCGCACAAAAAGCATGGCAACATATACAGGAGATTGAATCGCTTGGTGGGATGACCAAGGCGATTAGCTCAGGTATCCCTAAAATGCGTATCGAACAAGCCGCAGCTCGAAAACAAGCCAGAATTGATAGCGACCAAGACCTGATCATAGGTGTCAACAAATACATATCACCTGATGAAGACTTTTTGGAAGTACTAGAAGTAGATAATCACGCAGTACGCCAAGGTCAGATCCAACGCCTAGAACAACTTAAGAAAAACAGAGACAATGCCAAAGTACAGGATTGTTTACAGAAAATCGAACAGGTAGCACAATCAGGCCAAGGAAATTTATTAGATTTAACTATTAATGCCGCAAGAGAGCGTGCTACTTTAGGTGAAATTTCAACGGCCCTTGAAAACAGTTTCGGACGTTATAAGGCTCAAGTACAATCGTTCAGCGGCGTATATGCCAAGGAAGTGAAAAAAGATAGCAGCTTTGAAAAAGCTAGAGCACTCGCAGATCGCTTTGCAGAGCAAGACGGACGAAGACCGCGTATTATGATTGCCAAAATGGGACAAGATGGCCATGATAGAGGCGCCAAAGTGGTTGCAACAGGTTATGCAGATATCGGATTTGATGTGGATATAGGCGCCTTGTTTCAAAGCCCGACAGAAGCCGTGAAACAGGCTGTAGAAAACGACGTTCACATCCTAGGGATCTCCTCTCTGGCTGGAGGGCATAAAACCCTAGTTCCAGAGATAATGGCGGCTTTAAAAAAATACCAAAGAGAAGATATCATGGTTATCGTCGGTGGTGTTATTCCCAAAAAAGATTATGAATTTTTATTTGATAATGGTGTGGTAGCCGTATTTGGTCCAGGTACTAAAATCAGTGAGGCAGCCATAACAATTTTGGAGATTTTGATAGATTAAATTTAAATAAGATATTTTTGTCCTAATTAAATTTTCAGTGTATATTTGTACCAATAAAAAAGATGTTTATGTTTTCAAAGGCATGTGAATACGGAATTAAAGCAGCAATTTATATTACACAAAATTCGCTTAGAAATACGCGAGTGAGTTTAAAAGAAATTGCAGCCGAGATCGATTCACCCGTTGCATTTACAGCTAAAATATTACAAGATTTAGCTAGAAACCAGGTGGTCACCTCCATAAAGGGCGCCAGAGGAGGCTTCGAAATTCACAATCCTGAAGAACTTAAATTATCTCAAATCGTCAATGCTATAGATAGTGATGATGTTTATAAAGGATGTGGCCTGGGACTTGTAAAGTGTGATGAGCTTAACCCTTGCCCTATTCATGATAAATTCAAAGTTGTTCGCGAAAATTTAAAAGTAATGTTGGAAAGCACTTCTTTAAAAGAACTCGCGCTTAAGCTTGACGATGGAACAACTGTTTTAAAGATTTAACAACGATTTAAAAAAATTTAAAGTAAAATAGGACATAATTGTCCGATTTAATGAACTATAAGCAATGAACAAAGAACGAAAACTATGGATATTATTTTCGGCCGTAATGATACTCTCCTTTGGAGTCTTGGGATATTACGGATTTGAAATTTACCAAGAAATGCCCCCAGTTCCAAAATCTGTACAAACCGAAGATGGAACAGTTATCTTTACTGAACAAGACATCTTAGATGGCCAAAATGTCTGGCAAAGTATAGGAGGTCAGGAAGTTGGATCAATATGGGGTCACGGAGCCTATCAGGCACCTGACTGGACTGCTGACTGGCTGCACCGTGAGGCACTATTGATCCTCGATCAATATTCTCACCAAGAATACAACAAGGATTATCAGCAGGCAACTCCAGCACAGCAGGCTGCTTTAAAAGTAGTACTTCAGGAATACATTCGAAAAAACACCTTTGAAAAAAGTAGTGAAGTTATTACGATATCTGAGGAGCGTGCAAACGCAATAGAAGAACTGTCCTCTTATTATAGCGCACTATTTACTGATGATCCCGAGTTTGATAAACTTAGGCAGGATTATGCTATTCCAAAGAACTCTCTTAAGGATCCCGAGAAGCTAAAGCAACTTAACGCATTCTTCTTTTGGGCAACCTGGGCAACGGTTACAGAGCGTCCTGATTCAAAGGTGAGTTATACCCACAACTGGCCGGCAGATGATTTGGTAGGTAACAAAGCTACCACTGAGCTATTAGCATGGTCCGGCGTGAGTATCATACTACTTATTTTATGTATTGGTGTGATGGTGTTTCACCATGTAAGATCTGGAGGTGACGAAGAAATGCTAAGACCTGCTGAAGATCCACTTCTCAAACAAGGGATTACACCTTCTATGAAATTAACCAAGAACTATTTCTGGGTGGTATGTCTGCTGATGGTTCTCCAAATGTTACTTGGAATTATTACGGCTCATTATGGGGTTGAAGGTGATGGCTTATACGGTATTCCACTAGATCAGTTCCTTCCATATGCTGTCTCAAGAACTTGGCACACCCAACTTGCGATTTTCTGGATTGCTACTGCTTGGTTGGCAACCGGACTATATATAGCACCTGCAGTTTCCGGGAAAGATCCTAAATACCAAAGTCTAGGCGTACACCTACTCTTCTTCTCCTTATTGGTTATCGTAGTAGGATCTATGATTGGACAATGGATGGGTGTGATGCAAAAACTAGACCTTATTGACAACTTTTGGTTTGGACACCAAGGGTATGAATATGTGGATCTAGGAAGGTTCTGGCAGTTATTCTTGTTTGTTGGTTTATTTATTTGGTTGGCTTTAATGATTCGACCTCTAATTGCCATTATAAGACAAAAAACAGCGGAAAAAAACCTCATCATTTTATTCCTGATATCTTGTTGTGCCATCGCGTTATTCTACGGAGCAGGACTCATGTGGGGAAGACAAACAAACTTGGCTATTGCTGAATACTGGAGATGGTGGGTTGTTCACTTATGGGTAGAAGGATTTTTCGAAGTCTTTGCCACTGTGGTAATCGCCTTCCTTTTTGTAAGACTTGGTCTTTTAAAAACCAAAACAGCAACATTAAACGTTCTTATTGCTACTATTGTATTTATGTCTGGAGGTATTTTAGGAACCTTCCACCATTTATACTTCAGTGGAACACCAACAGCAGTCATGGCTCTTGGAGCCACTTTTAGCGCCTTAGAAGTCGTTCCTTTAACACTCATAGGATATGAGGCTTATCACAACTATAAAGTAACCAAATCTACACAATGGATAAAGGACTACAAATGGCCTATCTACTTTATGATCGCTGTGGCGTTCTGGAACTTCCTTGGAGCTGGGGTCTTCGGATTTATTATTAATCCACCGATTGCCCTGTATTACATCCAAGGTCTAAACACCACCGCACTTCACGCACACACTGCACTGTTTGGTGTCTACGGAATGTTAGGTATTGGTTTGATGCTCTTTGTCCTAAGGAGCTTATACAGAAATGTAAAATGGAATGATCGCTTAATTGGCATCACGTTCTGGTCATTAAACATCGGATTGCTCGGTATGGCACTTCTAAGTCTACTTCCTATCGGAGTATGGCAAGCAGTTGAAAGTATCGAACACGGTATGTGGTATGCGAGATCCTCTGAGCTCATGCAGCATCCAACAATGATCACCTTGAAATGGTTGAGAACCTTTGGTGATGTCATATTTGCAATTGGAATTCTAAGTTGTTGTTATTTCGTATTCGATTTAACTATTAAAAATAAAATTAATTCAAAATAGTACAGTCATGGAAAATATAATGAAAGAAACCATTGGTGAAGTCGTGGCAGAAAATTTTAGAACTGCCGCAGTGTTTTACAACCACGGAATAGATTTTTGTTGCCGGGGTAACAGAGTAATTAATGATGTGTGTGAGAAGAAAAATATCGATCCGAATAAACTGGAAGCTGAGCTAAGAGAAGCCCTAGAAACAGCAGAAAGAGGTGTTGACGATCCAAGGACTTGGTCTTTAGCCAAACTTGTCGATCATATCGTCCCTACGCATCACCGCTATATAGAGGAAAAGAGTCCAATCCTTTTACAATTCTTAGCAAAGCTTTGCAAGGTACATGGAGAGGCACATCCGGAACTTTTTGAAATTCACGAACATTTCCAATACACCGCGGGTGATCTTGCGGCTCATATGAAAAAAGAAGAGCTTATGCTCTTCCCACAGATCAAAAAAATGGAAATCACCCAAAATCAGGGTACAACATGGACGCCTCCAGGGTTTGGAACCGTTAAAAATCCAATCGCTATGATGATGCAGGAACATGAGAACGAGGGAGATCGATTTGTCAAGATTAGTGAATTATCTAGCAATTACACCCCTCCAGCAGATGCGTGCAACACCTATAGAATTACCTATGCCATGTTGGATGAATTTGAAAAAGACCTCCACAGGCATATCCACTTGGAAAACAATATTCTGTTTCCTAGGGCTATTGAATTAGAGAGTGCTTTGGTTTAAAACTCAGCACCAAACCATAACAAAAGCATTGCTTTTGTTACTAAAAAGAGCTCTTGATGGACGATTTGTTTTGAGTTTTTGTTCCTAAGTTTGTTCTGCCATAAGTGATTCGACTTTACCCTTGAGTCACTTATGGTTATTTAATTTTAAGTTAAAAAATCCTAGGTTTCATCAAATCTTTCAGCTCCATATCATCCAACTTAGTGGCAACTTTTATACCTTTATGCCAACCAAAATTCATCCTGATACCTCCATGTAATGGAAAAAAAATTCATGAGCCTGTCTTTGAGTAATTTTCTAATTGCCGCAACACTGGGACTATTCCTTCGGTTCTTGTATATCTATCCAACTTCCGGTTTTAATTTTAAATTTTTAACCCACGCGCATTCTCATATCGCTATGTTAGGATGGGTTTATCTATCCATACAATGTTTTGTTGTAGGCTGGTATATCAAAGGCTCTATAAAAAAATATAAACGCTTGTTTTGGGTGACTCAATTGGCCGTTTTAGGGATGCTGTTTAGTTTTCCTTTTCAAGGCTATGCGGCGATATCCATAAGCTTCTCTACCCTACATATCTTCTGCAGTTACTTTTTGGCCTACTACTGTCTTAAAGAAATTAAACCTACAAACCCCGCTAACAAATTTATGCGTTGGGCCTTTTTATTTATGATACTTTCCACCATCGGTGTATGGTGTTTAGGGCCAACGGTTACTCAATTTGGAAAATCGTCTCCATTATACCAATTGGCAATTCAGTATTTTCTCCATTTTCAATTCAATGGATGGTTCTTATTTGCAGTGCTATCTATGCTGTTAAAAATACTTCAGATACCCAATAGCACCTTGGTTAATAAGGTTTATAAACTCGCCATCGTATCTACGATATTGACCTTTGCATTTCCTGCTAGTTGGTACTTGGATGTTAGTGTGCTTTTCTGGATTAACACCTTAGGTGTTTTACTACAACTGGTGATGTTGTATTATTTAGTGCAGTTACTGTGTAAACCTCTTGATAGTTATCTGAAAACTCAAAGCGTACTTGTAAAAAACCTATACCGCTTTGCCGTCTTTTGTTTTATGGTCAAAGTAGTTACCCAAATATTTTCATGTGTGCCATTTATAGCAGAACAGGCACACCTTTACCGAAATCTAGTGATTGGATTTATCCACCTCTTTATGCTAGGTATTATCAGCAGTTTGCTTTTTGCTTATTTCCACCGGAGTCTAAAAATATCCAGTCTCTTTTGTTTTAAATGGGGAGCCTATTTATTTCTAGCTGGAATAGTCGCCACGGAGTTACTTCTTTTCATTCAGGGTTTAATCTATATCCTTAGGTTAGGTTCTGGGCTACCCCAATATTATATGTGGTTGTTTATTGGAAGTGTCCTATTGGTTCTGGGTATACTTATGTTACTCATTAGTGTGCTGCAAAGCTCAGTGGCTAAAATCAACCTAAACACAAACTCAGAAACAACCTAGCCCAAAGACATAGATGGCGCCTTAACTCCTTATTTCATAGCTGCAATTGCCTTTTCAACCTGTTTAACAATGGCATCAGGCCCGACATTAATTCCTTCTTGTTGAAAAGCGAGTTCACCTTTATCGTTAAACACACTGATAATATTCGAGTGCGAAAAATCAACAGGTGATATTTTGCGGTAATTAACCGCCAACACTGCTGCAAATTCACGCGTATTGGCCTCTGTAGATCTCAAGAATACCCAAGGATCTTGATCCATCTTGTTTTCCATGGCAAAAGCTTTTAGGCGCTCTGGAGTATCGGTCTTCGGATCAATACTTATGAGTAACATTTTCACCTTATCCAATTGATCCGCAGGTAGACGATCCTTAATGGTCCGCATGTCCGCCACCAATCGTGGACAAGCGATCTGGCAGGAGGTATAAATCATAACAGTCACTAATACCTTACCACGATAATCCACGAAGTTAACGTCCTCTGCTTCCTGATTCGTCCATTGCGAAGGCAAATTGTATATTGACATTTCAGAGATGGCTTCATCGCTGCTCACCACATGGGTTGGATTTTGATCATCAGCTTTCTCTTTATTATTCGTATTACATGAGATACATAAACTCATAAGCAATAATACCATTACTTTAAATCCTTTCATATGTGTTTTATTTTCATTTTTATTTTATATCAGATGCACATCTAAACCCTAGGTTCTTCAGTGTATAGCGCGCCTTAACACTCCCTCTAAAGGCATATCGCATAAAAGCGGCATAGTTCATCAGATCCGTAGCTCCGATAGATGCAGCGCCACAAAACAGGTTTTGATCGCTATCTACATCCCTTCTGGACTCGCCGGATAACATCACTGAGTTATAATCCATGGTCCATTCCCAGACCAATTGGTGCATATCATAGACATCCCAGTAATTTGGTTCAGCCTGTCCCACACTTATGGTTGCTGTATTTGGAGTCTCATACCAAGCTAGAATTTTCTCTGTGTAATCCACATCCTTGCGAGCATCCTTATTAACCTCATCCGCCATGGCTACATACTCCCATTCATCTAGAGTAGGCAAACGCTTGCCTTGACATTCACAATAGGCCTTGGCAGCAAACCAAGACACATAATTCACAGCAGCATTTTCATTGAGTTGATCTCCTAATTGGTCATCTTTTTCCCAACTTATCAGATAATTTTTATCAGCAAAAATAGCTTTGACATCTGAACGTTTCCAAGATGGATTACTCTTTACAAATTTCAAGTAATCCTTCATTGTAACCGGATACTTATCGATAAGAAAAGTTTGGACCTTAACTGCTACGGTATCATTGCCGTAAAGCGGAATGTACTCCCCGGCTTCTATAAGCGCCATAGCTGTTTGCTGAGCTAGCATTACAGTGGTTATCAAAAAACATATAAAAAAAACGCAGTAACTTTTAATTTCCTTCATCATGACATCAATTCGTTATTGTTATACAATCACAAGAGCCGTTTATCAGCAGTGAAGTGATTCGAAAAGGGGGCCGCTGATTAAAAATCACTCTAAAATTCAACAACCCCTTTTTACAATAAATCGCTACTCTCCAGCTCTTATTTTGGCCACCATTGCAGGGGTAACACGATCTTTAGAGTTGCCCCAACTATTGTAGATATAAGTCATGACGTTAGCAATCTCCTCATCTGTTAATCCCTGACTTGGCATCACGTTATTATAGGTATTACCGTTAACGGTAATCTCTCCTTGTAATCCTTGTAAGACGACTTTAATAGATCTATCTACATCAGCATTTAAGTAATCTGAAGATGCCAAGGGAGGGAACACTGACTGAATTCCTTGCCCTTCTGCCTGGTGGCAGGCAAAACAGGTTGTCATATAGACTTGCTTACCGTAGGCCATCTGATCAGCCAAATCCATTGCGGCCGGTGGTGGAATAACTTTATTATTAGATGGCATTTCTTGAATTGCACCTCCTTCAGGTTGATAAATTCCCTCTCTTAATTCACCAGAGAACACTTTTAAGTTTTCGTCTCCAGCAACTTGAAGTTGGGCCAAGGCTCCTTTGTTAAATGCTCTGAACACAGAGTGATCCAGCAATACATAATTTCCGGGAACATTAACTTTGAATTCTACGATAGCTGCACCTCCAGCAGGAATCAAGGTGGTTTGAACATTCTTGTTTATCAGATCACCTCCCTCAACATGAACCCTATCGAATATCTCTCCAATTACATGGAAAGATGACACTAGATTTGGACCTCCATTACCGACAAATAATCGGACAGTTTCACCAGCTTTAGCAGTGATCGCGTTCTTTCCAACCATAGAACCAGTGTTCCCGTTAAATACCACGTAATCCGCCTCTTCGGCCATGGCTTTCTCCATGTCGAAAGGTTGAAGTCCTCTATCTCCAGTTTTTCCCTTGGTATAGAAATCCCCTTGCATAATATAGTACTCCTTATCTACTGGTGGTAAACCTTCTTCCGGCTCTACCAAAATCAATCCATACATACCATTAGCAATATGCATCCCTACAGGTGCTGTAGCACAGTGGTATACGAACAATCCAGGGTTCAGAGTTTTAAAAGAGAATGACTTTTCATAACCCGGAGCCACAAAGGACGACTCAGCTCCCCCACCAGGTCCATTAACTGCGTGCAAATCGATGTTGTGTGGCAGTTTGTTGTTTGGGTGGTTCTTTAATGTAAACATGATTTCATCCCCTACTTTGGCTCTGATAAAACTACCAGGAACCGTTCCTCCAAAAGTCCAGAAAATATACTTTACTCCATCAGCCAACTCCATTTCCTTTTCTACAATTTCCATGTCCACAATCAACTTTTTGGCTTTTCTTTTCGCCGTTGGTTTTGGTACATTAGGCGGTGATGTTAGATCCGCGACCATTTCTAATTCTACATCGAGGTGCTCTAAGTCTACTATTTTTTCATTCTTTGTTGAGCAAGAATATACTAGTAAGAGACACGCAAAAAACTTAATCACATTACTCATAACTGTTGAATTTAATTAGGATTTCAATAAATAGGACAATTTTGTCTTATTTAATACAAATATACGTAGAACCGCTCATTCAGAATATGACTTAAGTCATATTTTACTACTGTATTCAAAGCCAAAATTAAATAAAATAGTTTACATTTGGGTGTAAGAGAAAAAATGTTATAAAGTTTATAAATGAATTAAAAAGATGGATTATACCAAAAAAATGCTTCGTGATGATGCCCTCAAAGGGAAGACTATAGTAGTGACTGGAGGTGGCAGTGGTCTAGGTAAAGCAATGACTAGTTACTTCTTAGAATTAGGGGCAAACGTAGCCATCACTTCTAGAAATATAGAAAAATTACAAAAAACAGCTCAAGAACTAGAGGATATCACAGGCGGAAATTGCTTTCCGGTGGCCTGTGATGTACGAAATTACGATGAGGTTGAGGCCATGCATCGTGCCGTCACCGAAAAATTTGGAAAAATTGATGTGCTTCTAAACAATGCAGCGGGTAATTTTATTTCCCCTACAGAACGACTTTCTGCTAACGCTTTTGACACCATTATAGATATTGTTTTAAAAGGAACAAAAAATTGCACTTTGGCCTTTGGTAAGCACTGGATAGACCAAAAACAAACCAATACTACGGTATTAAATATTGTGACCACCTACGCATGGACTGGATCTGCTTATGTGGTACCTTCAGCAACTGCTAAGGCTGGTGTTTTAGCACTAACACGTAGTTTGGCCGTAGAATGGGCTAAATACGGTATGCGATTTAACGCCATTGCACCAGGTCCCTTCCCAACCAAGGGAGCTTGGGATCGTCTGTTACCTGGAGATTTAAAAGAAAAATTTGACTTGGCTAAAAAAGTACCTCTTAAAAGAGTTGGAGAGCATCAAGAGCTCGCCAATCTTGCTGCATATATGGTCTCTGATTTTTCGGCCTACCTTAATGGAGAAGTCATTACTTTAGATGGTGGAGAGTGGCTAAAGGGCGCTGGTCAATTTAATATATTGGAGGCTATCCCAGAAACAATGTGGGATCAGCTCGAGGCCATGATCCGTGCAAATAAAAAGTAATATTTTAGGAATAAAATATTAAAATTCATCCCCATTTTCGTTAATTAGGACCAAATTGTAGTTGTTAATTACTTTGTTGGCTAACTGTTAACAAAATTCATTTTCTAAACTCACAAATAATCGTATTTTTACCTGACTAAAATTACCTTACTAAAATCGAATTAAACTCATGGGCAAAGTAATTGCTGTAGCAAATCAAAAAGGCGGTGTTGGCAAGACCACTACTTCCATTAATCTAGCAGCTTCATTGGGCGTACTTGAAAAAAAAGTATTGCTTATTGATGCTGATCCTCAAGCAAATGCTACTTCCGGTCTAGGAATTGATGTTGAGTCGGTAGAAGGAGGCACTTATCAATTGTTAGAACATTCGTTAACCCCCGAAGAAACTATTGTAAAAACGGAATCCCCAAACGTTGAACTTATACCTGCACATATTGACTTGGTCGCTATTGAAATCGAGCTAGTCGACAAAGATCAGCGGGAATATATGTTGGCAAAGGCTATTGAGAACCTTAGGAATTCCTATGATTACATATTGATAGACTGTGCGCCATCGCTTGGCTTATTAACATTAAATGCCTTAACCGCATCTGATTCCGTAATTATCCCAATTCAATGCGAGTATTTTGCATTAGAAGGATTGGGAAAGTTACTCAACACAATCAAAAGCGTACAAAAGATACACAACCCGAATCTGGATATTGAAGGCCTATTGCTTACGATGTACGATTCAAGACTTAGACTATCCAACCAAGTCGTAGAAGAGGTTCAAAAGCACTTTAGCGAAATGGTATTTGAAACCATTATCCAAAGAAATGTGCGATTGAGTGAAGCTCCAAGTTACGGAGAAACCATTATCAACTACGACGCTACTAGTAAAGGTGCCACGAACTACTTAAGTCTGGCACACGAGATAATTAAGAAGAATAAGCAAACGGTGTAAATGGCAAAAGCAACAAAAAAACAGGCTTTAGGAAGAGGTTTGTCCGCATTACTTAAGGATCCCGATAACGATATCAAAACGGCTTCGGATAAGAATGCCGATAAGGTGGTGGGTAGCATTGTGGAACTGGATATAGATTCTATAGAAGTAAACCCATTCCAGCCTAGAACGAATTTTAACGAAGAAACATTAAAAGAACTCTCCACCTCTATTCGTGAACTAGGAGTGATTCAACCTATTACAGTTCGTAAAACAGATTTCAACCAATACCAACTGGTCTCTGGTGAACGAAGATTGCGAGCCTCAAAATTGGCGGGGTTGAAATTAATCCCAGCTTACATTAGAATTGCGAATGATCAAGAGTCTCTCGAGATGGCCTTGGTGGAAAACATTCAACGGCAGGATTTAGATCCAATCGAGATCTCGCTTTCCTACCAGCGACTCATCGATGAGATCAACATCACACAGGAACAACTAAGTGATCGTGTAGGTAAGAAACGTTCGACGATCACCAACTATTTACGTTTACTAAAACTAGACCCTATCATCCAGACTGGAATGAGAGATGGTTTTGTAAGTATGGGACACGGTCGTGCACTGATCAATATAGAGAACAAAAAGGATCAGCTCGAGATTTACGAAAAAGTAATATCAGAAGGCTTGTCCGTACGGGATACTGAAAAATTAGTTCGCGTGTATCAAACCGACAAGGACCAAAATGCCTCAAAAGGTGCTACAGAAGAAGTTCCAGATTATATCTCAGAAAATGTCAATGAGTTAACAGAATACTTTTCTTCAAAAGTCGACGTTAAAGTAGCAAAGAACGGGAAGGGAAAACTTATCATTCCATTCCATTCAAAAGAGGATTTTATACGTCTTACTAAACTTCTTAAATAGTGCTTAAAAAAGGTTTATCCATATTTTTTTTCTTGCTTTTTCATTTTGTCATCACGGCTCAGGAGAAGCAAAAAGATTCCACTTCGAACCAACAAGCCGAAATGGATCCCATTCATGAAATGACCAAACGGGAACTCCTAAAATTGGAAGAAGAAGCAAAAGACAGTTTACATTTTTCAACGGTTCAAGACACCGTTTCTAGTGATACCTTGTCAAAAAAAGAAATCAGGCAATTCAAAAGACAGCAAAAACGTGATAGCATCGCAAAAATAGCTGTTGATATCGACCCTCTCTCTCCTGCAAAGGCTGCGTTTTATTCCGCTATACTTCCAGGCCTAGGCCAGATATACAACAAAAGTTACTGGAAACTTCCTTTTGTTTACGGAGCTATCGGAACTGGTGCGTATTTTTATATCGAGAACACCAATAACTACAATCGTTACCGTGATGCCTACAAGAGACGTCTCGCAGGCTTTTACGATGATGAGTTTTACGACATTAACGGGGATGGAATCTCCCCTGGAAGTCCAGATGTAAGTGATGATGCCCTAAGAGATGCACAGGAATTCTACCAGCGTAATCGTGACCTTTCACTGCTGATCACTATTGGATTATATGTTTTAAATATCGTCGATGCTAATGTGGATGCGCATTTAAAACAATTTAACGTCAATGAAAACATATCGCTCAAACCGTATATTGAGCAAAATCAACTGAATTACAATCCAAATTACGGACTTAGTCTAAGTTTGGATTTTTAATATTTTTAAAACAATACCGATGAAAATAGCCTTATTAGGGTATGGGAAAATGGGGAAAATGATTGAAAAGATTGCCCTGAGCCGTGGTCACGAAATTATTGCCAAAATAGACATCAATAGTACAGCAACAGATATCTCTAAGGCTGATGTAGCCATCGACTTTAGTATTCCTGATGCTGCCTTTAACAACATTACACTCTGCCTGGAAAACAGAATTCCGGTGATTAGCGGAACCACGGGATGGCTTGATAAATATCCCGAAGCAGTAGCATTGTGTAAAAAACATAATGGCGCCTTTATTTACGCATCTAACTATAGCCTCGGTGTTAATATCTTCTTCCAGATTAATGAGTATCTAGCGAAGATCATGAACAACCACTCGCAATACGGGATAAGTATGGAAGAGATTCACCATACTCAGAAATTAGATGCACCAAGTGGAACGGCAATCACTTTAGCTGAGGGTATTATAAAACATACCGATAAAACAAAATGGACCCTAGAGGATCCTAAAGCGGATGAAATCCAAATTGTAGCTAAGAGAATTGATGCTGTACCGGGCACGCATACTGTGAGCTATGAAAATGAAATTGACAGTATCTCCTTGACACATACTGCAAATAGCCGTGAAGGCTTCGCTCTTGGGGCTGTTGTCGCAGCTGAGTGGATCGTTGGAAAACAAGGGGTATTCACCATGAAAGACGTGTTAAACTTGGGTTAAAAACTGAATTTAAAGCAGATATAGCGAATCTAATGTGCTTTTAAATTTTATTTTTACCGAAATAGTTTTAAAAAATTTACTTTAAGCTAAACCAAAAATTATGACTATAACGCAATGGTTTATATTCTTTCTCGTCCTACAAGTTATTCATTTTGCAGGAACTTGGAAATTGTATGTAAAAGCTGGTAGAAAGCCATGGGAAGCACTAATTCCTGTGTATAACGCAGTAGTACTGATGAAAATTATAAACCGTCCTTGGTGGTGGGTTATTTTACTTTTCATTCCCATCATCAACCTCATTATGTTTCCTGTAGTTTGGGTTGAAACAATTCGTAGTTATGGAAAAAACAGTACCGCAGATACTTGGCTAGCCGTGCTCACTCTAGGGCTTTACATTTATTATGTCAACTACGCTTTAGATGTAACCTATATAAAGGATCGTAGTTTAAAACCACGGACTGCTACCGGAGAATGGGTAAGTTCGATTCTCTTTGCAGTAGTTGCTGCAACTTTGGTACACACCTATTTCATGCAGCCTTTCGTGATTCCAACTTCCTCCCTGGAAAAAACCTTATTAGTCGGAGATTTCTTATTTGTAAGTAAGTTTCACTACGGAGCGCGTACACCGATGACCACTGTTGCATTTCCAATGGTACACGATACCATACCCGGAATTAAAACCAAGTCATATCTGGACAAACCACAACTACCTTATTTTAGACTTCCTGCTCTCCAAGATATTAAAAGAAACGACATCGTGGTATTTAACTGGCCTACTGATACAGTAGAACAATTTTTTAAAATCACACACCGAAAGATTCGTAAACCTATTGATAAAAAGTCAAATTACGTTAAACGTTGTGTTGGATTACCAGGAGATTCCCTATCGATAAGAGATGGTTATGTTTTCATTAACGGGGAACAAAATAAGTTGCCCGGACGCGCCAAATTACAATTCTCCTACTATGTTCAAACCACAGGAGAGCTTACGCCACAATATATGTATGATCGTTACGGAGTGACTGGAAGATTTGGTAAAGTTAAAGAAGGGGTCTACTTCTTTTCCGCTTTAACTGATGAGGCAGCAAGTCAACTCAAGGACAATCCTAACGTGGTTAAGATTCAAAGAAACATCGATGCCGAGGGAAGCACTAGAATGAGTGATGTGTTCCCACATGATGCTGAAGACTATCCTTGGAATCAAGACCAATTTGGCCCCCTTTACGTTCCTGCAGCAGGACAAACCGTGACTTTAAGTACCAAGGTACTCCCTTTGTATAAACACATTATAGAGCGTTACGAAGGCAACAGCATCGAGACTCGTGGAGATCTAATCCTAATCAACGGAGAGGTGGCTGAGAATTATACATTTAAACAAGATTACTATTGGATGATGGGTGACAATCGTCACGCCTCTGAAGATAGTCGTTTTTGGGGCTTTGTACCTGCCGACCATATTGTTGGAAAACCCGTATTTATATGGATGAGTTTTGACAGTAATGCTAGTGGTCCTTTCTGGAATAAGATTCGTTGGGAACGTGTTTTCACAACAGTGAGTGGAGATGACAAACCTCGTTCCTACCTCATGTATTTCTTGGTAGCTATAGGGCTATGGTATGGATATAGCGTCTACAGAAAACGTAAAAATTCAAAATCTTAATTCCTTAATTCGAATTTATAAAAGGAAATGAGCGCACTCATACATCCTACATATTTTCCCTCTGTGGCACATTGGGTGGTCATAGCGCATCACCAAGAACAATTGGTGATAGAATCCCAGGATAATTATCAAAAGCAGACTTATAGAAATAGAGCCTATATCTATAGTCCTAATGGAAAACAATTATTATCTATCCCGATTGTACACACCAAAAGTAGCGCTCATCAAAAGTACAATGCAGTGACCATAGAGGATTGTTATGATTGGAAAAAACAACATTGGAAATCAATCGAGACCGCCTACCGCACCTCTCCTTATTTTGAGTTTTACGAGGATGAGCTCAAACCGTTCTTCAAAAAGAAACACCACTCTCTCTTTGAGATGAACCTAGAGAGTATGGAGCTCATAGCAGAATGCATGCAATTGGAACCTTTCACCTATGAATTCACTTCGGATTTTCAGCCAACATATGATTCATATCTAGACAAACGATCTTTGGTAAACGCTAAAACAAAACACGAATGCGACTTTGACTCCTATGTACAAGTTTTTGACGACAAGCACGGTTTTATACCAAACTTAAGCATATTGGATCTGTTGTTCAATGAAGGGCCTAACGCACTAAGTTATGTATTAAACTTGGACTTAAACCAAATCCCTTGATTCGATTTATAGTTCATTACGGAATCCACTTTATAGTCCCCATTCTCATTGCATGGTTTTTATATCGTAAACGATTCAAAGAAGTCTTGGTCATTTTATGGTTAGGCATTTGTATCGATCTGGATCATTTATGGGCCAATCCAATATTTGATGCTAATCGATGCAGTTTAGGATTTCATACCTTCCACACCTTTTGGGCAATCATATTATACTTCTGTCTTTTTGTCTATCCAAAAACTAGAATTTTAGGGTTAGCATTACTGCTGCACATTCTAGCTGACGGTGCAGATTGTTTGCTGATGTCTTTACAGCTGTAACTGTGTCATAACAGGATAATGATCCGAGAGCTGTTCATAACGATTTTTATGTGAGACCACCTCTAGCCTTGGATCCATAAAAATGAAGTCTATACGCAAAGGAAAATACTTAAAATAAAACGTTTTTCCCGTACCCTCCCCCTGCTCCTCAAAGCTATCCAAATCATTACCTTTTATTTGCTGGTATATAGCAGAATACTGATTATTGTTTAAATCCCCGCAAGTGATCGTTTTATAAGGACTTTGGTTCTTATGTTCAACAAAGATCTCAGTCTGCACTTGTTGTTTAGAAAACACAGCCCCCATACGACTGGCCAAGCGAGAGGAGTTTTTCTGGCTGATCTCCTCACTTTCAGGGTCAATATGAAAAGATTGCAGATGTATATTATAAACACGAATGGTATCACTATCGCATACGATATCAGCAAAAATAGCATTGTTCCCTGAGTTTGGAAATTCTAAGGATCCCTTGTTGATAATAGGGAATTTGGAATATATGGCTTGACCTGTCTCCTGCGTTTTATAGTTTATATAGCGATATGGAAATTCATTAAACATACCTTCCTTAGTGTAATAAAATTCTTGAAAACACAAAATTGAAGGGTTCTCTTCCTTGATTAGAGACTTAATTTCACCAAAAACATCTTCTCCCTTGATCCATTTATAGACATTAAAAACGCGTACGTTATAGGTCATCACCTTTAAGGTTCCATTACTGACGACCTCCTGAGTACCCGAAAACTTATACAGAGAACTCACCTTAGGGTAACCGATTAAAAGAATTAAGAACGAAAGTAGAAATTGTCGTTTAATTTTCACCATCCAATACAACATGAAAATTATGTTGACAACAATAAGCACTGGCGTAATAAGACTGTAAATAGAAATTCTAGGAAACGATTTCACAGGTATATAGGCTGAAGCGTACCCCAAAATAAGAAGTACGGCCACAACAATATTAATACTAAAAACAAATTTATGTGCCCAGCTTAACTTTTTCATCGGTTATTGGTCAGTTCTGATTTTAATCTTGGTTATTCTTTACCTGAAGTAAAAAGATAGTCTTTTTCTTCTTTGGATAAACTTTCATATCCACTTTTGCTAATCTTATCTAGTATGGCATCTATTTTCTTCTGATGATCGGATGTAACCGTAGAGCCTGATTGGGTAGTGGATTTCTTATCTCTGTACACGGTCTTCATTGGGGCCTTCTTCTTTTTACTAAAAAGTCCGGACACACTATCTATTATTGCGTTAAATCCTCTTCCGATATCATCACCTTGCATCATCCTTTTGGCATACACAAAACCAAGTAACGATCCACCTAGATGTGCCAAGTGTCCACCTGAGTTTGAGAAAGGTAATGACACCAAATCAATCAACACTAAAGCAGCACCAATATACCAAAGTTTTACATTTAAAATAAAAAACAATCGCACTTCCATGTTAGGCATATAGGTACAGACATAAATCATAACAGCCATTACTGCGGCTGATGCCCCTATGAGAGAAGAGTTCACTCCAGAGAAAACTGGGAAGACGTTATAGCTTAGCAAATATAATAGCCCCCCGGCCATGGCGCCTAAGAAATAAATACTGATAAATTGCTTGGTGGTATGTATGGTTAGAAAAAACTTCCCCACAAAAAACAGAAGGATCATGTTCCAAAACAGATGTGTAAAACTGCCGTGAAAAAACGCATAAGTAATCAAGGACCATGGTTGAATCAAAAAATTACTAAAGCCTTTAGGAAGCTCAAACCAGCGCATTATGTAATCAAATGGCAATTGAAATAAAAACACCACAAGGGCATTCACAATAAAAACAGCCGTATTGACTACAATCAACTTTTCAGCGATATTTAATGCTGAAAACTTAAATTTTATGTCATTCCTTATACTCATACTTAAATGTTGGTTTATATCACCGTTGATCTTCTGTCATAATTAATCCCAACGGTTATTCTTAAATTGACTTCGCTTCCAATACCAAACCATTATAAATCCAAATAGTGCACCTCCCAAATGCGCGAAATGGGCTATTCCTCCTCCGAAGATGGAGCTTCCGGAGAGCCCGGAAAACAAATCCAATGCTATTAAACCTGGAATAAAATATTTAGCCTTGACTGGGACCGGAAAAAACAACAACATAAGTTCCGCATTCGGGAACATCATCCCAAAGGCTACCAGCACCCCATAAATCGCCCCTGAGGCACCTACGGCAGGTCGCATAAAGGCATCCAGGAAGTTCTGAAGTATGTCAGGAGGAATTATATTTTCCCAGGACGTATTGTATTTACCCTCTACGAGAACACTTAGAATGTCTGATTGTTGAAAACCTGCCTCCAAGAGTGCCTGCATACCATTATTGAAGTGATAGTAATTCACCAAGGTATGAATCAGGGCAGCTCCCAAACCAGCTGAAAAATAGAAGAACAAAAATTTATTTCGTCCCCACATCTGTTCCATGGGCGTTCCAAAAGCCCACAGCGCATACATATTGAACAAAATATGCATAAAGCCACCATGCATAAACATATGGGTGACTACCTGCCAAAGTTGAAAATTTTGATTTTGTGGAAACCACAGTGAAAACCATTGATACATTTGATCACCAATAAGTTGTGTGCCAATAAAAAATAGCACATTGACAATCAATATATGCTTAACCGCTTCTGTTATTCTTCCCATGCTACTATTCTAAAAATCGTTTATCTAATTCCTCTAATGACATCGTAATAAATATAGGCTTTTGAAATGGAGAAACCATAGGCTCCTTTGTAGCAAACAAATTGTTTACCAAAGATTCCTGAGCTACAGTATTTAAATGCGTCCCACTCTTTACAGCCAAAGTCCTACACATCGCCTTAGCCAGTATATCGGACTGTGAGAGTGATGACTCAGGAACCTCCTGCTGAAAATCAGCTAACAACTGATCAATGATGCCTCCAACGTCACTTTCCGAGATATTCAGAGGCATTCCGCTGACTTGTATAGAATCACTAGTCATCTCTGAGAACACAAACCCAGTACGCTCCAAACTGTCTTTAATGGACTTCAAAAGCTCCATCTCAGTGGTAGAAAATTTTAGTTCTAACGGAAATAACAATTGCTGACTATTCCCGGTATCTACCGTTATGTTTTTTAAATATTGTTCATACAACACCCGCTGATGCGCACGGTGCTGATTGATGATCACCATACCGGACTTAATGGTCGTGACAATATACTTTTTATGCAATTGATAGGTGGTGGCTGAAAAATCAGTCTCCTGTTCACTGAATAATTCTTCACTGCTAGATTCCGATTCAATACTTACCGTATTATAATCGTCACCGGAATCCATAGATACATACAAACTTTCCCAAGAGGCTTCCACCTTATTATGCTTGGGATAAGACTTCACTTTAATGCTGCCTTTATTATCTTCCTTAAAAGGGTTAAAATTGGAGTCAACTTCCACAGCGGGTAGCTGAGGAGCTTTGTTTTCATAACTATAGGGCGTGTCCAAGTTTGCGTCACGGTCAAAGTCTAATGCAGGCGTAACATTAAATTGTCCGAGGCTGTGTTTGACAGTTGATCGCAAGATGGCATACATGGCTTGATCTTCATCGAACTTCACCTCTGTTTTTGTCGGGTGTATGTTGATATCAATGGAGGATGGTTCCACCTGTAGAAAGATAAAATAACCTGGATGATAGCCAGGTTTTAACAAGCCCTCAAAAGCAGAGCTCACTGCATGATGCAAGTATGAATTTTTCACAAAGCGGTTATTGACAAAAAAAAACTGCTCTCCCCTGGTCTTTTTTGTAAAGGCAGGCTTGCTAATAAAACCACTTATTTTCACCACTCCTGTATCCTCTTGCACTGGTACCAACTTCTCATTGGTCTTACCACCAAATACGTTGACAATACGTTGACGTAGGTTTGAAGGTGGCAATTTGAACAACTCTGAGTTATTGTGATAGAAATCAAATTGAATATCCGGGTGTGCTAGTGCAATTCGTTGGAACTCCTCAATAATGTGACGTAGTTCAACGGTATCTGATTTTAGAAAGTTACGACGTGCAGGAATATTAAAAAATAAATTCTTAACGGCTATAGAGGTTCCCTCATCACAGGCTACAGGTTTTGTATCGCCAATAGCACCACCTTCAATTTTAAGCTGTACTCCTACCTGATCTTCTTCTTGTCGTGTTGTAATTTCAAGATGAGCAATTGCGGCAATAGACGCCAGTGCTTCTCCTCTAAACCCTTTGGTATGCAGTTGAAAAAGATCTTCAGCTGTTCTTATTTTGGAAGTAGCGTGGCGCTGAACTGACAGTAGCATGTCTCGCTCACTCATTCCCTTACCATTATCAACAACCTGCACAAGAGTTTTACCTGCTCCTTTAACAATAAGCTGAATTAGTGTACTCCCCGCATCAACGGCATTTTCCACCAATTCTTTAACCACTGAGGCCGGCCTTTGTACTACCTCACCGGCTGCTATTTGGTTTGCAACATGATCGGGTAAAAGCTGTATTATATCTGCCATTAAAAAAGAGTCTCGAGATTAATTTCTTTAAGCGCATACCATGCGAACAACAAAAGAATGATAAGTATTACAATAAAACGCAGTCTTGCATTTTTATCGCCGCTGCTTTTACGAGCAGACTTCCAGTCATCTCTGAAACCTTTAGGTCTATATCCTTGGATATATTTTTCATCAGAACGTGACTCCTTACTTTTGATAAGGGCATCCAAACGTTCTTTTCGCTCATCATAATACCTGGGCTTGTAGTTATAAGCCTTAGGTGCTTGCCTTTTAAAAAGTGTTGGAAGTCTCACTAGTCTTGAATTATAATTAATAATAGCAGCGCACGCCACAGCAAAATATTACAATTGTGCACACTAGCCTAATTACCAAAATTACTTAAAAAGCGGCAGAAACTCAGGCTTTAAATCCTAAAAATTGTTAACAAGAAAGACCAAATCTATAAATATCACAAAGTATTTGGCACGCTCTTAATCCAATTCATCACTAAAGGTACTGCCACGACCTAAAACAGCCATTTTAATAGCGGCAATCGCAGCCTCGACACCTTTATTTCCATGTTTACCTCCACTACGATCAATGGCTTGTTGCATTGTATTATCCGTTAGCACGCAGAAGATTACCGGCGTCTCATAGCTAGAATTGATATCCATGATGCCTTGAGCAGTAGCCTGACAAACAAAATCAAAGTGCTTAGTCTCTCCCTGAATAACACTGCCTATTACAATGATTACATCAGGATCGTGTCTATTGATCATTTTTCGAGCACCGTAGACGAGCTCAAAACTTCCTGGAACATCCCATTTAACGATATGATCTTCAATAGCCCCACAATCGATCAAGGCTTCTACAGCCCCTTGGTATAGGTTGTCAGTTATAGTTGCATTCCACTCAGAAACAACAATCCCAAATCGAAGATTCTTCGCATTTGGGATTGTTGACTTATCGTAAGCAGACAAATTAGTATTTGCTGTTGCCATAATATTTTATCATTGATTATTGCTCGTTTTTCAACTCGTAATTGTTCAAATTCTTATTAATAATAACAATTTCTAATTATTTCTGAGCTGTTTCTGCTCTTCCAATATAGATATCAATGGTTCGTCCTTCTTCAGAATTTGGGAATTCATCCTTAATTCTGTTGAAATATTTTGCAGCTGCTTCAGCTTTTCCGTCTTGAAGCAGGATCACGCCGGCTTTGAATAAAAATTTTGGAGTTGTAAAATTATTCGAAGAATTCTTGATGGCTTTTTCGTAATAACTCAAACCATCTGCCTGTTGTCCTAATTGAACAAAAGCGTCTCCAATACCTCCTAAAGCCAATGAGCTTAAAATTTGATCATCAGAGTTGAACTCTTGTAAATGCGCGATGGCCTGATCGTATTTTTGGATATTCAAGAAAGACATCCCAGCACTGTATTGTGCAAGGTTAGCAGCCTCAGTTCCTGAATAATTTTCAATAATATCCAACAAACCGTATTTGCCATCAGCTCCATTGAGTGCTAATACGTATAGAGAATCGTTTTGCGTACTTTGAACAGCTTGGTCAAAATGTTGTTGTGCAAAAAACATTTCATTAGAAGCTTCAGCTTCTTTAGGCTTTACCACGAATTGTTGGTAACCCAAAAACACAAGCACCACTGCAACGGCTAGACCAATAACACCCAAAAGAATCTTTTGGTTGTCCATTACCCATGCCTCAGTTTTTCCTGCTCCTTCATCCAAGGCAGAGAACACATCTCTAGTTGTACTTGGTCCACCTTGTCCTTCTTCACTCTTATCTACAGCTTTCTTGTAGCCTCGTTTCTTATATGTTGCCATAATAATGATATATTGTTAAGCGTGGCAAAAATAAAATATTTATTCAAATAGGAAAGCTTATTCATTTGATAATTTTTAATAATTTGCAACTTCTTAGTAAGTACCTCATCAATAAAATCAGTAGAAGCACTCTTATGCAACTCCAAAGGCTATCCCTTATAAATTTTAAAAACTTTAAATCACAAGAATTTGAATTTGATCACAAGATCAACTGCTTTGTTGGACAAAACGGTATTGGGAAGACTAATGCTTTGGATGCCATATACTTACTAGCCTTTGGTAAAAGCTATTTTAACCCTATTGCTTCACAAAATATTAATCACGAAGAAAACTTTTTTGTGGTGGATGGCACCTTTTTAAAGGATCAGAAAACTGAAAAGATCATATGTAGTTTTAAAAAGGGACAAAAAAAACTCATCAAGCGAAATGGCAAGCTTTATGACAAATTATCAGATCACCTTGGTTTAATCCCGTTAGTTATCATTTCACCATCGGACAGGGATTTAATTACTGAGGGTAGTGAAATGAGAAGAAAGTTCATAGACAGTGTGATTTCCCAAGGGAACAAAACCTACTTACAAACCTTAATTAATTACAACAAGGTTCTTATACAACGAAATGCACTTTTAAAATACTTTGCACTCAACAACACCTTTAATAAAGACACCTTATCCATTTACAACGATCAACTCAGCGGGTATGGAGCGCATATTCACAAGGAGAGAAAGGTATTCCTAGAAAAGTTCATTCCAATTTTCAAGGACCGTTACATAGATATCTCCTCAGGGAAAGAAAAAGTCAATCTAGCGTATCAAAGCCAGTTAGAAGACAAGGGGCTAGGCCAACTATTGTCAGAAAACCTCAACAAGGACAAGGCGCTACAGTATACCTCTGTTGGAACGCACAAGGACGACCTCATCTTTGAGATCGATGGGCATCCCATTAAAAAGTTTGGAAGTCAAGGACAACAAAAATCTTATCTAGTTGCCTTAAAACTTGCGCAATTCGACTTCACAAAACAACAATCGGGTCAAACCCCCTTACTTCTGCTAGACGACATCTTCGACAAATTGGACGAGAAACGCGTCAGCCAGATCATTGCTCTTGTCAACAAAGATTCTTTTGGACAAATCTTTATTAGTGACACGCATCGAGAACGTACGGAAAACGTAGTCAAAAAAGCAGAACAATCATACAGGATGATCGAGTTCTAGAATATCTACTTTAGAAATCGCAGAGATTAATCAGATCTCATTGTTTAAACATGCTTCTTTTACCTACCTTTGTCACTAAACTAAAATCAACCAATTTGAGAGCGCTTATAATCGGCCTGACTTGCCTTGTATTATGGGGTTGTGGCCAAGGAAAAATCGAAAACACAACCGTTATGAACGGTTATTGGGAGATCGAAAAAGTAAGCTTCCCTTCAGGTGAAAGCAAATCCTATAATGTCAACGCAGTAGTTGATTACTTCCTACTCACCGGAGACTCCACTGGGATACGCCAAAAGGTCATGCCACAACTCGATGGTACTTTTGTCAGCAATGGCGATCAAGAGATCTTCACTATAAAAAAACGCGATAACGAGCTCTACTTAGACTACGACAATCAGGGTGTCAAACACAGTGAAAAGGTGCTCACCTTAAAGCGGGATGAATTTGTAGTCATCAACAAGGACAAGAAGACCTATCATTACAAACCCTTTAAAAAATTTGAGATAAAATAATGGCTAAGCGACGAAACGAATCCAATTCTTTAAATGATGTACTCAAAGCTTTTGTACAAGAAAACAGCCTTGAGAAAGGTATGGACAAGATTGATGTTCGTAACGCATGGATAAACCTTATGGGTAATGGAGTTAACACCTACACCACTCAAATTGAACTCAAAAGAGACACCTTATACGTCTCCCTTTCTTCTTCAGTGCTACGACAGGAATTGGCCTTTGGCAAGGAAAAAATTATCAAAATGATCAATGAAGAACTCGGAAAGGATATTGTAAAGACGATCATTTTGCGATAAACTCAGCAAAAGAGTTTAAATCCTTAATTCTTAGGTCAAAAAAAGAGACCACCCTAAGGTGATCTCTTTTTTTTTACGCTATGATATAGTTTAAAAAATCTCTCTTCCAGCAAAGTGGAATGCACCTTCGATAGCAGCATTTTCATCACTATCTGAACCGTGAACTGCATTTTCTCCTATAGAAGTAGCAAAAAGTTTACGTATAGTGCCTTCTGCAGCTTCCTCAGGATTTGTAGCTCCGATTAAAGCTCTAAAATCCTCTACAGCATTGTCTTTTTCCAAGATAGCAGCCACGATAGGTCCACGTGTCATAAACTCCACCAACTCCCCAAAGAAAGGACGTTCGCTGTGAATCGCATAAAATGCCTCTGCATCTCTTTGGCTCAGTTGCGTATACTTCATTGCAACGGTTTTAAATCCAGCAGTAGTAATTTTTTCAAGAATAGCCCCGATATGTCCGTTTTCAACTGCATCGGGCTTAATCATTGTAAATGTTCTGTTTGTTGCCATTTTTTTACTTTGATAATTTTTATTCCCAACAGGATGTGGCGTAATTAATCTTATCGCCATTGACCCTTTAAATTGGGTTATTAAATTTTGCGCAAAAGTAAGGGAATTAATTGTAATGCCCGTATAGCATTAAAATAAATACGGATAAAATCATACTAGAAATTGAATTAACCCTAAAAGACAAAAGAAAATGACTAATTCGTAGCTATTAATAGGCTTGCTCTAACTGATTTAGCACCTTATTCCCATCGCCAATCATTTGCATGGTAGCCCTGTTATTTTTTAAATTGAGCCTAAGCAGACCGAAACTCTTCTCTGTAACGACCTCTCCCACTCTATATGGATTTTCCTCTCCCGAAAAAGCTTCATAGGTATGAGTGAGTCCACTGGAGGTAAAATCAATTAACGGATAGTCCAGGTCACTGAGATTGATCTGGGAAAATTCAGAGATATGTCGATCTCCAGAGAGTATAATTACTCTTCGAGCATTGCTCGACTTGACTAAATTTACCATCTTCTCAACCTCTGATGGAAAGTTACCCCAGGTTTCGAAGCCGTGTTTATTGGAAAGAAATTGTATACTGCTTACTATGATATTAAAACTCGCGGTAGAGGTAGTTAGTTCATTTTCCAACCATGCCCACTGCTGCTCCCCTAAGATGGTTCCTTCACCATTAGGATTTGGCATAAATCGCTTACCATCGTCTCCTAAATTTTTAGTCAGCTGACTTCTAAAGTAACGAGTATCCAATACAATGATCTTTACTGAACCTTGAGAAGTATTATAGGTTTTGGAATCATACACTCCCTTTCGATCACGTCGAGGATCGTGCTTAGGTACCTCTAAGAAATTTAAGAAAAGTTCTTGAGCCTGATCCTTAAAAGCCCATTCACGCCCTCCATCATTAAGTCCATAATCGTGATCGTCCCAAGTCCCTATGACATCCATAGATTTCCGAACCTCTTTGTAGCCATCTTGATAACGCTGCTCCTCGTAATCTTTCCGCATCTTTCTAAGACTATCAGTATCGGAATAGATATTATCTCCTCCCCAAATCCAAACCACTGGATTGTTTGCCACCACATCATCCCATAGATGATTCTCGTGATCCTGCTTATTACAAGAGCCAAAAGCAATTAGAAATTCATTGTTATCTAAAGGGTATAATGCGCTTTGGAACACGTTACAACCACTTAATAACAGTATTAAAAAACCACAGAACAATAAACGCATCTCATATTAGTTTGGTACCACAAATGTACTATTCATTTTTACATCATCATTAAAAAAACACCCAAAGCGTAAAAAAAACAAGGGGGCTTATCCTTAAACCCATCCATGCTATTCTACCTCACTATAGTGCATTGATTCTATTTTAAATTGTATATTCGCTTCGCTCAATTGCTTAAAACAAAACTTTTGACTACACTAGAAATACAAGAATTAAAAGATCGATTTTCTACACCTATAAAGGTGGTTATCATTCCACACAAAAATCCTGATGGAGATGCTATTGGATCCTGTTTAGCACTTTATCATTATCTAAAACAATATCAATGTGAATCTGAAGTTATCGCTCCTAATGAGTTTCCAGATTTTCTAAAATGGTTGCCTGGTACGGATCAAATAATCATTTACGAAAAACAACTTGATCAAGCAACGCAGTCGATAAAATCAGCAGACCTGGTTTTTACATTGGACTTTAATTCACTAAGCAGAATCAATGGTGTAGCCGAAACCCTAGAGCATTTTAAAGGCGATTATATCATGATTGACCACCATCAATCGCCAGACTCATACGCTAAATACACCTATTCAGACACGACCATGAGCAGTACTTGCGAAATGGTGTATAATTTCATTCTGATGATGGGTAATGGTCAAAAGATCACACAAGAGATCGCAACATGTCTTTATACCGGAATCATGACTGATACAGGATCATTCCGATTTCCATCCACAACCAGTGCGACCCACCGAGTGATTGCTGAGTTAATTGACAAAGGCGCGAACAACTCGGAGATTCACAATGCGATTTACGACACCAGCTCGTTGGATAAATTACAATTACTAGGCTGTGCTTTAAAGAATTTAGTTCAGTTGCCAGAGTACAACACCGTATACATCACTTTATCCAAACAAGAACTCGCCCAATACAATTTTAAAAAGGGTGACACTGAGGGCTTTGTAAATTATGGACTTTCACTAAAAGGTATTAAATTTGCCCTGATATTCATTGAAAGTCAACAAGAAGAAATAGTTAAAATATCCTTGAGATCTAAAGGTGATTTCTCGGTTAATGACTTTGCAAGATTACATTTTAACGGCGGTGGGCACACCAACGCAGCAGGCGGAAGAAGTACCATTTCATTAGAAGATACTGTGAAAAAATTCGTAAGCCTGCTTCCAGATTATAAAGATCAATTGCAATAATAAAATACGCTCCAAAAATCTAAAACGTATTTCTAATGAAAAAAATACACCTCAGCCACCTATACCTACTCGGCCTTGTTTTATTGGTTTCGGGATGTAACCAACCCAAACCCAGAAAACCAATCAGCGTGAAAACTGGTAGTTTTATGACGACTTCCATAGAGCGAAGTAAAGCATTATTAAGTATTGAAGAAGCCATCATAGATAGTATTATCGCTAAAGATACCCTTAATCACTATCACAGTTCCCCAAATGGATATTCGTATTATTTCAACACACAAGACTCCACCCTGAACTACCATGCTAAAGAAGGTGATGTGGTAAAAATAAATTACGACATTCGCACTTTAAATAACCAAACTATCTATTCTCGCGAAGAAATTGGAACTATAAATTTCAAGATTGACAAGGAGGATTACTTTCCAGGATTACGAACAGCAGTAAAGCTTTTGAGAGAGGGCGAAACAGCAACGTTCTTATTCCCTTCGTCTTTGGCGTATGGGTATCACGGAGACGATCATAGGATTGGAACCAACCAAACTATTAAAAGCACCATTCACATTATAGAAGTTATTCAAAAATCAAAAGATAGTTTAACCGGAAATTAAAAAAATAAACCTTATAACAATGAAGAAATTAAATCTTATTCTAATTTCAGTGCTATTATTTGCATCATGTTCTAGTTCTAAATACTCTGATTTAGGCGATGGTATCTTTGCGGATATTCAAACCAATAAAGGGGACATGATAGTGAAACTATATTATGACCAAACTCCTATAACAATAGCGAACTTTATCAGTCTTTCTGAGGGAACGAGCACTCACGTAGTAGACTCCCTCAAAGGAAAGCGCTATTACGACGGAGTTATATTCCACCGTGTGATCAAAGATTTTATGATTCAAGGAGGAGACCCTACAGGACAAGGAAGCGGAAATCCTGGATACAAATTCACTGATGAATTCGTGGACAGTCTTAAACATGATAAAAAAGGAATTCTTTCCATGGCTAATGCTGGACCTGGAACCAATGGTAGCCAATTTTTCATCACTCACAAAGCGACACCGTTTCTAGATGGTAAACACACTGTTTTCGGAGAAGTTGTTGCTGGGTTGGAAGTTGTAGATACCATTGCAAATGTTAAAACCGGGCTTAAAGACAGACCTGTTGAAAGTGTTGTGATCAACCATGTTGAAATTATCCGAAATGGTAAGGATGCCAGAAAATTTGACGCTTTAGCAGTAATGGATGACTATTTTGCGGGTGAGGCAGAAGAGCAAAAACAACTTGAGAAAACCAAAAAGGATATGGTTGCTGAGTTTGAAGCACAACAAAAGGAAGCACAAAGCACAGAATCAGGATTACAATATTATGTCACTAAAGAAGGTAACGGTGTCAAACCTAAAACCGGAGATGTGGTCATGGTCAACTACGCTGGGTACTTTAAAAACGGAAATCTCTTTGACACTAGTCTTTTAGAGGTTGCGGAAAAGTTCGCAAATGTTAACCCGCAAAAGGTAGATCGCGGATTGTACAAACCAATGATGTTGGAGGTAAGCCCTGACGCAGGTATTATCCCTGGATTTAAAGAAGGAATCATGCTTATGGAAGTTGGTTCAAAAATACGCCTATTCATCCCATATTACCTAGCCTATGGAGAAGCAGGTTACGGCCCTATTCCACCAAAATCAGACCTTGTATTCGATCTAGAGATCACCGAGGTTCAAGAGTAACAACAATACAATAGTTAAAACGAAATATATTAAATTCTGTCAGTGGTCGCATTGGCAGAATTTTTTTATGCAGTGAATTTAACTAAACCCAGATCTACGGCATATTTATGACCTTCTATGTTGTACGCTTGGCGCTTTCTTAATGCTCCATGGGCGATACGCCTTGATCTAAACCCATAACTATTGTGGTTGAATTTTGACACCTACATTGGCGCGAGACCTGGGCAATTGCTTGTTGAATTAGCCCGGCGATTATGGTAGGAATTCCCTAATTGTGGCGTCTGTCCATTGCCCTTTGGGATTGGTAGGTTGTGTTCTTAAATTACACCCTATAATTATCGCTCAGGCGCACATAAAAAAAAGCCTTCCATTTCTGAAAGACTTCTTTTGAGCCGATAGAGGGACTCGAACCCACGACCTGCTGATTACAAATCAGCTGCTCTAGCCAGCTGAGCTACATCGGCGTTTCCGTTTTTAAAGTGCGCAAATATAAACCTGAAATTTATTATTCCAAATTTTTATTTGAACTTTTTTAAGCTTGGGAAACAGAAAGTTTATTTAGATCCTCGACAAGTGCGTGAGCTTGAGTTTCCAACTCCTTGTTCACTTCCTTAAGATGAGCTTTTCTATTTTCTACAGACTTATCATTAACTTTCTCTATAAGAGTATCAAAGGTTGATATTGCCTTCTCGATAATTTGATCTCCTTCTTTTGAGTTTGGAGTTCCGGTGCTGACTTCCCAGATGTAAACCGCTTCGATAATATCCCCAAGTACATTATTAATGTCTCTCTTTAAACTTCTAACATTTGCCATTTGATTCTATTTTTTTGCAAAATTAAACTAATTTTAGATATAAACCTCCAATATTTTTGCATCCGCTGCACTAATCACGGCTTCATTCACCGCAGCAGGGACCAAAACCGTCTGACCCATACTTAAGTTCTCGGTATGTTCTCCAATTTTAATCTGAGCTTTACCAGCGACACAGATGTATATGGTAAAGGAATCACGATTGACTAATTGCTTCACGTAAGAACCTACAACGTTCAAATAATTGGTTACAAAATAAGGACAGTTAACCATACTGTTAGTCGTATTGGATTGCTTCTGATAATTCACCTTAAAATCATCTTTTAGCGAATAATCAATAGCATCTACAGCTAACTCCGTATGAAGCTCCCTAGTGTTTCCGTCTTTATCTTTTCGCTCATAATCATAGATTCGGTAGGTAATGTCTGATGTTTGTTGAATCTCAGCTAACAATATCCCTGCACCGATAGCATGAACTTTACCGGTATTGATAAAGTAAGTATCCCCTGCTTCTACCACCTCTTGATTTAAGATCTCTAAAAGCTGTCCTTTCTCTAGGTGCTCTAAATATGACTCCTTAGTCAATTCTTGATTAAACCCAACGATCAGTTTAGAACCTGGATCGGCCTGCATCACATGCCACATTTCAGTTTTCCCAAAAGAGTTATGACGCTCCTTAGCCAAATCATCGTGAGGATGCAACTGAACTGATAAGTCCAATCTCGCATCAATAAACTTGATAAGAATTGGAAACTTAGTCCCAAATCGTTCGTAAACCGACTTTCCGAGCAAATCAGAAGTATAGGTATCCATTAGCTCTTGGAGGTTCTTTCCTTGGAGATCCCCATTAGATACTTGAGACACATTGCCTTCTACCGCAGAAATCTCCCAGCTCTCAGAAGCAGTCTCAGTATTAACGTCTTTTGCCAATACCTCTTTTAATTTAGCGCCTCCCCATAAATACTCTTTGAATATGGGTGAGAACTTAATAGGGTAATTAAGTTCCGTTACGGTATTTTTATTTTGAAGGCCGGATTTTAAACTTTCCATGAAATGCGTTTAAATTTAGTATGTATTTTAAGATTCGTCAGGATAGGAAGCTACCCTTTATAAGTTACAAAGTTTCTAGGAGTCTCATAGAGTACAATCTCCAATTCAAATTCTTCCAAATGCGCTTTTAGACGATTGTATATAACCACCGCTATATTTTCAACAGTAGGATTTAATTTTTTAAACTCCTCTACTTCAATATTGAGATTTTTATGATCCAAATGTTCTTCGATCTCCCTTCGAACCAGTTCTTTTAATATTTTTAAATCAATTACGAAACCAGTTTCAGGATCTACCTCACCAGTCACACTAACGATTAACTCATAGTTATGCCCGTGGAAATTAGGGTTGCTACATTTCCCAAAAACCTCAAAGTTTTTAGTATCATCCCACTGCTCTTTAAAGAGGCGATGCGCTGCATTAAAATGCGCCTTTCTACTTACTTTTAATTTCATAATTCACTTAATGATTGCTGCTCAATATGGACATAAAATTTTTCGAAAATAATTTTAAACCAAGCGGTGTAATGACTGGGATGCTCGGCAATATCTGCCTTGATGTCTTTTAACGACACCCATTTCCAAGAAGCAACCTCATCGGGATTAACATTGGGGTCTTGGTTGTACTTTCCAACCAAAATATGATCGTATTCATGCTCGGTAAGTCCATTATCAAATGGAGCATGGTAAATAAATGACAACACCTCTTCGAGTTCCGTCGTAAACCCCATTTCCTCTTGTAATCTTCTCATCCCGGCCTCTAAATTACTTTCACCATCGCGCTGATGACTGCAACAGGTATTGGCCCATAGTCCCGGGGAGTGGTATTTATGTGCTGCGCGTTGTTGCAATAAAGTCTCACCCTTATCATTAAAAACAAACACAGAAAAAGCGCGATGTAACATTGCCTTCTCATGAGCCTCGATTTTCTCCATCAAGCCAATTTGTCGATCATCTTCGTCCACCAAAACAACCAGTTCTTTTCCTTTGTACATCGTGTCAATTTTAAATTTAATAATTAGGGTACACACCCATCTAGCCACTAAAGTAGCACAACAAAATTACAAAAAAGGTTAAGCATTTCATAAATAGAAAGAGAGTAAGCAGACCCAATATACTCTCAAGTCTGATTACTAGCGACATACACACCATAAACGTTATGAAATATCAGTTGAATTGTAGATTCTTAGATGTTTTACTGTTTATGTCGGGTTTTGCAAGAAAAAGTTTAATTTTGCACCGCTATAAATTATAGGGATGCAGCTAGAAAAAGAAATTAACAAGAGACGTACTTTCGGAATTATTTCACACCCGGATGCGGGTAAGACTACTTTAACTGAAAAACTACTACTTTTTGGTGGTGCTATACAAGAAGCCGGTGCCGTGAAAAGTAATAAAATAAAAAAAGGAGCTACCAGTGATTTCATGGAAATTGAACGCCAAAGAGGAATCTCAGTAGCCACCTCTGTATTAGCCTTTATTTATAAAGATAAAAAGATCAATATCCTAGATACCCCGGGACACAAGGATTTTGCCGAGGACACTTTTAGAACACTTACTGCAGTGGATAGTGTTATTGTCGTCATTGATGTTGCTAAGGGGGTTGAGGAACAGACACAAAAATTGGTAGAGGTTTGCCGCATGCGCAAAATACCGATGATTGTGTTTATCAACAAATTAGACCGAGAAGGAAAAGATGCTTTTGACCTACTGGATGAAGTTGAGCAAAAACTCCAATTAAAAGTAACTCCTTTGAGCTACCCTATCGGAATGGGATATAGCTTCAAAGGCATTTACAACATTTGGGAAAAAAACATCAACCTATTTAGTGGAGACAACAAGAAGAAAATCAAAGACACTATTGCATTTGATGACATCGATAATCCTGAACTTGAAAATCTCATAGGACAGGAAGCAGCTGATGAACTAAGAACGGATTTAGAGTTAGTATACGAAGTATATCCGGATTTTGATAGAGATGCCTATATTAAAGGTGACCTACAGCCTGTATTCTTTGGTTCTGCTCTAAACAATTTCGGGGTACGTGAACTTTTGGATTGTTTCATTGACATTGCTCCTTCCCCACTTCCAAAGAAAGCAGAGGAACGCGTCGTTACACCAACAGAGGAAGCCTTTACCGGATTTGTATTTAAAATTCACGCTAATATGGATCCTAAACACAGGGACCGACTAGCCTTTATCAAAATTGTTTCGGGAACTTTCGAAAGAAACAAACCATATCTGCACGTACGTCACCAAAAAAATCTAAAGTTCTCAAGCCCAAATGCCTTCTTTGCAGAGAAAAAAGAAATTATAGATGTATCCTATGCAGGTGATATTGTCGGCTTACACGACACCGGAAACTTTAAAATTGGTGACACGCTAACGGAAGGAGAGCAATTAAACTTCAAAGGTATTCCAAGCTTCTCGCCAGAGCACTTCCGCTACATCAATAATGCCGATCCTATGAAATCCAAACAATTGGAAAAGGGAGTTACGCAGCTTATGGATGAAGGAGTGGCACAATTATTCACCTTACAATTAAACAACAGAAAGATTATTGGAACTGTGGGTGCACTTCAATACGAGGTTATACAATACCGACTTGAGCATGAGTACGGTGCTAAATGTAGCTACGAAAACTTCCCGGTGCACAAAGCATGTTGGGTAGAGCCTGAAGATCCAAACAACGAAGAGTTTACCGAGTTCAAGCGTGTGAAACAAAAATTCCTAGCTCATGACAAACAAGGTCAACTAGTATTTTTGGCCGACTCTCCATTTTCTATCCAAATGACACAACAGAAGTATCCGACAGTGAAACTACATTTTGTTTCGGAATATAAGTAATCATCCTTTGTAAGAGTATAGCTTAAAAAAAGCCCCAACATAAAGAAGGGGCTTTAACGCACTAATATACTAAGATGTTAGGTTTATCGTAACCGATCAACAGATTTTACGAGATCTTCGTCCTTTTTAATAGCCTTATTGGCTAACACTAAAAAAACGATAGAAACAATAGGGAGAAGCATCCCAATACCCTTCTCAGAAACATTAGTTTCTCCGGATAGAGTTAGCGACCGATAAACGAAAAATCCTAGTAAAAAAAGATTAAGTATCATATTGAGTCTGTTTATCACAAACTGGTTTTTTCTATTCTTATACATAAATATAGCGCTGAGCGCTAAAATTGCAACAACTCCAAAACTCCCCATAACCAATAAATCATCTTGAGCATAAACTGGGATTGATTGCTCATCCGTCCACAAAGGCAGCCAAAAAGGTAAAGCCCCACTAACTAGGACGACCACTAATAGATATATTGATTGAATGCGCTGTATCACAATTTTAATTTTGTTAGGCAAAAATAATGTTCTTTTCCAAAAATAATGCTTGTTTATTAAAATAAATTTGTAATATTGCGTAGTCAATTCAAAACAAGTACTTTACTTCAATTAGATTTTGTACTTCTATATTTTTTTTCAAAACAACAATCATAATTTACCTCAGACCAAATAATAATTTATTTATTTAATCAATGTTTGAAATTTCAGATTTAAAGGCAAAAAAGCTTGCCGAACTACATGAGATTGCTAGAGTGGCTGGTATTCCCAAATTTAAAACGTTCAAAAAGGACGACCTCATTTATCAAATTCTCGACGTTCAAGCTGCCAGCCCAGATGCTGTAAGTACTAAAGAAACTCCCAAAGAGGAAGAATCCAGTAGCACAGAAACACCTTCTCAACAAAGGCCTAAAAAAAGGACACGCACTACTAAAAGATCTACAGGAAAAGTAGAAGATAATAACGGCGGTACAAATAAAGCTTTTTCACCTGCGCCAGCGGCCTCAAGGCCAGCTGTAGAAGCAAAACCAAAAGTAGAAAAACCAAAAGTGGAAAAACAACAAGAGGCAAAACCAAAAGCGGCAATAGCCTCAAACCCAAAAGTAGAAGCAGCAGCTCCTCAAAAAGAAGCTGATAAATCCCTCAAAGCAGAGGTTGTTCAGAAACCAAAAACGGAACCTAAACAACAGTCTAACAACGCTTCAAGCAACAACCAGCAGAACAATAAACGCAACGAGAATAGCAACAATCCTCGCAACTCGAACAATAACCAAACACATCAGCATAAAAAAAGTAGCAATACTGCTCCTAAGGATAAAGACAATTTTGATAAGGAAAAGAAAAACAGGTACAGAGAACCTGATTTTGAATTTGACGGTATTGTTGAGAGCGAAGGCGTCTTGGATATCATGCAAGACGGTTACGGTTTCTTGAGAAGTAGTGACTATAACTACCTCTCCTCTCCGGATGATATTTATGTTTCTCAATCACAAATACGTCTTTTCGGATTAAAAACCGGTGATACTGTTAGAGGAACAGTACGCCCCCCTAAAGAAGGAGAAAAGTATTTCCCTTTAATTAAGGTGAACCAAATTAACGGATTGGATCCACAGGTGGTACGCGATCGCGTATCCTTTGAGCACTTAACTCCGTTATTCCCAGAAGAAAAATTTAGATTGGCTGAAAACAGAAGCACCATATCCACTAGGGTCGTAGATTTGTTTTCTCCTATCGGAAAAGGACAAAGAGGTATGATCGTTTCTCAGCCTAAGACTGGTAAGACCATGCTTTTAAAGGATATCGCTAATGCAATTGCTGCGAATCACCCAGAGGTATACCAATTAATTCTTTTAATTGACGAACGTCCGGAAGAGGTTACAGATATGCAACGTAACGTAAAAGGAGAAGTTATCGCTTCTACTTTTGACGAGCCTGCAGATCGACACGTAAAGGTGGCAAACATTGTATTAGAGAAAGCAAAACGTTTGGTAGAATGTGGACATGATGTGGTTATCCTATTGGATTCCATCACTCGTCTAGCAAGAGCATACAACACCGTACAGCCTGCCAGTGGTAAGGTTTTAAGTGGTGGGGTTGACGCCAATGCGTTGCACAAACCAAAACGTTTTTTCGGTGCGGCTAGAAATATAGAAGGTGGTGGTTCATTAACGATCATTGCAACTGCATTAACTGATACAGGTTCCAAAATGGACGAAGTTATTTTCGAAGAGTTTAAAGGAACAGGTAATATGGAACTACAACTCGACAGACGTATTGCCAACAAACGAATTTTCCCTGCCATTGATTTGATATCTTCATCAACTAGACGCGATGACTTATTGCTTGATGAAAACGCCATTCAAAGAATGTGGATCTTGCGTAAATATTTATCAGATATGAATCCTGTTGAAGCCATGGAGTTCATGGATCAACGTATTCGTACGACCAAAAACAACGAAGAGTTTTTAATGACGATGAATCAATAATTTAGCATCAAGTCAAATACACAAAAACCTGTATCTTACACTTAGTAAAGTACAGGTTTTTTTATGTCTTTTAAACTCCTATACCCCCACTAAACACACAGCCTTGATCTGTATCCATACAAATTTACATCACTCCTATTGTCTACCAAATTTGTTGAAGGACTTTAGGATAAAAGATTTCTTTACCCACAACGACAATAGCCTTCACATCACACAAATTAGTACTGCATTTTAAAAATACACTCAAAAATGAGCGAATCATAAAAGCATTCATTAAATTTGGGAATACTGAATCAATCAATATGTATAAAGATCAATTAAGTCCTGGACTCATCCGACAATTGTTTGTACTACTCTCAATAGTACTTTTGGGATATCTAATCATAGAGGAATTGCTTCCTTATTTCTCTGGCATATTGGGAGCTATTACCATGTATGTGATTTTTAAAAGACTCATGAAACACATGGTAAAGTACGGCTTCAAGCGATGGCTGGCAGCGACAATTATCATTCTTATTTCAATTGTCATTATCGTTATCCCAGTAAGCCTAATTATCCTATTACTTTCGTCTAAGATTCAGAAAGCTGTAGCCAACTCCGAAGAAGTGATGGCTATTGTAAAAACCAAAATAATAGAGATTGAACAGTATATCGGGTTTAGTCATTCAACTGATCTGAACACCAAAGAAATTACAGGCTGGATATCTACTCAAATTCAGGGATTAGCAGGAGGTACCTTTGATGCTTTGATAGCATTAACGATGATGTATTTCATCCTATACTTCCTACTCGTAGAATCGGAAAACCTTCAAAAACGAGTATTAAACTTCCTTCCTTTGAGCGATGAAAACATTAAATTAATATCTAAAGAAAGTACCGAGGTCGTAAAATCAAACGCCATCGGAATTCCATTGGTAGCTTTACTACAGGGAGTGGTGGCACTTATTGGTTACTATATATTTGGGGTTCAAGATCCTATATTTTGGTTTGTTGTTACCGTAGTTGGTTCTATGATTCCTTTCGTAGGTACGGCACTTGGGGTTCTTCCAGTAACTTTATTATTATATACTCAAGGCCAACATTGGGAATCTATTGGGTTATTGATATACGGAATTGCGGTAGTTGGGTCCACGGATAATATTTTTCGAATGGTCGTGCAGCGAAGACTAGCCAACCTTCATCCCCTTATTACACTTATTGGAGTCATCATTGGTGTTCCTTTATTCGGGTTTATAGGCCTAGTATTTGGCCCCTTACTTTTAAGCCTATTTCTACTACTGGTAAAAATATACAAAAACGAATACGGGAATCGAAAAATTTAACCTGCCCTATCTTTCGACAGGGCGGTTTGATGTCCTATTATTTTAAAATATTGTTGTGCTTATCCCTTATTTAGATTGGGTTTTAACGCGGTGACGCTCTCTTGCCAGAAGTGTGTTTTTAAGTAACATAGCAATGGTCATTGGACCAACACCTCCAGGTACTGGCGTGATAAAGCTTGCCTTTTTACTCACGTTTTCAAAATCTACATCTCCAGTGATTTTGTATCCCTTTGGAGAATCTTCATCTGGAACTCTCGTAATTCCGACATCGATAATCACGACATCATCCTTCACCATTTCCGCTTTCAAATAATTTGGCTGCCCTAATGCAGTAATAATAATATCAGCTTGAGAAGTTATTTGCGTAATATTCTTAGTATGACTATGGGTAAGGGTTACAGTTGAGTTTCCAGGAAATCCTTTTCTTCCCATTAGAATACTCATAGGACGTCCAACGATATGCGAGCGACCGATAACTACAGTGTGCTTTCCTTTAGTTTCTACATTGTAGCGTTCCAACAACTCTAATATCCCAAATGGAGTGGCTGGAATAAAAGTACTCATATCCAAAGCCATTTTCCCGAAGTTTGTCGGATGGAAACCATCCACATCTTTATCTGGATCGATTGCCATCAGCACACGTTGCTCATTGATTTGCTCAGGCAAAGGCAACTGAACGATAAATCCATCAATATCTTGATTCTTGTTCAGTTCATCAATCTTTCGCATGAGTTCCAATTCGCTGGTTGTGCTAGGAAGCTTTACAAGAGTAGATTCAAATCCTACTCGCTCACAAGCCTTTACCTTACTCCCTACATAAGTGAGACTCGCCCCATCATTACCGACAATTACCGCCGCCAAGTGCGGTACCTTTTCACCGTTTGCTTTAATCTTTTGAACGATTTCCGCAATCTCATCTTTAATTTGATTGGATATTTTCTTTCCGTCTAGAAGTTCCATTGTATAGGTTTATAATTTTTAAGCTTGTTTTTAATTGGCTACAAACATATTTTAAAGCGACTTATTTAAGTCCTTGCATCATTTGCATCATTTTTCTACCGCCGCCTCCTTGCATCATCTTCATCATTTTACTCATCTGAGTAAATTGTTTAAGTAGTTGATTTACATCTTGAACAGAAGTTCCACTACCCTTGGCAATACGTTTTTTTCTACTACCATTAAGTACAGATGGTGAAGTACGCTCCTCCGGGGTCATAGAGTGAATGATCGCTTCAATTCCTTTGAACGCGTCATCATCTATATCGATACCCTTTAAGGCCTTTCCAGCCCCTGGGATCATCCCGAGTAAATCCTTCATGCTACCCATCTTTTTGATTTGTTGTATCTGACTCAAAAAGTCATCAAAACCAAATTGATCTTTTGCAATTTTCTTATGTAGTTTTCTGGCCTCTTCCTCATCGTATTGCTCTTGAGCTCTCTCTACCAAAGAAACAACATCCCCCATCCCTAAGATACGGTCTGCCATACGTGATGGGTAGAAGACATCAACGGCATCCATTTTCTCTCCGGTACCGATAAATTTAATCGGTTTATTTACCACAGATTTAATAGACAGTGCTGCCCCACCTCGTGTATCACCATCGAGTTTGGTAAGAATAACCCCATCAAAGTCCAATACTTCATTAAAGGTCTTTGCTGTATTTACGGCATCTTGACCAGTCATGGAATCTACTACAAATAGTGTTTCATTCGGATGAATTGCGCTGTGGATGTTAGAAATCTCCTTCATCATTAGCTCATCAACTGCCAAACGACCCGCGGTATCTACAATCACTACATTGTGACCATTAGCTTTAGCGTGTTCCACACCTGCTTTGGCAATAGCAACAGGATCATTATTCTCTCTATCTGAATATACAGCAACACCTATTTGCTCACCCACTACGTGCA
Organism: Galbibacter sp.; assembly: GCF_048266365.1. Classification (NCBI taxonomy): domain Bacteria; kingdom Pseudomonadati; phylum Bacteroidota; class Flavobacteriia; order Flavobacteriales; family Flavobacteriaceae; genus Galbibacter; species Galbibacter sp. Next base: position 324,707 of record NZ_JBLWZP010000004.1, on the reverse strand, counting down.
ACTGATCAATCGCTGCAGGACGATAAACATCACAGGCCACCAAAAGTGGATTTTTAGTTTTCTTATTTTTTAGAAAATTAGCTAGTTTACCTGAGAATGTGGTTTTACCTGACCCTTGAAGACCAGCCATTAAAATCACAGAAGGGTTTCCTGATAAATCAACCCCCGCTGCTTCACCACCCATGAGCTCGGTAAGTTCATCTTTGACAAGCTTCACCATTAATTGACCCGGTTTAAGAGAGGTCAATACATCCTGCCCAAGCGCCTTGCTTTTTACTGAATTGGTAAACTCTTTAGCTGTTTTAAAATTCACATCCGCATCCAACAAAGCACGTCGCACCTCTTTAAGGGTTTCTGCAATGTTAACCTCGGTAATTTGTCCATGTCCTTTAAGAACATGAAAGGCCTTATCTAATTTTTCGCTTAAATTATCAAACATATTATCTTACTGCTTTTACTCAATAATGAGAATTGGTGATGTTCTCAAATAAATTCAACTTCGAATCTATAGAGAGCTGCAAATTTAAGAATTTGAATTCGAAGTTCGAAAGTTATTTTAGACTTCTTAACCAAGCTATTTACAGCGGCTTAAAATTTAAAATCCCTTCTTTAATAGATTAGCCCCCTTACACCAGCTGTGGTTGTATTTTTTTCCAGCTTCCTCTTTTGTAATAAACAAAGGCTATTATAGCGGCAATGGCATTTGAAATTGGAAATGCCCACCAAATCCCCTCATAGCTTAAGCTGGTATTATTGGACAGCATAAACGCCATTGGAAACCTCGCTATCCAGAGTACTACCACTGAGATAAGCATTGATATTTTAGTAAGTCCTGCCCCATTAAAAACCCCGTTTAACACCTGTTGTATTCCCAAAAGGCCAAAGCTGGGCGCCATAATTTTGATAAACTTAGAACCGACCTCGATCACATGAGGATCCTCAGGCACAAAGAATCTCGTTAGTGGCTCCGCCAGAAAAAACAATACAATGCCTAAAACACTTAGTCCTATAGCAGCTAGACAAACGCCAACATTACCTACCCGCTCCGCTCTATCCAATCGACCCGCTCCAATATTTTGGCCCACCAGACTGGTGGTGGCAATAGAAAGACCGAGAGCCGGAACGATTACAAGACTTAGTATCCTGGCACCAACACCATAGGCGGCCACAATTTCGCTATCGAAACTAGTAACCAACATCACCATGGCGGTCATAGCCGCTGCCCTACTTGATTGATCCAAACTTGCTGGTAACCCTAGGGCAAATAGATTTTTAACCCATTTAAAATCCCAACGCATATGGGAGAAGTGGATTTTAATTCCTTTTTTACCTTTAAATAGTATGTAAAGTCCAATGCTAGCTGAAATGGCCTGAGTAAATATACTTGCCACTGCAGCGCCTGCAACCCCATAACCTTGAATTGGCCCATAACCAAAGATAAACAAGGGGTCTAGGACTAGATTCAAAATCACTGTACCCAGAACGATGTACATAGGTATAATTACATTACCAATTCCTCTCATCAAGGATTGGTACACAAAGAACATAAACATAAAAATATAGCCCCATGAAGATACTTGGAAATAAACCACAGCATCATCTTTCAATTCCTCTCCTGCGCCTATCAAAGACATTAACGTTTCTGCAGAAAAATAACCCACAAGAGCCAGTATTATGGAAATAAAGAAAATCACCATGATGGTTTGAGAGGAGGCATAATTGACCATTCTTTGGTCCCCTGCTCCTTTGTGCTGCGCAACAATGACAGTTCCAGCAAGGGTAAGTCCACCCCCTAAAGCAACCACTAAAAACAAAATCGGAAAACTTAAACTAACACTCGCCACAGCGTTGGCGCTAAGTCGACCCAACCAAAAGGTATCTACCAGCTGATACATGGTTTGCAATACATTGGCAATTATGATTGGAAATGCCAATTTGAGTATCGTATTTAGAATGTGTTTGTTTTCTTTAGAAAAAGTTATCCCTTGTTGCATCACCATACAAAATTAAGAATTTATGCGGTATTGGATACTACTTAAACTAGGAATAAAACAATTCATTTGCCCCCATTAGCCCGCAAATCAGCAATACACTGACTGTCGAGTAGGGGTATCTGAGGCGCCATGTTCCATCGTGAAAATTGCCAACCCGATTCGACTTGGTAATTCATAAGACAGCTTTCAACAATACAGTGATGCCCATTTTCAGGATCAATATGGTTAGTTTGCATTTTGGTGCCGACATTGACAAGTCCCAATAAATGCGAAAATTCATGTCTTAAAACGGTACTCTCTAAAGCAAAGGACCGTGAGCTAGACAACTTATCAATACTGTTCTTGAAAACAACAAAGGAAGTGTTTCTATATGATACGCCCAGAACTAAAGTAAGTCCACTAGCTACTGAACTCTGCTTTTCACTTTTATAAGTTCCATCCAAATAGAATACAAACACCGCTAAACGACCTTCTCTATTGTATTGCGAACGTAATTCTTGTTCAAGACTATCAACTTGAGAAATTGTATAATATTCTTTTCCTGGAGCAGGAATAGCTCTTTTGGTTATTTCCACACCTGCGGATTTATGACAATACTTGTTTGTGAATTCTGCTAAATTATCCAAAGCAGCGTCAGAAGGTGGATAATCCTCCACATAAACGACTTCGAATACAACAGCCTTAAAATTTTCTTCAGTTAGAAAATCCCGAGCCGAATCACCCGTTCCCAATCGATTGGAAGCAGCTAATTTCGCAAGCTCATTTGAATCATCGTCATCAACACAGGACACCAAAACAAACAAGACAAGCAATCCGTAAAAAAGCTTAGTCATAGGGGTGAATTTTATGCAATATATAGAATTTTTACAAATTCCGTAACCCATAAATTGACACCTGAATATAGTAAATCACCTCCTTTGCTTCCTATGGTTGTGACCGTAATTAGACGGCTTCTAAAATTTTGTTGTGATAGGATTATGAAAAAGGGGCACTTAAAAAAGCACCCCTTACCATATGAAATTAATGGAGTAACTGATTGTTTAATTAACATTATGGCTAAACAAGCTAACTAAACACTCCTAAGTAAAGTCATAATCTTTGAATTTAGAATAACTTCTTGCTTTAATAATATTGACAAATATATAATTATTTTTATTCAATCTAAATAAATTTTATATTTTTGTTTACAGTAAACAGCGCAATCATAAAACCAATTGACCATGTGTAAACACCTCAAAATACTAAGTAGATCAAAAAACGGCTTACTCATCTTCTGTAAGCGCAATTACATGTATCAATTGTTGTTTAACAACATCAACTTTAATTTTACACAAGATGAGTTTGAGAGTTTCCAGCGCTATATGTATACCTTAGAAGTGGAGTATTGGGAACAGGAGTTTAAATATTCGGTCTACGACAAGCGTATTCCGATTCCAACCATACAATCCAACCTTTTGCTTCTGCTCAATAAAGCGGAGGTTTTAGAATTGAAACGGTTGATTGAAATGCATCAGAGTAGTCATGAGCTTATCAAGGCATCTGACATCAATTACCAATGGCAACCAAATTAATTTTAAGTCTTTGAAGGCCCAATGTACATACAATAATAACTATTTTGAGTTTGTTAATTTACCCTTGACTAAAGCAAGGAAAAAACCCCGATCAGCGCAACTGTCTCGGGGTTTTTAAATGTTATATCTATCTCCTTTGGCTCATTATACTCTGTGTCCAACTACATTCTTTCTGGCACCTGAATACCTAATAAAGCCAGTGCGTCTTCAATAATTTGACCTACTTTTTTAGAAAGTTGTACCCTAAATACTTTTTCCTCCAGTTGATCAGCCCCTAGAATTGAAACGTTCTGATAGAATGAATTGAATTCTTTCACTAAATCAAACACATAATTCGCAATAAGCGCAGGACTGTAATTCAATGCTGCATTTTGAATAACCTCAGGAAATTGCTGCATTTGTTTGATGAGTTCCCGCTCTTTTTCATGCAATTCGTATACTGAACTCACATTGGCATCAAAATCAAAATCAGCCTTGCGGATAATGGATTGAATACGAGCGTAAGTATATTGAATAAACGGACCGGTATTTCCTTGAAAATCTATAGATTCTTTAGGATCAAATAAAATACGTTTTTTGGGATCTACCTTTAATATGAAATATTTTAATGCTCCAAGTCCTATGGTTTTATACAACTCTTGTTTTTGCTGATCACTAAACCCTTCCAATTTCCCTAATTCAGCAGAGATTTCTCCTGCAGTATCAGCCATTTCTTGAATAAGATCATCAGCATCCACCACGGTGCCTTCACGGCTTTTCATCTTACCACTAGGAAGGTCTACCATTCCATAACTCAGGTGATAAAGATGATTTGCCCACGAATATCCCAGTTTTTCTAGAATTAAAAATAAGACCTTGAAATGATAATCCTGCTCGTTGCCAACTGTATAGACCAATGCACCGACATCAGGAAAATCTTTTACCCGTTGTATTGCAGTTCCAATATCCTGCGTCATATAAACTGCAGTTCCATCAGAACGAAGTACTATTTTTTCGTCCAATCCTTCAGCACTTAAATCGATCCAGACAGAACCGTCATCCTTGGTGTAGAACACACCTTTATCCAAACCTTCAGCAACGATGTCTTTTCCTAATAAATAGGTATTGCTCTCGTAGTAGAGCTGATCAAAGTCAACCCCTAAATTCTTATATGTTTCATTAAAACCTTGGTATACCCAACCATTCATGGTCGTCCAAAGTTCTACCACCTCTGCATCTCCCGCTTCCCATTTGCGGAGCATTTCTTGCGCTTCTTGAAGAATCGGGGCTTGCTTTTCAGCCTCTTTCTTATCAACTCCTTGGTCGATCAATTCTTGGATTTGCGTTTTATATACGCGATCAAATTCGACATAGTAATTACCTACTAGTTTGTCGCCTTTAAGACCAGTCGATTTCGGAGTTTCTCCATTACCATATTTCTGCCATGCAATCATGGATTTACAAATATGAATACCACGGTCATTTATAATTTGAGTCTTGTATACCTTTTTTCCAGATGCCTTTAGAATCTCTGAAACGGAGTATCCCAATAAGTTATTTCTAATATGGCCCAGGTGTAGAGGCTTATTGGTATTTGGGGAAGAATACTCCACCATCACCGCATCACTTCCTGGTTCTGGGCTCAGATATCCAAAATGAGCTTGAGTGCGGATTCCATTAAAAAAGTCGATGAAATAAGATTCAGAAATAACCAAGTTCAAAAACCCTTTGACCACATTGAAACGGATCACTTGACCCACATTAAGCTCCAAATAAGCTCCTATTTCCTCCCCTATAAGTTGTGGGTTTCCTTTAATGGTACGAAGCATAGGAAATATAACTACTGTTAAATCACCTTCAAATTCCTTTCTGGTGGTTTGAAGTTCTACGCTTTCCAATTCTTTTTCAAAAATGGTGTTTACGGCCTCCTTAACCTTGGATATAATGAGATCTTGAATATTCATCAATTCTAAAATTTAGGTGCAAAGATACGTATTTAGCTCATGTTTTAAAGTCTGACTTATAGACAAATCACACATCAAGGTACAGGAAAATCCAAATTTCCACGAATTTTCAAAATACAGCATAGGCTACAGCGGTAAGAGAGTGTCGCTAAGGCTTGGTCCTTTCGTCTTGTTTTTAAGAAGTTTAACTATAATTCGATTTGTAATTACTCGCTTCTATTAATTTTATCCTCAATCTAATACATATGCGTCTATTACCGTTTATTTTACTACTCACATTAGCCTCTTGTTCCACCCCCCCTGCTATGTTATCGCAGGATAGAACTGTATACGTAGCCAAAACTGAGCAAGGATTTACAATTATGCGTAATTCCCTGCCCTTTAAGATTAAAGGCGCTGCAGGTTCTGCAAGACATATCGAATCACTGGCAGAAGCGGGAGCCAATACCATTCGAATTTACGACACCACGAATCTTAAATCAGTACTTGATAAAGCATTGGTCAACAACCTGGCAGTTGCTGTGGATATTCCACTGTCTAATTACCAAAGCATGTATTACAAATCCCAATCCGCTAGGGACTCAGCCATGATGAATATCAAAAACTTAGTCAACGCCCACAAAAATCACCCTGCCCTTTTATTTTGGATGCTCGGCAATGAAATACAGTTTCCTTCGAATTATTTTTTGGACAGTAGTGAAAAAAGTTTTATCTCCTTTTTCAATTCATTGGTAAATCAAATTCATGAACTGGATCCTAATCATCCAGTTTCTACTAGTATTGCCTCCATCGCAAAGAAGAGGATATTTAGTTTGTTAAGGAAAAGTCCCGATTTGGATTTTATCTCTATAAACATCTTTGGACAGATCTACCAAATGGAATCCGAAATAGGTAAGTTAAGTCCCTATTGGGACGGCCCTTTTTTGATCAGTGAATGGGGTGCTGAAGGCCCCTGGGCTAACAGAAAAACGCTATGGGACGCCACCATTGAGCTTAATGACACTCAAAAAGCTGAAGAAATAGAAAAGATTTACAGTCGGTATTTAGACGTGTATTGTTCCCGAAATTTAGGGGACCTGGTATTTTATTGGGGTGAGAAACAAGAAAGCACTCACACCTGGTTTAGCTTGTTGGATTCTACTGGAAGAAGGAGTAATATGGCCTATAGTGTTTCCCAATACTTCCAAAGCCCTAATACAGTACTGAGTAAACCGCCGCAAATTGAAAAATTGGTTTTGAATACCAAGAACAGCTGGGCAAACATCCTACTAGATCCAAATAGCAGCTGTATAGCTAGGGTGGAATACCAAGCCTCAGACAGCCTAAAGATCAGATGGGAAATCGTGGCTGAAGGATGGAATGTAATCCAAGATCAAAATGAGAAAAAACCGAAATCCTTTGCACTTGTGGGAAATTCAGATCACATAAAATTTCAAGCGCCACAGCAAGCTGGACCATATCGTTTATTTGTCTATTTATACGATAGCCATCAAAATTTCACTACAGCCAACATTCCATTCTACGTACTTCAATGAATCGTCCAATCACCATACTTCCACCTACGAAAAGGGAACAAAACACCTTGCGATTTATGATCATTGTGGGCTGCTCGGCCATCATTTATTTTATGTTCATTTTTTTATCCATCGACAAGATCGGCAACAAATTCCTCTACATCCTACTTTGTATCACATTGGGCTATAGTCTTGCTAGGATAATATACGAATGGTATCACTATTGGGACATATCGGTACCTAAAGTCAAACCTATCACAAAGCATTATACGGTAGATGTACTGACAACCTATTTCCCTGGAGAGCCCTACGAGATGATTGAAAACACCTTAATGGCCATTAAAAGTATTAACTATCCGCATACTACTATTTTATGTGATGAGGCTAACGATTCTCATTTGATTGAATTCTGTTTAAAGAACGATATCCATCATGTGAGCAGAACAAACCGTATAGATGCAAAAGCTGGAAATATCAACAACGCTTTGCGCAAAATTGCCAAGGGGGAAATCTGCGTCATACTCGATCCTGATCACGTGCCATCCCCTGCATTCTTGGATCATGTACTTCCCTATTTTGAGGATAAAGAAATTGGTTTTGTCCAGATAGTGCAGGCCTATAATAACATCCATGAATCCTATGTCGCAAAAGGTTCCGCCCAACAAACCTTTCAGTTTTACGGCCCGATCATGATGTGTATGAATAGCTATGGCACCGTAAATGCGATTGGTGCCAATTGTACCTTTAGACGAGAAGCTATTGATAGTATTCAAGGTCATGCTGCCGGCCTGGCCGAAGACATGCATACGGCCATGCGACTACATGCTAATGGGTGGAAATCCGTTTATGTTCCGAAAATTCTAGCTAGAGGGCTTGTACCTTCCTCGCTAACGGCATACTACAAACAACAACTCAAATGGGCCAGGGGTACGACAGATCTTCTCGTCCATGTGTATCCGAAATTATTCAAACACTTTAATTGGAGGCAACGCATCCATTATGGACTAATCCCATTACATTACATTATTGGATTTTTTTATTTGATCAATTTTTTAATTCCCATCATTGCGTTATCGTTTTCAATTACCCCATGGAAAGGAAATGTGCTGCAGTTTGGGTTAGGTTTATTTCCTCTGATAGCCACGATTATTATCATTAGAAATTACGTCCAACGCTGGGTGATGGAAGAAAAAGAACGGGGTTTTCACGCAATGGGAGGTTTATTGCAAATCAGTACATGGTGGATATTTTGTTTGGGATGCCTATACACCGTTTTTGGAAAGAAGATCCCCTACCTTCCTACTCCAAAAACAGGTGAAGATAAAACCAGCTGGAAAATATTGGCTCCAAATGTCATCATGGGAGTTATATCCTTGGCTTCCATTGTATATGGGTTACAGAAGAACCTTACCCCTTTCAGCCTCTTTATGGCGGGTTTTGCACTTTTAAATGCGTTCTTTATGTTCTTTACCGTTTACCTTGGATTCCATAAATCCCAACAGATCAACGCCATTAAAAACAACTTTTCAAAGAAAGCTTACCAAACGAACCTCAATGTAAAGATCAGACTGTGGAGATTTCGCCATACAATATATAGTCTTGTCCGCCGTACCGGCTTGCCTTTAGTGATTCTAATAACGGCCTTCTCCATATTTTCCATCAACAACCAACAATACAAGAAATGGGATGGTGTTAGCACTCATGCAAAGCCCGCACATCTTTCTCAGTACTATTTAGGCATCTATAGCCCCCTGTATAACAACGGATTGAGCAATGGAAACGAAATAAGCAAAATTGAGAGAAAATTAAATATAGCTTTTGATATCAGTGCTTACTACATACCATGGGGAGACACCTATCATTTCAATAACTTAAAAAGAGCATTGGAACAGAAAACCCATACCCCCATCATTAGCTGGGAACCCTGGAGTAGTGATTTTAGTTTTAGCCACACCCTGAAGGACTATCGAGAAAACAAATACGTTTTTAAACACATTATACGTGGGGATTTCGATACCTACATCAAACAAACCGCCTTTGCTATTAAGTCATACAACAATAAAGTATATCTGAGATTTGCACACGAATTTGACAATCCTTTTTATCCATGGTCCAAAACGGGCAGCAACAGTGCTGAAGAATTTAAAAAAGCCTGGGTCCATGTTTGGAAAATATTTAAGGAGGTCGGTGTCACCAATGTACGGTGGGTGTGGAATCCATGGAAATCTCAGGCGGTGGCCTCGTATTACCCGGGGGATTCTTACGTGGATTTTGTAGGGCTTACTACCCTAAACTATGGTGCACAAGCTGACTTTGATCAGCTCTATATTCCATATCAAAAAGCACTTAAAGCGCAGAAGATCAACAAACCAGTCATCTTAGCAGAGTTTGGAAGCCTAGCAGAGACTACCAATCAAACCGAATGGTTAAGCCAAGCCATAGAAAGTATATCAGAAAAATATCCCGAGATTAAACACTTGGTGTTCTTCAATAGTGCGATCGACAAAAATGTTCCTCGACAACTCAACACCTCTATTTTAAATTGGCAAATAAAGGATTATGATAGACTGCGCAGAACGATCTGGACTACTGAGATACAGGACGAAAATTGCGTTGCTATGGATAGTACAAGTATCGCCCTTACCCAACACAGCACACTGGATCAAGAAATCGCTAAAAATATCAAAGGGATTATCTACAACAAGGGGATTAATTGGTATAAAAATTATTACACTCTCGATAATAAAACATTACGAAAAGACTTTAGCCGGATAAAATCCACAGGGTTTAATCACATTAAATATTTTGGCAGTAGCATTTACGACCACAACGTTTTTAAAACTGCAAAGCAATACGACTTAAGTATCGACTACGGCTTTTGGCTGGCTCCTATTGTTGACTTTAGAAACACTGCTGAAATAGAACAATTACAGCTAGATGTTCTAAATACAGTACATCGGTTGAAGGATCAGTCTTCGATCACCTCTTGGCATTTCTCTCATGACATTCTCAGTTATTACACCCAACACTATAAAATAGAAAAAATTCAGGATAAACAGCAACAATACAGTGATTGGGTACGAGATTTAATGATAAAAATTAAGGCAGCAGATGCGTCCCGGCCTATTGTTGTTTCATTGGATTTAAATCAGCACACCATTAAACACACGGCATTGCTGCTATCAAAATCACCTCCTATAGATGCCCTAGCTATTAATATTCGAAACGCGAAGGACAGTTGTTATTTATCTGAATTCATCCATTATGCCAACAAGCATAAGATTGCCTTTCAATTAGGTGCCGTCCCACCGGAGGCCCTCCAGCAGATCAGTTCGTTATACCAGAAACACAAAAGTATTTATATTGCAAATTGGCAGGATAGACACGAGAGCAACAGTATGGATTTAAATGGATTAATCGACTATAATGGTGCAATTAAGCCCGAACTCAAACAAGTACAATCATTTTTAAACCAACAAAAATACACCCCGGAAGATCTTGATCTTACAATTTTGCAACCTGCAGCACGATTAAAGGTCCATTTTCCTTATCACTATACCGCCGTATTTAAAACTTCAAAAAGTCCATGGAGCTTCGAGGTTCCAAACAAAGAAAACGGAAGAGTCGAATGGTTCCTTTTAAAATGTGACGTTTATGATAATCCATTGGTTATGAAATCCATTGGTAATAAGTCTAAAATCACGATTACCATACCTGAAAACTACTTAAACTACCGGTTGATTCTGAAATATTACAGCAACAATACTGTACGCACCATAGTGAAGCCTTTAAACACCGAAATCAAAAGGATGGTGTCCGATAATAGCGCTGTATCTCCAAAGCCAATCGTTCACTAAACTCCTTGGCGTAAATAGAGCTCAGATGTGATCCATCGTAGGTTTTGTACTGAGTTGCATCGGAGAAATCAAAATAAGGAACGTCCTTTTTTGCGCTGATTAGAGTCATCTCTGTGTTAAATTCTTTCCACAATTTGTTTTCCAGACCCAAAACCAAAGGATCAATTGGCATGCGCACTACAAAGACCTGACCGTGTTGTTTTAAAAACGATATGATTTGCTGAAAGCTTCCCATTCGGTATGTGGAAGCCTTCTCTGGGTGCTCCTTCATAATTAGTCTGTAACCCCCGATGGTTTGAGATGTCCAATTGGCAATGTCTTCTTCTGTGATGTGATAGCTTCCCTTAAAGAGCTTAAATTCCTCCCAACCATTATCGTGGAATACGGTAGTAATTTGTGGATTATTGGGTAAAAAACCCTTGTACAAGGACCCTCCATAGCCCTTTCGGATGTATTCATAATTTGGGTTTTTATTGAGCTGTCCAATCTTTCCTAACAGTGAATTTTGATCAAACGCAATAATCTGCTCTACTGAGGTAATGCGCACAGGCGCTGAAAAAGAACCTGGTGATACCGTAAGGATATAAACGCCCTTGGTGGTTTGCTTTGGAATTTTCTTCTTTATAGCCTCAAAATATATCTTTCCATACGGAGATTGCGATTTTTCAAAAGCAAAATTTAGAAAGCCGCCTTCATAAGGGGTTCCATCCAGGACACTGTCTAACACACTTGGGTCAATACCGTTATGAGCCCGTGACAACCCAATAATCAGGCTAGGTGATTGATGCGTGAATTTTGAATAATTTTCATTGACGAAACCCTGGGTTAACTGCCCCATAAAAAAATAATAACATCCTATAAGTGCAAGAGTCAAGACCGATATTTTCCACAGTATCCCTTTCATACTAAAGTTCTTAAAATTGAAAATAAATAAAGTTATTTTGGCGATTAACACTAAAGAGCACCATCACTAAAATAAATAGCAGATAAAATATCCAGCGTAGCCATCTCGGCCTATTCCAGATAAGTTCATAGATACGATCATTCCCTTTGTAAAAATGAATTGTTTGGACCACAACGACAAGGAAAAGCGACAAACCCAGTTCAAATTTGTCATGGTAAACATCTACTTCACTCGAAGAAAATGAGAACATATTGTTCAAATAAATTCCAGCCTGACCAATACTTTTAGATCTAAAAAACACCAATGTAATAACCAATAGACTAAATATCGTCAGCCAATTAAGAAATTTAATAACCTTCATATTATGGTTTAAGCCCACGGAGCGTAACAAACTTCGCCTCAAATCTATTGTTACAGTCTCCGCAATGAGCAATACCCCACACAACACTCCCCAAACTATAAAAGTCCAACTTGCGCCGTGCCATAATCCATTGAAGAAAAAAACGACTAATACAGCGGAGACTTTAGAAAACTTAAGATTTTTTAGCAGTGGGATATATAGATAATCCCGAAACCATTCCATAAGGGAAATATGCCACCTTCTCCATAAATCTCTAAAGGAGCTAAAGAAAAGCGGGCGGTTGAAATTCTGCATTAAATCATAACCCAACACCTTAGCTGCTCCTATGGCTATAGCACAATATGCAGAAAAATCATAATAGATCTGAAACGCAAAAAAGTAGCTCCCTAAAACAAGCGGAAGACCCCTGTAATCTGAAGCCTTATAAAACACATCATCCACATATACGCCTAATCGATCTGCTACCACAAGTTTTAAAAAGAATCCCCAGGCCATCATCATGATGCCCTTTTTGATACGCGCAGCATTAAAATGTACGACCTTACTGAATTGTGGTAATAACCTTTTGGTCCTTTCTATCGGTCCTGCAACAAGTTGAGGGAAAAAGGAAACAAAGAGGGCGTACTTTCCCAAGTGTCGCTCCGCAGGAATCTCTCTCTTATACACATCAATGCTGTAACTCAAGGTTTGAAAAGTATAAAAACTTATTCCGATCGGCAGCAAGATCTTTACATAATCAGAATGCTGTGCTCCTACCGAATCTACAAGTTGAATTCCAAAAAATTCAAGGATTTCCGCGGCATTTACAGTAAAAAAGACAAAGTATTTAAAAAAGAATAACAAGCCGAGATTGGTGACTATACTTAAGTATAAATACCGCCTTCGAATTTTAATTTCATCATGTTGATCCATTTTTAGACCGCAGTAATAATCGACAATCGTTGATGTCCATAATAACAGCAGTATCATGGGCTCAAGATACATATAGAAGAAATAGCTGCAGAACAACAACCACATCCAGCGATAACGGTGTTTTAAAAGGTAAAAAACCAGCACTGCAATCGGAAAGAAAAATAGAAAATCGAACGAATTGAACAGCATGAAGTCGAGGTTTAAAATTAAAGCTACTATTCCTATACTAATTATCTGAAAGCAAACGATTAAACACCTAAAAACTTGTTGAATTGAATTGCTGAAACATCGCAGTATAACCGAGCAGCACTCGAACCTTTGTATCCTTAAGATTTTAGTACTTAAACAACAGTCATAAGTTTATTTATCCTCAGTAAGGTCACTATAAACTTTATGATTATATTTACCAGGTATTAAAATAAAACAAATGCATTTATTGAGTTTTACATGGAATCCAGATCAGGTATTACTTGACTTAGGGTTCTTTCAACTTCGGTACTACAGTTTGATGTTTGTGATCGCTTTTTCATTAGGGTGGTTTATCATGAAAAAGATTTACAAAAAAGAAAATCAATCTGAAGAAGCCCTTGATTCTTTATTTATTTATACCGTATTGGCAACCTTAATCGGGGCGCGATTAGGTCATTTTCTTTTCTATGAACCTAGCGTGTTTATCACAGACCCATTGAGCATTATTCTCCCGGTTAAATTTTCACCAGAGTTTGAATTTACAGGATTTAGAGGACTAGCTAGTCATGGTGCAGCTATAGCTATCATCATTGCCATGTATTATTACAGTAAAAAGGTACTTCACAAGCCCATTCTTTGGATATTGGATCGCATAGTGATCCCTGTGGCTATAGGAGGGGTATTTGTCAGATTCGGAAACTTTTTCAATTCTGAAATCATTGGTAAACCTACCAATTCAGATTACGGAGTGGTCTTCACCCAGTTAGGTGAATCCTTCCCAAGGCACCCTGCACAGCTGTACGAAGCTGCAGGTTATTTACTCGTTTTTATAATCCTTTGGTATTTCTATTGGAAAACAGACAAGAGCACTAAGTCTGGTTATCTCTTCGGACTCTTTTTAGTGCTTTTATGGACGGTTCGATTTATTGCAGAATTTTATAAAAAATCACAAGGTGGATTTGAAAGTGAGCTCGGATTGCTCTCCACAGGACAGTGGCTTAGTATTCCTTTTATTCTTGTTGGAATCTACTTTATGTTTAGAGCATCAAAAACAACACCTTCAACAGTAGCGAAATGATCAACTTTATAGTCAAAACTTTAGTACTCATACTTCTTTTTTGTATGGCTTTAATCAGTTGTCAAACACAAACTAAAAAAGATATCAAGCCTACGGAAATTAGTTTTAAAAAGGAAGGTGAATTGAAAATCCTTAAAGGGGATTCACTTAAAGTAGGTAAAATCGACATTGAAATAGCCGACAATGCCTATGAGAGAGAAACTGGCTTGATGTACAGAACAACTATGGAAAAAACTCAAGGGATGCTTTTCGTTTTTGATGACGAGCAACCGCGTTCTTTCTTTATGAAAAACACCACTATTCCACTAGACCTCTTATTTATTAACAGCGACAACGTTATTATTAGCAGTATTGAAAACGCAACACCAATGTCAGAGGAATCCCTACTTTCAAAGGGCCCTGCTAAATATGTACTGGAACTTAACGCTGGAATGATTGAGCTATGGAAGCTTCAGGATGGGGACCGCATTGAATTTACAACAGAATAAGCCTACAATCTAGTGGCTATAAAACATTTAGTTTATCTATATAAGGAGCTGTATTTAAAACACAGCTCCTTTTTTTATGCTTCAACTCATGGCATTAATTAACAACAGTAATTTGATAATTCTCACGAAGCGCCTTCGCTGAATTCACCATTTTTATTAAGGCACTTTTTGTTTCCTCCCAACCTCTGGTTTTCAAACCACAATCAGGATTAACCCATAAATTATCATGAGGTATTAAACTAGCCGCGGTCTCAAGCAGACTTGTCATTTCTAGTTGTGTTGGTACCCTGGGGGAATGTATATCATAAACGCCGGGGCCAATTTCGTTTGGATATTTAAAATCAACAAAGGCCTCTAGTAACTCCATTTGAGAGCGAGAAGTTTCTATGGTTATAACATCAGCATCCATGGCTGCAATGTGCTTAATGATATCGTTAAATTCTGAATAACACATATGGGTGTGTATCTGTGTGCTATCACTCACTTTGGAAGCACTTATTCTAAAGGCTTTTATCGCCCAGTCTAAATACGACTCCCAATCACCTTTTCGAAGCGGTAAGCCTTCACGAATGGCAGGCTCATCAATTTGAATAATTTTAATTCCGGCTTTTTCTAAATCCTGCACTTCCTCACTAATAGCCAATGCGATTTGGTTAGTGGTTGTTTCACGGGATTGATCATTACGCACAAAAGACCACTGTAAAATAGTAACAGGGCCAGTCAACATACCCTTTACTGGAAGCCCTGTAAGACTTTGAGCATAAGCTGTCCATTTCACAGTCATTGGATGTGGTCGCTGTACATCGCCATAGATTATGGGAGGCTTAACCGCTCTGGAACCGTAACTTTGAACCCATCCGAATTTGGTAAAAGCAAATCCTGCCAATTGTTCACCGAAATACTCCACCATATCATTACGCTCAAATTCGCCATGAACTAGGACGTCCAAACCTATTTGTTCTTGCCAGAGAATGGCCTGCTTAATTACCTGACTAATTTTTAAATCATACTCTTGCTGGCTTATACTTGCCTTTTTAAACTTAGAACGTAAGGAACGAATTTCAGAGGTCTGTGGAAATGAACCAATTGTAGTGGTTGGAAATAATGGAAGTTTCAGATGCTGCTTTTGCAGCTGTTGCCGCCTTTCAAATTCGCTAGTACGAACATCATCGGTTGCAGAAATACTGTCAACCGCTAATTTCACATCTTGTTTATGGATTAACTTAGAATGCTTTTTACACTCCATTACCGCTTTATTCTGATGCAAAACACTTAAGTCTTCAGACTGAGCTGCTGCTAGTTCGCAAAGTTGTACCACTTCCTTTATTTTTTGTTTGGCAAAGGCCAACCAGCTTTTAACTTCACTCGGTAGACTTGTCGTTTGATTTTCATGGTCTAAGTCGAAAGGCACGTGCAACAGAGAACAGGAAGGTGCCAATTTCACTCTGGAAACTCCAAGAACATCAATTGCTTTTACTATAAGTTGTAGAGAATCCTCATAATCATTCTTCCAGACGTTTCGTCCATCAACAATCCCTAGTGAAAGATTGATTTTCTTACCCAAGGATCCTAATACTTGATCGAAGCCGTCTCTACCACGAACCAAATCAATGTGCAAAGTGTCTACAGGCAGTTTGGCAACCCATGAAGCACTAACGCCCAGATCTCCAAAATAAGTCGCTAAGATTAGCTTTAAATCAGGAATCTCCTTGGCAATTTTACCGAATACCTCTAAATAAAGATTCTTTAAGTCTTCTGCAACATCCATGACCAAAAATGGTTCATCAATTTGAACCCACTCTGCACCAGCCTCTTTAATTTTTTGCAACAGTTCAATGTATACTGGTAGAAGTTGTTCAAGCAGATCCAATCGATCAAAGTCAGATTGTTTTTCTTTACCTAGAAGCAAATATGAGATTGGACCGATAAGTACCGGCTTCGGGGTAATTCCTAAGTCTAAAGCCTCCTTAAGTTCAGATAGTATTTTATCTGAATGTAACTCAAAGCATTGTGCTTTATGAAATTCAGGTACGATATAATGATAGTTAGTATCGAACCACTTAGTCATTTCCATAGCGATAATATCAACCTCCTGCTGTTGGACGCCCCTCGCCATAGCGAAGTAAAGATCCAGATCTCGATTTTTTAAACTATACTTTTCAGTATATCGCTCCGGAATAGCACCAAGTGTGAAACTAAGGTCCAAAACTTGGTCATATAAAGAAAAGTCGTTGGTGGGAATGAGCTGAATCCCATTTTGTTGTTGCACTAACCAATGCTCTTTTCGGAGTTCTTTGGCCTGTTGAAGCAAGTTGTCGGCGGAAATTTTCCCAGACCAATAATCCTCCAAAGCAAACTTCAATGCTCTCTTGGTACCAATACGCGGATACCCTAGATTGTGTGTAATCATTTGTGTGAATTAAATCAGTTAAACATATCTTGATTCAAAACATAGATGCTGACTGATTTAAAACATATACCAATAGTAAAACACACCTTTAGATTAAGGCGTTTACCATCAATACTTGACACAGCTTCAAATCGCGAAAGCATTATCATTTTAGTAGTGGTAGGTCTCCTGACTTGTAACATTTTTACGCCCTTCCCATCCATGGACAGTGGGTGATATTGTAAAAACTCTTTTGGTTACTTACAGTTGCGCGACAGCTTGTGATTTTCACACAATTCCCTCTTAGTTGGTTTAACCCAAACCTTACTAGACTGATTCCTATGTAAAGAACTTATTATTGAGGTAAAACTACGTAATATATTTATCTGAACGAGCATTCTAGGGTATAAATAATAGGCAGTCAACACAAAGATTTGTTAGGAAAAGTTAGTTCTAAACCTATTCCAACGGCATTAAAAAAGTAGTATGCATACTTAAAACATGAACGATCGTGCTTATAAAAAAAAAGGAACTGCCTCATCGACAGTTCCTTTTTTATAATATTCTATTATGTTTTGAATGTAAATGCGATTTGAAAACAACCACATCCATTAATTGTTGTATTATGCATCAACAGTTTTATCCTCACCCTTATCTTTAGTGCTATCGAACATAATTGGAGTAGCAATCATTAATGAAGAATAAGTACCAACGGTAATACCCACAATCATTGCAAACATAAATCCACGAAGAGATTCTCCTCCAAATATAAAGATTGCCATAAGCACCACTAAGGTAGTTAGCGACGTATTCAAAGATCTATTTATGGTACTGTTGAGAGCACTATTTACAATAGCAGATCCTCTCCAGCCTCGCTTCTGAGTTTCTTCACGAATCCTATCAAATATAATCACGGTATCGTTAATGGAATAACCAACAACAGTCAGAATAGCCGCGATAAAGGACTGATCTACTTCCATACTAAACGGCATCAAATGTGATGTCAGCGAGAAGATTCCAAGTACAATAACGACATCATGGACAAGTGCGGCAACGGCACCTAATGAGAACTGCCATTTACGGAATCTAAGTAGGATATATAAGAATATAACTAATAAAGATCCAAGTACTGCCCAAACTGCATCTTTTTTAATATCATCAGCAATGGTAGGCCCTACTTTTACAGCAGACAAAATACCGATTTGTGAAGAATTTGCACCGATAGTGAAATCACTGTATGTAAAACCTTCCGGCAGATATTTAGCCAAGTTATTATATAATATCTCTTGAATTTCATCATCTACCTCAGACCCTTCTACATCAACTTTATATTTGGTAGTGATTTTTACCTGGTTAGCATCACCAAAAGTTTTAACCTCTGTGCTACCTAAGGCATCACTTAACTCTTCTCCAATTTGTGTTGGATTCACTGGATCTACAAATCGTACTTGATACGAACGACCACCCACAAAATCAACACCTCCTTCAAGACCTTTGGTTGCCAAGCTTGCAATACTAACTAGTAATAAAATACTAGATACTATATATGCGATCTTACGTTTTCCTAAGAAATTAATATTCAAATTTTTAGGTAGCTTCTCTGTAATAAATGTAGTAAATGTGAAATTCTTTTTACTTTTTGAGTAGTTACGTTCGATCATTAATCGCGTAACGAATATTGCAGTAAATAATGAAGTTAAAATACCTATGATCAATGTAGTTGCAAACCCTTGAACAGGCCCTGAACCAAACATCAACAATACAATGGCTGTTAAACCTGTAGTTATATTCGCATCAAGAATTGATGATAAGGCATTTCCAAAACCATCTGCAATGGCCTGAGCCTGCCCTTTTCCAGCACGGAGTTCTTCTTTAATACGTTCAAATATAATTACGTTCGCATCAACCGACATACCAATGGTAAGTACGATACCCGCAATACCGGGAAGGGTTAATACTGCACCAAGTCCTGCAAGTATACCGAATATTAATACAATATTCAGAACTAGGGCTACATCGGCAAATAATCCTGCTCTTCCATAGTAGGTAATCATCCAAATAAGAACTAAGATCATAGCAACCAAGAACGAGAACATCCCGCTGTCGATCGCTTCCTGTCCTAAAGAAGGACCAACAACGGCAGATTGAATAATATCCGCTGAGGCCGGTAATTTACCTGCCCTTAATACATTCGCTAAGTCATTTGCTTCGTTAAGGCTGAAATCACCTGAGATTTCAGAGTTCCCACCACCAATAGGACCTGAAGAAACTCCAGGTGCTGAGTAGACTACATTATCAAGAACAATGGCTATATTACCACCTTCTCTAAAAGCTTTTCCTGTTAATTCTTCCCAGATTTTAGCTCCACGGTTATTCATTTGCATTGAAACCGCAGGTCTTCCAGCCATATCATAAGTTTGCTGAGCATCAGTAATGACATCACCACTCATGTTTGGCTGATTTTCACGATTTCCTTTAAGAGCATATAACTCTAGAACTTGTGAATCTTTAGGAGCCACTCCCCATGCGAATACTGCATATTGAAGATTCGCAGGCAATAACTGGCGAATCTCCGGCATATTCACATATTGGTCGAATTTTGCGGTATCTTTAATTGCGACTCGCGCGATAATGGGAGAACCTTGCATTCCACCACTAACCATAAGGTCGTACAATGGGTTTACTTGGCTTGCAATATCAACTGAATCTTGTATTGCATCTGAAAGTAAGGAATCAATCTCAGAGGTTGTTTCCTCTTCCTCTTGAGCAGTGGTGTCGTTTACCTCAAGAATATCAATCAGCTTGTTGTTGGCTGCGATCATGAAACTGTTAACTTCCTCTGCCTTGTATGTTTCCCAAAACTCCAATTGAGCAGTACTCTGTAAAAGGTTTTTAACTCGATCCACATCTTTAGCACCTGGCAATTCAACCAGAATACGACCTGAAGTTCCAAGTCTTTGGATGTTGGGAGAGGTAACCCCGAACTTATCGATACGCTGACGCAGTACCTCAAAGGCAGAAGTAATGGATTCATCAATTTTTCTACGAATCACTGGTTGAACCTGTGCATCGGTCATTTGGAAATTGATATCATCACTCAATAATTTATTGGCAAAAATATCAGGAGAGGCCAACTTTGTAGTACCGCTACTTAATTTTGTAAATTCTTGGAAAAATAAATCAACATAATCATCCTGGCTATTTTTAGAAGCCTCGTCTGCTTGATCTAGAGCTTTATTAAAGATCGGATCTTTTGAATCATTCGCCAACCCTTTCAATATGTCCTTAACGGAAACTTGAAGTGTTACATTGATCCCTCCTTTAAGGTCTAAACCTTTGTTGAGCTCCTTCTCTTTAACTTCTTTTAATGTAAAATCTGTAAAACCAAGATCAAATACTTTTTGATTTTGAAGTGAATCCAAGTATCTAGATTCCACGGCCTCACGCTTCGCTACGTAGTCCTCCTCTTGATCTGAGATTTTATTGAAAGCATACTCCTCAGCTGCTCCTTCCACCTTGTTTGCAACAAAGGTAAACGACAACTGATAAATACTTACAAGAGCGAACAAAATGGCAAATAGCCTAACAAGTCCTTTATTCTGCATTCTGATTTATTTTAATGGTCAATTATAAAAACGGACAAATATAGCGTTTACGATATGAACTGACAATTATTTTTTTGAACATTTAGATCACAAAAAATCCTACGAAAGCTTAATCTTCGTAGGACTTTTTATTAAAATTATGAAAGAATGGTAATTTCTACAATTCTAACAGACCATTTGTTTTACGAACACCTGCAGCACTTTCTTCCATTTTAGCTTTTTCGGCCTCAGTCAATTCAATCTCAACAATGCTTTCAATTCCGTTTTTACCTAGAATTACTGGTACACCTATACTGATGTCAGTCATTCCATACTCTCCTTCTAAAAGAGTTGAACATGGGAACATTTTCTTCTGATCACAAGCAATAGCCTGAACCAAACCAGACACTGCAGCTCCTGGCGCATACCAAGCAGAAGTTCCTAATAACTTAGTAAGTGTAGCACCACCAACTTTAGTGTCTTCACTTACTTGAGTAAGACGCTCTTCAGAAAGAATTTTATGAACCGGTAAGCTATTACGAGTAGCCAAACGTGTCAAAGGAATCATTCCTGTATCACTGTGACCACCGATAACCATACCGTCAACATCTGAGATTGGAGCCCCTAAAGCCTCTGCCAATCTGTATTTGAAACGAGCACTATCTAAAGCACCACCCATTCCAATAATTCTGTTTTTTGGAAGTCCAGTTGTTTTATGAACCAAATAAGTCATGGTATCCATTGGGTTACTCACCACTATGATGATCACATTTGGAGAATGATTGATCAAATTATTAGCTACTTCTTTTACAATTCCGGCATTAATTCCGATAAGCTCCTCGCGAGTCATACCTGGTTTACGTGGAATACCACTAGTAATCACTGCAATATCAGTATCTGCAGTTTTAGAATAATCTTTGGTAACTCCTGTAATCTTGGTGTCAAAACCATTTAAAGATGCGGTTTGCATTAAATCCATGGCTTTTCCTTCAGCATATCCTTCTTTAATATCCAGTAAAACCACCTCTGAGGCAAAGTCTTTAATAGCAATATACTCGGCGCAGCTTGCACCTACCGATCCTGCACCAACAACTGTAACTTTCATATTTTTTATAGATTTATATTTAGACTTGTATGTTAAAAACACAAAGCTACTAATTTTAGCACAATCAGTAGCTTTGAAATTCTATAAAATACTTTGAAATTATAACAGTGTAGTTTAAAAAAGTGAATTAGAAATCAATCCTTTATAACATTATTTCCAAAGGTTTCTTTCACCTGCATTTTCACTTTTTCTTTATCCCCTACAATAATCAAAGTCATATCTTCAGGTCTGATATACTTTTTTGTCATCTCACTAACTTGCTCGGGCGTAATGGACATGATATGATCCACTTTACTTTCCAACCAAGATTCTGGAAGACCGTGCATGTCCAAAAAGCTCAATTGACCTATAATTCCACCAGGAGAGGAGTTTTGCAAGACAAACACCCCTGCTTCGTAATTTTTAATCCCATTAAGTTCCTCCTCTGTTGGCACTGAGTCTTGGAGTCGGATGATTTCTTTTTTTATTTCCTCAAGTGATGCCCCTGTAAACTGAGAAGTAACATCAGCAGATTCATACCATACCCCAGTTTTATAGTTGCTTTGCAAATTACTATATGGCGAATAAGTATACCCCTTATCCTCTCGGATATTACTGGTGATACGAGATCCAAACGATCCTCCCAGCAATGAGTTGGTTATACTCAAAGCTAAGAAATCAGGATTGGTAGGGTCTATGGTGGGCAGACCATATATAATGGTCGATTGTGGCGCATTAGGACGATCTATAATCTGAACCATTTGCTGGGTATGTGGTTCTGCAATGGGGTAAGCAACCTCTGGACCCGATCCCCAGGATTCAAAATTAGCCCTAAAAGCCTCTTCTACTTTGGCAGGATCAAGCTTTCCTACCACATAGACCACAGTTCTCTTTGCACCGAAATTATCCGTATAAAACTTCGTAATGTCAGCAATAGTATAGGATGAGATCATCGTATCGCTAGGATAAATATCACCATAGGGGTGATCTGGATATATTTCTTTATAAAACGCTTGACTAGCCTGCGCGCCGGGTCTGGACAACCTGATTGCCAGAGATCGCTTCATATCGTTTTTTAAACGATCAAGTTGGGCTTCAGGCCATTTAGGGTACCGGAGCACCTCAGCCATTACTCCTATTGCCGAAGTCGTAAACTCTGACAGCACACTGGTGTTTAAAGTTGTGGCGTGTGAGCTAACAGAAATATTAAGATTTCCACCCATGGTCGCCATGGTATCAGAAATTGCTCTAGCATCCATGGAACGGCTCCCCTGCTCCATCAAATCCGCTAGTAAGTCAGAAAGCCATACTTGGTTCTCATTTTCGTTAATATTACCCGTTTTCACCTGAATACTGATGGTCGCCTTAGGAATAGCTCCATATGGCACCATGACAAGCTCCATACCGTTATCAAGGTGGACAACTTGCTTTTCAGGCAAGTTAAATGCCCGAGGTTCGCCACCTTCTGGTGGAAGTTGTTTCTCCTGTGCAGAAAGTGTCCACATAAAAGTGAGCGTTACTATATATAGGATTAGTGTTTTCATTTTTGGCTGTTTTTAGAATTATCCAACAAAGGGTTAACCACCAATATGGTTCTATTGGTTGGTCGTAGATAAGAATCGATTGTGCTAAGAATAAGCTCGGGAGTGACTTTTTTAAATTCGTCCTCAAGTGAATTTATCCTGCCTGGGTCATCATCGAATAGAGCAAAGCTACACAGCAAATCTGCTCTTCCTAAGCCAAAGGATCCACCGAGATCATCATACAAACTGGATCTCATTTTCACTAAAGCTCCTTCTAGATTTTCTTTTGTAATCTGTGACTTTAAGTTTGTAATCACGGAATCCACAGCAGCGATCACCTCATCCTTGGAGGTATCATTGTCATAGGTAAGGTTAAACATCCAAAGCATAGGGCCTTGGTAATTAAACATATTCCCCAAATAGTTTATTCCCCCACTAACGCCGGAGGTATATCCTTTATCGTTAACTAATTTTTGTCGAAGCAATGAATTATCTCCTTGTACTAAGATCTGATCTATTAATCCCATTGCATAATACTCAGGGGTATTGCGCTCAGGCATCTTATAGGCTACAGCGATTGCTGGCTTATTGGCCAAGGAATCATTCTTTACAAAGGATTTTTCTTCAGTCTGCATGGGTTCGGCAATCTCAGGCCTGGGAGGGAGCTGCGCAGAGGGAATATCTCCGAAATATTTTTGAACCCACTGCTTCACCTCTTCATATGAAAAATCACCCACTACAGCCAAGGCAGCATTGTTGGGTGCATAGTAGGTTTTAAAGAAATCTGAAACGTCTTCCAAATTAGCAGAGTCTAGATCTTCGAGATCTCCATAGAAATTATGGGCATTATACCAATTTTCATTCGCGTATTGCGGCATATCTAGCCAAGGAAATCCACCATAGGGTTGATTGAGGACATTGACCTTCACTTCATTTTTGACCACCCCTTGTTGATTGGTGAGATTGTCCTGAGTAATATCCAAGCCTCTCATACGATCAGCCTCTGCCCATAACATGGTCTCTAACTTATGAGCTGGTACAATCTCAAAATAATTGGTGAAATCAAAACGGGTGGATCCATTGAGAACACCCCCGTTCTTTTGAACTAAATTGATGAATTCCATTTTACCGAGGTTCTTAGAACCTTGGAACATCATGTGTTCAAATAAATGAGCAAAGCCCGTCCGTTCCTTCGGCTCTATTCTAAAGCCAATATTGTAGTACACAGCTACAATAGCTGTTGGGGCAGTAGTATCCCTTGAAAGGATAACCTTGAGCCCATTGTCAAGTTTGTAGTACTCTACAGGCACCTTATAGGCGCTTATAGAATTCTCCTCTTTGGCACTGGATTGCTGCTCATTACATGACAGACATAACAGGCACAGAAAAAACAAAAGTTGTAGTTTCATAAAAGAAATTTTTAAAGTTTTGAGTTGATGGTTCTTACTAAATTACAAAAACAATGCACTCTTACTAATAAATCTACAACTTATTCGCTAAGCAACCTACCAGGCATCGATTTAGGCTTCTAAACAACTCCTTGGGAGAAAAGCAAAAAGAGGGTAAGTAAAACTACCCTCTTTTAAGCAAACTAACATTAAAAACAGTCAACTGTTTTCTCTTCTAATTCTAATTACAAACTAACTATTATCTGTATCCTGGATTTTGATACGATTCTTTTTCAGCATCCGTCATCTCCATACCTTCAAGTTGACCTTGTGGAACCGGACGTAAATAATGGTAATCTTCAATGGTTCTGGTAAAGGTTTCGGCGGTGTGATTTCCAAGCTCCGAACCGGCGATTTCATAACTACCTGCAAGTTGTTGCCATTTTTGAGTCCTCACCAAATCAAACCAACGATACCCTTCTCCATAGTACTCGCGAGAACGTTCTGCTAGTATATAATCAACAGTAATAGTAGCAGGTGTTTCACTAACCATTTCTGCACTGTGATCTTCAACTTTTGCTTCATTACCGTTATTGTCCCAACGCCATTTACCAGCTCTGGCTCTGATAACGTTGATTAAATCTCTGGCAGTTTGGCCGGAGGTCGCTGCACCTTTAACTGCTGCCTCAGCAGCAACAAAGTAAAATTCAGAGAATTTAGCAACATTAAAAGGTCTCGTACTACCAGCATTTGGAGAACCTAAACCATCACCGTTATCAGTTCTGTAGTTACCCAATTTCCAAAGTCCTGGATAGGTAAATCTGCTGATCCCTCTAGGAGAGATTACGAAATCTGCCCTTCCAGGTAATACACCAGCACCAATTCCACTGTTGTACTCAGAATTTGAATAGTCGATAGTACCGGCAGGCTCTTCATCTAAGAAGGTTAAGACTGCATCTCCAGGATAAACTGGAATCGAATTCGCACCGTAAAGGAACTCTGCATCCAATCCACCTTTAGGCCAATTCGCCCGATAGGTGGTTACAAAAGTTCCGTCATATCTAGAATCATCAACTTTATCAGCAAAGGTCTCTTCAATAACATTGATTGTTGGACACATACGAGTCCAAGGACGTCCGTATGCCTGAGCAGCCTCTCTTTGAACAGAACTCGCTTGATCTGTCCACGCAGCATCCAATGCACTTTTTAAGTTGGTATAATTCCATGTCATCATCCAAACCGCAAAATTATCAGGTGCTCCACCACTACCATAGGTCAAGCTTCCTCCGTTATAGAGTTCACTATCCTCTGTGTGATCTGCATAAAGTAAAATCTCGTTATTTCTATCATTAGATGCCAAATTCACATCATAATAAGTTTCTTGTAATCCAAATGTTCCCGGATTTTGAATCCCTTCTATAGCCACATCATAGGCCTTTTGGAAATACCATTGTGCATCATGCCCATCAGGATCTGTTCTAGCCACCTCCGGGTAAGTTGGAATATTATTTGGATTCTCCAACCACCATGCATAGGTAAGGTAGGCTTTAGCCAAATAAAGTCGAGCAAGGGTTTGAGTTGCACCTCCCGTAACACGACCATCAACAGGGAGATCATTTACGGCTGTGATCAAATCTGGAAATATCGCTTTGGTATACACCTCAGGAACTGTATTTCTAACAGATGTTCTGGCAGTCGAAGTATTGAATTTCAATTCACCGCCACCAAGATCCAGAGGCACACCCCCGAAAGTTTGTACCAACAAAAAATAATCGAAGGCTCTAAAAAATCTCGCCTCAGCGATTAGGGCATCAGAAATCGTTCCAACGGCCGCAGCATTCTCGATAATACCGCTTGCGGTATTGATATTGGTAAATGCAGTTCCCCAAAGCACATCAGATCTACTGGTAGAGGCTGTCAATTGCCCAACACCCGAAAGATCCATATCCTTAAAGTTCCCGTCAGCACTCTGTGCATAGGTAGCCTCATCGGTTCCTGTCAAACAGGAGTTGTAATAGTAAGCTTGACCATAGATGTAACGCAAATGTGCATACATGGCCGTCAAACCTCCTAACACTCCGTTTTCAGTCTGGAAATACCCAGGCTCATAAATACTCCTAGGTTGTTCTTCTAATATATCTTTAGAACAGGAAGCTATTAAAAACAACAGCAGCCCTACCCCTATAAATTTAGCTTTATAAATACGTTTCATGCTTCTAGTTTTTTAAAATGTTAGATTTAATCCTACCAAGAAATTTCTTGTTGCAGGAGTATTGGTCCCAATAATTAATAGCCTTCTCTGTCCACCTACAGCTACATTTTCATCACCATAAGAGTTGGTTTCAGGATCCATACCTGATTCATTGTAATACGGAGAGAACATCACTAGTGGATTTTGAACTGTAACGTACAGTCTGAACTTTTCAAGTCCAAGATCAGAGAAGAATTCCTGATCAAAATTGTATCCTAAGGATAAGGTTCTGATTTTAAGATAAGAAGCATCAAAATATCCTAAGGTACTTCCGTATTTTGGATTATCACTACTTTGAACACCACCTGGTTTAGGATATTTAGCATCCGTATGCTCTGGAGTCCAGTAATCCACACGTACATTATTTCCGGCGCGTCCATTTAAGGTGTTCAAGTAACCTGAAGAACTGTAAAGTGAGCTGATTAACACACCTCCACTCTTAAATGCCCCAACGGCAGTAAGATCGAAGTTTTTATAAGAAAAGCGTGTGTTAAATCCACCTTGGAAATCAGGCTCCAGACTCATGATCTGTCTATCATCTGGGCCAATAGCACGCTCTGGAGTTCCATCGGCATTGTAATCCCCGGTGTATTTAACTTTGATCATTCCCGGATTACCTCCTGGTTCCAAAATATCTAAATGCGGATCATCTTGTTGCCATAGTCCAACTTTTTCGTAATCGTAGATTACGTTAATTGGATGATTTACAAACCACCAGTTAGACTCATCACGTTCTTGCCCGGAAGCTAGTTTGACAAGTTTATTTCTGTTGGCATAAACATTAATTCCTGCCTCCCAGCTAAATCCATCAGGATTATCTATGATTAAACCACTTAAAGAAAGCTCAACCCCTTTGTTTTGAGTTTGTCCTATGTTAGCGGTATAACTATTAACACCAGAGGTAGAAGGAAGGTTTACTCCTAATAGTACATCCTTTGTATCTTGGATGTAGTATTCAACAGTACCAGAGAGTCTGTGATTGAAAAGTGAAAAGTCAAGCCCGAAGTTCCACGTCTCGGAATACTCCCAACCTAGTTCAGAATTAGGCAATTCAGAAACATAATATCCTGTGGAAAATTGATCTCCAAAGTTATAAGGCCTTGTATTGAGAAGTCCTAATGTTTTATAAGGGTCGATGGCCTGATTCGCAGTTTGCCCATAGCCTACTCTTAGTTTTAACTGATTGATCACAGAGCTATTTTCTAAGAAGGACTCTTTCCCAATATTCCATCCTGCCGATACTGCAGGGTATGAATGCCATTGTTGACCATCTGCTAAACGAGATGAACCATCGGAACGGAACGCAGCACTCAACATATAACGATCATCATAAGAATACATCACCCTTCCCATATAGGACATCAAGCCCCATACAGAATACCATTGTTGTCCTGGATCCACTTTGATTTCTCCTTCAGCTCTTCCTAAATTGTAAAACTGAAAGTGATCAGCTGGAATATCCTGAGCAGACATATAAGAACGGTTGTAACGTTCCTCTTGAGAAGAATATAATGCCGTTACATTAATATGGTGTTTGTCCGCAATAGTCTTATCATAGGTTAGTACGTTCTCTACAGTCCAGCTTGTAGTATGTGAATTAGCTACTGAGGCCGAAGACGGATTGTTTGGATTCCCATTAAAGACACCTTCTCCGGTATAATTACCATCATTACTCTGTCTATAGTTAAGCCCTACATTAATTCTATATTTTAATCCATCAATAAATGGAATCTTTAATTCCCCGAACAAACTGTTATAAGAACTAAAGGATCTGTTTTGGTTGACATATCTGTCTCCTAATGCATAAAAACGATCATTAGTTGGCACCCATTGTGCACCAGAGGTTTGTTCTAGAATGGTTTCTTTCAAACTACCATCCGGATTGTAAGGATTTGCAATCGGTGAACGAGCAAGCGCCATACCTACTGCAGGAACACTACTCCCATCAGTAATAGCATAGTTCGAATTTGTTGTAAGACCCACTCTTAGCAAAGAGCCGATGTTTTGATCAAAACTAGCACGCATAGAAATGCGCTCATATTCCTGTAAAGGAATAATACCTTCATTTTTGTAGTATCCCAATCCAAAATTATAACTTCCGCTCTCAGTTCCACCGGTAACCCCAACATCATGGCTAGTCAACGAACCGGTTTGAAAGATAAGGTCTTGCCAATCGGTGTAAATATCATCAGACTCATCAAGTGTATTTTGATATTGTCCCGCTGCAGCTCTAAGTTTCACAAACTCCTCTCCGTTCATCATTGGAAATTCCGAAAACAACGTTGAGATTCCAGAGTAGCCGTTGTAAGTGAATTTAGCTTTCTGTCCTGCAGTGCCCTTTTTGGTGGTAATTAAGATAACTCCATTCGCACCACGAGAACCATAAATGGCAGAAGATGAAGCATCCTTCAAGATATCTATACTCGCTATGTCATTTGGATTTATATCACCTATAGACCCAGCAAACGGAATTCCATTGAGTACGATCAAGGGATCATTACTTGCATTTAAAGATCGTGTACCACGAATCCTAATTTGCATAGATGCTCCTGGCTTGGAGGAAGTCTGAGTCATTTCAACTCCAGCAATTCTACCCTGCAGGGCTTGAGAAATGTTAGGCGCCGGGACTTCTTGAATCGCTTCTGATTTGATCGAGGCTACAGAACCCGTAACCGCTTCCCGTCTTTGGGTACCGTAACCCACAACCACCACTTCATCAAGTTGCTGGGTATCTTGAACAAGAGTCACATTAACGGTGGATCTCCCGTCAATTTTAATATTCTGGGCGGAGAAGCCGATATAGCTAAACTCCAACGCAGCGTTTGGTGAAACATTATCAAGTGAATATTTCCCGTCAAAATCTGTAGTAGTTCCCTTATCAGTACCAGAAACAATTACAGTTACACCGGGCATAGGACCAAATTGATCGGAAACCACACCCGAAACATTTTGGTTTTGTGCATAAAGCACATTACCAAAGACAAAGAGCATGAAAAAGAGGGAACCTAAAAGTTTTCTCCTTTCATAATGAATTTTAAATAAAAATCGGTCAGTCATTTTATAGAATGTTTAATGAATAAGTTAGTTTAATGCGTTATTAGTTAAAATATTCGAAATTTTATTTGATGTGATAAATATACATAAATAATCGATCAACGCAATCGGTTGCGCAATTATTTTACAAATACAGAACTTAAAAAGTCTAACCTGGGAAACTGAAAAGGTATAACCATCTTATTTTCAGTATGTTAAAAATTATAACAATTTAAGAAAACGATTGATTTTATTTTTTTA
This sequence comes from Galbibacter sp., assembly GCF_048266365.1. Lineage (NCBI taxonomy): Bacteria > Pseudomonadati > Bacteroidota > Flavobacteriia > Flavobacteriales > Flavobacteriaceae > Galbibacter > Galbibacter sp. Next base: position 294,383 of record NZ_JBLWZP010000004.1, on the reverse strand, counting down.
TATATTCGTGCGGATAATTCAATAAAAGTACAACCAATAATTCAATGAATTCATGAACAAATCAACATTATTAAGCAGTAAGCACCCAAGTCTTTTTTATGCCGCCCTGGCATTTACTGTCTTCTGTGTAAGCTGCAACACCAACACGAAAAAACAAGCCACTACCCAAAGCACAACAGTAGACAGTGTTCCATCCGAAGTAAAAACCGAAAAATACCCAGTACTTGTATCTGATCTGTATACTGCAGATCCGTCAGCTCATGTATTTGAAAACAAAATATACATCTACCCTTCTCACGATTGGGATTCAGGAGTGCCTGAGGATGATCTCGGAAACCATTTCAACATGAACGACTACCATGTGTATTCCATGGATAGTTTCGGTGGTCCAGTTAAAGATCATGGAAAGGTGCTGGAATTAGCTGATGTTAAATGGGCTAAAAAACAATTATGGGCTCCGGATGCTGCAGAGAAAGACGGAACCTATTATTTCTATTTTCCGGCAAAGGACTCTTCTGATATTTTTAGATTAGGCGTTGCAACAGGCCCAACACCTTCGGGACCATTCAAAGCTTTAGATAAACCAATCGCTAACACCTATAGTATTGACCCTTCTGTTTTTAAAGATGGGGACGACTACTATATGTATTTTGGAGGAATCTGGGGTGGACAACTACAACGCTGGGACAATGGAACCTACAAAGGAACAGATACTTATCCTGAGGATGACCAACCTGCTTTGACGGCTAAAATCGCTAAGTTAAGTGATGATATGGTTACTTTGGCTGAGGAACCAAAAGATGTTATTATCCTTGATAAGGAAGGAAAACCTTTATTAACTGGTGATAACGAGCGTCGATTCTTTGAAGCAGCTTGGGTTCACAAATATAACGGAAAATACTATTTCTCTTATTCCACAGGTGACACTCATAATATTGCTTACGGTATCGGTGATTCTCCTTATGGTCCATTCACCTATCAGGGAGTGATCCTTAAACCAGTATTAGGCTGGACAAACCACCATTCTATTGCAGAATTTGATGGGCAATGGTATTTATTCTTCCATGACAGTTCACTTTCAGGAGGTAAAACATACTTAAGAAGTATGAAAATGGCTCCAATTGAATATAACGCTGATGGAACTATTATAACCATTGACGCTATGGTAGAACAACCATAGGACCACCAAAACAACCAATAATACACTAATCGCCGGGTTATACGGCCCGGCAAAACCATATTCTTGATGAAATCTTTACTGATTACTTGTCTGTTACTCTTTTACGGCATCCATGTACATTGTCAAATAGAATTACCAAAACTGATAAGCGATGGCATGGTGCTACAACGAGACATACCCCTGACAATTTGGGGATGGTCAACCGCACAAGACACCGTTGAAGTACAATTTAACAGCAGCACACATCAAGCAATAGCGGATCATACGGGATATTGGGCTACCACACTGCCCCCTATAGAGGCAGGTGGCCCTTACCAAATGATTATTAGCAACACCGATTCAAAAATCACTTTAAATGATGTACTGATCGGTGATGTATGGTTATGTTCAGGACAATCCAATATGGAGATATCCTTACAGCGGACAAGTCCTATATATCCAGAAGAAATCAAAAACGCAAACTTTGAAAACATCCGATACTTCGAGGTGCCTAAAACATTCAATTTCAAGGGAGCTCAAGACCGAATTCCAGGTGGGAAATGGACAAAAACAACACCGGAAACAGTCTTGAAATTTTCGGCGGTAGCCTATTTCTTCGCCCATGAAATCCACAGCACTTACAACGTACCAATTGGCCTAATTAACTCTGCATTAGGCGGATCTCCAGTAGATGCATGGTTAAGTGAAGAGGCATTGAAAAGATTTCCAGAGGCACACAAACAGTACAAAATATTCCAACAAGACCACTATATAGACTCCATTAAACAGGCAGATCAAAATCGCATTCAGAACTGGTATAAAACTGTAAATAAGCAAGATAAAGGAATACAGAAGAACTGGAAAGCAAAAGACGTGAACACTGATAACTGGAAAAAAATACAAATGCCAGGATTCTGGTCTTCCACCTATCCTGAGCTTAAACAAGGAATTGTTTGGCTTAGAAAAGAATTTAAAGTTTCTAAAACTGCATCAACCAAGGAGTCTAAACTCCTTCTAGGAACAATTGTTGATGCAGACTCCGTATTTGTCAATGGGAGTTACGTTGGTCATACCACCTATCAGTATCCTCCCAGAAGATATATCATACCTTCAACTATTTTACAGGAAGGCATAAACACTATTGCCGTAAAGGTCATTAATGAAAGAGGTCGAGGAGGATTCACACCCCAAAAAGAATACAAAATTGAAGTTGGAACCGAAGAAATCGACCTTCAAGGCAGTTGGAGTATACACCAAGGTTCATCAGCAGAACCTTTGGCAGGACAAACCTTTGTCCGTTGGGAGCCAGGTGGGTTATATAACGCCATGATAGCTCCTCTTTTGAACTATCGTATCAAAGGCGCCCTTTGGTACCAAGGTGAATCAGACACTGGTGCAGCTCAGAAGTATGAAGAACACTTCACTACTTTAATTAAAACATGGCGAGAAGATTGGGGCCAAGGTAAGTTTCCGTTTCTTTATGTACAGCTGGCAAACTTCATGCAAGCCAAGGATAAACCTTCCCAGAGCAATTGGGCAGCACTAAGGGATGCGCAACTACAAAGCTTAAAAATAGATCATACAGCGATGGCTGTAACCATCGATATAGGGGAATGGAATGACATACACCCCTTAAACAAAAAGGATGTCGGACATCGTCTCGCATTGGCTGCAGAGCACTTAGCTTATGGAAATGACAACATTGTATATTCTGGACCACAATTCAAATCCCAGAAAATCAAAAAACAAAAAATCATCCTGAGCTTTGATCACATAGGCCGCGGTTTAACTTCAAAAGGACCTTTAAAGGAATTTGCAATCGCCGGAGCCGATAAGAAATTTGTATGGGCAAAGGCACAGATCAAAGGCGATAACATTGAAGTTTGGAGCCCTGATATAGCCCGACCAAAATATGTTCGATATGCGTGGGCAGACAATCCGGAGCATGCAAATCTATACAATAAAGAAGGTCTTCCCGCTAGTCCATTTAAGACTGATCGTTAATCGGTCAAAAACTCAAGAAAAATACAAAAATAAACCCTCTTATTGCTAGGAAAAAGGTCTATTTCACACAATCGGTTGCATTAGGTTTTTAATTGAGATAATCCCAAAGAATTAAAACCATTTCACCTATGGATAAAATTAACATTAGGGACTCTAGGATTATCACTAAATTTACGAATTCAACTAACTATCATGAAAAGATTCGTATTCATCACCGTTATAATGTTTCTTGGGACGTTATCAGGTTTACATGCGCAATACAATAATGCGCCTTCGAAGGATGCCACGCGTTGGCAAATGCTCAAATATGATACCGGAAGTATTTTTGGAGGGATTATACACTCCTATAGCCGACCATTTCATTGGGAGAAGAAACAATGGTTACAGTTCGGCGGTGTTGCCGCCGGAGCTTCAATCCTGTACATTTTCGACGATCAAACTACACAATATTTCATAGACCAGGCAGATGATGTCCCTCAAGTTGTCCGCGACTACGGTTGGTATTACGGAAGCCCGCAAAACAACTATATGATTACAGCTGGGGTATACGCAACAGGTTTGGCACTGAAAAACGAAAAACTCCGCAGAACCGGGGTACTTTTAATTGCCTCTGCCTCTGCTGCCGGTTTATTACAACAAGCAAGTAAATATGCCTTTGGTAGAGCACGTCCTCGAAGTGGTGATGACAAAAATACCTTCTACCCATTTTCTACCAATAAAGACTATCATTCGTTTCCTTCAGGGCATGCTATTTTAGCCTTTACCAATGCCTATGCCATTGCCAAACAATTCAAAAGTCCTTGGGTTAAAGGTGGTCTATATGCTGTTGGTCTAGTCCCGGGTGTGTCAAGGTTATGGGAAGGCGCTCACTGGCTTTCAGACGTCGTTGTAGGTGTTGCTATCAGTATTGCTACAGTCGAGGCCATCGATAAGTACTTAGATAGTCGATATGATCAAAAATACAATCAACGTCAAAAGAAATACACTTGGAACTTACAATTCGCTCCAGGACAACTTGGAGTTAGTGTAAATTTTTAGAGCTAAGGACATAGGACCCTTATTTTCAGTATAGAAGAGGTTAAACAGCTACACAACATAACAGTTTTAAAATCCTTAAATGATCTCTAGTTCAATATTTAGTTTCTTGAACTAATTCTTGTACCCCATTGAACATAATATTCGGATAACACCTCAAAGGTTACCCTCCTATTTTTCTTCCTAATAGAAACTGATAAATTAGGAACAATAGGCGTCAATTCTCCTTTGGATACAAGATCCATACGGTTTCTTGGTATGCCTTGAGCTTCTAGGTAATCCGTCACTGATTCTGTTCTTTGTATACCGACCCACTGATTTATGGAAGCACTACCTAAATCACAAGTATATCCGATCACTCTTAGATTCACACCTTCCACTCCCTTGACCAATTACGCTATGGAATCCAATCTCACTTTCAAGGGTGATGGAACCTAAAAAGCTAGATTGAAAGTAAAGTAGACTGGAGTAACTGTTAAATTGTATGTAAGTATCGAGAAAAAAACACATCGTATTACCTGATAAAGCCAAAGAATAATCTTATGACTTCTCATCAATGCCGTCCAAAATTTGTTTAATTTTGCCTTAATTAAGTTCATTTTTCTAAAGGCTCTTTCGATCAGTATAAGTTCACAAATATCAAACCTTCCACCACAGCCTGGAGTATACTTCTTTTATGACGATGAGGATCGGCTCATTTATATAGGGAAGAGCATTAATATTCAAAAAAGAGTAAAACAGCATTTCGGTGGTAAGGACAGGAAGTCTATTAAAATTCAGCACTTTACAAAAAAGATCACCTTTGAGAGCACAGGAAGTGAGCTCATTGCGCTTCTCTACGAATCGGATTTAATCAAAAAAAACAAACCCATATACAACCGAGCACAACGTCGTACACTTTATCAATACGGCCTGTTTTTAAACGAAGTTCATGGATATAAGAGCTTGAGCATTAAAAAAATTGGTCATGACATTGACGAACTTACAACCTTCACATCCCTTACTGAAGCCAAAGAAGCTTTATTTAAGATAACGGAAAAATATGGACTATGTCAAAAAATAAATGGCCTATATAAATCTAAATCAGCATGCTTTCAATACCAAATCAAAGCATGTAATGGTGCGTGTTTATCAATAGAACCGGTTGAATCGTATAACCAAAGGGTGGATGACTTCATCAACCATAATTTCCCGAAGAAATTCACACAACTTTGCGAACTACCCGGTAGAAAAGAAAATGAAATCGGCATTGTTTATATTGAAAATGGTGTGTACAAGGGATTTGGATTTTGCCCTAGAGATACTCCCAAAAAACAATTGTTAGAATGCATCTCTTTTCGACAAGATAATCGAGATGTCCGGAGAATTCTTATGCGATTTCTAGTCAGAAAATATAGTAGGAAATAGCTATCTCTATAAACAAAGAATCCTGCTAAAAAATACTAATCAGAAATAACAAAGGTTTTTAATAAATTTTTAGAGGAACTATTTGGTACTTCAGAAATCAAGGCATAGTTCCCTGGCTCGAGTTTAGCTTTAAAATACCCTTTGCTTCCAGCCGTCATATCATTAACTCCACCAAGGAATTCGAAACCCTTAGGAACTGGATCAATAAGTCCTTCGAGATCGATCCAATTCATCCATGCTTCAAGGGTAGCTACATCAGAATTTTCTGCAATTCTCACGAGGTTCACATCATGTCCAACAAAATTACCATACTTTTTCTGGTCTAAAAAGTTTACCGCAATGGTAAATGTTCCGGCTTCGGTAGGAGGATTGAACACTATACCTTTTTTACTCGAGATATCAACTACTACATCAGCTGTAGGTTCTTCTATAGTTGATTTTTTGTCTGATACAATCAGCTCCTTATACATTCCCATATTAGAATGGAACATCCCGTTATTCATTTTCACATAGCATTCGATAATATAATAACCAGGTTCTAATTTTATTGTCGATTCTGCCGTTTTTCCAGGAGAAATCAACCCCACTCCACCATGCCATTTTGTTTCAGCATACCATTCAGGAAATTTACCAAAAGCAGCCATTGCCTCATCGCTTTTCCCTTCGTAGAGTTTGGCTATACCTTCTCCAAATGGAGGTAATATTTCTTCCTCATATTCCTTTACGGTTACACCCTCCTTATAATGATCAATTAGGATAAAGTGAGGTTGATTGGATTTATTTATGTACCGCCATGTATTCCACCCTTGAGGGATGGTATCTGGTGCTATAAAATTCATATCTTCGGTTATGATTTCAATAACGACTTCATTTTCAGTTTGAATTGCTTTAAGTGTTGTGCCTTTTTTCTCGTTTTTACAAGACTGTATAAACAAAAAAGTAACTAACAGCACAGTATAAATTAAAATGCATAGCATTGTTCTATTGTATTTTCTAATAGTTCCCATAAAAGTTGTTTTTAGATTAATTTCACCAACTTGATTATACTGGAAACTCTTACCCTAATATAGCCCGTATTAGCGGCTACACGAAAGTTTAATAAAATTTATGAGTAGCATTCATTAATTGAATTATGAGTCCCAATACATTGAAAGTTTAAATTACTATTGCAAATTATTAAATGGCTTTATTACGTATCTAATAAGCTATGCTAATATTTGGGAACAAAAACAGTTCTTTTAGACAATTATGCCTAACAAAACGATGGATACCTTATAGCCTTTCGCTCTTCCTTAAAAGTCTAGTAAAACATTGGAGTTATCCATGCAATATAATTATTTTTTATTAGAAACCCTACTTTTCTCACACACTTCATCGGTGATTTAAGTTAACTAAGAAGCTGTAATTCAAAAAGGTATCATACTTATCAGCTCAGGTTTAAGTTCTAAAATGATATCCCAGACACTTAATTATCTTTAGAAAATTTTGTTTTTCATGGTATTTAGATATATCAATGCGTTTTGAAATTCATAGGAAAAACCTCAATTCCCTTTTATTCTTCTCCACAGCTCCCCCAGTAATTTTTCAGCATCTCCTCTCCCCTTTTCCGTTTCTGTAAATTGCAAGACACCATTGTTATTAGTTTCAAACTTATACTGAAACACAAAATCTTGGGCAGCAGGATCCATGCTTAGTAAGCCAAAGCGTAAATCATTAAAATATAATTCGTTGTTTTTCGTGGTAATACAATACCATCCCTTAGAGATGTTTATCATCCGTTGCATTTTATCATTAGCTGTAAAATTGGCTATCAATTCATGATTTTTTGGGTACATATTAAAAACAATGGGTTGGGAATCAAACAAGGAGTAACTTCCAATCAGAAACCCACTTTTGGTCTCTACGTTGGCACTCCATAAAATGGTATTCATGGGTGTTGGGCGGGTATCCATCTGGGTATAAGCAATGTTTTGTTCGCTTAAAGCTGCTTCAAATTTTGTATACGTTATCCATTTTAAGAGCAATGTTATTGCTAGGTAGCTGGTGCTTAGTATCAATCCCATATTATTATAAAAGTGGCGCTTTTTAGAAGTTCGTTTTTGGAACATTGCAAGTATTAAAAACAAGATGAAAGGCACCGTGTAGAGAGGATCGATAACAAAAATGCTTTTAAAGGCCACTCTTGTATTAAACGGCCAAAACAACTGTGTCCCCCAGGTCGTAAAGGCATCCAACAGAGGGTGCGTAAGGAAGCACCAAAAGAACAACCACGACCATCCTTTTACATTTTTATAGCTTTCATAGCGCGAAACTAGCCAGCCAAAAACAGGTGCAAAGAGTATGGAGAAAAGTATGGAGTGTGTAAATCCTCGATGCATTTCTAAAGCAGTTACAGTATCTGTAAAAGAGCCTACAAACACATCCAAATCGGGGATGGTACCTGCAATTGCTCCATAGAGCATAGCTTTATTGCCAATTTTCTTTCCGAGAACGGCCTCTGCGACGGCTGCTCCTAATACTATTTGTGTGAGTGAATCCATATGTTTTACAAACATAGGTATCATGATCCTGGTATACGGCTCCAAGCACTATTAACACCTATAAACTATGATTATAGTTTATTTATTATATAATAAACATTTTATCCCTAAACATAATAATTTGAGAAATTTAATTGGTAACAAGTTCACCGAAGCAGATGAGCTTAATCTCATTTAGCAAATCAAGTATATAGCAACTTATATTGGAGAAAGTAACCACTATAAATGAGCTTGACGGCTATAATTAACCATGATGTAATATGCAGGTACCAACCTCGATTTATTTTTGTAAAGTAACTTTAACGGCATTTAAGCCTTTGAGCCCTTTTTCAAGTTCGAAAGATACTTTATCATTTTCTTCAATTTCATCAATAATACCACTTACATGGGTAAAATATTTCTCTTGATCTTCAGCATCAATTATAAAACCAAATCCTTTTGAAGGATCAAAAAAAGATACAGTTCCCTTTCTAACAGGGTCAAATGCCTCACGATCTTCGTCTGATGTTCTAGAAACGTTAATCGCAATGTCTTCGACATCAATTTCAACTTTTAATGATGGATCCGGTGGTGTATCTGTTAAATTACCATTGTGGTCTACATAAGCAAATTCAATTCCTTTTTTATTAGAATCTTTAGATTCTGCCTTCCGAGCTGCCATCTTTTTTCTTTTTTCTTCACGCTTTTTTAAGCGTTTTTTTTCTTTTTCTGTTTTATTGTATGTTTGTTGAGACTTAGCCATTCTTTTATTTACGAGTGTTTTATAATTAATTTGCAAGGTATTCATTTTTAATTTTTTAATAGCATTAATACTCCCAAAATTCAAGGTAGTTGTATTAAAAGTGGACAAAATTTTAATAATTTTCAATTATTAGTCTTTTTCCATTTCTTTAATCCTTCTCTTAGATTGGTTTTTAGAAAGTGTATATTTGCCTCATGCCTTTTAAAAAATTACATTCCGATATAAAAGAGATCCTAGCATCTAAAGAAATAGTTACCCCTACCCCTTTTCAAAGTGGTAGTATTCCTACAATAAAAAGTGGCGCCAATGTATATTGCACGGCTCCTGCGGGAAGTGGAAAAACCACCACCCTAATACTGACTACCTTACAAAAATTAAAATGTGAGGCTGTTGGAAACAGTCCGAGGGCTGTAATCCTTGTAGAGAATAAACAAAAGGCTTTGGAGTTATATGCTTCTTTTTTAATATATACTAGGCATAATTCGCTACGAGTTTATGTAGGATATGAACAGCTTCATATCGATATACAAAAATCAGAAATTTTTGAAGGGATAGACATTCTTATTTCCACACCGGAATCTATAAACAAGTTATTTTTATTAAATGGAGTCAATATTGCTCAATTAAAGATCCTTAGTATAGATGATGCTGAATTTCTATCTCAAAATTCGGCATACAATGCGCTGATGTCTATTACACAAAGCATTATAAAATGCCAGTATGTGCTATACTCGGATAAAATGAATCCAACATTGAAGCGCTTTGAATCCTATTTTATGGAATATTCCACAATAGTTACTGGCTAGGAACTCCTACAATTTGCGTCCTAACATTAAAGACATGATAATACCAAAACTACATTATATCTCCCAAGGATGTTCTCCAAAAGAGCATTTGGAGAACATCCAAAAAGCTTGTACATCTGGTGCAGAGTTAGTGCAATTACGTATAAAAGATATTTCTGAGAAGAAAATTCTAAAAATAGCAATCCAAGTCAGAGAGATTACCGCCCATTTTCAAACAAGATTAATAATTAACGATTATTTTAAAATAGCAAAAGAGGTTAAAGCAGATGGAGTGCATTTAGGAAAAACAGACTCCTGCCCTACTATGGCGAGAAAACATTTATACACTTGGCAAATTATTGGTGGAACGGCAAATACCTTGCAAGAATGTGAAACCTTAATTAGTAAAGATGTTGATTACATTAGTTTAGCGCCTTTTAGATCAACTGCCACTAAAGATAATTTAGGTACAGTTTTAGGTTTAAACGGGTATGTAGCAATTACTGAGGCCTTAAATACTGAAACACCAATTATTGGGTGTGGAGGTATTAGCACGGAAGATGTTAAAAGCATATTAGAAACGGGAGTTTCTGGAATTGCAGTCTCTGGTGCGATCACCCGTAATTTTAATACTATAAGAACATTTAATCTTTTGCTAAACGCCTCCATAACAGATGAACAACACTATACATTTGGGTGAATTAAAATCTAAGTTTATCTTTAAGTGGCTGCCTACGCCCATAAGCCTGTCCGAAGGGTAATATCTAGGTGAAATATGTACATTGGCAATAATGGATATAAAATCGAAGCAACTACAGCAACAATTCCAGGGATACCTTCAGACACCTTTATTATGGGGTAAACAGGCTGTTTTCGGCTTACATCAGCTACAAATTCCTAAGCAAAAGACAATAATTTTTAATAGGAAAACAGCTCATAACTTACGGCTTGGAAAATTGGTAGAACAATTTGTAGGTGAAGAGCTAAATGCGATTAAAGAAATTTCAATTTTATTAGAAAACGTACAGGTACAGAACGAGAAACAAACTATTGGTGAATTAGATTGTATTTTAGAGTATGATAAAACCCCGATTCACTTAGAAATCGTTTATAAGTTTTACTTATACGATGATTCTGCATTGGGTTCAGAGATTGCGCATTGGGTAGGCCCGAATAGAAACGATACTTTGATAAAAAAGCTCACGAAACTCAAAGAAAAACAGCTTCCGCTACTCTATAATCCGCATACAAAAACTATTTTAGAAGGACTCAACTTAAAAGCTGAAAATATATCACAACGCGTGTTGTTTAAGGCACAGTTATTCGCTCCTCACAAAAAGAATTCTTTCAAATTTGAGCAATTAAATGAAGCTTGCTTACATGGGTTTTATGTTAATGTTTCGGAAATCAATCAATTTAGAGATTGTAAATTCTACATTCCATCCAAAAAGGACTGGCTTATTGCGGTGCATCCACAAGTACACTGGCAAACCTACAATCAGTTTTCCGAAGAAATCAAAGCGCTTACTTCTCAAAGAATGTCGCCATTGTGTTGGATAAAGTATCCCAACGGAACCTTGGAAAAATTCTTTGTTGTTTGGTGGTAGTTGAAATAAAGATTTGAATGAAATTAGCTTGATAATTCAATGTGATATTTATGAGCTGCTTAATTTTTTGCAAAAAATGCTAGATGTGCAGAGGATCTACTTTTAACTACATCAGAAACTATTATCTCTTCTTCTTGTTTCGTTTATTGTAGTTTTTATCACCTTTGGTTTTTGGCTTTTTATACTTCTGTTTTACAATCCGCTTGTAGGACCCTCCTTGATTGATTTTTTTATTTTTTTCTTTCTTTTCATGAAAACTAGCTCCGGGAGCATCATCATCGATTAATTTATGTGGATTATCGGGCTCTAAAATTCTTGGTTGTTCTTCTGGGGTAAGTTTAGTAGAAATTGCTACTTCTTCAGGAAAAACTTCTTCAGGAATCTCCATTTTCATTAAAGTTTCAATCGCTTTTTTATCATCCGTTTCTTTTTCCGTGTAAAATAAAAGAGCGTTTCCTTTTGCTTCTGCTCTACCCGTTCTACCGATACGGTGCATATAATTTTCAGGAAAATTTGGGGTGTCAAAATTTATAACATGTGATATCTTATTCAAATCGAGACCACGTGCCATGACGTCGGTAGTTACCAAGATTCTATGCTCCCCCTGATCGAAAGCTTCAATGGAACGCAATCGATAATTTTGGGTTTTATTAGCATGAATTACCGATATTTCATTCTTAAAATCAGCTTCTAATGTATTAAAAACCAAATCGGTATTCTTTTTATTACCAACAAACACCAACACCTTTTGATAGGTGTCTTTGTCCTTTAACAAATGTGCTAATAAATTAATCTTAGTATAAAAATTTGGCACCTTATAACAATGCTGCGCTATATTTTCAAGCGGAGTACCACTCACCGCAACAGATACTTTTTCTGTTCCTCTGAAGAAATCGTTTATCAGCGTTTCTATTTCATCGGTCATAGTAGCCGAAAACATAATATTTTGCCTGCGTTCTGGTAAAAGTTCGAAGATATTATTCAACTGAAATCGAAAACCAAGATCCAACATCACATCGACTTCATCGATGACCAATTTTTTAATCGATTTTAACTGAAGCGCTCTACTGATTACCAAATCGTATAATCTTCCTGGGGTTGCGACAACAATATCCGTTCCTTGTGCCAACGTTTCTTTCTGTCTATTTATATTGGCACCACCATAAACGCCTGCCACCCGAATATTCAAATATTTACTGAATTTTTCAATTTCATCAACTACCTGAACAACAAGCTCACGCGTAGGAACCATAACAAGTACCCTAGGATTTACTTGTTTTGAAAACTTTAATTGTTGAAGAATTGGCAACATATATGCAAATGTCTTTCCTGTTCCCGTTTGGGCTATTCCAATAACATCTGTTCCGGACATGACCACTGGAAACGATTTCTCCTGAATAGGAGTTGGATTTTCAAATCCTAAATCTTCTATCGCGTAGCGTAATTGATTGGATATATTAAATTCTTCGAAATATGACATCTGCTCTATTTTAAATGATGCTGATACGCACCTTTTTCTTTTTTAACCTGCTATTGTTCAATGTAGAAACCAATGTATTAGCTTCAGAAGCCGGTACAGCAACAAAGGTGCAATCTTGCTTTAATTCAATTACCCCCAATTGGTCTCTATTAAGGTTTCCTTGCTTAAAAAATAAACCAGCAATATCTCCTTTTGAAATTTTATCTTTTCTTCCTCCGGAAACAAATAGCGTTTGCCAATAATTTGCTTTTAAAGGAACTTTCTTAGAAATATCTGTATTCTTAGTATTTTTAATAAAATCTGGCAAGTTTTCTTTTTCCCACTTCAGCACATAAGCAGTTCCTTTTGAATTAACTCTTGCTGTTCTACCGTTTCTATGTGTAAACTCATCACTCTTATAAGGAAGTTGATAGTGAATAATGTATTTCATCTCTGGAATATCAATCCCCCGAGCAGCCAAATCGGTTGCTAATAACACATTAAAAGTTCCATTTCTGAATTTTATCAGTGAACGTTCCCGGTCTTTTTGCTCCATCGCTCCATGGAAACAGCCATGAGAGATTCCTTTTCTCTGTAAAAAATCACTAACATCCTGAATACTATCTTTTAAATTACAAAAGATAATTCCAGGATCATTCCCTACATGTTCCAATAATTCATATAAGGTATTTAATTTTTTTTCTGAAGGAGAAACCACCGTTTTTATGGCTAATTTAGCGCTTCCTTCATTTAAATAATTTACAACTACAGGATTATCTAAACGCACAAACTTAGGAATCTTAACACCTTGTGTTGCAGAAGTTAATATACGTCTATTCACATGATTTAGCTCTCCTATAACCTGATGCATTTCGTCTTCAAAACCAATTTCTAATGACTTATCAAACTCATCCAAAACTAAGGTTTTAATGTAATGCGTAGAAAAACGCTCTTGGAGAAAATGATCCGACATTCTTCCAGGTGTCCCTATTAAAATGGCTGGCGTATGCTTCAATTCAATTTTATCCTTTGACATTGCCCTACCGCCATACACCGCATTTACTTTATAACCGGTCCCCATATTTCGGATAACCTGCTCAATTTGAATTGCCAATTCTCGTGATGGGACCAAAATTAAAGCTTGAACATCACTACATTCTGGATCCAATCGTTCTATTAAAGGAAGTAAAAAAGCTAATGTTTTTCCTGTTCCCGTAGGGGAAAGAATAATCGTATTCGTGGTGTTTTTTATGACGGAAAGCGATTCTTCCTGCATTTCATTCAATTGAAAAATATTCAATTTTTCAAGAATCTCTTGTTGTTCTTTTATTGTATTAGCCATCTCCTAATTCGTTTTTCGTTTCTTCTCATTAACCTCTTTAATAGGAGATGCTTGTTGATTTAGATAGTTTGCCAGTAACTTATCGATAAGCTCCTCTTTTGTTAAATGATGAAAAACAGTGTGTACTTTTTCTTTAAATTCCGATGAAATAGTATGATTAGGCTTTGTTTTGAAAATCTTTTTTGCCCATAAAAGTGTATTGTTTTCTTCTATACTTTTAGCATCTGCCTTTTGGAATTTATGGAATGTAATTCCTAACTCATCTTCAAATTCTGCAAGTTCGCTAACTTCTCCCTCTTGGAGGACGGTAAGAGCCAAGCCCTTGCTTCCTGCTCTTGCTGTACGTCCACTTCGATGTACATAAGCTTCAAAAGTATCTGGAAGATGGTAATTTATTACATAAGCAATTTCCTTCACATCAATCCCTCTGGCTGCTAAATCGGTAGCAACTAAAATATCTAGATATCCTTCTCGAAACTGCCCCATTATTCTATCTCGAATTGGTTGTGAAAGACTTCCATGTAATGCTCCAGAAGAAAATTTATTGATAGCTAGATTTTTTGCCAACTTATTTACCGCAGCTTTTGTTTTACAAAAAATTATTCCCTGTTGTCCGCTTTTACTATTGAGAAAATGCATTAATACATCTAGTTTTTCAATAGGCTTTACAACAACATATTTATGGTCTATCCCTTGGTGTCCGCTGGTTGCCATATCAACGGCTACTTGAATTACATGTTTAGACATATAATTCTGAATCAATTGTTTTATAATACCAGGCATCGTGGCTGTAAAAAGAAACGTACGACGATTTTTTGGAAGTTCGGCTACAATTTCATCCAATCCTTCTTTTAAAGAAGTTACCATTTCATCGGCTTCATCCAACACCAAATAATCAGCTTGTCTTATATCAATAGCTTTTCTTTTTATTAGGTCTATCAACCGCCCTGGAGTAGCAACCACTATATGCGTGTCTTGTGTAAGCCGCTCTATTTGTGGCTTTATGGGGATTCCCCCACAAATTGAAGCTATAGAAATTTCCGGTAACTTACTGGCAAAAGCTACTAAGTTAGTATAAATTTGTTGTCCCAATTCGCGAGTTGGAGCCACAATAACAGCTTGAATATGTGCGTTCTCAGTATTTACCAACTGCAATACAGGTAAACCAAAGGCAGCAGTCTTCCCTGTTCCAGTTTTCGCGAGCCCTACAAAATCATCCTTTTTAGTAAGAATTATAGGAATTGCTTTTTCTTGAATTTCTGTTGGAGTATTTATTTCTAAATCGAATAAACTACGCTGAAGAGGTTCAATTACCCCTAATTTTGAGAACGGTGTGGACATGAATATAATTTGGGCAAAGATATTGTATATATGCGGAAAGCAACCTGTTTAATTATAGATATCTCTAAAAACCCACATTCAATAGAATAATTTACCTCTATAATGAATGGTCATATTCACTTGCAACCGTTAAATATAAGTGCATAGAAGCTCCGGGGAAGTGACTCTTTATACCACCAAATAAAATAAACAACAGTAACACCATCAAATTATATGGGTCAATATAGCATCTGGAATCGATGTATATGTATTAGGATAGAAATGCTATTTCATTATTAATGAACCCCGCCTAACTCTAACAATTTACGACATCTTAGAATCACAATAAATATTCTAGAAAGACTCTTACCAATCTAACTTGATTAAACTTAACTACCTATTTAATATAAGTTGCTTTTCCTGCTATTATTCCTGAAAAGGTTAGGATACTACATGTAAATAATAAAAGAGTAAGTGAAAGTGTCCATGAATTAGAAATATCAAAAGAAACACCAAATAAGGGTGGACCACAAGCTGCAATCAGATAACCAAACCCTTGAGCCATTCCGGACATTTCGGTTGCCTGTGATGTATTTCGAGTTCGCAATATCAAAAATATCATGGATAAGCTATAGGCAAATCCACTAGCTAATCCAATTAATATACACCATATCCATATATATTCTGTTTTAAAGATGATAATTCCTATTATTCCTATCGCATATAAAAGACCAATTATCCCAGATAATATTTGTTGATTTTTCATTCTTCCAGCAATAATTGCTCCACAAAGAGCCATTGGGAGTTGGGCAAAATGCACATAAGATAATACCCATCCAGAACTCTCCTCAGACATACCCCAAGTCTGCATTATTTTTGGTAACCAAGCAGCCAAGCTATAGTACATTAATGACTGAACTCCCATAAAAATGGTGATGGCCCAAGCCAATCTCGACTTGTAAATATTTGTTTTACCCTCATTAATGATTAAGTCCTTTCTGTCTTTTGTAATGCCTTTTGCTCTACTTCTAACCTGCGGCAACCATATCGGAATTGTGATTAGAGAAAGAATTACCCATATCCCTATAGATCCTTTCCAACCTAGACCCGTAACCTTACCTAATGTAATACTAAATCCAGCAGCCAAAGCAGCTGTTAAGTTCATCATAACAGAATAAACTCCCATCATACTCCCTAAGTGCTTGGGAAATTTATTTTTAATAAATGCAGGCATTAATACATTTCCGGCTGTTATGGCGGCGCCTACAAAACCTGCTCCCAAGAATAGGGTGACAATATTTTCCATTGAACGAAAAACCAGCCCAATACTCAACAATATTAGGGAAAACAACAGCACTAACTCCATCCCATATTTTTTTGAAATCCTAGGAATTATCCCTGATAACAAGGCAAAAGCCATAAGTGGAATCGTAGTGATAAGACCGGCAGCAGCATTGGATAAATTCAAATCCCGACTTATTTCATCAATTACTGGACCAACAGCTGTTAAAGGAGCTCTTAAATTAGAAGCCATAAAAATCACTCCTAACAACAATAGAACTATCTTATAGCTTTTACGCTGATTAGATTGTTCCTTAAGTAACCTACGCTTACCCTTGTATGTATTAATATAAAATAACTGCATTAAAGAAAGTATTATGATATCTTTTTAAACTACTAATCCCGAACCGAACCCACGGAATCAATCAATTCATTTAGTTGACAATTTTGCGGTTATCATGTTTTTAGATAATCTTTCATGCGGTCCTTAAAACTGGCTAATTGTAAATTATTTTCCAATTGTTCAAGTTCAAACAAGAGCGCTTCACTTTCATTCAGCAAATCATTCAATGACTTTTCTCCCGCTTCCCAATATTTTTTTAATTGAGGCATTTTTCCGATAGCCTTTTTGGATAGTTTTAATTGTTGTTTTCTCAAATCATCAGGATCTTGAAAAGATTCGATATATCCATTTTTCTTCATCTTGCCGATTAATTTTATAACCGCAGGATGCGATATGTGAATGGATTCGGATATTTCGGAAACCGTAAGGTTATTGTGTTTTTCTAACATCAAAAATATCATATGCCAATTAGGCTCTATATCTATATTATATTCATCATAAAATTCTTTGGTTTGATAAACAAATAAATCGTTTAACCGCTTGAGCCTTCCTGTTAGTCCAGAAACTCCCATTTCAACTAAAAAATCTTCCATAAACAATGTAATTGGAGCGCAAACATAATCAATTTATATAACCGGTTACATAAATTGATTATGTTTAATGATTTTTTAACAGTCCCTATTTTAAAATAATTTGATCTGCTATAATTAGCAATTCCAATCTCTCTATTTTTCTATCAATAGGCACCTTACAGCTATTATAAATGACTAGCGAACATCGACATTTCAATCGACACAAACATTCGGAATTATCAGTCCGACCTGCGCTTAGATAAATACATATCACATACGATTGCACTAACGAAAAAAGTGATTAGTGACGCGCGAAACGGAGCTAGAAGTTAGGTAAGTGTCGGGATCGGGGACAATCCCTCGGTAAAATTTACAAAACTGGTGAAGTTGAGATATTGTATTACATGGGAGTTATCTGATTTTAAGAATGATAATATCCATCTTAATACCCATTAGAAAAAACTTACAATTGTATTTCTATGTTAGGTTTTCTCTATCAAAAAAGGAGATGTTCTTTTTTTAAATAAAGTTATTTTCTCCAATTTACTCTACAAAATGATAATCATGTTTTGAAAAATTAGAACTGCTAAAATCAATAAAGTTTTAGCAACAATCACGGTAATTAGCAACCATGCAGGATCGAAAGATAAAGGGGGATAAATCAAAAAAATTGACCTATCCCCTTTAGTGACCCCTCAGGGATTCAAACCCCGAACCGCTGGAGCCGAAATCCAGTGCTCTATTCAGTTGAGCTAAGGGGCCTTATTATTGTTGTACTTTAAGTATTAGCTCAATTTAGCTTTTACAATTCCAGATATAGTTTTACCATCAGCGCGCCCAGCAAGTGCTTGATTTGCAACTCCCATTACTTTACCCATATCTTTCATTCCACTTGCACCAGTCTGTAGAATTAAATTCTCAATCACAGAAGCAATTTCGTCTTCACCTAATTGTTCAGGAAGAAATTTTGAAATGATCTCCGCTTGAGCTAGTTCAGGACCCGCAAGATCTTCTCTCCCTTGCTCGGTAAATATAGCTGCACTGTCCTTACGCTGTTTTACAAGTCTCTGTAATAATTTAAGCTCTTCTTCCTCAGTTAGGCCATCTTTCGAAGTTGCACTAGTACTTGCAAGAAGAATTTCTGATTTTACAGCTCTTAATGATTCAAGAGCTACCGAATCCTTTGCTTTCATTGCAGCTTTCATCTCTGCCATTACTTTATCCTGTAAACTCATAATGTTGTTATTTGGTGTAAAAAATGCTGTGCGAAGATAAATAAATTACCCGAATTCTTAACTAAGAATCGGGTAATTTATAGACCTGACTTTAAGGGTTAATCTACGTTATCGTGCAAAAATGAATTATTGCTTCGTAACTGTACTTCATCATTGTTATCCGAACCTACACTCATTCGGGAAGATTGATCGTCAGTTCCCCTAGAATCAATATCAATACCCATACGTTTATACGCTGGCTGTCTTTCTATCTCTTCAACCCAGTGGCTGTTTTTATTGAATTTATAATTAAAATCTTTTAGTTTTCTACGACGTTCGTCTGCTCTGTTTCTAAGACTGTCTTCAATTGAACTATTCATAGGATCAACCTCGTCAGATTCTGGTCTCTGAGATGGTTGTTGCTCAACGACTTTCTTTTCGAACTGAAGTTCTTTCTCTACTACAGGTTCCTGCTTTTTAGGCGAAGGCTTAGCACTGTTAAGACGATCTTCAATTTCCATGTAGTCATCAAGGCTGTATCGCTTAGTCCCATCCTCAGAAACTTCGGTAACTGGAACTACCTCGACGGCATCCTTTACTTCGTATTGCTCCACATTCTCTTCCATATCGAAGGTAACCACCTTACTTTGCTCTTCTTCTTGCTCATGACCATCTAATGGCATGTCGAAGGCTAAGGTTGTTTGTTGCTGTGAAACAGGTCTAACTATTTCTGGTTCTGAAACCTCAATCTCACGGATCTTAGGCGTTGTATCAATGATTATAAAATCCTCTTCGCTCTCCAAAGAGACTTCTTCATAGATCACATTCATATTCTTGATGATCTCTGAAGTAGAAATCAGCTCCATTCCATTCTCTTTCTCTTGTTCAAGAGTGTGTCGAACTACCGGCTCAGGTTCTGGTACCGGCTCGGGAACTGGAGGTGTTTCTGGTTCCTGCACTCTATTGACTATTGATGTTGGGTTTTTTGAAAACAAATTACGTTCAGCTTTTTGTTCATCCTCTAGGGTATGGATGATTTTTTTAGCTTCTGTATTTACAATCTCATGTTGCTGTTCTGCATTAAAACCAGTTGCTATTACCGTAACGGCTATAGCATCACCTAAACTATCATCCTCACCAACACCCATAATGATGTTTGCATTATGACCAGCCTCGTTTTGAATGTGATCGTTGATTTCACCGATTTCATCTAGGGTAATTTCATCGGCACCGGAAACGATAAGTAGCAGTACGTTTTGTGCTCCGGAAATTTTGTTATCATTCAACAATGGTGAATCTAATGCTTTCATAATGGCGTCAGATGCTCTTGTAGCACCCGAAGCCTGAGAAGACCCCATTATTGCTGTTCCACTGTTAGAGAGAACCGTTTTGGCATCTCTAAGGTCAATATTTTGCGTATAGTGGTGAGTAATTACCTCCGCTATACCTTTGGCTGCAGTTGCCAATACTTCGTCAGCTTTAGAGAACCCAGCTTTAAAACCTAGGTTACCATAAACTTCTCTAAGTTTGTTATTGTTAATCATAATGAGTGAATCTACATGGGCTCTTAATTTCTCAACCCCACGTTGTGCTTGCTCATTACGCATTTTCCCTTCAAATTGAAATGGAATTGTTACGATACCCACGGTAAGAATGTCCATGTCTTTGGCCAATTTGGCTATGACTGGTGCAGCTCCTGTACCAGTACCACCTCCCATACCGGCGGTGATAAACACCATTTTGGTATTGGAATCTAACATGGATTGCAACTCTTCCAGGCTTTCTATGGCTGCTTTTTCGCCAACATCTGGATTCGCACCTGCCCCAAGTCCTTCTGTCAGGGAAACTCCTAACTGAACCTTGTTTGGTACACCAGTATTTTGTAAAGCCTGTGAATCTGTGTTACATACCACGAAATCTACACCGTTAATTCCTTGTTGAAACATGTAATTAATCGCGTTACTACCGCCGCCTCCAACGCCAATAACCTTAATTACATTACTCTGATTCTTCGGCAAATCGAACGAGATATTCCCTAAGTCTGTTGTTTTGCTACTCATAATAACTTGTTTTACCCTATTTTGCTATTTACTACTTAATTCCTTACAATTTTTTAATAACATCTTACTCAGCGTTATCTAAAAAATCCTTTAATTTCTCTGACCATTTTTCAAGGAACGATTTACGCTCTCTTTTTGGCGCTGTAGGCTTTGGGGCTGCTTGCGTATCACTACTTTCTTGATTTCCTATAGTATTATCAGCAACTGAATGCTGCTGTTGTTGCTGTTGCTCTTCTGGTCGTTCTTGCTTTGTAGGCTCTGCATTAAACACTGCATTTCTTTTCTGTTGTTGGAGCGCATTCATCACCAATCCCACTGCAGTTGCATACACAGGACTAGCGATTTCTGTATCAGAATCTCCAGCCAAATGCTCATTAGGATACCCTATTCTAGTATCCATTCCAGTGATGTATTCTACAAGCTGTTTTAAGTGCTTTAATTGACTACCACCTCCAGTTAATACAATTCCAGCAATTAATTTTTTCTTTTGGTCTTCATGTCCGTAATTCTTAATCTCAACATATACCTGTTCTATGATCTCCACGACTCTGGCGTGAATGATTTTAGACAAGTTTTTAAGAGAGATTTCTTTTGGCTCTCTTCCTCTTAATCCAGGAATCGAAACAATTTCATTTTCTTTATTTTCACCTGGCCAAGCTGATCCAAATTTGATCTTTAACAGCTCTGCCTGTTTTTCAATAATAGAACAACCTTCTTTAATATCTTCAGTAACCACACCTCCACCAAATGGGATCACTGCAGTATGACGAATAATGCCATCTTTAAAAATGGCCAGGTCAGTAGTTCCACCTCCTATATCAATTAGAGCTACACCAGCTTCTTTTTCTTCCTGACTCAAAACTGCATTAGCCGCAGATAACGGCTCTAAGGTAATACCTGCTAGATCCAAACCTGAACTTTTCACGCAGCGTCCGATATTTCGAATGGATGATATCTGCCCAACCACCACATGGAAATTAGCTTCAAGACGTCCTCCGTACATTCCCATAGGCTCTTTAATCTCTGCCTGTCCGTCTATTTTGTATTCCTGCGGCAATACGTGAATAATTTCTTCACCAGGTAACATAACGAGCTTATACACCTGATTGCAGAGTTTATCCAAGTCATCTTCATTGATCACCTCTTCAGAATCTGGACGGGTGATATAATCACTGTGTTGTAAACTGCGGATGTGTTGGCCGGCAATACCTACCACACACTCCTTTATTTTTAACCCGGAAACGGCTTCTGCCTCCTGTGTTGCCTGTTGAATAGACTGAATGGTTTGGGTTATGTTGTTAACCACCCCTCTATGAACACCCAAACTTTTGGATTTTCCAATACCAAGTATTTCAATCTTACCGTATTCGTTTTCACGACCGATCATTGCCACAATTTTTGTGGTTCCAATATCTAATCCTACCGCGTATTTAGTATTTTCCATATCTTACTTTTTGGTACACACTACTTGATTATCAAAACTGAGATTTACCATTTTATAATTTCCCAGAGTTTTGTCATTTCTGCCTTTTTGATAGAAGGCCTTAAAGTTGCTAAACTTTAAATCCAGCTTATTAACTCTAGAAATAAAAAGGGTGAAATCCTCCTCTCTAAGCTCTAATTCAAAATGCTGATCTTCTACATGAATCCCCGTAATTGTCTTCTTCAAAAACTCATCTTTATAGATGAATTTTGTCAGCTCATACAAAGAAGACCAAGCTTTATCAACATTATTTCCTGTAATTAATGGTACTCTTGCCGAATATACCGGCGATAAAGGCATCTTTTCCCCATAAGAATCTATATAATACTCCTGTTCGCCAATCACCCTCGCAATAGGGGTACGTTGGCGTACTTTAGCCCCAACTTCCCCATTTATAGACACATACACATCTGCATGCTGAACCATACTATGGGCATTGAGAGATTCTTCTACCTTACTCAAAACTAATTGATCTTTGGTTACCCTCGAAGTAGAGTCCCTATTTTGTATCAACAATTTATTAACCGTGCTACGGGTAATAAAATGAGCGTCGTCATTTAAAAATTCCACAGCACAATTCTCGGCCAAGATCCTGTTATTATTTCTCTTATTTGAGAAAGAAAACAGAAAAACAAGTCCAAGGACCGCAAGGGATATCTTTATATTATCAATATACTTTTTCACTTAACACTTCTTTTACGGAATTAACTTCTAGTCCTATATCTCCTGCACCTAAAGTGAGGTAAACCTCGGATGTACTCTTTCGAAGTACATCGGGGAGATTCTCCTTTGCTACTTTTTGCTTACAACCGTGGTTGATTAAGCTAAGTAACCAGTCGGAGTCAACTCCCTCTATGGGTTGTTCTCGGGCAGGGTAAATTTCCAGTAAGATTATTTCATCAAAATTGGCTAAGCTCTTCGCGAATTCTTGGGCAAAATCCTTTGTTCTACTATATAAATGTGGCTGAAAAACCACAGTAACCTTCTTGTTGGGGTGCGCTGATCTTACAGCTTGATGCGCCGCATCTATCTCCGTAGGGTGGTGCGCATAATCATCGATATAAACCAGCTTCTCATCATTGATATGATAGGTAAACCTTCGTTTAATCCCTTTAAAACTTTCTAGTGCTTTGGCAATGTGACCAAGGGGGGTGCCTAAAGTAGTCGCCATTGCCATTGCAGCCAATGCGTTCAACAAATTATGCTTACCAGGCTTGTTAAACTTCACCTTAGAAACAGTTTCTTTAGGTGTCTTAAAATCAAATTGGTAGGTTGAGTCAGTTATCGTTATATTTTGAGCTGAATAATCAGCTTCTTCTTCTAAACCATATGTGTAGCCCTCAATTGGCAGTCCGTATCTGACGAACATTGTACCGCCGTCTTTAAGTCGTCCTGCAAATTCTTTGAAAGCGAGTTCTAGACTTTCACTATCACCGTAAATATCCAAGTGATCTGCATCCATAGAAGTAATACAGGCAACCGTAGGTGATAGATGTAAAAATGAGCGATCAAATTCATCTGCTTCCACCACGGTGTATTGCTTTCCTTTAATAATGAAATTACTATTAAAATTCTCGGACACCCCACCTAGGAAAGCGGTCAATGGTGTATTGATTTCATTGAGCAAATGAGCCAAAATAGTACTCGTGGTTGTTTTACCATGAGTTCCGGCAACAGCAAAGCAATAGGAATCCTTAGTAATACGCCCCAAAACTGCGGCTCTCTTTTCAATGGTAAAATTCCCATTTTCGAAAAATCCGTATTCCGCATTGTTTTTTACCGCCGGGGTATACACAACTAAAGTATATTCCGGATCCTTAAAGGCTTCTCCGATAAGATCTACACTGTCCTGATAATGAACCGCCATGCCATCCTCAATAAGTCCTTCGGTAATCGGACTAGCAACGCGATCGTAACCTGCGACATTCATACCTGTGAATTTAAAATAACGCGCCAGTGCAGACATACCTATGCCTCCAATACCAATAAAATAGACGTTATGTGTTTCTTTTAAACTCATTGATTTCTTACGGTGCTACTGCTTTAGTTTTTAATAATTGCTCTAAATGATCTACAATATCTTTTGTAGCATTAGGCAATGCTAATTCTTTAAAATTTTCAGCAAGGGAATATTGCATTTTCTCGGAGTTTAACACCATTAAGAACAACTCTTCGAATTCTGCATCCAACTTGTTTTCGGGTACTATTAGTGCCGCTTGTTTATTCACCACAGCCATGGCGTTTTTCGTCTGATGATCCTCAGCAACGTTTGGTGAAGGGATAAAAATTACTGGTTTACCTACCAAGGCTAGTTCAGACACTGAACTAGCTCCGGAGCGTGAAATAATAAAATCAGCCGCGGTATACGCCAATTCCATGTTGTTTATAAAATCATACACTTTAACAAACTCACTTTGATACTTTTTGTATTCAGGATAGTACAACTTTCCACATTGCCATATAATTTGTACGTTGTGCTGCCTGAAAAAGTTTAGTTGCTTTTCCACTAATTGATTAATTCTTCTGGCACCTAAACTCCCGCCCATGACAAACAAGGTTTTACGATCTTCATTATGATCAAAAAATCCTAAATATTTATCTTTATATGCAGCCAGATTCAACAAATCCTGACGAACTGGATTCCCTGTTTTAATGATTTTTCCTTTTGGAAAATAGCGTTCCAAGCCATCGTATGCAACAAAGATCTTCTGTACTTTTTTAGCCAGTACCTTATTGGTAATTCCAGGAAAAGAATTCTGTTCCTGAATGACACTTGGAATTCCTTTAGAGGCTGCCACTGTTAACAATGGCCCACTTGCATATCCACCGGTACCGATAACCATATCTGGTTTAAATCGTCTGATGATTCCTCGTGATTTAATCAAACTATGGATCAATTTAAAAGGAAACATCAAATTCTTTAAAGTGAGTTTTCGCTGTAATCCGGAGATCCACAAGCCCTCAATTTTATAGCCTGCTTGAGGCACCTTCTCCATTTCCATCTTATCCTTAGCACCAACAAACAAAAATGAGGCATCAGGGAAGCGTGCTTCTAGCTCTTTAGCTATAGCAATCGCTGGATAAATGTGACCTCCAGTCCCTCCTCCTGATATGATAAATCTATAATTGTTCACTTAAGATATCTAATGGGTTTTGTCTTTCTATATCTTGTTCTTCTAATTCCAATTCTTCTTGTCTTTTTGAGCTCACACTCAATATAACCCCAATGGCTAAACAGGTCATCCAAATCGAGGTTCCTCCACTACTAATCAGGGGTAATGTTTGACCTGTAACCGGTAATAATTCTACGGCAACGGCCATATTAACAAAAGCCTGAAAAACGATAGGCAGCCCAACGGCAATCACTAATAGTTTTCCAAATGTCGAGTTCGCTTTATTGGCCACAATAAGGATTCTGAAAAGCAAAAAGAGGTAGATTAAAATGATGATAAACCCACCTATTAAACCATATTCCTCAACAATAATTGCATATATAAAATCCGAAGAACTCTGTGGTAAGAAATTCTTCATTATACTCTTTCCTGCACCTACTCCCACAACACCTCCAGTGGCAATGGCTATTTTAGCTCTTTCAATTTGATAGTCTTCTCCAGTATCCTTACCGTCAGTAAAATTCTCTACCCTGTTAACCCAAGTATCCACCCTGTTTGGAAACAGTCCTGGAAAAGCCTTAGCTGTTAGTATAAACATGCTTAGCACTACAATTCCTACTCCTATGATAGCCATCAAATATTTCCATGGATACCCCCCTAAAAAGCACAACACTATTACCATAAAAAACAGCATGGCCGTGGTTGAAAAGTTGGCTGGCAGTATCAGTGCCAAAAACACAAACACTGGAATCCAAAGCGGTAGTATACTTTCTTTAAAACGTATATTTTGATCTTTAATTTTAGACAGGTACCGAGCCACATGAGTCAGTAAAACAATACTCGCCAAAGTTGAAGGCTGGAAACTTATACCTACAAAGGGCACTTGTATCCATCGACTCGCATTTGCGCCACCAATAGTGGTTCCCTGGGCTAGGGTATAAATCAACAATAGCGCTGTAATCGGCATAGCTATAATTGACAGACCTTTAAAGTAATTATAGGGGATTTGATGTACTGCATAAATTATTCCCAGTCCTAGCAGCAATAAGAACCCATGCTTAAGCAGGTAACCAAATGTTGTCCCGCTACCCACCACGTAAACGAGGTTTGTACTGGCGCTGTACACCGGCAAAAAAGAAAATAGGGCCAAAAGCGCCACTACGGCCCAAATAGCTTTATCTCCTTTAATATTTTCAAAAATATCCTGCACCTTATCTAATGAATTATAATTTTCTTACTTGCTCTTTAAACTGATCACCCCTGTCTTGGTAATTCAAAAACAAATCAAATGAAGCACATGCAGGTGACAACAACACCGTATCACCAGCTTCTGCAGCTTCTTTACTTACTCTAACAGCATCCTCCATAGAGGTAGTTTCTACTACAAATTCCACAACACTTCCAAAGGTTTCGATAATTTTAGCATTATCCCAACCTAAACAAACGATCGCTTTGACCTTTTCTCTAACTAGAGGCATAAGAGCCAAATAATCATTTCCTTTGTCTTGTCCTCCAACGATCCATACTGTTGGAGTAGTCATGCTATCTAAAGCATAATAAGTAGCATTGACATTGGTTGCCTTGGAATCATTGATATAATGAACATCTTGAATCTTTAGTACCTTCTCAAGTCGGTGCGCTGCACCTTGAAAATTCTCTAGACTCTCTCGAATAGTAGCCTTTCTAATTTTCAACAATTGCGCTACTGTTGAAGCAGCCATGGCGTTCTTAACATTATGTTTTCCTTCAAGTGCTAAAGTATCTGTTGACATCTGAAAATGGTGTTTATCTATAGTTATTATTATTTTATTATCTTCTAAATATGCGCCCTGTTCAAGCTTCTTTTCTATGGAAAATGGGATACAACGAGCAGCCACTTTATTATTTTTAAGCCACTCTACTATCACAAGGTCATCCGCATCATAAATCAAATAATCCTCCGGGCCTTGATTCATGGTTATCCTAAACTTAGAGGCGATATAATTCTCAAACTTGTAATCATAGCGATCTAAGTGATCAGGAGTTATATTGGTGATTATAGCCATATGCGGCTTAAAGCGCTCGATACCGTCGAGTTGAAAACTACTAATCTCCAACACATAGAGATCCAAGTCCTTCTGAGCCACCATCTGAGCAAAACTGTCGCCAATATTACCGGCCATCCCAACCTTTAATCCACCAGCGGTTAACAAGTGATTGGTCAGCATGGTTGTGGTGGTCTTTCCGTTGCTCCCTGTAATTCCAATCAGGGTAGCATCAGTATATCGCGATGCAAATTCAATCTCAGATATCACTGACACCCCCTGTTTGACCAGTTTTGTAATCAGCTCAACATGATCAGGAATTCCCGGACTCTTTACGACAAGATCAGCCTTTAAAATCTCAGCCTCTGTATGCCTTTCTTCCTCCCAATTAATTCCAAAATCTTCAAGAACGTTCTTATAGTGATCTTTGATCTTTCCCTTATCGGATAGAAAAATCTCATATCCATGTTTTTTTGCCAATATAGCAGTACCAACACCGCTTTCTCCGCCACCTAATACTACTAACCGCATCTATCTTAATTTTAGCGTAACAATGGTAACAATGGCCAATAATATGCCCACAATCCAAAATCGAGTAACGATCTTACTCTCGTGATATCCTTTCTTTTGGTAATGGTGATGAAGGGGAGCCATTAAAAATACACGACGTCCCTCTCCAAATTTTTTCTTGGTATACTTAAAATAACTCACCTGCATTACTACAGATAGATTTTCCGCTAAGAAGATTCCACACATGATAGGAATCAACCATTCTTTACGGATTGCAATGGCAATGACTGCAATGATCCCTCCTATGGTTAAACTCCCGGTATCACCCATAAAAACTTGAGCCGGAAAGGCATTGTACCATAAAAACCCAACAAGTCCTCCGGCAAAAGCCGCAATAAAGACAGTTATTTCACCGGCCCTGGGGATATACATAATATTCAAATAATCAGAAAAAATGATATTACCAGAGACCCAGGCGAAAATGCCTAGGGTAATCACAATAATTGCCGAGGTTCCAGCCGCCAGACCATCAATACCATCGGTAAGATTCGCCCCGTTGGATACCGCAGTAATGATAAAAATTACCACTGGAATAAATATCAACCAAGCATAACTCTTATAGTTATCACCTAGCCACTGCAGCAACACAGCGTATTCAAACTCATTATTCTTTACAAAAGGAATGGTTGTTTTGGTAGACTTTTCTTCCTTTCCATATTCGGTTTTTGTGCCGGTGGAAACCACTTCTGTGGCATTCATCAGCGATAGTTCTTCTTTTACAGTTACCTGTGGATGAAAATAAAGTGTCGCACCTACGATAATACCAATACCGATTTGTCCAAGAATTTTAAACTTGCCTTTTAAACCTTCTTTGTCTTTTTTAAATATTTTGATATAATCATCTATAAAACCGATCACCCCCATCCATAGGGTTGTCACGATAAGGATGATGATATAAATATTATCAAGTTTTGAGAACAACAATACTGGAATAAGGGTAGACAAAATAATTATGATCCCTCCCATAGTTGGAGTACCAGCTTTTTGAGACTGACCTTCCAAGCCTAATTCACGTACACTTTCTCCTATTTGTTGCGCCCTTAGGTAATTGATGATTCGCTTACCGTAGATCGTTGATATCAGCAAAGACAACAACACTGCAGCAGCAGCCCTAAAGGTTAGGAACTGAAACAGTCCCGCCCCAGGAAAATCATACTCATTTTCTAAAAATTCAAACAAATAATACAACATACGTTATCGTCTATCCTTTAATAATCATATTATGAATTCCCGTTGGATGTATCCTGGGAATGTTGATTCATATTATTTAATAATTCAATTACAATTTTCATATCATCAAAATCTCTGCGAACTCCATTAATTTCTTGGTAATTCTCATGTCCTTTTCCTGCGATTAATATGATGTCATTCTTTTGTGCAAGTTGGCAAGCCGTTCTTATCGCCTGTCTTCTATCCTGAATAGTGAGGGTTTTATTGTAAAACTGTGGCTCTACGCCAGACTCCATATCCTCTAAAATTTTTTCAGGATTTTCGGTTCTAGGATTATCCGAGGTAAATAAAGCTTTAGAACTTAATTTAGCAGCTATATTGGCCATCAATGGCCTTTTGGTAGTATCGCGATCTCCTCCACAACCTACTACAGTAATCAGGCTTTCATTTCCAGTCCGAATGGCATTTATGGTTTCCAGAACATTTTTCAAAGCATCTGGTGTATGTGCATAATCAACAATGGCAGTGATCTCTCCCTGTGAAATATAGTATTGGAATCTTCCGCCTACACTTTCCAATTCACTCAAATACTGAAGCACTTCCATCTTTTCCAATCCCAATTCAATTGCCACCCCGTAAACTGCAAGTAGATTGTAGGCATTGAAATTGCCAATCAACTTTGACCAGACCTCATTGTTGTCAATTTTCAACAGTAAACCATGAAATTGATTTTCGAGAATTTGCGCCTTGTAATCCGCGTAAGACTTTAAAGCATAGGTCAATTTCTTAGCCTTGGTATTCTGAAGCATATATACCCCATTTTTATCATCCACATTAACAAGAGCAAATGCCCTTGGAGACAGCTGGTCAAAAAATCGTTTTTTGACATCCCTGTATTCTGCAAAACTATGGTGATAGTCAAGGTGATCATGCGTAAGATTACTAAACACCCCACCTACAAACTCAAGTCCGGTGGTGCGTTGTTGATCGATTCCATGAGAACTCACCTCCATAAAACAGTATTCTACACCTGCTAAATTCATCGATTTTAAATACCCATTGATAGCCATGGGATCCGGAGTGGTATGGGTAGCAGGAAAACTATCCTGACCTACCATCACTTTAACCGTGGATAAAAGGCCTGTTTTAAAACCTGCCTTTTTAAAGAGTTCATACAAAAGGCTCGCTATAGTAGTTTTACCATTGGTGCCTGTAACTCCAATCAACTTTAAATTTTCAGATGGATTACCATAGAAATTAGAAGCCATAACAGCCAAAGCGTGATGTGCATCTTCAACGCTTATATAGGTAACTCCGTTGATGAGTTCCGCTGGTAATTTTTCACAAATTACTGCAATCGCTCCATTTTCGATAGCCTTTGTAATAT
Source organism: Galbibacter sp. (assembly GCF_048266365.1). Taxonomy (NCBI): domain Bacteria; kingdom Pseudomonadati; phylum Bacteroidota; class Flavobacteriia; order Flavobacteriales; family Flavobacteriaceae; genus Galbibacter; species Galbibacter sp. The sequence goes on along the minus strand of NZ_JBLWZP010000004.1, from coordinate 263,766 downwards.
AATCGTGACCATCCACCGCAGTACCGCGAATAGCAACAAACACATCATCTAACGATACTTTTCTAGAATCGAAATGTATTGCATTAATATGCGTATCGGTATTGCCATAAACAGCATCGATCTTCACCTTGTACAATATGTCTTTTAATACAATCACGTTAATTTCAAAACTATGGTTTGGTTTGACTCCACTTTTGCGCCGCTTTTTACGGATTGACTTTTAACTGTCCCCCCATTGGATCCTTCTATTTCTACTCTTAGTCCTAGATTTTCCAATATGGAAACAGCATCCATTCCGCTCATACCTTGCACGTTTGGTATGATAGAATTGTCTAGTTTAACTTTTGCGTAATACGATTTATAATCCTCTAGTAAATCTTTATCTTCTTTGTTTAATTCATCAATGGTATCTATCAGTGGTGAATTAATATATATCTTCTGAGCAATGGCTTTAAATACTGGACCCGAAACATCGGCACCATAATAACCCACACTTTTATCTGGCTCATGGATTACTACGATACAAGAATACTTAGGTTCATCAGATGGAAAGTATCCTGCAAAAGTTGAGATATATTTAAGCTTACTTTTATCAGCATAATTTTTCTGAGCCGTACCGGTTTTACCTGCCATTGAAAAATTCGGGGAGTACAATCCATGACCTGTACCATGCTCTGATTTCACCACATTCTCCAACATAGCCTGTACCTTTTTTAATGTTTCTTTCGAGCAAATCGAAGGATTCAATACTTCCTTGTCAAATTTTTGAATGACCTTATCCCAGTCGCGAACCTCTTTAATCAATCTAGGTTTAAGCAGCTCACCATCGTTTGCAACGGCATTGTAGAAAGCTAAAGTTTGCAAAGGTGTCAAGGACACTCCATAACCATAAGCCATCCACTGCAGGGCAATACCACTCCAGTGTTCTTTATCATTTGGATGTGGAATAAATGGTTTTCCCTCTCCTTTTATAGCGAGACCTAATTTTTCATTCAGCCCCATATTATAAAGCCTGTTGACAAATTTCTCTGGTTGGTCTCCATAGAAATCATCAATGATTTTAACAATACCAACATTCGAAGATCGCACTAGAACATCGGATACGGATATTTCTCCATAGCCACCCCATTTGGAGTCTTCTACCTTTTCACCATAAAAGGAAATGACTCCCTTTCCTGTATCTATAATATCACTTGTGTCTACCGCATGATCTTCAAGAGCTGCAATCATAGAAAACAACTTGAAAGTAGATCCAGGTTCATGAGATTCACCAACTGCATAGTTCAAACGCTCAAAATATTTTCCGTTGGAAGTTCTCCCTAAATTCGAAATCGCTTTAATCTCTCCAGTTTTTACTTCCATAACCACTACAGTACCGTGCATGGCCTTATATTTCTCCAGCTGTGTTAGCAAAGCATGATGTGCAATATCTTGGATATTGACATTAATGGTCGACACCACATCATAGCCATCCTTAGGCTCAATTTCGTTGTAATCGGTAATAGGCTTCCACTGCCCTTGTGCTATCTTTTGTTTTAAGCGATGCCCTTCTTCTCCTCTGAGGAATTCACCAAAAGCACCTTCAAGACCTACACTTGGTCCATTTTCTCTTTCGTATCCCACACTACGATGTGCAATACCACCAAGCGGGTATTCTCTTTGGGTTTCTTGTTCTACAATAAAACCTCCTTTATAAGGTCCTAGATTAAACATTGGAAAGCCTTTTATGTGCATATACTCTGTATAACCCAAGTCACGAGCAATCAGCAAATACCTGTTTTTATCTAATCTGGCCTTCTTCATTAAATTTTGATAATAAGAAGAAGGTTTCCCTAAAACTTTTGAAAGTGAATCAGAAAGAGGTTTAATAAGCTCTTCAAATACTGCTCTACTCGGCGTAAGTGCATCGAAACGAACATCGTACTTAGTCACAGAAGTTGCCAATAGACTTCCATCATCAGAATACAAATTACCACGTTTAGGCTCAATAGTAAAGTTCTTTATGGTACGTTTTTGAGAAAGTGCTCTGTATTTATCTCCGTCAACAAACTGTATACTCACAAGCTTAACCCCAATAGCCAATGCCAGCAGGAACATACAGCCTGCCACAAAATACAATCGACTCAATATGGATTTATCCGTTATTGGCATAATTACTTATTATCTCCTACTACTTTTATTTTCTTAGGTGGGTTCAAAGAAGGTTTTAACCCCATGGACTCCACCTTTGAAGTTATATGTGACTCTAATCTAACTTGTTGAACTTTGGTACGTACATCCACAAACTCACTACGTAATTCCAACACTCTATTATTTAGCTTTGCGAGTTCATGAACCTTTCTATCCGCATTGTGCGCACTTGAAATCATAATAACAGCCAAAAAGGAAGCAAACAATATAAACCTCCAGTTCTTGACCGAGTCATCACTCACCAGGAACTTACCTTTTAATATGTCCAACATCCCTTTTCTCATGTTCTTTAGAGTTTTTCAGCGATTCGCAATTTTGCACTTCGCGCTCTACTATTGACTTCAATCTCCTCTTTAGAAGGCACGATCAAGCCTGAAACTTTTTTAAACGGCACCTGAGGGTTACCGTAAAAATCCTTCTCCACTTCACCTTCAAACTTCCCACTCCTTATAAAGCGCTTCACTAAACGATCTTCTAATGAGTGGTAGCTTATCAAACTCAACCGACCACCTTTTTCTATAAGCTCAGGTGTCTGCAATAAAAACTCTCGCAATACTTCGACTTCCTGATTTACCTCTATTCGGATTGCCTGATAGAGTTGTGCTAATATTTTATTCTCCTTGTAAGCAGGCAACAACCTGCGCAAACAATTCTTTAAATCTTCTGTTGTCTTTATAGGTTGTTCTGCACGCTTCTCAACGATGGTTGCTGCGATGGTCCCTGCATTTTTCAATTCTCCATAAAGACCAAAAACTCGTTTTAGATCTCCTTGCTCATAAGTGTTCACCACATCATAAGCACTAAGGGTATTTTGCTGACTCATTCGCATATCGAGATCTGCATCGAATCGGGTTGAAAATCCACGCTCCGGAACGTCAAATTGATGCGATGAAACGCCGAAATCCCCTAGGATTCCATCCACAGTTCGTACACCGTGAAATTTTAAAAAACGTTTAATATGTCTAAAATTCTGAGGGATCAACACAAAACGCTCATCATCAAGTGCGTTCTCCTGCGCATCCTCGTCTTGATCAAAACCATACAATTTTCCTTTTGATCCCAACCTGCTCAAAATCTCTCTAGAATGCCCTCCTCCTCCGAAGGTGACATCCACATAGATACCATCTTCTTTGATGTTCAGACCATCAACAGTTTCCTGTAACAATACTGGCTTATGATACTCCATCTCCATCTTCTTGTTCTATTTCAAAACCTCCCATAACTTGTTCTGCTAAATCAGAAAACGAATCCGCTCCCTGTTCCAAAACATCGTAATAGCGTTGTTTATCCCAAATCTCTATGCGATCAATAGATTCTGAAAGCACGACTTCTTTCTCGATTCCGGCAAAAGTCATTAGATTCTTAGGCATACTTAATCGACCATTTGAATCAATCTCAACAACTCTTACTCCAGCAGTAAACTGCCTTATGAAATCATTATTCTTTTTGACGAAACGATTTAATTTAGACACTTGTTTCATTTCTTTTTCCCATGCGGCCATAGTATAGACCTCAAGACATTTTTGAAAAATAGAGCGTTTCAACACCAAACCATCAGCTAAGACGGGTGCTAATTTGGCGCGCAGCGAGGACGGCACCATGATGCGCCCCTTGCTATCTGCCTTACACTCATATTCTTCTGAAAACTGAATCAAGTTGAACTCTTTTAAATGTTTACTTTTCAAATATAGAGAAATATTTACCACAAATAATCACTTTTTACCACTTTTTACCACTTTGTTGATAAATTCTTCAATTTACGCGAAGGCCTCAGTAAAACTCAAGCTTGAAAAATTGTTAATAACTGACTTAAAAGGAGATATGAATTGGAATGTGTAGTTTTTTACATTTAATTCACAGCATGGCCTACGAAATGATTTAAAATATATCCTAATTCGCTATATTTGTTTCCGAAGAAATGTAACAAACCCTTAATGGTACACGATTTAAAGAAGGAAGGTGAATTTACTTACTTAGAAATGGGAGAAGGAAAACCTATGATTGTACTACATGGACTAATGGGAGGCCTCAGTAATTTCGATGGTGTAGCCGAATATTTTTCCACCAATGGTTACAAAGTATTAATCCCTGAACTTCCAATATATACAATGCCGTTGCTTAAGACTAATGTAAAGAGTTTTGCAACGAATCTTGAAAAATTTATAAAGCACAAAGAACTAGATGATGTTATTTTGCTAGGTAATTCTCTTGGAGGACATATCGGTCTTTTATATACCAAATTATTTCCAGAAAACATCAAGGCTCTAGTGATCACAGGTAGCTCAGGTTTGTATGAAAGCGCCATGGGTGATGGATACCCTAAACGTGGGAACTATGAGTTTATGAAGAAAAAGGCCCAAGAGGTTTTTTATGATCCTGAGGTTGCAACCAAAGAAATTGTGGATGAAGTTTTCGCCACAGTGAACGATCGAGGTAAACTTATCAAGACTCTAGCTATTGCCAAAAGTGCAATCCGACATAATATGTCTAAGGATCTTCCACAAATACAAACGCCCACTTGCATTATTTGGGGTGAGAACGATAATGTTACTCCGCCGAATGTAGCCGAAGAATTTCATGAATTATTGCCAGATTCCGATCTTTTCTGGATTGAAAAATGTGGACATGCACCAATGATGGAACATCCAAATGAATTTAATACCATTTTACACAAATGGCTTAAAGAACGTAATTTCTAAATCCGCACCATGCAGATTAAATCAGCAACTTTTATCATCAGTAATACGGATGTAAGCAAGTGTCCCAATGAACCGTTGCCGGAATATGCATTCATTGGTCGCTCTAATGTGGGCAAATCATCTTTGATCAACATGCTGACAGAGCGAAAAAGTCTCGCTAAGATTTCAGGAAGGCCTGGAAAGACGCAGCTGATAAATCACTTCAAGATCAATGGAAATTGGTTTTTAGTGGATTTACCGGGATATGGCTATGCCAAGGTTTCTAAAACGACCAAAAGTAAATTCCAAAAATTCATCACCGCATATTTCTCTCAGCGAAAGCAATTAGTTTCTGCCTTTATCCTTATTGATATTCGACACAGTCCACAAACAATTGACATGGAATTCATGCAGTGGCTTGGAGAAAATCAAATTCCTTTTTCAATTATTTTCACTAAAGCGGATAAGTTAAAACCGAAAGCGATTGAACGAAATGTTCAGGAGTACCTGCAGGCGATGCTTGATGATGCTTGGGAGGAGACTCCTAACTACTTCATCACTTCCTCATCTAAAGGTGTTGGAAGAGATGAGTTACTGAACTACATCGATCAGATCAACAAGCAAATCCAGTAAGTCTAAACCACTTTTTTACTCCTTTTTCAATTCGAGTTTCTCCGCAAAGTAATCACAAAAATCCTTCATGGTGGCGGTCATCTTTTCATCCTGTGTAGCCTTGTAGAAAGTATCACTAAGAGAGACCAAAGTTTGATGCATGAACTTTTTCATTTCGTCCATAGGCATATCTTTGGTCCATAAATCAATTTTTAAGGTTTCCTGTTGCTCACTGTTCCATACTGAAAGTAAAACTGCTTTGGCTGCTTCATTTTCAACACCTCCATCTTTGGCGGTCCAGCTCAATTTTTCAGGCACCTTATTTTCATCCAATTCTACATTTAAATTTATTTCTGATTTATGTACTACTGCCATTATTTCTTTGGTTTGTATTGTGAATTTTTAAATACTGTTGCCGCCGGCTCCTCCAGCAGCTCGTGCAAAGATACTTCATTATTTTTCATATAAGAATCAACAATCCTCCATCCTATAAATTGCCCAAGTCTTCCTGGGGATTCATTATCCAATTCAAGATAAAATTTAGAAAACGGGGCCGGGTTAATAAAACGATCGTCTAATTTGGAATCCGTTGAAAAAAGTAGTTCGTTTGAGATAAAGTAGCGCCAGATGTACTGTTCATTAGCCAAGGACCATTGAAATTGATCTTCCTTGTACCGGATTAGTTCATAGTATTCGGTCTTTGGCATCCACTGCGACATCAAATAATAGAGCTTCCCGTAATACACTATTTTACTTAGAAAATCCCTAGATGGAGCTGTTTTAATGGTACTCCTTGCAATAGCTTTTCCCATATCAACTACCAGAGCCTCTTTTTCAAAATTCTCTCTGATATACTGTTGAATTCCTTTATAAAACTCATGCTCCTCCCCTAGGTAATTATCCAAGCCAACGAGCATCAGGGAGTCAGCATAAATGATGCGATTCTTGTAATCTACATCCGAGTTAACTGTCACTATTTTTGGGATATTGAATTCAGGGAAATAATATTTTATATGTTGAAACAATTCATGTATCGCCAAGGTATCCTGCTGAAAATCACTAAATTTTTTATCGATTTCTGAAGCCATGACCTGATGTAAACTATCCTGCATTCTTTCGATCCAAACGCTGTCAGAAAATTGCAGGGGAAACAAATACGGATATTGTTTTTTTAATTGTGGAAGCTCACCAGGATTCGCATTGGAGAATTTAACATCAAAACGATCGATGCGAACATCAACGGCTACCTTGGCAATCTCTGCCTCCAATTTACTATCTGAGGAGCAACTTATTACGAGTATCGCAAAAAATAGCCGCAAAAATTTACACATAGACAGTATTTGTAAAACCTTAGGCATTTTACTTTTCAATAATTTAAGATTCATCTACTTTTGTATTTAGTACTTTGGACTCTAAATATCGGAACATATCACGAATTCCTATATTTAGAGTAACCGAAGTCGCAAATTTAAAATATTAACTCCTAATAGACTCCTAAAAGACCATGAAAACAGAAGCTGTTATCACTCATATAGTCGACTGGCTAAAAGACTATGCTTTAAACGCTAAGATCAATGGATTTGTTATAGGCATTTCAGGAGGAATTGACTCTGCAGTCACCTCAACCCTATGTGCAGAAACGGGACTGCAGCTATTGTGCGTGGAAATGCCAATACACCAACACCCTTCTCAGGTCACACTAGCGCAAAATCACATCACATGGCTTAAGGAGAACTACCCCAATGTTGAGACCCTAACTACGGACCTTACCACAGTGTTCGACCAACTTGTACAAGTTGTACCCAAGGTAAACAAGGAACAGGACCGCATGATGGCGCTTGCGAACACTAGGGCTCGATTACGTATGACTACACTCTATTATTTTGCTGGACTTCACAATTACCTGGTAGCAGGAACAGGAAATAAAATTGAAGATTTTGGAATAGGATTTTACACCAAGTACGGTGATGGCGGCGTGGATATTAGTCCTATTGCAGACCTAAGTAAGACAGAAGTTTATGCTCTTGCAAAAACCATGGGAATAGATCAACAAATTCAAAAAGCCGCCCCAACAGATGGATTGTGGGGAGACCATAGAAATGACGAAGATCAAATTGGAGCCTCATACCCTGAATTAGAATGGGCTATGGAGATGAGCGAAAATGGGAAAAAAGCTACAGACTTTAGCGGTCGAGAACTGGAAGTTTTTGAAATTTACACCAGATTAAACAAAGCAAATCAACATAAGATGACCCCTATACCGGTGTGCGAAATCCCTGATAATTTAAGGTAGTAGAATTAAATAAATCATCTAATTTCAACTGTTTTTTGTTGAAATATTTAATTTCACTACCTTTGCCTATTACTAATACCACAACACCCCCCAAGCCGTAGAGAAGGTGCCTATGTATCTTCTTAACATGGCTTATCGAAACTTAACTTTAAAACGGTCAATGTATGATTAAAGTTCTAGTGGCTGATAACCATCCTATAGTTAGGATAGGCCTAAAAAACGTACTTCAAGATAATGAAGTAATTGAGATTGTTGGAAATGTGAGTACCACTTCAGAATTGTTCGGGTTCTTAATTGGTAGGCAACCTGATGTCATTATTCTTGAAATGGATATACCAGAGGTTAATGGTATTACTGCATTACGAAGGATTAAAAGAGATTTTCCTGATATTAAAATAATTATTTTCAGCACCCAACCTGAAGAAGTGTACGCCTTGAGTACAATTAAAGCGGGGGCATCTGGCTACATTTCAAAATCAGCTAGCTTAGATACCATTAACACTGCTATTTTAAAAGTAGCAGAAGGCGGTATGTTCATAACTAATGAACTCGCACAACGAATCGCTTTCGATGAAAGCTCAAACAAACCCAGAAAATTTTTCAGAAAATTATCTTCAAGAGAAATTGAGGTACTTAAACTTCTTGCCCGTGGGCGTAGAAATAAACAAGTAGCAGAGGAGTTAGGACTCAATGAAAAAACGGTCAGCACCTATAAGGCAAGACTGATGAAAAAGCTAAATGTTGATAACATGGTTGATATGCTCCAACAAGCCAAGGCGCTGGAGTTGTATTAACCTAAATCAAGGTAAGCGACACCCTTTACAACGACCCGGAAATAACTTGGTCGGTTTCTTAATACAGCAAAGTGTTGTGTTAAAAAAATTTGATTTTTTTTAACACAAGTGCACAATCCAAAAAGGGATAGAAGGGCGTATATATTCAAAACATACCGCTCCAAGCGTCTATATATATTCAAAAAACCCTTTTCCAGATAGAGAAGGGTTTTTTTTTATTATTTTAAGCCCTCACTCGGGCAGTGTTTCCTACTATCAATTAGAAAAGCAGCAAACAAATTTGAATTTTAGTAACTCAAGGTTTGCTCCATTTCCAAAGAAGCTATATCAACGATCGCAGTTTGTACTTTGCCATTGGCATCGATAACAAAGAACACGTGTTCATTGTTATTGATAGGTCCACTTCCTCCTTCGACAGTTCCAGCCTCATCCACAGGAATTTCAATTTCCACAGTACCGGCAGCACTCGTTTGAGCTACAGCAGAATATGCGACAGTTTCGTCAATGACATAACGATCTTCAATATTTTGTTTCAAACTATCTGACCAAAGAAGACTTTTTCCAAACCAATACACATCTTGGCTTGCAACCACTTGGCCATTACTTTCAACTTTCAAAGTTAGGTTAGCCTTTTGCCAGTAATCTTCTGATTCTGGTTCAGCTAAAACCAAGGAAATTTGGTAAGCTGCCCCTTCCTCTTCTCCAATAGTCGCACTGTGTGCTGATAAAGGCTCTGAGGCGGTAGAAGTAATATTGTAGTAATCATCGGAAAGAAGGTATTTACGAAGCGCTACAAAATAAAGGGTTTTCCCCACATATGCTTCCATATCTATAGCCACAGACTCTTCAAATGCAAGATCCTCGGGCACCTCAACCGAAGTGATAGGATCAAAAGTATCGAAGGACTCATAAGGAAGCTCACTGGCGAAAATTTTTATATTGTTATTACGCATTAACCCAACACTTAAAGGGTATACTTTAGCCTGCTGAGCAAAATTCTCTGATGGGGATTTCGGATCGTCATCACCACTTGAACAGGATGTGGTCATAAATACTAATGCTAGTAATACACTAAAGGCCGGGGTCGTTTTAATGATTTTCATGATCTTGTTTTGCTATTAAAATGAATCAATTTATGAAGATTTAAAGTACTATAAATCTTAATACTATATCTGAATTAGAACGTAATATAATCGTTATTATTATGTTTTTCCTTAAATAGTATATTTTTTGAAAGAATTGTAACACAAAATCATAACGCCATAATTGGAATAAAACCTTGAATTTAACTATTTTAGGACCACTTCGGAAAACGTCAACTAAACTAAAAAAACGAAGAACTGCGGAAATTTTATCCATAAAACATTACTTTTGCACCTTAATTTTTCCAAAGGATGCAAAAAGTTTTAAATTTGTTTGATCTCAATCAAAAGGTAAATTTTAGAAATGAGATTTTAGCAGGCTTAACGGTTGCTATGACCATGATACCGGAATCCTTATCCTTTGCTATATTAGCGGGACTCTCCCCACTTACAGGATTGTATGCTGCATTTTTGATGGGCATAGTTACCGCTATCTTTGGAGGTAGACCAGCTATGGTCTCCGGAGGTGCCGGTGCAACTGTTGTAGTTTTGATGGCATTGGCAGCTTCTCACGGAGTCGAATATTTGTTTGCAGCAGTCATACTCGCTGGAATATTTCAGATGCTCGTAGGACTCCTAAAACTCGGGAAATTTATACGCCTCATACCTCAGCCCGTCATGTATGGATTTTTAAATGGTTTGGCTGTAATAATTTTTATGGCACAGGTCGCACAATTTAAAATCGAAGAGAACGGAATTGAACATTGGCTCCAAGGTACACCATTATATATTATGGCTGGACTCACCTTATTAACCATTGCCATTGTCGTTATACTACCTAAATTTACAAAGGCAGTACCTTCTTCCTTAGTGGCAATATTGATTGTTTTTGGATTGGTTTACGTTTTAAATATTGACACAAAAAAAGTTATTGATATTGCCTCTGTTCAAGGTACATTTCCACCTTTTAGCATCCCACAGGTACCCTTTGGATTAGAGACCTTAAAAGTGATCTTTCCCTATGCTCTAGTTATGGCAGGGGTAGGCCTAATAGAGTCCCTACTCACCCTTAATATGGTAGATGAAATCACCAACACCAAAGGATCTTCTAATAGAGAGGCTACGGCTCAAGGTCTTGCCAACATCACCAATGGATTTTTTGGAGGTATGGGTGGTTGTGCCATGGTAGCTCAAACTTTAGTTAATGTAGGTGCCGGGGCAAGAACCAGAATTTCTGCTGTTATAGGTGCTTTGACCATCCTGTTTATTATATTAATTGGAGGTCCCGTAATAGAACAAATTCCGATGGCCGCCTTAGTTGGTGTAATGATGATGGTAGCTGTAGGTACTTTTGAATGGGCTAGCTTCAGGATCATTAATAAAATGCCACGTCACGATATTTTAATCGGTATGCTGGTTGCTATAATCACAGTGATATTACACAACCTTGCACTTGCAGTTTTAATAGGTGTAGTGCTTTCGGCATTGGTATTTGCTTGGGAAAGTGCCAAACGAATCAGAGCCAGAAAATACATTGATGACCAGGGTACAAAACATTATGAAATTTTTGGTCCCTTATTTTTTGGATCCACCTCCATATTTATGGAAAAATTTGAAGTAAACAATGACCCTCAGCAAGTCGTTATTGATTTCAAAGAAAGTAAGGTGGTAGATATGTCGGCCATCGACACTCTAAACAAACTAACAGAGAAGTATAGAAAGGAAGGTAAAAAGGTGCATTTGCGACATCTTAGCTCTGACTGCCGACAATTGATTAAAAATGCAGAATCGGTTATTGATGTCAATATAATTGAAGATCCAACCTACAAAGTAATGCCTTAAAACACATTTGGAGTTGCTACACTTCTTTTGAAGCATTCTTATTTCGATAGCGAATGCTTCATTTTTGCGCAAAAAAGTTAAGAACACATACAGCTGTAACTTAGCATCTCAATTCCGTATACTTGCATAATATTTGTTTTATGCTCCGTATTGAGTGGCTGACATCGTGATAATGGGTTTTTCCCTAAATACTCTCTGGCTTTGACTCAATAAATCTGCTGTCCTTGATATCTCAGGTAGATTTTATCTAAGTGTGTAACTAAGTTAGGGCAGCAGATAGAGCTTCTTACCAAAGGTATACTTCATAATTTATTTATCTGTTATTATTCTTTAGAGGGCAAACTAACGATGTGTGTAAACATATTGGTAAACGAACTGCCAAGCACTTTAAGTGCAACAACTGTGGAAGCCATATGGACGCGGATGTAAACGCATCGATCAATATCGCTACCCTTGGACGCGCCGTAAACCGCGATGAAAAATCGAATGCTATGTGTTGCGATATTGCTCATCTAGCTTCAGGTTTAAAACCCAATCCATCGCTATGCGTGGTTGGGTAGTTTATAAGGGTATTTTGAGATTAGGAAAAGTAGAGTTCTGTGATCTTTAATAATTTCTACCCTTTGCAGTTCAAATCTCTAAGAGATTCCATAAATTTTAGAATATCCATCTGGTACTATTAGGAGCTAAGCACATTTTAGATCTAAAAAGTTTATTCAATTTTAAAAAAATAACCATAACAACTTGACGATTCAACTAATTAATAATCAATTATTTATAATCCAACCACGAAATAAATTAAAAATAAATTAAAAAATTTTAATTTTTCGAAATCCAAATCTAAAAATGCAGCGTATATAAAGTAATCATTACATAGTAGTAGGTATTAGTTTAGGGAAAAAGCCTCTCGTTTTTATATCGAGAGGCTTTTTATTTATAGTTACTTGATCGTATTTACATTGGTGATTTTTCACCTAAGACTAAAGATCACTTATTCGTTTTTAGCCTCCCTTAGTTGTTTTACTGCTACTTCTATTTCTTCGGCTGTTCCTTCTAGAACCGTTTCAGTTGCAGTTTCTTTTCCATCTTTAACCTCAATAGTTTTAATAATGGCTTTAACCTGCCCATCATTTTCAGAAGTAACCTCCATCTTGACGACCTTTTGCTCTTGATAGCTATCTAAGGCTACAGCAGTTTCATTGTGATGTCCACCAAGGATTGGAGCAATTACAAGTCCTACCAAACAGGTGAGTTTGATCAAAATATTCATAGAAGGTCCAGAGGTATCTTTAAATGGATCCCCAACGGTATCACCAGTAACAGCAGCTTTATGTGCTTCAGAACCTTTGTAAGTCATTACACCATCGATTTCAACCCCAGCTTCAAAAGATTTTTTTGCATTATCCCATGCTCCTCCGGCATTGTTTTGAAAGATCGCCCACATTACTCCCGAAACACAAACTCCAGCCATATACCCTCCAAGTGGTTCAGCACCTAAAAGCAACCCAATAACAATAGGAGTAATTATAGTCAACAGACCAGGCAATAACATTTCTTTTAATGCCGCTTTGGTCGATATTTCTACACATTTCCCATAATCAGGTGTACCGGTTCCTTCTAGTATACCAGGGATTTCTCTAAACTGTCTACGAACTTCCTGTACCATTTCCATAGCAGCCTTACCTACGGATTTCATTGCCAAGGCTGAAAAAACCACTGGAATCATAGCCCCTACAAATAAGGTAGCCAATACATCAGCTTTAAAAATATTAATACCATCAATCCCTGTAAAGGTTACATAGGCCGCAAATAAAGCTAAAGCGGTTAAGGCCGCAGAAGCAATTGCAAATCCTTTACCAACCGCTGCAGTAGTATTCCCTACGGAATCGAGAATATCTGTACGCTCACGCACATGAGGCTCCAATTCGCTCATCTCAGCGACACCTCCGGCATTATCTGCAATAGGCCCAAAAGCATCTATAGCTAACTGCATAGCCGTGGTAGCCATCATAGCCGATGCAGCTAATGCCACTCCGTAAAACCCAGCCAACTCATATGAACCGTATATGGCTGCTGCAAACAATAACACAGACCAGAAGGTTGATTTCATACCTACTGCCAAACCTGCGATAATATTAGTTGCCGCGCCTGTAGAACTGTTTTGTACGATATCCATTACTGGCTTTTTACCTAAACTAGTATAATAAGCCGTTACATATGATATTAAAGCACCCACTGCCAATCCGATACAGGCAGCCCAGAACACATTGATTGAAGGTACTGCAACAGCGTGGCTCCTACCAAATAAGTTCATATACATAACTTCCGGAAGCATATATTGAATCAAGAAATAACTTGACAACAGCGTAATTCCAATTGCGACCCAGTTTCCAGTGTCCAGCGCTCTTTGCACCTGGGCCTCCCTGGCATCATTACTTGATATACGAACCAAGAAGGTTCCTATAATTGAAGCCAATATACCCACTCCAGCAATAACTAGAGGAAGTAGTATAGGTCCCATATTATTAAAAGCATCCGTAAATGGAGATTCAACACTCATATCTCTAATGATGTAATTCCCTAGCACCATCGCAGCGAGTACGGTTGCAACATAAGAACCAAATAAATCAGCTCCCATTCCAGCAACGTCTCCAACATTATCACCTACGTTATCGGCAATTGTAGCGGGGTTTCTAGGATCATCTTCAGGGATTCCAGCTTCGACTTTTCCGACCAAATCCGCACCTACATCAGCCGCCTTGGTGTAGATTCCTCCACCAACTCTAGCAAACAAGGCAATAGATTCAGCACCTAATGAAAACCCGGCAAGAGCCTCCAATACTACGGTCATATCACCATAGAAATCCGCGGTGAAACCAGAAAATTGCCCAACAAGAAACAAAAACCACAAGCTAAGCCCTAGTACTGCTAGGCCTGCAACGCCCAATCCCATCACCGTTCCTCCAGAGAATGATACTTTTAAGGCCTGAGGGAGACTAGTTTTGGCAGCTTCAGTAGTCCTGGTATTGGCTTCTGTGGCAATACGCATCCCTATGTTTCCTGCTAAGGCAGAAAAGAAAGCTCCAAAGATGAAGGCCGGTACAATCATCCAACTAGTGGTGGGGACAAGTAATGAAATCCCAAACAAAGCCACTGAAGCAATGATTACAAAAATAAGAAGCAATCGATACTCAGCATTTAGGAATGCGAGCGCACCCTCCTTAATACTCTTTGAGATTGATTGCATTTTTTCGCTACCTGCTGGTTGCTTTTTAACCCATCCAGCTTTAACGACCATAAAAATAAGGCCAAGAATGGCCATGATAATGGGCAGATAAATAATATTGGTTTCCATAAATAAAAGTTAGTTAATACAAATATTGTTAAATGTACTAAAACCAATAGAAAAAAAAAACAGCAACTTTACAGTTGCTGCTCATATCATATTATCATCTCTAATCCTTAGTCGATGCAAACTTCATCACGTGGCACATCACTATCTTGGAATCGGTTAATACATTTAGCGACAATTTCTTTTGCCTCCTGGTGGTCACCCCATCCTCCGATAGATACTTTTTTCTTTTCTAAATCTTTATAAACCTGGAAAAAGTGCTCGATTTCTTTTATTAAATGAGGGTTCAATTCAGACAAATCATTTACGCGGTTCCAAACTGGATCTGAAACCGGTACACAAATCACTTTTTCGTCTGGACCTTTTTCGTCTTCCATATGAAAAACACCAATTGGTTTTACCTCCATAACACAACCCGGGAAGGTAGGCTCGGTAACCAGCACCAACACATCCAATGCATCACCATCTAACGCTAAAGTTTCTGGAACGAATCCATAATCAGCTGGATACATCATCGAAGAAAAAATCATACGATCGTATCTTACTTTCTTTAATTTAAAATCATATTCATATTTATTTCTACTTCCTTTAGGAATCTCGATAAGTACATCGAATGAAGAAATCTGATCTGCGCTCATTTATTTATAAATTTAAAGCCTTGCCTACATCCTTAAAGTATTGACAAAAGCTGTTATAACTCTTATTTAATGGGGTGCAAAAGTAATGAAAAGCTTCTTTAATAACAATGTAAAGTGTAGAATTTGTTATTAATTTAAGACATCGAAATACCTAAAAAGAGAATTCTAGATTCCCTGTAACAGAAAAGTTTCTTGCTTCTGGCAGGTCCAAGTAATTCCCTCTAAAGTTAAAATCGATCCTAAGCAGCTTAAATATATTCCCAATACCAAATGAATACTCATAATATACCTGATCTGAGGGTGCGATAAGTACGTTCCCGGAAGGTGCATTCAGCATGATGTTTTTATCAGAAATATCTCCCCAAACTCCACGAATACCGACAATTTCTCGAAGGTTTAATTTCTTCAACAACGGTATTCTTGAAAATATTTTACCATTAAAATTATGTTCAAGCTGTCCTGATACATACGTATCGGTTACGAATTCGTAAAAATTCAGGTTCGGAAAGGTATTGTAAATAGAGAAATACGTTTGGTTCCCTGGTATTGGGCTCAAAAGACTCAAAGGAACTTCACTGAAGGTCTTACCTGCTTCTAAGGTGGTAATGCTACGGCCCAGCCCTCCTAAATGGAAGGGTTGTCGATAGTAAAACTGTAACTTTCGATAATCAAAATCACTTTCTAAAAACCCTTTAAATCCCGCTGTATACAAAAGTTGAATTCGGGCGTAATCATTGCTGACTACCCCTCTATCCACACCATAACCTATGGTCTTCTTGCCAGGTGTATATTCGATCTCTGTCTTGATATCAAATTGTTTCACCAGACTAGCCACACCATCAGGTTTGTCTATATCAACATAGTCCAGATTAAATTGATCCGGTATGGCTGATTTAAGCGTCCTAAAGGTCATACCTGTTCTGAAGGTTAGGTTTTTGATAGGCTCATACTCCACGCCAAAGGTCGTCAGATTTAGATCTGTTAAGGTATAATTACTACCAGAGGTGAAGATTGCCGAGGAGGCAAAACTACGCCCAAGAACATCATTGGTAGCCGTTAGACTTACCCCTAACTGCTCGATATCTCTACGTGTACCTGCAGAAACAATCAAACGATTTTTACGATCCAGCAACCATTTGGCAGAGAATCCATATTTAAACTTTTTATCCTTAAAGCCATATGCGGTATACCCTTCTATACGCCAAGCATCGTTTGGCCCAAAATAGGTTCTACCCCCTGCTCTAAGTCTTACGCCTTCTGCATCATTAAATCCAAAGCTTGAGTAGATAGGTCCATAATCCAAATTCAGATCCGAAAACTCCACATATCCTGAGACCAATATCGTCGCAAGATCATAAAGTCTTTTGAATTTAGGAACAGTTTTTAAGGTGTCTAACATCTTATAAACCCCTTTCTCATCATTGTTGAGCTCCTCTAATCGATTTTGTTGCCAAAAGACGCTGTCTCTGCTGTAAACCAATTCATTATAAGGATCCACTCGTTTGATGTAAAAGCTTTTTGGCTTTTCTTGATCAAACTCATAATGATCGTAAATCGTGGTACGTTTCCCGTAAACACCCTTAGAAGATTCTTTTTGACGAAGGCTAAAATCGCTTAACAAATAATCGCGTTTCAATAAAAACACCGTGTCGTTAAGCACATCGAATTCCTGTTCAATATACAGTTCCTTAACCCAGTTCAAGTTTGCGCTCTTGGAGGCTTGCATATTAATTTTTTTCACCGCGAAAGTGGTGTCATTAACCCAGAAATTCCCTTTAAAGGTCAATTCATTAGACCTTCTCGGATAATAGATAATATTGTAACACCATTTATCACCAATATACGCACTATCGGATAAAACATAATTATAGACATCAACACCGGTACGTGACAGTGGGCTTACAAAGCTTTTATTAAAAAGTCGAATGTAGTTGTCATAAATATTGTACTCAGCATACAAATCCTTAACATACATGACAATACTCTGGTTGTTGCTAAAACCGGAGTTTTTATTTCCGAGTAGCTTTTCAATGTTCTCGCTTAACTTATTATCACCATAAACCTGGGAATAGGATTCGTTGATGAAGATGGGCAGGTAAGTCTTACCAGTAATTCTAGAGGTATCCACTTGATCAAATATGAACTCCATCCCCTTAAATATCTTACGATTGACAAAACTACTATCTATGGTATTGAAGTCAAATTCTATTTTTTCATATTTATCATACTTGTACTGCTCAAACAAATGAATGCCGTTTTGCCGTTTCTTTTCCCAAATTTTACGAAGAATAGCAATAGCAGGATTTCCTTTTTTCGGTTGTTTACCAACATAGACTACCACCTCATCCAAGATCTCGCCTTCACTGAGAACTACTTCTAAATCATAGTTCACCTTTTTCTTGAGTTCAATATCCAAAGAGGTATATCCAAGTAATGAAATATTCAATACTGGATAGTTGTTTTCTGATTCTAAGTAAAAACGTCCTTCTTCATTGGTAATTGTCCCCTCTGTGGTGTTGGGGAACATCACATTGGCATATGGAATCGCCTCCCCTTGGTCATCAACAACTACTCCGCTGACCTTAGTTTGCGCAGCCGTAGCCACTGAAAACAATATTGCTATTAATACTACTAAACTTCTCATAAACAAAAAACTTCACTGAGCTTTTCAAAGTCAGTGAAGTTAATTAACGTAATAAAATCATTATTTGTATAATACCTTTTTAACCGCTTTAATCACATCATTGTGATTTGGTAACCATTCTTTAAATAGAACAGGTGAGTACGGTGCTGGAGTATCTGCAGTGTTTATCTTAACTATTGGAGCATCCAAATAATCAAAGGCTTGTGACTGCACTTGATAAGTGATCTCAGTAGCTACGTTACCAAAAGGCCAAGCTTCTTCTAATATCACTAATCTATTGGTTTTCTTAACAGAGTTCAAGATTGTATCGTGATCCATTGGGCGAACCGTTCTAAGGTCGATAATCTCGCAACTAATGCCTTCTTTTTCCAATTCTTCGGCTGCAGTGTAGGCCTCCTTGATAATTTTACCAAAAGAAACAATGGTCACATCCTTACCTTCTCTCTTAATTTCAGCAACCCCAATTGGAATAATATACTCCCCTTCAGGAACTTCTCCTTTATCACCATACATTTGCTCAGACTCCATGAAGATCACTGGATCAGGATCTTGGATAGCCGCTTTAAGCAAACCTTTTGCGTCATATGGATTTGAAGGAACAATAACCTTTAAACCAGGAGTGTTCGCATACCAACTTTCAAAGGCCTGAGAGTGCGTAGCTGCTAATTGACCAGCAGATGCAGTAGGTCCTCTAAAGACAATTGGACAGTTGAACTGACCACCAGACATCTGACGAATCTTCGCCGCATTGTTGATGATTTGATCAATCCCCACCAAGGCGAAGTTAAAAGTCATAAACTCCACAATAGGTTTATTCCCATTCATGGCTGAACCAACAGCAATTCCCGCAAAACCAAGCTCGGAGATAGGAGTATCAATTACTCTATCCGGGCCAAATTCATCAAGCATCCCCTTAGAGGCCTTGTAGGCACCATTATACTCCGCAACTTCTTCACCCATTAAATAAACGGTTTCATCTTTGCGCATTTCTTCGCTCATGGCCTCACAAATTGCCTCTCTAAACTGAATTGTTCTCATTTATATTATTTGATAGTATTGACATCTATTTTAAAAGCTTAGCAAAAATAGTAATTCTAGGACAACTATCTCCATAAGATTTTGATAAAAAATTATTATGCATGCATAGCATATTCTGAAATTAATCAGTATCTTCGTTACACAATATATTTACATCATATAAAACATCTTCAAAAATGAAAATATTAGTCTGCATAAGTCATGTTCCTGATACCACATCTAAAATAAATTTTACAGATGGTGATCAGAAGTTTGACACCAATGGCGTGCAATTTATCATTAATCCTAATGATGAATTTGGTCTTACACGTGCCATGTGGTTTAAGGAAAAACAAGGGGCTGAAGTAACTGTTATAAATGTTGGAGACATCAGCACTGAACCTACTCTTAGAAAAACACTAGCGATTGGCGCCGATCAAGCGATCCGCATCAACGCTACGCCGACCGACGGTTATTATACTGCAGTCCAATTAGCAGAAATAGCCAAAGATTATGACCTCGTTATTGCAGGTAAAGAATCTATTGATTACAACGGTGGAATGGTTCCAGGAATACTCGCTGAGCTCACAGGATTTAACTTTGTCAATAGTTGTATCGGTCTAGAAGTTGATGGTGCTACCGTAACGGCTACCAGAGAAATTGATGGCGGAAAGGAATCCCTTAAAACTTCACTTCCATTAGTGGTGGGAGGCCAAAAGGGATTGGTGGAAGAGCGTGAGCTAAAGATCCCTAACGTTCGTGGCATAATGATGGCAAGAAAAAAACCATTAACCGTCCTAGAACCTGTAGAAACAACTAACCTGACAAAGGCCGTATCTTTTGAAAAGCCTGCACCTAAAGGAGTCGTTAAATTAGTAGAGGCTGATAATCTTGATGCCTTAATCGATTTATTACACACCGAGGCGAAAGTCATTTGATTTTTTCGTCTCAGCAACATGGTTTGTCTCAGTTAGAAATAACTGCTAAAAACCAATAAAATTTCATAAAACGATAAAGATAGAAACATGTCAATATTAGTATATACCGAATCAGAAAACGGAAAATTCAAAAAAAGCGCCTTAGAGGTTGCCTCCTACGCTAAAGGTATTGCGGATCAGCTAAATACCCAGGTGGTAGCAGTAACTGTGAATGCGCAAGACAGCAGCGTTCTAGGTAATTACGGAGTCGATAAAGTCCTTGAAGTAAAGGACGATAAACTTGAAAACTTCAACGCTAAAGCCTATGCCGACGTACTGCAACAAGCTGCAGAGCAAAGTTCTAGCAAAGTAATTGTAATTAGTTCAAGTGCCAACGCCAAATATTTGGCGCCACTGT
Organism: Galbibacter sp.; assembly: GCF_048266365.1. NCBI lineage: Bacteria > Pseudomonadati > Bacteroidota > Flavobacteriia > Flavobacteriales > Flavobacteriaceae > Galbibacter > Galbibacter sp. Next base: position 243,289 of record NZ_JBLWZP010000004.1, on the reverse strand, counting down.
TATCAGGAGGATTAAAAGCTGGCTATGCTTCCAATGTAGTTGCACTTCCAGAAAGCACTGAACCATTTACGGTTAAACGAACTGCTTTTTCCAATAAGGCTTTTAATAGCACAGAAATCACCTCCGAAGTCAAAATTGTAGGATTAGCAAATAACGCTTACGGCCTTAAAGAAAATAGTGCCGCAGCAAGTGCCGAATCCTTTCAACCAAGCTTTGATGAAAAAGATTTTGATATACAAGTAAGCGCTGTGGATAAAACCACCGGGAAAATTGCGATTGCAGATGCTGATATTGTAGTATCCGGGGGACGTGGACTAAAAGGACCAGAGAATTGGCACCTTATTGAGGATCTTGCAGAAGTACTAGGCGCTGCAACAGCTTGTTCAAAACCTGTATCGGATATGGGATGGAGACCACATAGCGAACACGTAGGACAAACAGGTAAACCAGTAGCGGCAAATTTATATGTTGCAGTCGGTATATCTGGAGCCATTCAGCACTTAGCTGGAGTAAATGCTTCAAAGGTGAAATTAGTCATCAATAATGATCCTGAAGCTCCCTTTTTCAAAGCCGCAGATTACGGTGTAATTGGGGATGCATTCAAGGTGGTGCCTGAGCTGATCGAAAAATTGAAAGAATTTAAAGTGAATAACGCATAATTTTTGCTAAATTGTGCCCGCAGAGGGCTGTCTAAATTATAGGGATACGTCCCGTTATTTAGGCAGCCTTTATTATTTTGATGATGTATGAGTTTAGTAAAATTGAACATAAAAGGAATTTCCTACAGCCAAACCCAGAATGGAGCTTATGCACTTATTCTCAATGAGGTAGACGGCGAACGAAAGCTCCCTATTGTGATTGGCGCTTTTGAAGCGCAGTCTATTGCCATTGCACTGGAAAAAGAAATCAAACCTCCCCGCCCGCTAACCCACGACCTTTTTAAAAACTTTGCCGATCGATTTGAAATCGTTGTAAAGCAGGTCATTATTCACAAGTTAGTAGATGGCGTGTTTTATTCAAGTATCATTTGTGAACGGGATAAAATCGAAGAGATTATTGATGCAAGAACTAGTGATGCTATCGCACTCGCCTTAAGGTTTGATGCTCCTATATTTACCTACAAAAACATTTTGGACAAAGCCGGAATCTATTTAAAATTCTCACCAAAAGAAGAAAAAGAGAACGAAAGCATTATTGTGGACGAAATCATCAGTAAAGAAGACAAGCCTTCTACAGATGACAGTTCTTATCGTTCACATTCCTTACAGGAGTTGCACGACCTCTTGGACGGAGCGGTACGAAGTGAGGATTACGAAAAAGCGGCCAAAATACGAGATGAGATCTCTAGGAGAGAACCAAAAAATAAATAATCAAAATCAAGGTTTCAAACAATTAACTATAATACTATCTAGATGTATTGTTCATAGGTGTAGAAAACTCTTAAGAACCAACCTGACCGCTACATTGACGTTCACAAAAGACATACCTTACAACTAATGAAAAAACGTATCGCATTCTTATTCAGCATTCTTTTTTCAGTGATAGCCTTGGGGCATAATCTCGAAAAAGAATGGAAAGTTGCCGAATCAGATTCACGAGTTTCCACCACGGTAATCAGTTTTGAAAACAGAGATCTCAACACCAATTCAGCCACAGAAACATTTCAAAATAATTACAAACAAAACGATGAGAACTTAGATTTAGCCTATGTTGAAATTCCAGGACAATTGGAAGATCATGATGAAGCGCCCCTACTTTCTTCCAATATTACAGAGAAAGAAGCTGCTACTCAGAACGTGATAATTCCGAATCAAGGTTTTAGTTTTAACAGTTTATGGCGTGGAGTATTAGGAATGTTAGCTTTGCTTTTTATCGCTTTTCTCTTTAGTCATAACAGAGCTGCTATCAACTGGAGAACCGTAGGCTTAGGCCTTGTTGCACAATTGATTTTAGCCGTTGGTGTATTAGAGATAACCATGGTTCAAAAGACCTTTGAATGGCTTGGAAGCATTTTTATCTTAATATTAGACTTTACAGCCGCAGGTAGTGAGTTTTTACTTGGTGGACTTATGAATACAGATAGCTTTGGTTATATCTTTTTATTCCAAGTGCTACCCACTATTATTTTCTTCTCTGCACTGACCTCCGTTTTATTTTATCTGGGAGTTATTCAGGTTGTAGTAAAAGGAATGGCCTGGGTGTTGACAAAGCTTTTGGGAATATCCGGAGCAGAAAGTCTTTCGGTTGCCGGGAACATTTTCCTTGGTCAAACCGAAGCGCCACTAATGATCAAAGCCTACTTGGAACGCATGAATCGCTCAGAGATCTTACTGGTTATGGTCGGAGGAATGGCTACTGTTGCAGGAGGTGTTCTAGCCGCTTATATTGGCTTTTTGGGAGGTGATGATCCTGAGCTACGCCTGGTTTTTGCCAAGCACTTACTAGCAGCATCAGTAATGGCGGCACCTGGTGCAATTGTGATCTCAAAAATGCTATACCCACAACAGGAAAAGGTAAATACCAACCTAGAAGTGACGGCTGATAAAATCGGATCCAACATCCTGGACGCTATTGCAAACGGAACTACTGAAGGTCTTAAACTCGCGGCTAATGTCGGTGCAATGCTCCTAGTATTTATCGCCTTTATTGCCATGCTTAACTACGCACTAAATTGGATAGGAGATATCACTAGTTTAAACACTTTGCTGGCCAATTACACTCCTTATTCCTCGTTTTCATTGGAATCCATTTTAGGGATAGTATTTTCACCCTTAATGTGGCTTATCGGTGTAGCAAAAGAAGACATGATGCTCATGGGTCAATTATTGGGTATTAAATTAGCCGCAAGTGAATTTGTGGGGTATATCCAATTGTCAGAATTGAAAAACATTGCCAGCGGCACTCATTTTACCTATAACAAATCCGTAATCATGGCTACATACATGTTATGCGGTTTCGCAAATTTCGCTTCCATAGGTATTCAGATCGGAGGCATCGGCTCTCTAGCACCCGGCCAACGTAAAACCCTATCTGAATTTGGAATAAAGGCCGTTATAGGAGGATCACTTGCTTCCTTGTTATCAGCCACTATCGCAGGAATGATTTTAGGTTAATCTTAGAAAAGGATATAAATTGAATAATTAAAGATAGTTTTCATATTTTAGCCCTGAGTCTGAATCCAACTTTTACTTTCATGCAAAAGTTTAGATTTAAAGATTAAATTCCAACAACAATAAACAACAAGGAGATGAAGCAGTATCACGATTTGGTTAGACACGTTCTTGAAAATGGCAATGAAAAAGGGGACCGTACAGGTACGGGTACAAAAAGTGTCTTCGGTTATCAAATGCGCTTTGATCTCAGCGAAGGTTTTCCGATGGTTACCACCAAAAAGTTACACTTAAAATCAATTATCTATGAGTTGTTGTGGTTTCTAAAAGGAGATACTAATATTGAGTATTTACAAGAAAACGGTGTTCGCATCTGGAATGAATGGGCGGATGAAAATGGCGATCTAGGCCCTGTTTATGGCCATCAATGGCGCAACTGGAACAGCGAAGAAATTGATCAAATAACTGAAGTCATTGATACCCTAAAAAACAATCCTAATAGCCGACGTATGCTAGTCAGTGCATGGAATCCCAGTGTACTTCCAGATAACTCCGCAAGTTTTTCTCAGAATGTAGCAAACGGTAAGGCTGCTCTTCCACCCTGCCATGCATTTTTCCAATTTTATGTCGCAAACGGTAAATTATCTTGTCAGCTGTACCAAAGAAGTGCCGACATATTCTTAGGCGTACCGTTTAACATCGCCTCTTATGCCCTATTGACCATGATGATGGCACAAGTTTGCGGCTACCAAGCAGGCGACTTCATCCACACCTTCGGTGATGCACACATCTACAACAATCACTTCGAACAATTAGAATTGCAACTCTCCAGAACACCGAGGTCTTTACCTACTATGAAGTTAAATCCAGAGATTACATCCATATTCGATTTTACCTTTGATGATTTTAGTCTGGAGAACTACGATCCACATCCGCACATCAAAGGACGTGTAGCCGTATAATGACAAGTATTATCGCTACAAGCCTTTAAATCAACTTTTACGCCTTAACACTATTCGAATTGTTATAAAATCATTAATTTTAGGACATCAAACAGTGTAAATGTATACTACATGTTAATCTCCAACCAAATTATTGGCGACTTCATACAAACTAGGCAAACAACCGAAGAAATTTGCGCACCCTTAACGCAAGAGGATTACGTGATTCAGTTACGCAATTATATGTCTCCACCAAAATGGCATTTAGGCCATACGAGTTGGTTCTTTGAAGAGTTCATTCTTAAAAAATTTGATAAAAATTATCAGGAGTTTAACCCTGCATTTAAGCATATTTTCAACAGTGCATACCAGCATATTGAAGATCGTCAAATCAGATCCAGCCGAGGCAATCTCTCGCGACCTTCTGTAGAGGAAGTCTATGAATATCGTGATCATATCACCAATTATTTGGCAGAATTCTTAGACGATCATCCTGATCAGGAGATGTCTTTTCTCCTAACCCTGGGAATACAGCATGAGAAACAACATCAGGAATTGTTGTTTTCAGACATCAAATACCTATTAGGTAGTAACCCTTTACGCCCTCGATATTCAGAGACCTATGAAGAAAACATTATTGAAAAACAAAAAAACAAGTGGATTAAGGTCAAAGAAGGACTCTATGAAATAGGTCATGCCACCACCGATTTTTGTTTTGACAACGAGCTTGGCAAACATAAGGTCTATCTCAATAATTATAAAATCTCCAACAAACTCATAACCAACGGTGAGTATTTAGAATTCATATTGGATGGAGGTTATGATAATGACAATTTATGGCATACAGAGGGCTGGCAATGGCTTAAGAGGCATCATATAAGAACACCTATGTATTGGCATTTTGTCGATGGACAATGGCAACAGTATACCCTAAAGGGAATGCGTGTATTGGATCTCGAAGCCCCGGTAACCCATGTTTCTTTTTATGAAGCATTCGCCTATGCAACATGGCGTGATTTGCGTCTAGCTACAGAATTTGAATGGGAGGTAGCTCAGGACCATTTTGATTGGGGAAAACGATGGGAATGGACAGAGAGCGCCTATCAGCCTTATCCAAAGTTTAAAAAACGAACAGATTTCATTTGGGAGTACAACCAAAATTTCATGGTCAATAAAAAAGTACTACGCGGAGGATCTGTAGTCACTTCCAAAAACCATACACGATACACCTATAGAAACTTCTACCACCCGTCATTAAGATGGCTCTTTAGTGGAATTCGTTTAGCTAAGGGTTAACTCAATTTTACCTTCTATCGGTTCGGAGCAGTTTCACCACCTTATCAACATCTTTTTTAGTGTTGTAGAGGTGAAAACTTAATCGTACCCCTTTTCCTCTCTTGGAGTGTATGATATTGCGTTCATTAAGCAACTGTACCTGTTTATCGGTAATTGCAATATTAAATATATTTGAATGACTCGCAGTTCGCTTTTCGATAAGCTCCTCTAGAAGTCCTAGGGCAAGGAATTGATCTTTTGCATAGGCAGACACTTCGGCAATATGATTTTGAATCACTTCTTGGCCGATTGCCGCAAACTGTTTTAAACTATAGCCCAAACTCCCGATATTAAGCGTATCCAAATGCCCTGACTCCAAATGAAGCTGTATATGACTTTTGGATTGTAAAAAAGGCTGTTTTAAAGGTTCTATCGAAAGTGTATTGTTATAAAATTTATTGTGATGCGCTTCCTTAACCAATATATAAGCATTGCCATAACCGGAAAGCAACCACTTATAACCACTTCCACCATAGACATCAATCCCCGAATCCTTAAAGGAGAACATTTCCGTACCGCTATACTGAGTCGCATCGGCTACAAAAAGTACTTCGGGGTACTCTTTCTTAAGCGAATTTATAAAGTTAAGATCTAATTTAATTCCACTAATGTATTGCACCAAACTAAAGGCAAAAATATCAGGTGTGTTGTTTTGGAAATATTGAACTATGCGATCCTCTAAATCAGAAGTTATCGCCAAGGTTTCCACCTTAAATCCATTTGAAACAAAAGGAAAACTCAACGAAGGATAATCGTCTTCCAAAAGAAGCACCGATTGGTCGTTATTCAATCCACTCACTAAGGCTTTTAATGCAAAGGTAAAGCTTGGTGTTAAAAAGGTGTCATTAACCTCAGCGCTAAAGTAATTGGCAACATCTGTCCTAACGCCGTTTACAGTTTGATCGGCAGACAATCGAAATTGACTTCCTCCAATTAAAAAATCAATATCATGGTTTTGACGCCATTCCATGAGACTCTCACCTAAAAGGCCAGAGGCTGCAGTATTAAGATAGCAAAATCTCGTTACCGCTGGATAATCTTTAGCAAACTGTTCTATTGTCATATAATTTTGTTTTATGGCTCTGAGCTCGGCTTAGGTAAAGAAATTCCACACCACCCCAAATCTTATAATAAAATCTCGATAAGGATTGAAAGGAGCTGAATAATATTCCTTTTCACCGAAAAGGGAATTCACGTGTTCTGCTTTCAAATAAATACGTGTACGTTGAACCCTTGCATTGATAAAGAAATCAAGCATAGGATAACCACCAAACTCTTCACGATCCTGAATTAATAGTTCCCCCAATACAGGACTATATGAATTCATATAATATTTCGAAAAATACTTCAATTCAACTCCTGTCTGAAAATAAAGGGCTTTTTGAAACAAGTCGTTAGCGTAATACAAAGATTGGCGTGTGGTGATCTGTGGCACATTCAGAATGTTTTCACTCTGACTTACATTTTGATACATAATGGTATTGGCTAGACCTAAATTCCTTAAGAAATGAATATCATTTTGAAACTTCACCTTAATAGAATTGATACTTCCATTAAATTGTTCGGCAGTGACCAATTGCTCTGTATCCACACCAGAGATACTATCATAGGTGGCATGCTCTCTAAAATAAGCATAACCATCTCTAACGGTATATTCAACCTCAAGGCTACCCCATTTCTGATGACTCAACTTTCCACTGAACGTACTGAACTTTTGCTTTTCAAAATCATCCGTATGCTGCCAGTTGTATCCCTTATAATCACTTTGATATAAGAGATAATTAAAGTTAGGCATACGTGTAGAGGCATTTATTGAAGCACCAAGATGAATCGCGTCAGTCAATTGATAGCCCATTTGAGCATCCAATTGGGTACCCCCCATTTCACCAACGATATTTTGCATCAATGATCCTTTAAGTGAAAAACCTCCAATGGTCTTTTCCCATTTTCCGCCAAGGGCAATTTCCTGGTCTTTTAATTGGTTGGTAATGGTTCCCTCCGGTCCTACTACAATACTGTTGAAATAATAATTGTATTTATAGAAGTTAGCCAAAAAACTAGCCCTACCTATAATCTTATTTTGATAATTTAAGCTCAATAAGTTATTAAAGGTCTTGAGTTTTGACTTGTCATGCAATTTTGAGGCCTGGTATGATTGTCCAAAATAAGTGCTCGCTGATTCCTTTCTAAATTCATAACTCTTGGTCTCATACGCAAGCTCATGTCTTACAGACAGTCCATAGTTTTTTAAAGAGTCCTGTTCTTTAAAAATAAAATATTCATGATCTAAAAAGTAGCGCTTGCCCAACAAGAAATTCTCCGCATCTTCAAATTTAACATCAATTCGAGAACGATCCACAAACTCTTCATCACCACTAGTAAACTGCTGTGGAATGAGCAATCCTCCATTTTCTTGATTCAGGATATCCTGACCTGCATAATGCAGGCGTAGAAAATACTTTTTGTCTTTGGAATGATAGCTCGAGGTGAATCTAAAATTACCTGTACTGGATAAAATATGTTGGTACTTCCCCAAGGAACGCATTCCTTTATAGGCTATAGACATATTGAGTTGAGGCGAAGGATTTACAGTAATCATTGCGTCCAAGATATGTCCCTGCTCCATCACTGTCTTATACATCAGCTCGGTAGTAGGGGTCGGAACACGGTAGTAATCGATATCTTCGACTTCCATGTAGCTGAAATGCTTTCCTTCTGCTCCTAATCTAGGATACATACCCTTTACTCTTGTCATCGCGCCAAGGCGATTATAAGTTTGCCCTATGTTATTGAAAGGGAGAAGCTCAAAATTATCCTTTCTTAAATAATTATATTTATACTGTTTGTAAATGGTCAGTGTCGTATCAAAATAGGTAGTGTCACGCTCGTAAGAGATGATTTTATAATCAGTAATTGGAAATTTCTCCTCTTCTTTCTTAGGAGTTTTTGCCTTTCCGGAAAGTACAGTGGTAGTGTCGTTAACCTTCTGTACTGTTGTTTCCTCTTGGGCGTAGATAAAACAACTACCCAGCGAGAAGAAAAATATAAATAAGCTGTTAAAGTATTTCACACGTTAATTCTTTTAGCACACACTTGTTAGGCTACATCTTCAAAAACAAAGGTATACTATTTGAACGAAATTAAAAGTTTCAATTTACCTATTATCGAATTTTATCCATCGAATAGGAATTTCTTAAATTCGCATTGATAAAAATTATATAAAGTGCTATTAAACACCTATAGTAATCTGATTTTAGAAGCCGGAACTGACGAGGCGGGTCGTGGTTGCCTTGCGGGTCCCGTTACGGCCGCTGCCGTCATCCTAAAAGAGGGTTTTCAAAGCGAGCTTATAAATGATTCCAAACAGCTGTCAGAAAAAAAGAGAGAACAACTGCGACCTATCATTGAAGAACAGGTCCATGCCTATGCCGTAGTTCACATCGACCCAAAAGAAATCGATCGCATTAATATTTTAAACGCGTCGATTCTCGGTATGCACCATGCGCTAGAGCAACTCCTATACCAACCTGAATTCATCATTGTGGACGGCAATAAATTTAAAAACTACCAAGAAATACCACATGAGTGCATCATAAAAGGAGATGGTAAATACTTAAGTATTGCGGCGGCTTCAATTTTAGCCAAAACGTATCGCGACGAGTTTATGAATAAAATTCACGAAGAATTCCCGATGTACAATTGGAAAAAAAATAAAGGGTATCCAACTAAAGAGCATCGAGAAGCTATTCGAAAATATGGAAGTACTGAATATCACAGAAAATCATTTCGACTGCTTCCCCAACAGCTAAAACTAGATTTATGATATCACAAAAACACAACACTTTGATGTTAAAGACGTTAAACATAAAGCATCCCAATAAATCCGTGGAATGCCCACAAAGCAAAACCAGAGAAAGTATGAGTTCACACAATTAAACTTGATTTTTCAAATTGTTTAAATTGTAACTCATATTTTTGTAATCAAAGATTTTGCAACATAAATTCAGTTGGACCAATGCGGTCACGTTCAGAATTTGATAAGCAGCATGTTTTAAAAAGTTTTGAACCATTAAATTAAAAACGGCCAAATGAAATATTTTTTTGGAATTATTCTCATAGTTTGTTTAGGATTTCACTCTTGCCAAGAGGCTGTCATCCCAGTATCAGACATTATCCATTATACCCCCAGAAAGGCTGCAGTAGTCATCAAGATCAATGACTTTCAAGCCTTCAAAAGCGAATTGATCAACAATGATTTTTTGGAGCTCACCAAAGGATCCAATGCTTATTTGGACAGCAAATCACTGCTATCCACTTTAAGTTATATTCAGACCAAGGACCCTTCGCTATTGGCTATAAATGAAATTGGCAAAGGGAACTATGACTATACCTTTATCACAAAAAAACACAATGAATTATTTTCCATTGATTCCACAGTGAATCGCACCATTGAAACCCTCACTTATGAATCCGCATCTATTCGGGTTTTAACTATCGACAAACACAAGGTATACAGCACTTTTTTTAAGAATTATTTCATCGGATCTTCTTCTAAACTCATCATTGAAAATCTCATTAGAAGTCAGGGAGATCTTAAGGCAGATCCAAGTTTGGTAAAACTCTTTGAGGTAGCACAGAACAACTCCTCTGCCAATATCTTTGTAAACCATAAACAAGGTGAAAACTTATTTTCAACCGTTCTATCAGGCCCATTAGCAAATGAGGTAACTCAACTAAATGACTGGACTTCTTTTGATAGCAAAATAACACAGGACTACATCAAATTAAATGGCGTGGCCTTAAATAACCCGGGAAGTAAAAACACCTTAGACCTCGTAACGAATACCACTCCCGCAACCAGCGAGGGAGCGGATATTGTCCCCATAAATGCAGATTACTTTATTTCCCTTAACAGCGAGAACTCTGGATTAGTTGAAAACAAAAACACCACAGATTCTCTATTTTACAATTCACGTGAATTGCTTAAAATTGGCATAAGTGATCAACAGATATTTGCAGTGAGTACCTCAGACAACCTGGATTTTGAAGATCGTTTACAGAAATATGTAAAGGACCAAGGCGATTTTCGAGACTTTGTAATTTGGAACCTCAATGACAGCACTGTAGTTTCAAAACATTATCCGAAGTTATTCCCAAAAATAAAGAGCAAGCATGTCGCGAAAGTCGGTAGCTTTTACGTGTTCACCAATGCTATGGAACCATTAGAGAGCATGATAACCAATTTTCAGAACAATGCTACCCTAGCCCAATTGTCAAGTTACAAAACGCTTCGTAATGAACTCGCAGGCGAATCTTCGATACTGGTGATTGGAAATTTAAATAAGATCAAGGGAAACAAAGCTATTCTAAATGACAATTTTAAAGATTATTTCTCCGAAAAGGACTTGGGAGAGTATAAATTTATTGCCTTCCAGTATATCGCAGAAGGAGATTTTGCACATTTCCATACCTTACTCAAAAAAGCAAACACCTCAACGGTAAACTCCAATTTGATCACCCAAATATTTTCCACTATATTGGACGCAGAGGTTGCCACAAACCCACAATTCGTATTGAATCACTACACTAAAAAGAAAGAAATAGTGGTTCAAGACGTGGAGAACAATCTGTATCTCATTTCAACGGAAGGGAAAGTATTGTGGAAGAAAAAATTAGACAGCAAAATAAGAGGGGAAATCACTCAGGTGGATCTCTACAGAAATGGTAGACTTCAACTGGCGTTTACCACAGCATCAAAACTCATGATAGTGGATAGAAACGGAAAAGATGTTTCTCCTTTCCCTATTGAATTTAAAGGAACCATCACCCAGCCATTATCAGTATTCGATTACAGTAAGACGAAGGACTATCGCTTTGTAGTGGTCATGGATCAGGACGTAAAAATGTATGATCGCAACGGAAAATCAGTGAATGGTTTCACCTTCAGAAAGGCTAAAAACTCTATCATCAACAACCCAAAACACATTAGAATCGGTTCTAAAGATTATCTTATTTTCCAGGAAAGTAATGGGAAGTTAGACATCCTTCACCGTACAGGTGATGTTCGAATCAATGTCAAAGGCACCATAGATTTTTCAGGTAACCAAGTGTACCTCTATGATGGTAAATTCACTACCACAAACGCCGATGGAGACCTCATACAAATCGATCAAAATGGTGGCATCAATAAATTGGAACTCAACTTAAAGGACCAACACCTTATTGATGCAACCACAAAGACCCTGGCTAGCATTTCAGAAAATGTATTAACGATAAAGGACAATTCGACGACCCTGGATTTTGGTATTTATACCTTACCTAAAATTTATTATATCAACGATGTGATTTACGTCACCACGACCGATCTTCAAACCAATAAGGTGTATCTGTTCAACAGTGATGCTGAACTGATGGAGAACTTCCCGGTATTCGGGGATTCTAGAATTGATCTAGATGATATGGATAATGACAACAAGTTAGAAATGGTCACCAAGGGTGACAATAATTCGGTTATCTGCTATAAAATCAACTAACATAATTAAATGACAAAACAAAAAAGCGCATAGGTTGTTGTGAAACAATTTCCTATGCACTTTTTACGATTTATAAACGCTTACTTAAACCACTTCACAATACAAGCCGTCGTCAGTTTTTTCAACTTTAACTACCTTGTGTTTGGTAAGTCCTTTAATGGTTTTATCCCATTTCTTATTGCTTAAGCCTGACTTCTCTTTAAGAGTATCCAATAGCATTTTTTGTTCTGCTTTCAGAAGCTCAAAGACAAGTTTTTCTTCCTCGTTAAGAACCACCTCAGTTTTTTTCTCAGGTCGCATCTGCGGGAAAAATAAAACCTCTTGAATGGATGAGTTATTGGTCATAAGCATCACCAATCGATCGATTCCAATTCCGATACCAGAAGTCGGTGGCATTCCGTATTCTAGAGCTCTTAAGAAGTCCTGATCAATAAACATAGCCTCATCATCTCCCTTTTCAGAAAGTTTTAATTGATCCTCAAAACGAGCTCTTTGATCAATTGGGTCATTTAACTCAGAATAGGCATTGGCCAATTCCTTTCCGTTGACCATCAACTCAAAACGTTCAGTCAGCTTTGGATTATCTCGATGCTCTTTAGTAAGCGGACTCATCTCTTTTGGATAATCTGTAATAAAGGTAGGCTGTATGTAGTATGCTTCACACTTTTCTCCAAAAATCTCATCGATAAGCTTTCCAACTCCCATACTTTCATCCGTAGGAATGTTAAGTTTTTGACATACCTCACGAAGTCCAACCTCATCCATATCCGCAACATCAAAGCCAGTATGATCTTTAATCGCTTGTAAAATTGGCACTCTTGGGTAAGGTGCTTTAAAGTCAATTTCGTTTTCTCCTACGGTCACCTTAGAACTTCCATTAGATTCCACAGCTACTTTTTCTAATAGCTCTTCTGTCATCTCCATCATCCAATGGTAATCTTTATAAGAGACATAAAGTTCCATTACAGTGAACTCAGGGTTATGAGTTTTATCCATCCCCTCATTCCTAAAGTCCTTTGCAAACTCATACACTCCATCAAATCCTCCGACGATAAGTCGTTTCAAATACAACTCGTTCGCAATTCTTAGATATAGTGGAATGTTAAGGGCATTGTGATGTGTCACAAATGGACGCGCGGCAGCGCCACCAGGAATAGACTGTAAAATTGGAGTTTCAACCTCCAAATAACCTCGATTATTGAAAAAGTCCCGAATACTCGTGGTAATTTTAGTTCTTTTAATGAAGGTTTCTTTCACGTGAGGATTCACTATTAAATCAACATATCGCTGACGGTAGCGAAGTTCAGGATCACTAAAATCATCAAACACATGCCCTTGAGCATCTACCTTAGGCAGCGGCAATGGACGCAGTGATTTGTTTAAAACTGTAAAGTTTTTCACCATAACAGTCATCTCCCCTACTTGAGTTTTAAATAACACACCTTCAACACCGATGATATCACCAATGTCCAGCAGTTTTTTATAAATCTCATTATATAAAATTTTGTCCTCACCTGGACAGATTTCATCACGGTTAAAATACAACTGGATTCTACCCTCGCTATCCTGTAGTTCAGCAAAAGAAGCTTTACCTTGGATACGACGACTCATCAACCTTCCAGCCAACACAACCTTCTTATCGATTTCAAAATTATTCTTCACCTTTTTGGTGGTATGATCAACCGGGTACAAAGCAGCCGGATACGGATCTATATTCAAGTCTCTTAACTTGCCGAGTTTTTCTCTGCGAATAATTTCTTGTTCTGAAAGTTGCATATATGTAATTCTGAATTTAAGCCCGCAAAGATAGTGAGTATTTAACAATCTATCAATCAATTTATAGGCTTTTGCAGACCTTCCAATTTTATACGGAATGACTGTTGGTTACTTTATCTATTATTGCACCAGCAATTGTCGGCTCCGCAAAGCAGTTAAACCATGTATTCACAATCAGTTGAGAAGAGATAATGGTTGAGGAGCATCTGTACGGTTCATCTATCAAATCCAAAATCATATTACACTGTTTTCGGTCGATTTTCTTTGGACCGAAATCATCTTTAAAATTACCAAAGTTTTTCTTTTTTCCGTGAAAAATCACTTGGCTTTATTAGGTTGGGATTTTTATAGTATTATTTTTAAAAGCAACCATTTCCAGGATGCAGCATCTAAGTAGTTAACTATATAAAACTAACCTATAAAATATTAAACACCTATATTGTTTTGACACTAGCTCCCTTTCTTTTTAGCGGTAGCGGAGATAACGTTACAGATCACAAGGAAATTGTTGAACTACACATATACCCTGAAACCGCCTATAACGAATACTTGTTTTCCGATGATATGTATGGTGAATTCTTACAGTACTCCGAAGGCACAGATCCAGAAAAGCATTTACTTCTCAGCCCTGGAGAAAGTTTTGATAATTTTGAGTACAAAAAGGGGTTCCATTATGTCATTAAGGCTACAAAAATAACCATCAAACATGCAGCGCAAAAGGAATTAAATATCATTTACGAATACATTGAAACCATTTCTAAGAAAATAGCTAATTTACCAGAGGTACTTTCCGAAAACACCATGGAGGTAGCCCCGGTTATGATTACCTTTATACCTAGAAGAAGCGAACCAAGACCGGCCTATTTGACAAAGATCACAGGTGAGAGTAGACCTAGACCGGTGACTCATATTGAAGGGTTCAATTTTAAACAAGGCTACACCTACCGACTAAAAGTACAAACAGCTATTTCGTATCCACCCTTGTGCTACCATGAAAATTTTCGACTATTAGAAGTAATGTCTAAGTATAAATAGTGCTTAGAAGTACTTACCAAATGGACCAGAAATAGAAATTCACCTCCCTATATGTGGACCATTTTAGCTGAATTAAGGATTTAATATCTTCTACAACTAATGTCAAATCATGATTGAATTGATATCCACCACTTTCCAAAAATCGGGATTACTAATTTACTGCAAAGAACACCAATCCCCTGTATTTAGGTCATAATACCTAAGACAATATGTAACAAAAGAGTTAAACGTACGTCTTATAATTAAATCATCTATTACATTTGCGCCGAGTAATGGCCTTAAAATAATTAAAACACAACAAAATGAGTATTTGGAGAGTACTTTTATCTATTATATTGCCCCCTTTAGCTGTTTTGGATAAGGGATGTGGATCTATCGTTATTGTATTTTTACTTACCCTTTGTGGATGGGTGCCAGGAATAATTGCGGCATTAGTAATCCTCAACAACCCCAAGTCTTAATCAAGGTAATTTCTACTAACTTCAAGGCAAGGTTATCGCTTTAAAAAAAAGGAAACCGTATCTTTGCAACATGAATAAGAAGGTAATTTTAGAAGATCTAGGAAACAGAGACTATAAAGAAACCTGGGATTATCAGGAAGCACTCTTTCAATCTATATTTGATGTCAAATCAAAAAATCGCAAAGAATCATTAGAAATCCCTACCGACAACTACTTTTTATTTGTTGAGCATCCGCATGTGTACACATTGGGGAAAAGTGGTGATTTGAGTAACCTACTCCTGAACAACAAGCAACTTGAAGAGAAAAACGCAAGCTTTTACAAAATCAACAGAGGTGGCGATATCACCTATCATGGTCCCGGCCAAATTGTAGGCTATCCGATCATAGATTTAGATAACTTTTTTACTGACATTCATAAATACCTTCGCTTTTTGGAGGAAGTCATTATCCGCACCTTGGATGAATACGGCATAAAAGCCAGTCGCAGTGAGGGAGAAACAGGCGTATGGCTTGACGCCGGAACACCATTTGCAAGAAAGATTTGCGCTATGGGTGTTCGAGCATCTCGATGGATTACCATGCATGGCTTTGCCCTAAATGTCAATGCCAATCTGGGCTATTTTGACAATATCATCCCTTGTGGAATTAGAGGTAAAGGGGTTACTTCATTAAACGTTGAATTAGGCCAAACACACCTTGACGAATCCGAGGTTAAAGAAAAACTTCTAAAACACTTTCAAGAAGTTTTTGAAGCAGAGATCGTAACGACAGAAAGCGCGAAAATAGAAAGCTAGAGTTCATTTTATATCCGAACAGCGCACCATACCCAAACTCTTAGTAAAGCAAGCGGAGCTCTTTTAAGTCGAAATGCTCGATAATTTCATCCTCCAACAGCACCTTTAGGAGCCCCTGGTCACTGATACCTTTGATGAACCCCATCATAAGGCTTCCATCTTGGCGTTTAAATGTAGAAGGCTTGTCTTTTCTAAACAAAAGATCCTCATAACATCTTTTCAGATCTGCAAACTTTCGATTTACTACCCAGGATTCGTAAAACTCGATGCAATCCACTATTTTATGCAACACCTCGACTTTGTTATAATAAACTCCTGTAATTTTTTTTAGAGAGCTCGCGTTGATCATTCCATCGAAATCTGACTGATTTAAATTAAGACCTATACCGATTACCGCAGCACTCATATGTCCGTTTTTAAATATGTTTTCGATCAAAATACCACAAACTTTTGAATTCCACGACAAAATGTCATTCGGCCATTTAATGCGTAAATCGGGAATATTGAAAAAAGTAAGGGCATCATAAATAGCTAGAGAAACAGCAATACTGAGGTAAAATTGTTCATCGCTTTTGAGGCAGCTTATCTTCTTAAAGATACTAAAGGTAAGGTTTTGACCAGGTTCGACCACCCATTTAGTACCCATTTGACCCCGACCTTGTGTTTGCGACTCTGCCATCACGACGGTGTAATCTTCGAGCTCTTTTTTTGAGACCAAGCCTTTTAAATAGGTATTGGTCGAATCAATGGCATTAAGTTTGATTAATTTCATCTAAATAGTATTACATTTACCACGGTAATGTTATGTCTATAGGGGTAGCTAAAGAACTAAAAAAATAATAACTTTGTGAAAATAAAAAAAAATTAATGGTAAACACAAATAGTAGCACAGATCAATTAATAACATTTATCTTAAAAGGGATTGAAGAGGTTAAGGGAAAGGACATAAGTATTCTTGATTTAAGAGATATTGAAAACACGGTTTGTGATTACTTCATAATATGCAATGGTACTTCAAACACCCAAGTGAACGCCATTGTGAATTCTATCCAAAAAACTGTTAGTCGTGAAATCAAAGACAAACCATGGCATGTAGAAGGAACAGATTATGCGGAATGGGTTCTCATGGACTATGTCAATGTTGTCGTACACGTTTTTCAAAAACACATCAGAGAATATTACGATATCGAAGGACTTTGGGGAGATGCTAAATTAACTACCATACCATCTAATTAAACCCAAATCAGATTTCTAAAATTAAAGAATAAAGACAAGCTATTGTAATACTTAGCTTTAAGCTAAACTATTAGAAAGTAAAAGAAACAATTAATGGCAAAGGATAATAACAATAATACAAGCCCGAAACGACCTAAATTCAGTTCATACTGGATTTACGGCGTCATATTAGCAATCATCATCGGTATGCAATTTTTCTCTGGAGGAAGCAACTGGCAGACTCCTCCTGACACTACTCCGGCAAAATTACAGGAGTTTTTAAAAGCAGGAGATGTCGGTAAAATTGTCATTATCACCAATACTAGACAAGCTAAAGTATTTTTAACAGACGAGGCAAAGGAAAAGGAAATTCATAAAGACGCTGTCGATAAATCGTTGTTCCCTTCTGGAGAAACTCCGCAATATCAATTAAACTACGGGGATCTTCAAAATTTCGAAAACGATATTAACAGCACCATTCAAGAAAACAACCTGTCAGCTTCAGTGAAGTATGATACAGATTCGAATATCCTTGGAGAATTGATATTTTCAATATTGCCATTTGTGCTAATCATCGGCATATGGATCTTCTTGATGAGACGTATGTCAGGTGGAGGAGCAGGTGGCGCCGGAGGACAAATATTCAATATCGGTAAATCTAAAGCACGTTTATTTGACGAGAAAACGGATATGAAAGTTTCCTTTAAGGATGTTGCTGGATTGGAAGGAGCTAAAGAAGAAGTACAAGAAATTGTAGAATTCCTTAGAAACCCGGAAAAATATACTTCCCTTGGTGGAAAGATTCCAAAAGGAGCCCTTTTAGTAGGATCGCCCGGAACAGGTAAAACGCTACTTGCCAAAGCTGTTGCTGGTGAAGCTAAAGTTCCTTTCTTCTCTCTTTCAGGTTCGGATTTCGTAGAGATGTTTGTGGGAGTCGGTGCTTCTAGGGTACGTGACCTTTTCAAACAAGCAAAGGACAAATCACCAGCCATCATCTTTATTGATGAAATTGATGCTATCGGAAGAGCGAGAGGAAAAAACAATATGACTGGAAGTAACGATGAAAGGGAAAATACCTTGAACCAGTTACTAACAGAGATGGACGGCTTTGGAACCAACACCAATGTAATTGTATTGGCTGCGACAAACCGTGCAGATGTATTAGATAAAGCACTTATGAGAGCAGGTCGATTTGACAGACAAATCTTTGTTGATCTTCCAGATGTTCGTGAGAGAAAAGAGATCTTTGAAGTGCATTTACGCCCTATTAAAACTGCAGAAACTCTAGATGTTGACTTCTTAGCAAAACAAACTCCAGGATTCTCAGGAGCAGATATCGCTAACGTATGTAACGAGGCTGCTTTAATAGCAGCTAGAAACGGTAAAAAAGCGGTTGACAAACAATCCTTCTTAGATGCGGTTGATAGAATCGTAGGTGGTCTAGAGAAGAAAAATAAAATCATTACTCCAGGTGAAAAGAAAACTATCGCTTATCACGAGGCAGGACACGCTACAGTGAGCTGGTTGCTTGAGCATGCAGCACCACTGGTAAAGGTTACTATTGTTCCTCGTGGACAAAGTTTAGGGGCTGCATGGTATTTACCTGAAGAAAGACTTATCGTACGACCAGAACAAATGGAAGATGAAATGTGTGCCGCCCTTGGAGGTCGTGCTGCAGAAAAAGTAATGTTCAACACCATTTCAACTGGAGCACTTAGTGACTTGGAAAAAGTAACGAAGCAGGCGAGAGCAATGGTGACCATATACGGATTAAACGACGTTATTGGAAACCTGACGTATTATGATTCCAGTGGACAATCTGACTTTAACTTCTCCAAACCTTATAGTGAGCAAACAGCGCAATTAATTGACAAAGAGATTTCAAAATTAATTGAAGAGCAATACGCTAGAGCTATCGAGCTGTTAGAACACAATAAAGACAAACTAACTATCCTTGCAGATCGATTGTTAGAGAAAGAAGTTATCTTTAAAGATGACCTTGAACGCATCTTTGGAAAGCGACCTTTTGAAAAACCATTTGAAGTAGAAGCTGAAGAAATAAAAGAGCCAGTGGAGAAAAAAGGTGAAAAGGAAGAAAAAGAGAACTTAGAACAAGAATAAACATAAAAAGACGGGGGGAATACAAAATTTCCCCTTGTTTTATACGTTATACCTAAGAATTTCTTACTTTTATACGACAACAGCAGGCAAATGAAATAAATAATAACTCCCCCGCTAAATTTATAATGAGCTTATTTAAAAAACTTTTCGGATCCAAACAAAAAGATGATACCTCTGGCACCGGCGCTGATCAAAGAGGAAAGTTTATGCCAGAAATAAAGCTGCCTACTGATGAGAAATTTACTATTAATTTCAAAAAAAATGGTGGTAAGTTCCTCTACTGCGATTCTTTAGAAGAAATCTATGAATGTTTCAATAACATTCTTCAGGAGAATAATTGGTCATCACAAACGGTTTGTTGTTTAGACGCTCAACTGTCACAAATATTCAAAAATTTCACTTTTAGTAAGAATTCCAATTGCCAACAGGCAAATATTTTGTTGTCTCGTTGTGAAAACTTGGTAGCCGACAATGGCGCTATTTTGATTTCTTCCAATCAAATCAAGGAGAGCAAACTAAACGATCTCCCTGACAATTTCATTATTTTTGCCACCACGAGTCAGTTAGTAGATACTATCGGAGAGGGCCTAAGAGGAATCAAGGCTAAGAACAAAAATCAGATTCCTACGAACATCACAACCATCAAGCATTTTAGTATAAAAGAAGAAAAAGATTTTCTCACCTACGGAAGTAGCTCAAAAAACTTATATTTGTTGCTGCTTGAAGACCTCTAATCTATTTTAGAAATTCACCTATAAGCTAAACCTAAAAAAATAACCTTAGTGAGAGAACTGTTAAAAAGGTCCTTGACAGGCATTATATATGTATTTTTACTACTAGCGGCAGTTTACCTGAGCAATGATGCCTTTGACTTCCTCTTCCTTATATTCGGGATTACTTGTATTTATGAATTTAAAAAATTAATTCGTTTACAAGGCTATTATATCTTTATTGCATTTTTAGGACTATGGTGGGTGTTTATCTATTTGCTCGGTGAATTAACACAACAAGAGCTTCTACGCAATATCTTATTGGCAGGGACACTTTTGGTCAACATTCTCTTATGCTTAAATCTATTTAGAGCTAAGATTCCAAAATATTCTAACGCGCAGAAATTCTTAATTACTATATTTTACATAGGTGGTGGGTCTATTTTCCTAACTATGATTCCTTATAAGGAGCATTACTTTGTCAAATCACTCATCATAGGTGTCTTTGTACTTATCTGGGTAAATGACTCCTTTGCATATCTTGTTGGAAAAGCCATAGGTAAAAACAAACTTTTCCCTAGTGTCTCACCAAAGAAAACTATTGAAGGGTTTTTAGGAGGTTTTATATTTGCTTTAATAGCGGCCTATTTACTATCTTTATCCGGTAATGAATTAACATCAATGCAATGGCTCATTTTAGCCGCTGTACTGGTTATAACGGGATCTATTGGAGATCTCATAGAATCAAAATTTAAACGTTTGGCAGGTGTAAAAGACAGTGGAGCAATACTCCCCGGCCATGGTGGATTATTAGACAGATTGGACAGCTTAATTTTTGCTGCACCATTTGCTTTTTTAACCCTTCAAATTTATAGCTATGTTTCATAAGGAAGGCTTCAAGATCATCATTGGCGCATTTATAATTATTGCATCGGGCATACTGTTGGCTAAATTTTTCATTAGCAACTTTTATATCCAGAAAGCGGTCCAAGTAGCACTATTAATACTGCTAGTGGCTATTCTTCAATTTTTCCGAAATCCAAAACGGGCAACCATTTTGAACGATACTCAAATCATCGCACCGGTCGATGGAAAGGTTGTTGTAATAGAAGAAGTATTTGAAAAAGAATACTTTAAAGACAAACGTATTCAAGTATCCATATTCATGTCACCCATTAATGTACATGTTACTCGATATGCACTAGGAGGCATCGTAAAATACAGCCATTACCATCCAGGAAAATATTTAGTTGCCTGGCACCCCAAAGCCTCAGAAGAAAATGAACGTACCACAATTGTCGTTGAGAACCCAACCTACGGGGAAGTCCTATATCGACAAATTGCAGGTGCCATGGCCAAGAGAATCGTGAATTATGCTAAGGTTGGTGAAACTGTTGTACAGGGAACCGACGCAGGTTTTATAAAATTTGGATCAAGAGTGGACTTATTTTTACCATTAGATTCTGAGCTCAAGGTAAAGTTACATCAAAAAGTAAAAGGTGGAATTGATATCATCGCATCTTAAAATGGACCAAGAAGCATTAAATAAAGAATTTGAACAGGCTGTAGAGCGTGTAAATAATTACCCTGAACTCTTTCCTGCAGATTTCCTACTGCGCTTATACGCTTATTACAAAAAGGCAACACACAACGTTGATCCACCTGGTAGTCGACGCGCGATTATCAACGCTTTTAAGGCAAATGCACTTTTCCAAGCCAAGGGAATTTCCGAGTCAGAGGCTAAAGAGAAATACGTTCAGTTAGTCAAGGATTTTTTTGAAGAAAAGAGGTAATCCCTCCTTTAAACCATCACTCAAGTTTTACGGGGCCCTCACTAAATTTGCATGAAACTAGGCGAAGTAGTATCCCGCGCAAAATTTTAAAGCCCAATTCAATTTTGTAAATGTGAACAGATTTGAATTTAACCTATTTAAGATATCGAAGTTGCTGGGGCCAGAGCGCTAGGTTTACGAACTGTCTTTTTATGCACATCTAAATTTAACTACCTGAAAAATGTTTAATTTTACCATGCAATACACCGGCTAACACTATCTATACCTTAGAATATGGTAAGATCTCCACCTAAATTAAATGGAGATTTTACCATATTCAACTAGTTTAGCTCTGATATTGAACTTACTTTTTAAGATTCTGCAAGCTCTCCTTAAGCGTTTGGATTTTTGCTTCCGCATCAGCTTGTTTTTGTTGCTCCATTTTTACTACCTGCTCAGGTGCATTATTCACAAAACGCTCATTAGAAAGCTTATTCTGTACAGATTCCAAGAATCCCTTTGTATAGTGTAATTCGGTTTCTATTTTTTCAATTTCAGCCTCTACATCAATTGCACCACTTATTGGAACAAAATATTCATTAGACTTCACTCTATAAGACAAGGCACCTTCAACCTTAGTATCAACATAGTCGATATGGTCAATATTACCTAGTTTTTGAATGATAGAATCAAAATTAGAATCGAGGTTCTCCTTATTCATAACCGAAAGTGAAACCACCTCCTTAAATGCTATGTTTTTCTCCTTACGAATCGTACGAATTCCAGAAATCACCTCAGCTGCCATTTCAAAGTCTTCGATGATTGATGTATCGATAGCTTTTTTCTCCGGCCATTTAGCAACAATTAGTGCCTGCTCTGGTGTCCTCTCTTCGATCAAATGCCAGATCTCTTCAGTTAGAAACGGCATAAAAGGATGTAATAATTTTAAATTGTTCTCAAAGATTTCAATAACCGCTTTATAGGTTTTGGCATCAATTGGTTGTTGGTATGCCGGCTTTACCATCTCCAATAACCATGAACAGAAATCATCCCAAACAAGCTTATAAGTGGCCATTAAGGCATCTGAAATTCTATATTTAGAATAATGGTCTTCTATTTGTAATAAGACAGATTGAAATTTATTCTCATACCACTCAATAGCACTCACGGCATATGAAGGTTGAGGGATATCAGCAACCTCCCAGCCTTTTACCAAACGAAATGCATTCCATATTTTGTTGGCAAAGTTTTTACCTTGTTGGCAAAGGCTCTCATCAAACAACAAGTCATTCCCTGCTGCGGAGCTCAACAACAAACCAACTCTAACCCCATCAGCACCATATTGCTCGATGAGTTTTACAGCCTCAGGGGAGTTCCCTAGAGATTTTGACATCTTCCTACCCTGCGTGTCTCTTACTAATCCCGTAAGGTAGACATTACTAAAAGGCTTAGCATCGCGGTATTCATATCCCGCAAATATCATTCTCGCAACCCAAAAGAATAAAATATCCGGTCCCGTAACCAAATCATTGGTTGGATAGTAATATTCTATTTCCTTGTTATCTGGTTCTAAAATTCCATTAAAAACACTTATAGGCCATAACCAAGAAGAAAACCAAGTATCAAGAGAATCCTCATCTTGTCTCAGATCATCAATCTGTAATCCAGCATTCCCTGATTTCTCACGAGCCTTAGCAAGTGCGGTATCTACGGTCTCAGCCACGACAAATTCATGCTCACCATCACCGTAGTAATACGCTGGAATTTGTTGTCCCCACCACAATTGTCTTGAAATATTCCAATCGCGTATATTCTCCAACCAGTGACGGTAGGTGTTTTCAAATTTTGAGGGAAATAATTTAATTTCTTTGTCCTCTAATACTGCCTTTAAAGCTGGTTGTACTAGCGTATCCATTTTCAAAAACCACTGATCAGACAAACGAGGTTCAATAACCACCTTTGTACGCTCAGAAGTTCCTACCTTATTTATGTGGGTTTCGGTTTTCACCAAATGTCCCAACTCCTCTAGCTCTTTAGCAATTTCTTTTCGAACTACGAATCTATCTTTTCCTTGATAGTGCAACCCAAAACTATTCAAGGTAGCATCCTCATTTAGAATATCAACAACCTCTAATTGGTGTTTATCTCCTAATTTTTTATCATTTTCATCATGGGCTGGAGTCACCTTCAAACACCCGGTTCCAAATTCTACATCAACATAACTATCCTCAATAATTGGAATCACGCGATTTGCGATTGGGACAATAGCCTTCTTCCCTTTCAAATGTGTATAACGCTCATCATCCGGGTTAATACAAATCGCAGTATCTCCTAATATGGTTTCAGGCCGAGTAGTTGCTATAGTTAAAGTTTCATTACTTCCTTCAATAGCGTAAGAGATATAATACAATAGCCCTTGACGCTCCTCATAAATAACTTCTTCATCAGAAAGGGTCGTCTTAGCCTCAGGGTCCCAGTTCACCATTCGAAATCCACGGTAAATCAATCCTTTCTCATATAAATCAACAAAGGTTTTAATTACAGATGCAGACAAGGCAGGATCCATTGTAAACTTCGTACGATCCCAGTCACAAGAACAACCTAATTTTTTCAATTGTTCCAAAATAACACCACCGTATTGGTGAGTCCAATCCCAAGCGTGCTCTAAAAACTCTTCTCTTGAGAGATCGGATTTAGAGATTCCCTTCTCTTTTAATTTAGCAACCACTTTGGCTTCTGTAGCTATAGAAGCATGGTCAGTTCCAGGTACCCAACATGCATTTTTACCTAACAGTCGTGCTCTTCGAATCAACACATCTTGAATGGTATTGTTAAGCATATGCCCCATATGTAGAACACCTGTTACGTTAGGTGGAGGGATAACAATCGTATATGGTTCACGCTCATCAGGTTCTGAATGAAAAAAACGATGCTTCATCCAGTAATCATACCATTTATTTTCTGCCGAATTGGCATCATATTTTGATGGAATATTCATCTTTGGAACACTTTTTGGAGTTAGGAGAGCAAAAGTAGTTATATCCGTAGTATTTTGAAAGATAAACACTAAATTTTGCACGGATTGTAAAAAGTAATTAAATTTGATATTCACTTAAATCTGAAAAACGATGAAAAATTTCCTAATGCTATTATTCGTTGGCGTTCTTGGTTTTGCTGTTCAGGCACAAGAAAAGACTGCGAAAATAGAGTTTAAACAACAGGTGATTGACTATGGTGAGATCGCCAAAGGCAGTGATGGTGTTCGTGTTTTCGAATTCACCAACACAGGAGATGTACCTTTGGTAATTTCTAACGTACACTCCAGCTGTGGGTGTACAATTCCTAAAAAACCAGAAGCTCCAATAGCCCCCGGAGCAACAGGCAAAATTGAAGTTAAGTACGACACAAATAGAGTTGGGCCAATTAGAAAAACGATTACTGTTCAGTCAAATGCTGACACGCCTACAGTTGCCGTAAAAATTAAAGGAAAAGTACTTGCTGGTGCTGTGCAATAATTAGCACGTACAACCAAGCAATTACACACATCTTAAAACAAACCATGCTGAGAAGAAATTTTCAGTATGGTTTTTTATTTTTTACAAGACTTTTTTGAGCTCAAAAGCAAATTTTAAATTCGTTCCCTTTCGCTCGACTTCTAACAGAATTGTTTTCCCAGGCTTGGTATTCATCATTTGGTTGACCTCTTGTAGTGAGTAGCTCATAATATTCTTGCGATTCACGCTCAAAATGACATCTCCTTTTCGCAAACCGACCATATCCGCAGGACTATTCAATCTTACCTCAGCAATTTCAATGGCAGGCTCTAATTCGAATTTAAAATTCCTTTCAAATGGTATGTAGTTTTGGCTACTGCTACTCACAACAGTCCTACCCCGGTCAATATCATCGGACATGGCCTTTACAATACGCATGCCGTTGTGCTGAAGCTGGATACCACTCATGTTATAGTGGAATGGATCCTTAAAATTAGAATTCTTTTGAAGTGTTAATTTTTGGTTTGGATAATCAAAAACCACATCGAAACGCCTCAGTATTTCAGTTCCAAGTGAACCGTTTCTATCCCGCATAGCATTGATGTAGCGCAATGATATCGAATCTGGATAGGAAACTTTAGTTTGATCTATCTCAAATTTACCCAATCTAAAACGTTGCAGACGTGCCCGTTTACCATGAATTTTACCACTGAGTCCAAATCCTAGCAAATCATCAAAAAACTTCACGGGACCAGCTATCTCGCCTTCGGTATTTTCAAACAACCACAAGGCATCACAACTTCCGCTATCCAATAGTAATTTCACAGGAATCTCTTCCATGTTGGAAAACTGCTTAATATAACCGCTCACATAGGCCTTGGAACCTTCTATTTCTATAGGTAGTGATTCACACTTTCTGCAATTGTTATAGCGGTATTGTTCAGGATCAAAAAAACCAATACGCTCACTGTTGTAATCAATCTCTACTATAAAGTTTTTAAATAGATCAAAGCCAATAATACCGTGTACTTTGTAACCGATTTGTTGGGAAAAGTTAATGCTAGAATCTCGTATTAAATAAAAATCCTGCTGCCGATTGATCACATTGCCAATTTTAAACACATTGTGTTTACTGTGAATAGCCCGAATAGGATCTCCCCCACCCAATCCTCTAATGAGAATATCTTTTGGGCTTTTAACATCTAGGGAATCTTCTGGTGAAATACCGAATATTATGGGTTTGTTAACGCCAGTATCAACAATAAAGGAAAGTGGAATTCTGTTAACCTCAATCTCTAAAACAATCAAATTATTAACAAAATCGAAGGACACTTTCTCGCTGCGATCTCCATCCATAAGCTCAAATCTATTTTGGCCATATGAAATACACATGGTCAGTAAAAGAACCCAACGGATGAACTTAACAGCATACATGACTTATCTGAACCTAGGATTATTGCATTAAATATATTAAAAATCAGTGAATTAATTCAATTTTTTAACATTAAATAGACCTACAAAGAAGCCCTGCGTTTTATAACAATTTGTGGAAATAATTTTGCAAATTTGCAATTCGTAAAATTAGATCTATGCCAAAAATTTCAATGAAAGGGCAAAGCATGCCTGAATCTCCGATTAGAAAACTAGTACCCTATGCGGAGGCTGCTAAAAGCAGAGGGGTCGAGGTTATTCATCTCAACATAGGCCAACCTGATATCAAAACGCCGAAAGTCGCCATGGATGCCGTTCGAAATAACACGCTAGAGATATTAGAATACAGCCGAAGTGAAGGCTCACAAGAATACCGTGAGAAATTGGCGAACTACTACGGAAAATGTGGCATCAATGTCACTGCGCAGCAAATCATTGCCACAACTGGTGGTTCTGAGGCACTAATGTTCGCCATTGGATCCATCGCCGATACTACAGATGAAATTATAATCCCAGAACCTTTTTATGCCAATTACAATGGCTTTGCCAAGGCTTCAGGTGTAAATGTCGTTCCTGTTGTTTCTAGTTTTGAGGACAATTTTGCACTACCTCCTATTGAAGAATTTGAAAAGCTCATTACCCCTAAAACCAAGGGTATATTAATATGCAACCCAGGGAACCCTACAGGATACCTGTACACCAAAGAAGAAATTAAAAAGTTGGCAACCCTTGTCAAAAAACACGATTTATTTTTAATCGCCGATGAGGTATATCGAGAGTTTGCATATGATAATATAGAACACTATTCTATTTTACAAGAACCCGGAATTGAAGACCATGCCATCGTAGTGGATTCTGTATCCAAAAGATACAGTATGTGTGGCGCCAGAATAGGATGTTTGGTGTCAAAAAACTCTGAATTTATTCAAACGGCATTAAAATTTGCACAAGCCAGATTATCACCTCCTACCCTAGCACTTATAGCTAGTGAGGCAGCATTAGATACACCACAATCGTATTTTGATCAAGTGATTTCAGAATATGTAGAGCGAAGAAACCTTTTAATCGAGGCCTTAAAAACCATCGAGGGCGTTAAAGTAGCTACACCTCAAGGCGCATTCTATTGTATTGTTCAACTTCCTGTGTCCAATACTGAAGATTTTGCACGTTGGTTGTTAGAAGACTTCCAATTGGACGGACAAACCGTTATGGTTGCTCCTGCAGCTGGATTTTATGCGAGCCAGGGCATCGGCTATGACCAAGTAAGGATTGCCTATGTATTAGACAAGAAAGAATTGCTGAGAGCCGCTGAACTATTGAAAGAAGCTTTAAAACAATACAATGGTTAAACCCAACACACTGTTACATAACATTTCTTTAAAACCCTATAACACCTTTGGGATTGATGTCAGTGCATTGCACTTTATGGAGATTGACAACAATACCCTGCTCAAGGAGGTATTATTTTCAGAGCAGTACCCAGAGCCGCTACTCTTAGGTGGAGGCAGTAATGTTCTATTGACCAAAGATGTTTCAAGCCTAGTGATTCATTTAAACACAAAAGGCATTGAAATCCTATCTAAGACCCAGAACCATGCACAGGTAAAAGTCCTAGCAGGAGAAGTATGGCATGACTTGGTGTGTTGGGCAATTGAACACGATATGGGGGGGATTGAAAATCTTTCGCTCATCCCAGGAAACGTGGGGACAGCTCCCATTCAAAACATTGGGGCTTATGGAGTGGAACTAAAGGATGTATTTATCAGCTGTCAGGGACTAGATTTACAAGAGAAAAAAGAAGTCACCTTCACAAAGGAAGATTGTGCCTTCGGGTACAGAGACTCCATTTTTAAAACAAATAAAGGTCGCTATATCATCACTTCCATTACGGTAGAACTCACCACCCAAAACCACAATAAAAACATTACTTACGGTGCCATTGAGAGCCAATTAAAACAAGAAGGAATTAACACGCCGAGCCTTAAGCAAATTTCCGATGCCGTAATAAGCATCAGAAAAAGTAAACTTCCGGATCCGAAAATTTTGGGCAATAGCGGTAGCTTTTTCAAAAACCCCGTAATTTCAAAGGAAAAATTTAATGCTTTGCAAAAAGAATACCCAGAAATACCACATTACGCCTTGGGTGAAGATCAGCAGAAAATACCCGCAGGCTGGCTCATAGAGCAATGCGGCTATAAAGGCAAACGATTCGCTGAGGTAGGCGTTCACAAAAACCAAGCGTTGGTCCTAGTGAACTACGGTGACGCCAAGGGTGAACAAATATGGGAACTCGCACAAAACATTCAAAAAAGTGTCCAAGACAAATTTAATGTTTACATTGAGCCCGAAGTTAACATCTATTAAAGCGTAAAAATCAGCAACTATAGATATTAACTTAAAATATTAATTAATACATTTGAATTTACCTGCTATTTTAGGAGTGTCAGGGTAGTAATCCAAGCGCACATGAGTCAACTTTTGGAAAAAAATATAATCGATTTACTTTCGAAACAGGATGAGAAAGGAATGGCGTTATTATACGACCATTATGGTGATACGCTTTTTGGGGTAGCCAATAAAATTACCAAAGACGAAGATTTAGCAAAAGACGTCCTTCAGATTAGCTTAATGAAAATATGGAAGAAAATAGACACCTATGACTCCAAAAAATCTAAGCTGTTTACTTGGATGTTTCGCATAACGAGAAACACTGCAATAGATAAAATACGCAGCGCAAATTTAAAAAGCGATCAAGAAATCCAAATCGAAGTTTCTAACGTATATAATCTAGGAGTTGAAAGTGTAAATCCTGAGCATTTGGATGTTAGAAAGCACCTAAACTCCCTTGACGAGAAGTATCAAGTTGTCATGGAAGCGTTGTTTTTCGAAGGAATGACACAGCAAGAAGCCTCAGAAGCACTGGACATTCCATTGGGAACCATAAAGTCTCGTTTAAAAATAGGATTGAGAGAATTAAGAAAAATCTATGACCCTGCTACCTTGTCATTTTTATTAATTCTGACCATGTTAATTTAGTTAAAGCCATGAAAAATGAAGTAAAAATACTTTTGGAAAGCGATCTATTAGAGCGCTATTTACTTGGCGATGTTAGTTACGAGGAAGAGGTGCGGGTTGAACATTTCATAGACACTTCAAAAGAAGTCAAAGTAGCTTACAACACCTTGGAAGAGAACCTGGAAATTTACAGCAAGTCTTTTGCTATAAAAGCTCCAGAGACCGTTATAAACAACGTATTAGAAAGTATAAAAACCGAAACACATACTGTGACCTCATACAAGCGCAGTATTCCTTGGTATTTTATAGCAGCTTGTGTGACTACACTGCTATTTGGAGCCGCAACCATAAGCTTGTGGAAACAAAACAGATTACTCTCTACCACAAATAATAGTGTAGCGAGTCAAATTGAAAATCTCAAAGAGGATATTGTAAATACCAATGCGAGATTAGAAAATATGAAAAGTAAATACGCGGTACTCAGTGCACCTGAAACGCAGAAATACTTAATCAACGGAAATGAACGCGCAAAAAACTTGCGAACCGTAGCCTATGTTAATCCAAAAGAAAGGTTGTCTGCCATTAACGTACTTTCTGTACCGGAACTTCCAGAGGATAAAGAATTGAAAATGTGGGCTGAGATCAACGGTGAGATGGTTTACCTTGGAGTAATTGAAAAAGCAGAAAAGAAACTTATGGCATTACCTTTTAAAGACAATGCTTCCAATTACAAGATAACTATTGATTCAAAAGGAAACAAAGATTTTGCTTCGATCGATAGTGAGGTTGCCAGTATTGCTTTGGAAAAAGAATAACACTTAAAGATTATCAAAATACTTACATCCCTGTCCTTTTTGGTCAGGGATTCTTTTTGCATTTAATTAAGGACTAGTTCGTCCGAAATTAGAACACTAATTTGTAACTTTGCAGTCAAGTCCCCGACTAAGTATATAAAAGGAAATAAATACATTCAAATGAAACTTCTAATAGTAAGCGTTGTACTGATGGGTCTTGCATTCGCAGGAATTGCAATTAAAATTTTAGGTAAGAAAAATGGTAAGTTTGCAGGTACTTGTGCCAGCCAATCTCCTTTTTTAAATAAAGATGGAGAGGCATGTAGTTATTGTGGAAAGTTACCTGATGAGCAGGATTGCAAAAAAGACACTCAATTGGCAAACTAAATAGATACTGCATTGGAGTGTATCGGATAATTTGCAACAAACCACTCTAGTGCCCTAGGGAATGAGTTTTGTATTCCCTATATTTAAATACGCATGTAAACTAGTATGACTTGAGTGAAAATTTAAATAAAAATCTAATTCATATTGAAAACGCCAAGAAGGGTGATCAGAAAGCGTTCAGTTCTTTGTTAAACACCTATTGGAACGATGTATACAGTTTTCAACTTCTGAGGACTCGGGATGAGAACGAGGCAGAAGACATTACAATTCGTACCTTTTCCAAGGCCTTTGATAAAATTAACACCTACAAAGAGCAATATGAATTCAAGACATGGCTCATAACCATCTCCAAGAATATTCATATTGATCTTATTAGAAAGAAGAATCCTGAAATCACCAGAGCCCTTTCCAAACAAGATAAAAATTCTGTTTACAATCTAGTGGACGACAGCCCTACAGCTGAAGATAAATTGATTACAGAACAAAACCTCGCTAGTTTACTCCAAGATCTAAAAAAATTAAAACCTCACTACCAGAAAGTACTTCATCTACGCTACTTTCAAGAGTTGTCTTACGAGGAAATAGCCAAAGAATTAAATGAACCTTTGAATAATATCAAAGTAAAACTCCTAAGGGCAAAACGATTGTTGGCAGAAATAATTCACCAACCAAAAAATAAGAATTTTTAGTACATTCACTTCCTGTAACCACCAACACATAAGTTGTGAAGACACTTTTAAGACAACTGGGGCCCGGCCTTCTATTTGCCGGAGCAGCCATAGGGGTTTCCCACCTCGTACAATCCACCAGAGCTGGAGCTGACTATGGATTCGGATTCGTTTGGGCGCTACTTCTTGTTCACTTATTTAAATATCCTTTTTTTCAATACGGCCCTAGATATGCTATGGCTACTGGGTATTCACTATTAGAAGGCTACCGCAAACTTGGCAAGCCCGTACTTTACACTTATTTCATACTCAACATGGCCACCATGTTTACAATACAGACTGCCGTGACCATTGTAACAGCAGGTTTGGCTGCCAACCTTTTCGGGATCACTTCCAACCCTATAAGCTGGAGCATCATTTTGTTAGTGATTTGCGGTAGTATTCTTATCATAGGAAAATATCAATTTCTAGATAAACTCATGAAATTTATCGTAATTTCTTTAACGATATGTACCATAATTGCCGTACTCATTGCAGCGCCAAAAGCTGTAGGCACCATTGAATTCAATCAATTGATCCCTGTTAATGCTGCAGGAATCGCTTTTTTAATCGCCTTTATGGGATGGATGCCTGCACCATTAGACATATCCGTGTGGCATTCTATATGGGCTATAGAGAAGCAAAAGGTCCAGGAATCCTATTCACCAAAAAACTCCATAACTGATTTTAATATAGGCTATGCAAGCACCATCGTTACTGGTATATTATTCATAAGCCTCGGCGCTTTGATTATGCACCAAACAGGTCAAAATTTTGAAAATGGAGCAACTCAGTTTGCATTTCAGTTGATTGAGGTATATACCAGCACCTTAGGATCATCGACATATTATATCATCGCCATTGCAGCATTCACGGCCATGTTCAGTACCACCTTAACAACACTGGACGCCTCACCCCGCGCTATGGCAACAGCAACCTCGCTCCTATTTGGCACAAAGAGTAAATTTAATATGATAGGTTGGCTGTTATTATTGATCACAGGAACGATCTGCATGCTGCTATTCTTAATGTCAGAAATGGTTACCTTAATTACCATTGCTACAATACTATCCTTTGTCACCGCTCCTTTTTATGCTATTTCAAATTATATTTTAGTCAGTTCAAAGCACATGCCTAAACGTTGGAGACCTAGTAGAAAAATGCATCTACTGAGTTGGATGGGAATCGTTTTTTTAACGGGATTTTCTATATGGTATCTTAGCACTCTTTAACACCTGTTTTCCATAGGAACTTTATTATCTTTGTACCATAAAATGGGAATATGAGTAAAGATACTATTAGTAGCATAGCTCCGCCAAGAACGCCCAAGCCAAAATGGCTCAGGGTAAAATTGCCGACTGGAAAAAAATACACAGAGCTCAGAGGGCTTGTTGATAAATATAACTTACATACAATTTGCACCTCAGGTAGTTGCCCGAACATGGGTGAATGCTGGGGAGAAGGTACTGCAACCTTTATGATTCTCGGAAACGTTTGTACGCGTTCCTGTGGTTTTTGCGGTGTAAAAACCGGGAGACCAGACACCCTAGACTGGGAAGAACCTGAAAAGGTAGCACGCTCCATTAAACTGATGAGTATTAAGCACGCCGTGATTACTTCTGTGGACAGGGATGACCTAAAAGACATGGGATCAATCATGTGGGCAGAAACGGTTAATGCGATCAGGAGAATGAACCCAAACACCACACTTGAAACGCTTATTCCAGACTTTCAAGGAGTGGAAAGAAACATAGATCGTATTGTTGAAGTTTCTCCAGAGGTGGTTTCTCACAATATGGAAACGGTACGAAGACTTACCAGAGAGGTTCGTATTCAAGCGAAATACGATCGAAGTCTAGGCGTTTTGAAATACCTTAAAGATCAAGGGATCAATAGAACCAAATCAGGTATCATGTTAGGTCTAGGAGAAAAAGAAGAAGAGGTTATCGAAACACTTCATGATCTTAGAGACGCTTCAGTGGATGTGGTGACTATCGGACAGTACCTGCAGCCATCTAAAAAACACCTTCCAGTGAAACAATTCATCACCCCTGATCAGTTTAAAAAATATGAAGAAATTGGATTAAGCCTAGGTTTTAGGCATGTAGAAAGTGGTGCTTTAGTACGTTCTTCGTATAAAGCTCATAAACATATTAAATAACTTTAATCTCCTGAGAAGGTAAAGGCTTGTATTTTGAATAAAATTAAGGTTGGTATCAACGGTTTTGGAAGGATAGGACGCACACTGTTCAGACTTCTACTCAACCACCCAGAAATTGAGGTGGTAGCTATTAATGATTTAGCTGACACAAGAACCCTAAGTCATTTGATTAAATATGATAGCATACATGGGGTCCTGCAAGAAAAGGTAAGCTTCAGCCAAGAAGCCATTCAGATTGACAACCGCTCTTTTCCGCTGACGCAAATTTCAAATATAGAGCAACTAGATTGGAAAAAATTTGATGTAGATATTGTCATCGAGTCGACCGGTAAATATAAAACAACCCCTGAACTCGAACTACATCTTAAAAATGGAGCTAAAAAAGTAATCTTATCCGTCCCTCCTGATGATGATAAAATAAAAATGGTTGTGATTGGAGTGAATGATCACATCCTTGATGGAACAGAAAAGATTATTTCAAATGCCTCCTGTACCACCAACAACGCCGCTCCAATGATTAAGGTTATCAACGACCTATGCGGAATTGAACAAGCTTATATCACCACCGTACACTCATATACTACAGATCAGAGCCTTCACGATCAGCCTCACCGAGACCTCAGAAGGTCAAGGGCAGCCGGACAATCTATAGTTCCTACAACCACAGGGGCAGCTAAAGCGCTTACCAAAATTTTCCCCGAACTGTCAAATAGCATCGGAGGGTGTGGAATTCGAGTACCAGTCCCTGACGGTTCGCTTACAGACATTACTTTTAACGTCAAAACCGAAACCAGCATTGAAGAAATCAATCGGGCCTTTAAAAGTGCATCAGAAAATCATCTCAAAGGGATTTTAGATTATACCGAGGATCCTATTGTTTCGATAGATATTATTGACACTCCATTTTCATGTACTTTTGATGCTCAAATGACCTCGGTAATCGGGAAGATGGTAAAGATTATTGGTTGGTATGATAATGAGTACGGATATAGTAATCGATTAATCGATTTAATTCAGCACACTCACAAGAAATAGTTATATTTACGGTAAAGCATTCCTCTATATGCGCTACGTGTTGATCATTTTCTTGCTTATCTTTCCTCCCACTGTTTTGGAGGCACAGCAACCTATTACATTAAAAGACAGCTTGATTAGTCTAAAAACAGACATCCATCATTATAAAAATTCTGGGGACTATGGCAAGGCAGTCTTAGCTCTTGAAAATGGTATAAAACTCGCCAATAGCACCAATAATATTGAAGCGATTATCGATTTTTATAATTTATACGCCCGCTTAAACATACAATTCACAAGGCCTGTAAACCCTGAAATTTATCTCAATGAAGCTCGGGAAGTTCTTCGTATGTACAAATACCCCAATGGTCAAGCTATTGCTTCAGCAATTGAAGCCTACCTGCAAGCCAGTGAAGGAAATAATTCTCAAGCAGAGCAACAGATCAAAAAGGCCCTAGGCGCAGCTGACCACAACAACAGCGAGGTCACAACTGTTATGGAGCTTTATATTGGGATGGCGTACCATAAATTAAAACAGTACGATAACGCAAAAAGGGTTTTACAAAGGATGATTCCTCCAGATAACCAGTACGAGGAAAAATATTTGTTAGCGATTTATCAATTAGTACTCGCAACAATCTATTATGAAGAAGGAAATTATGAAAGCGCTCAAATCCTTTTGGACAATGCACTGAGAATTTCTGCGCGCTATGGGTTTCCTAGAGTTCTTCTAGACACTAATCGCCTCAAGTACCAAATTGCTCAACACAAGCAAGATTACAGAATGGCTTTATTGTACTACAAAAAAGCCGATAGCATTCAACTAAAATACTTTAATCCCAAAGTATTACAACAGCAAAACGAAGCAGCTTCAGCAAGCGAATCCGAATTTTTAAACAATGTGATCGCTCGAATGAGCCAAGATGAAATTAAGCAACAACAAAAGGTGAATATTTCAAAGCTAACCTCTGTATTGAGTTCTGCACTGCTGATCATCATCTCACTTTTGACCATTTCACTATACAGAAACAACCAAATTAAATTCAAGACCAACGATTTATTGGTTAAGAAAAACAGAGAGCTACAAGTCGCAAAAGAAGAAGCTGAGAAAGCGATGCGCGCTAAAGGTGAATTCTTATCCACGGTGAGTCATGAACTCAGGACTCCACTATATGCGGTAACAGGACTCACTCATTTATTACTAGAGGAAAACCCAAAAGAAAGCCAAAAGGAACATCTAAAGTCTCTAAAATTTTCTGGAGAATACCTTCTAGATTTTATCAATGACATATTACAGATTAACAAAATAGATGCAAACAAACTATTGGCCGAAAAATTAGTTTTTGAATTACCAAAAGCCTTGCAAGACGTTGCCAATTCACTACGACAAACCGCTAATGAAAACAAAAACACCATTGTCTTAGACCTAGACGATCAAATACCAAACAAACTCCTAGGCGACTCTCTCAAGCTATCTCAAATATTGATTAACCTTGTTGGAAACGCCTTAAAGTTTACCGAAAACGGTAAAGTCATCGTAATGACCAAATTGGCACATTTGGATCACCAGAAATGTACCGTTCATTTTGAGGTCAATGATGAGGGAATTGGAATTTCAGAAGAAATGCAGCAAAATATCTTCGAGAGTTTTGCACAAGGATCCATTCAGATCAACAGAAAATATGGTGGTACAGGGCTAGGCTTAACGATCGTAAAAAGCTTATTGAGTTTATTCAATAGTGAAATCCACCTAAAGAGCGAGGTCGGTATGGGAAGTTCCTTCTATTTTGATTTGGACTTTGACATTCCAGACCCTTCAACCATACAAGAGGAACAAGAGGAAGTGTTAGAAGAAGCCTCTTTAAATGGCCTCCACCTCCTAGTGGTGGAAGACAATAAAATCAACCAGGTCATCACCAAAAAGATGCTAGGTAAGAAAGGTATAAGCTGTCACGTTGCCGACAATGGTTACCAGGCAATCAAGCTGGCAAAAGAAAATAATTACGACCTCATCCTGATGGATATCCACATGCCAGGAATTAGCGGATTAAAGACCACGGAAGAAATACGAAAATTCAACAGCAATATTCCTATTATCGCTTTAACTGCACTATCGCTTGACGACAGTACGGATGACTTTTTTGCTTCAGGTTGCAACAACATTATTACCAAACCCTTTAAGCCTGATTTATTCTATCAAACCATAGGGAATTCGATTCTAAAAGCAAAAAACGAACACATTTAAGACTGATAGGTAATCAAGCTTCCACTGCTCTTAATATAGTTTTATTAAACACTTTTTCCTGTTTTAATATCTTAACACCAATTGGTAAATAATACAATTGTTTAAGATGTCCTGAAAGCCGAGTATAGTCTTTCTCAGTTGTTAGTATAAGATCGCAGCCCTTTAACTCAGCTAATTCATTAGCATTAAAATTATGATGGTCCGGATACTTTCGATGCGTAAAGCTCAGTTTTTGAGCGTTTAAGTAATCAACCAATGGCTCAGGTTTAGCAATCCCTGTGACTAAAGTTATATGATGAGACTTTAATTCACTTAATGCTTTAGTTTGGTGATGTCCAATTACATTTTTGTGGTATTCAATAGAGCTAAAAAACAGTTGTTGGTTGGCAGATAGTTTCAGCCGCGAGGCAATTTCCGCCATTTGGGCCGGACTCAAATCTGAAGGACATTTAGTAACCACTACAATATCGGCACGTTTAGCCTGAGACTTAGTATCTCTAAGATTACCAGCAGGCAACAATAAATCATCCACAAATAAATCACCATACATGGTTAGCAGTACATTAAAACCAGCTTGTACTCTACGATGTTGAAAACCATCATCAAGTAATATTACTTCAACTCCGTGTCCTGTATGTAGCTGTTCGATACCATGCCTTCGATCCTCATCAACGGCTACAGTAACTTTAGGCAACTTGCAATGGTATTGGAAGGGCTCATCCCCTAGACTACCAACAGTCGCATTTTCATCAGCCAATACAAAGCCCTTCGTCGCTCGTTTGTACCCTCGTGATAGAATTGCAGTCTTATAAGAATCCGCTAATAAATTTGCGATGTATTCCGTCATTGGAGTTTTTCCAGTCCCTCCAACACTAAGATTACCAATACAGATAACAGGAATAGTAAACCTCTTAGAGGTAAAGATCTGCCAATCGTAGCAAAAATTACGAATGTAGATAACCGCTCCGTAGAGCCAAGAAAAAGGAATGAGTAATTTTCGCCATCTTTGCATAAGATGCGAAATTAGAATATTTTATCTTTGAAAAAAAATGTACCTATGCGAATTAAAGATGTAATTTCTGCTATTGAAAAGATAGCTCCATTGGATTATGCTGAAGACTTCGATAATGTGGGACTGTTAATTGGTGACCAATCGACTCAAGTTACCGGCGTACTAGTTACTTTAGATACCTTGGAAAATGTAGTCGACGAGGCCATTGAAAAGAAATGTAATCTCATCGTTAGCTTCCACCCTATTGTCTTTAGTGGTCTAAAGAAAATTACAGGAAAGAATTATGTAGAGCGTGTGGTGATTAAAGCCATTCAAAACAACATTGCTATTTATGCCATGCATACGGCACTCGATAACAGCTTTGTCGGAGTGAATGCGAAAATCTGTGAAGTATTAGGATTGCAAAACCTTGAAGTACTGATCCCACAAAAGGCCACCATAAAAAAACTTATCACCTATGTCCCAACCTCAAATGCTGAAACCTTGCGGCAAGCTTTATTTGAAGTTGGTGGTGGATCAATCGGGAATTACGACAACTGTAGTTTTACTGTAGAAGGAACAGGCAGCTTTAAAGGCAACGAAAACTCGGATCCCGTGATTGGTCAAAGAGGAAGGACACACTACGAAAAAGAGAGCCAAATTAACATCACCTTCCCAAAACACCTTGAACGGCAAATTCTAACCACGCTAAAAAAGGTCCATCCATATGAAGAGGTAGCCTACGAAATGACTACCCTTGAAAACAACAACCAACACATAGGTATCGGGATGCTTGGAGAGCTTCCAAAAGCCCAAAAAGCAGAGGATTATTTAAAAACAATCAAACAACGCATGAACGTAGGGGTGATACGGCATTCAAAAATACTAGAGAAAGACATAAAAAAGGTAGCAGTGCTAGGAGGTAGTGGCGCCTTTGCAATTGAAAATGCAATTGCATCCGGTGCAGACCTTTACATCACCGCTGATGTCAAATATCACGAATTTTACAAGGCAGAAAACAAACTTATTATTGCAGATATAGGCCATTACGAAACAGAACAGTTCACAAAAAATCTTTTAGTTGACTTTCTTACAAAAAAATTCACTAATTTTGCAATCGTTTTATCAGTTTGTAATACAAACCCAGTCAAGTATTTATAAAGAATATGGCAAAAAAGACCGAAGTAACAGTTGAAGAGAAATTAAGAACCTTATACGACTTGCAATTGATTGATTCTCGCATTGACGAGATCCGAAATGTTCGTGGAGAATTACCTTTAGAAGTTGAGGATTTGGAAGATGAGGTAGAGGGCTTAAAAACCCGATTAGAAAAACTCAATGGAAATCTTGAAGAGATTACCGAAGAGATTGCTAATAAGAAAAACCTTATTGAAGAAGCAAAATCTTTGATTAAAAAATACGGCGACCAACAAAAGAATGTTAGAAATAACCGAGAATTTAATTCATTGACAAAAGAGGTTGAGTTCCAGGAACTCGAAATCGAATTGGCAGACAAGCACATTAAAGAATTCAAGGTTCAAATCGAGCAGAAGAAAGAAGTGATCGCTCAGACTAAAGAACGTTTATCAGAGCGCGATAATCACCTTAAACACAAAAAAGGTGAGCTTGATGATATCCTAAAAGAAACTGAGAAGGAAGAAAAAGCTTTAATCGACAAGAGCTTAGAATATGAGAATCTTATCGAATCAAGACTTTTATCAGCATACAAGAGAATTAGAGAAAATGTTAAAAACGGATTAGCTATCGTTCCTATCGAACGCGGAGCTTCTGGAGGTTCATTTTTCACTATTCCACCACAGGTTCAAATGGAAATTGCATCACGCAAAAAAATCATCACCGATGAACACAGTGGCAGAATTCTTGTTGATCCTGCTTTAGCGGATGAAGAAAAACAAAGAATGGAAGATATGTTTGCGGCGATTTAATTCGAGTACGCAAATAAATCCACTTTATAAAACAAAAAGTCTTGCATTGAGTTGTAAGACTTTTTGTTTTTTATGCTACTAAATCATCTGCATAATACCTAACAATCTGCGCTGATACGGTTATGATAAAGTTCGGATTGGGATTTCATATGCAATGGGGTATCCGAATTGCCTAACTCTAACGAATGTAGTTCCTGCACATGTTGCAATTGATCCAACTCAATCTGCGTCAGTCTTTGGAGGTCGTAAAAGAGTCCGTAATTCCTTTTTTTGTCATACACTACCCACTTCTTATCCATCAAGGTTTTACTAAAATATTTCCCCAACAATGGCAATACATCAAAGCTTGAATTTACCACCGCCACATTTACATCCGTTTTAGAATTGTCAAAAACAGTGGTATCCTTTAGACGTTGTACCTCGCGATCGACCATTTTTGCAACCTGGTGCACGCGTAACGCATAAACGTTAGAGTAATCGGTATGACTGAAGAATTCAGCGGAATACGCATATATAATATAACGTAATAGCGCATCCTCAGTTCCTTTTATCTCACTTAAGAAAACCTTATACAATTCATTAGCGGCATGCTTAGACACTTTTAGCTGTAAGGAATGCCAAACCTTCTTAGCTTTTAGGTTTGAAGTTGTTACAATTTTTCCTTCTGCAAACATCTCAGGAGCGTAGTGTTTAGGTTTTACCACACATACTTCCTTTAGGTTCTCATCAAAGACTTGATATACTGCAGTTAAAAATCCTGCAAAGCTTCCGTCGTAAATTAATATTGTTTTCATATCTCCTTTTTTATTGTGCTTTGTAAAGTAGGCCAACAAAGTTCTTTTTACAGTTTTTGGAAAATTTCCAATTTTCAACCCTTGGAATTTCATATCTTTACAAAGTTTTGAGTTGATTAATGTGTTTAACAATTCAAATATATGGAATTTTTCCAAATACAAGGAATATTTCCAAATATTTTTTATATTTACTTAAATTCACTGTAATTAGGCCATAAATGAAAAACGAACTTCCTATTGAAATAATTCGATTTAAAGAAATAAGAGAGGCTCATTCCCACACACAACAAAGTTTTGCTTCGCTACTTGGAATCAAAAACTCAACCGCAGATATCGAAAGAGGCAAATCAAAAATCTCTGGCAGTATTGTAGTTGAGCTTATGGATCAATTCAATATTAATCCATTATGGCTTTTTGGAAAAAGTGAACAGAAGATTCTTGAACTTCATGTAAACACCGCACCCAAGGTATTGACTGTAGATACAGAGAACAATGATAGTATGGTGTTGGTTAATGTGAAAGCTGCCGCCGGTTACCCATCTAATATTCAAGATCTAGATTGGTATGAGTCCTTACCGGCATTTCAAATCCCTTTACCTGAATTTAGAAATGCAACCTATAGAGGTTTCCAAGTCGAAGGAGACAGTATGCTACCTAGCCTACATCCTAAGGAATGGGTTTTAGGAAAGGCCGTAGAAAAACTGGACTATCTGACCAACCACAGTATTTGTGTAGTAGTGATGTCTGATAGCGTCCTTGTCAAAAAGGTACAAAAACACAGCAGTGACAATCAGCTCTCTTTAATTTCCTTAAATCCTGAATACCCTCCCCTTACTATCGACACGCATGCGATCCAGGAAATATGGGAAGTACAGAGTAAATTAAGTTTTGAAATTGACAACAACACAGAAAATGCTACTTTGGGCCAAATTCAACAATCAATAGCAGCCCTAAAAAATGAAATTAATCAATTGAAAAAGTAGATTACAACTTATAAGCTGCGCAAGCATAAAAAATAAATTGAAATAACGAAATTCCCAGATTATAAAATCACAAAGAGCGCCAAGTTTCGGCGCTCTCTAATTCAATCAAACAAACTAACTAAAATTTGGAACAATTTTGATGTGGATTTCAAAATTTGCATATTTCCGTTACACAAATATAGGCTCTTATTTCTAAAAAACCTCTATCAAATACCAAATTATTCGACAAACTACTTAATTTGTTTTGTTTTGTAGATCTTCAGTCAACTCATACCAAAGTTCAGTTTGCTTTTCTAGATGTACCTTTTTGCGATTGTATTTTTCAAAAAACTCCGATTCAGAATCCAAATTGGCGTGTTTTTTAGCCAATTCCTTTTCCAAAGATTCAAGATCTTGTTCCAAAGTTAAAATTTCACTTTCAATCTTACTTATTTTATTTTTCAAACCCTTGACCTCCTTCTGTTCTTCGAAGCTAAGTTGTTGCTTTTGTTTTTTAACCGCCACTGGTTTTGGATTTACTTCTGATTTTTTCTCAATAGCCCTAAAGTCGTCGACTTTGCGTTGTTCCAAATAGAAATCAATATCCCCCAAATACTCCTTTAGCACACCATCCCTAAACTCATATACCCTATCGGTAAGCCCCTGTAGAAAATCCCTATCGTGAGATACCAATATCAAGGTTCCTTTAAAGTTATTAAGCGCCTCTTTTAATACGTTCTTAGATTTAATATCCAAGTGGTTTGTTGGTTCATCCATCACTAGGACGTTAAAAGGGCGGAGGAGCATCTTACAAAGCGCAAGACGGTTTCGCTCACCTCCGGATAGCACCTTAACCTTTTTGTCCGCCTCGTCGCCTCTAAAGAGGAATGCTCCTAACATATCACGTACTTTCACCCTGTTAGAATCTGTTGCATCATCCAACATGGTATCCAATACCGTTTTTTCACCATCAAGGTATTCTGCTTGATTTTGAGCAAAGTATCCAAGCTGAACATTATGTCCTAGTTTTAAGTGTCCTTCATAATCAAGATCACCAACTATTATTTTAGCTAAGGTCGTCTTCCCTTGACCATTTTGACCTACAAATGCAATTTTGGAACTGCGCTCTACAGATAATTCAATATCCTTAAGGATCTCTTTTTCACCATAGCTTTTAGCGACATTCTCAGCCTCAATCACTACCCTACCTGGATTAACAGATACTGGAAAACGAACATTCATCACTGCATTATCTTCATCGTCTACCTCAATACGGTCTACCTTATCCAGTTTTTTAATCAGTGATTGTGCCATAGAAGCTTTAGAAGCCTTTGCTCTAAACTTCTCGATAAGTTTCTCCGTTTGTTGTATTTGCTTCTCCTGATTCTTTTGCGCATTCAGCTGCAAGGCTCTTATTTCTGCACGTAGCTCAAGATACTCCGAATACGGTTTGTTATAATCATAAGCCCTTCCTAAAGAAATCTCAATAGTTCTATTGGTAACATTATCCAGGAACATCTTATCGTGAGAAACAATCACAATCGCACCTGTGTATGCTTTTAAAAATTCTTCCAACCAAATAATGGATTCAATATCCAAGTGGTTGGTAGGCTCATCCAGCAGCAAAACATCATTGTCTTGAAGTAATAATTTTGCCAATTCGATACGCATTCTCCAACCTCCGGAAAAAGTATCCGTCAGCTTATCAAAATCAGCACGTTTAAAACCAAGTCCCAGAAGAATACGTTCAGTTTTTCCTTGATAATTGTATCCGCCAAGAATTTCATAACGATGGGTCAAATCACTCAAATCAATAATTAACTGATTATAGGATTCACTCTCATAATCTGTGCGTTCAGCTAATTGGGTATTAATAGTATCCAATTGCAATTCCATTGCGATGATTTCATCGAAAGCCTGATAGGCTTCTTCAAGGACTGTATTTCCTAAAACGAATTCGATGTCTTGTTTTAAAAATCCAATTCTAATGTTTTTGTCTGAAGAGATAACACCCCCATCAGGTTGCATTTCCTTAGACAGCATTTTGAGCATCGTAGATTTCCCAGCTCCATTTTTTCCAATCAGTCCAACACGGTCACCTGGGTTTAACCGAAATGAAATATCTTCAAATAAATATTCTCCACCGAAGGAAACTGAAAGTTGATGAATATTAAGCATAGTATTGAATTTAAAACTTTACAAATAATGCCTTAATTGGTATCTTTGTAAAAAATTTTTGCAAATGTTAAAAAAAGGAAGCAAACTATACAGCATTTTAACAGGAACTTGTCCTAAATGCAACGAAGGGAAGATGTATAGGAGTAAAAATGCGTATAATCCCACCGAAACTTTGAAAATGCATGAGAATTGTTCAACGTGCGGATTGAAATAT
The DNA here is from genome assembly GCF_048266365.1 of Galbibacter sp. Classification (NCBI taxonomy): domain Bacteria; kingdom Pseudomonadati; phylum Bacteroidota; class Flavobacteriia; order Flavobacteriales; family Flavobacteriaceae; genus Galbibacter; species Galbibacter sp. Next base: position 199,151 of record NZ_JBLWZP010000004.1, on the reverse strand, counting down.
CAAATCGAACCGTCCTTCTTTTACGGAGCGATGTATGTTAGTTATGGTGTTGGAATTGCCTTTGCCGTAGCAGCATTTGTAATCACCTATCTATTTATAGGTGCAGATCTAGATACATCATTCTTTGTCATTATCGGAACCTTAGTCGTTTTCATGCCCATTATAATGAGAATATCCAGAAACATATGGATTAACTTCTTTGTGCACTATAGTCCGACAGTTATAAAGAAGAACGAAGCTTAAATTTCTTAAGGAAACGTTCTATATTAATTTCTCTCTCTAAAGGCGTATTGTTTATAATGTGATCAAACAACAGCATCGATAGATAAGGTGCCAACATCACTCCCCTACTACCAAGTCCATTTAACACAAAAAGCCTGTCATATTTGGGATGTTTACCCAGTAACGGATGTCTGTCCGTCACTGTAGGACGTACCCCGGCAAGATGTTTGAGAACTTTATAGGGTCGCGTCATGAATGTCCTTAGTTTTTCCTCTAACTCATTCCTGCAGGCCTGGGTTGGTATATTGGTTTTATCCTTCCACTTATAGGTTGCTCCCACCTTGTATTTATCACCGCCAAGAGGAAGTAAGAAAACAGAAGCCTTTATAATCACATCTAATTCTAAACCTGGAACTTCAATTTCTAGAACTTCACCTTTTGTCCCAACAAGTGGCAAATAATCAAAATACGGATTGGAGTGCAATCCGAAACCTTCGCAGAAAACAATGTATTTAGCTTCTATATCTTTATACACCACTTTATCCTCTTGGATATCTAGCGAATCATAATCAAATCTTTCCTCCCTAAGTTGTTTGGTAGAACTAAGGTGTTCCAAATACTTTTGCTGTAGTAGGTTGGTATGAACCCAGCCTCCTTGTTTAACCTCCCCATAACCAAAATCAGCTTTAATCCCATCCAAAGAATCTTTGATAAGTGAGGTCGATAGAAATGGTTGCAGGTACGGCTTATCGGCAGCCTCAAACCAAGAATTTTGTTCCTCTACCGAAAAGAAGCGCCTGTATATGGATTGTGCATAATCTAATTTGACAGCCAATTTTTCCTCCAGCCCCTTGTAGAACGGATGGAGCATATCAAGTTGTTCTTGTGCCTTCCAAACCGAAGTATAACGCTTAAATATAACAGGATTATACATCCCCGCTGCGATATTAGAAGATTGTTGAGAATTATCATCAAATACTACATATGAGCAGTCGTTGCTCACCAATTGTTCACAGAAGGAGATACCTCCCAAGCCAGAACCCACTACTATAAAGTCTATCATTTTACAAAGTTAAAACTTTACAAAATACAAACCACGTCCAAGGACGTGGTTATAGTAATTTTTAGCGATATGTTTTGAATTGGAATCGAGCTCTTATTAATAGCTCCATACATCCTGCTCTTTATCACGGATGTTTTCTTTGATTCTTTTAGACTCCAACAGTTGGAACATCGCATTGTCAGGAATGTATTCCTTGATTGCTCTGTCTCCTTGCACATTTTCCTCTTTATAAATCACCGCGTTAAATCGACGAGCGTTCAACAATTGATCGAAAGAAATAGGTCTGGAAGAGTTATGATCATTAAAAGCTTTAGCTTCGTGCAATATATCTCTTGAACTTGGAAACCAAACCCAAAATAACTCAACTAGATCAGACTGCTCACTGTCGATAAAATTCACATCTGGAGCAACTGGAGCAATTCCTAAAAGACGGTATTTTAGTTCTCCTTGTCTTTTGTCAAAGTACCACACTCCTTTAATTCTATACTCCTGAATATCGGCTGCCGTTAAATTTCTTCGATTGACATACTCCGGGGAGACTTGTTCACCGGCATTCAATTGCTCGTATCCTAAATCTGTGGTGTCTACCTTTTGAAGTGTGGCTTCCAGATCACTGAATTTTCTTTTTTCAGTAAAATATGAATCCACATAAACATCCTCGATATTTCCATTTTTAATATTAGTCACCAAAACATGATAAAGCGATCTTCGTGCCTGACCTATTCCAATAGTGTCTATTGGATAGTAAAATGGAAAATTAATTCGTTCGTCCAAATCGATGCTCTCCCAAACGGTTTTTGACCAGAGAATATCACGGTCATCAACATAACCGTAAGGCAATGGCTCATCGTTATCTGCCTCGATTTGTGCATCAGTTTTCTTTCCTACCTGCTCTGGAGTTTTTGCATTGAGCAAATTCGCTTGCGCAAAACCAGCAGTTGAGAAAAGCGTGGCGGTTATTGTTAATACTAAAATGCTTTTCCAATTCATGTCGCTAATGGTTTATTAATTTGTTAGCTCAATTACAACCGGTGATACTTTTTTCAATTTGTATGACCTGTTATTGGTAATATAAGCTTCGATATCAAATATTTGGACAGACTCACCTCTACCCGCTCTACGCAGTGCAGACTTAGCTCTGTCGTTCAATTTATTTCCGCGAACCTCTACAGTAGGTTGACCTGGCACTTTAAATTTAAATCCGCTAATAGCTAGGTTTAAATCAAAATCAAAGTCCTCTAGCATCGCTCCAACGGTTGAAATTTCAAGATTTGTTCTAGGCATTTTAATTTCGCCGTATTCACCACGAACCGTACCTGAGGGTCTTGGGATGTCTTTAATTCTAAATTCTGAAGAAGAAGAAACACGTTGCCCATCTGGCAATGTTCCGCTTGCTGAAATAGTTACCGACCTACCAGTACCCGGGTTCATAGCATACTTGCTTCCAGAAACCTTTTTCAAGCCTGCTGCTGAAGCAGAAACCTTGTTATCAGGGATACCAGGAATTGAAATGGTTATTGGATTGGATACACCACGGTAAACCACATTCATCTTATCCGCTGAAATAACAGCTGCATTTGGTTTGGTAATGGTAGCAAACTTCTGTAATACCGGAACTTCGATATCTTCACCATCTTGTTTAAAGATAAGATTACCTTCAATAGTGTGATCTCCTGCAGTTCCCGCACTTATGGTAAGTTTAACCCTTCCGTCTTCGATTACAAAATCTTCGTTTTCTACTAATTCTCTACCGTCCAAGGTTAAATTCACCTCATTAGGACGTGTGGTAGCATCTTTTCTACCTAACACAATAGCACCATCAAATTTTTCACCTTGGTAGTAAGCGCTTTTTGGTTGCTCCAATAAGGTGGTATAATTTGTCATTGAAAGATCTGAAGCCATTTGACCTTGTAACATTGCTTTTAAGATCTCATCCTGTGTGGTTTTGATATCAGACTGCAATAAGGTTACTTTGGTAAGTGATGCCACTAATGGAAATCCTTCATAGTGATAATTCAACCATTTAACACCTGCGTTATCTCGGTTCAACACCTCACCATTTTCGTTACCGGTATTGAATCTTGCTTCAATCGCAGAAATTAAGGATTCTTTACGGTTAGTTCCCATAAGTGAATCAGGGATCTCAGTAATGGTACCTATGGTTGTAGTTCTATAGTCGTTGATATAATCGACGAATTTCTGACCTTCAGCAGTATATCTGCCGCCTACAAAAAAGGCTTGATCAAGAAATTGTGATTTATCCATAACCTCGTAATCCGTACGATCTTCCGGTGCAATCTCCACAACCATCTCAGCTTTTAAACTGTCGAGATAACTATTAAAACGCACTGAAGATTCCTTTACGGTTTCTACATTGTTAAACAATGTTTCGTATTTCTCAGGTTGCTCTGTCGATTTTAATTTCAAATCGTTGAAAGCTGCCAAGTTACGTTCTGTTGCCTTTTCGTTGATTCCCGTCAACTTTTCGTTCAACAGCCCGAAAGCCGATAAGACTTCTTTACTCATATTCAACGCCAGCATAGCGATGAAAACCAGATACATCAGGTTAATCATCTTCTGACGTGGTGATAAATTTCCTCCTGCCATGATTTAATCAGTTTTTGTGATTTTCAAATAAACTTTAAATAAAATGAGCTAAAATTAATTAGCCGTTTTATTCATAGCAGTTAACATTCCGCCGTAAACAGAGTTCAAGGAGCTCAAGTTAGAGGTTAGAGAACGCATTTCATCTTTTAATCTTCCAGCATTATTAGCTACTTCTTCTTGGATTGAGGCTTGTCTGTTAGCACTTTCCAGCTGTACTTTGTAAAGGCTGTTAAGTGATTCCATCTGAGCGGCAGCCAGAGAAAGTTCTTCGCTGTATTTTTTAGTTGAAGTCAATGCCTCAGCAGTAGGTGCAATTCCTTTAGCTGCGCCTTCGAAGTTGCGAATGCTATCACCTAAACTAGACATTAAAGAAGAATCTATTTTAGCTTCCTTCAACATATCGTCTAATTTTTTGGAAAGCTGCCCCTCAGCTTCTTTGATTTCTAACGCTTGGTTTTTACGAGCATTTCCAATGGCAACTCCCGTTGCAAGTTCCGGATACACAAGTGTCCAGTCTAAATCCTCATCAACAGGTTCAAATGCTGATATAGCAAAAATCACAGCCTCTGTAATTAATCCAATGGCTAGTAATACCGTTCCGTTTAGGGGACCAAACTCCCAGTGCGTTAGTTTAAACAATGCACCTATAATAACAATAGATGCTCCAAGCCCGTAGGCCATGGTAAACAATTTCTTAGATGATTTCGATTGTGCCATAGTAAATAATTTTTAAGTTAAGTTACGTTATTAAACAAGTAGAATTTGGATTCTTAATTTACGGTTGACTCAGTACCCATGTAGTCCTGAACCGTTCTAAAGCCTATATAACTTCTCGCAGAGTCTTGGTACTCGTAATCTCTAGTACTAACCTGTAAAAAGTAAGCTACATCCTTCCATGAACCTCCTCTAATAACTTTACGTTTGTTGTCGCCATCATAAGTATTAGGGTTCATTGTGGAAACATATTCGTACGAATTGGGGTCGTAAGAAGAATTTGTCCATTCAGAAACATTACCTGCCATATTGTACAGATTGTAGTCATTTGGATCATACGACTTTGCTTCTACCGTATAAAGAGCTTGGTCAGCTGCGTAATCCCCTCTTAATGGCTTGAAGTTCGCCATAAAACAACCACGATCATTTAATATGTATGGCCCCCCCCAAGGATAAGTCCCGGATTGGATGCCACCTCTAGCAGCATACTCCCATTCTGCTTCGGTAGGTAATCTAAACTGATTGACAAATTGCTTGCCATTTTCTTTTTGGTAATCATTCTTATATTTTGTTCTCCAAGCACAAAATGCTTTGGCTTGTTTCCATGTCACACCAACCACCGGATAATCGCTATAAGCTTCACTCCAGAAATAGTCGTTATGCATGGGTTCGTTATAAGAGTATGCGAAATCCTTTATCCAAACAGTTGTATCTGGATAAATACTAACTTCTTCGTGTTTGATAAAATCTAGACGCTCTCCTCCTCCTTTAGCTCTGGCTGCTGCTTGGATATCCATCCAATCGTATTGAAACATGAGTTTTTTCACATCAATGGTACGCTGACCATTATACGACTCCTTTGTGGATAAATACATACTATCCATAACCTCAGCGTAATATTCATCCGGATATTCAGAAACATCCCAGATTAAATCTACATCCTTATTCAGACTTCTACCTTCATAGCCGGTCTCTCCTGTACCTGCATAGTTAAACAGCATGTACTTATCGTACTCCGATAAATTGGAAGTATCCGCATCTTTAAATGCAAATTCACCGATACCGCCAGTCCCAGGAACCTCTCCAAGGTTATCTGCAAGTATGGCCAATTCGGTACGGACTATGGAGTCTTTTACCCACTCTACAAATTGTCTGTATTCACTATTGGTTATCTCTGTCTCGTCCATATAAAATGAACGAACAGTCACTGTTTTAGTTGGAGCATTGAGAACATCGGCCATGTCTTCATCAGACCTACCCATTATGAAGGCACCTCCAGGAACTAGAGACATCCCGTAGGGCTTTTCCGGATGCCATTTCTTCCCTTGAACACCAACTAATTCTCCTCTGTCATTAGAACCACAGCTGGTCAATAATAATGTAACAGATGCTAAAAGAAATAGCTTTTTCATATACAAAATTGAGGTTAAATTACATTCTTAGATTTAAGACGGTAAACCTATTTAATAAATTTTAAAAAAACAATAAACTCGTAATTTTTGTTGTCAAATGGCTCTAAAACACAGTCAATGCAATATATCCTGAGATTTTAGATTCATCAAACCAACATTTTCTTATATGCTTTCCACCACCTTTCAGGAATCATACCTTTACTGGCTTCCACATATTCACTGTGTGTGCAAGGTAATAACGTATGTCTTTTATATTTATTATCTAAATTTTCAATTTGTGGCACTTCTAACCACCATCTTCCGGAAATATTACTCTTAAAGAAGCAAAGTTCCATATCATCTAAAGGCACAATATACTTAGTGTAGTTTGCATTTGAGATAAACGGATAGTCCTTTTTTCTATAATTGTAACCTTCGATAAAATACCAAATAATCTGTGCACTTAATTGAGCGCATTGAGGCGTACGCTTAGTGTTAAACAACCCAAAAGCGGTTACTTTATCACTAATCCCGGCATAACGACTGATGGCGCAGATCTCGCGACCGTCAAATCCATTGGGATAAGTATTGGCTGCATAACCAAGTTCAGCCGCTTTCACTGAGGTGAGATCCACACTCACCAAATCAGTATCTCTAAAGACGGGTTCAACTACAGTGATGTCATTAATTACCTCCCCTAGTCTGTAGGCATCAAAGAAAAGTTTCTCAATTAGATCAATCTCCTCTTGGGCATTAAAATAGGTTTGATAACCGACAATACTACAGTTAAACAAGTTGTTAGGCTGCTCCATAATTATCTTACTCATAAAGGCATTAGAGGAGATCAGCTCATCATTAACACTCAGATCAAACTTACTGTCCACAGAGGTAAGATTCACCATTTGTTCCAAAGTATCATAGGCCCTATACATCGCAAAAGTCAAATCTTGACTCCCTCCAATGACAATAGGGACAATCCTCTTTTTTAATAATTCGGTTACGATTGAAGTAAGGGCAAAATAGGTGTCTTTTAGAGTTTCCCCGGGCTCAATATCACCTAGGTCTACCAAATTAGAAGGCCAATTGCCCTGGAAAAGTTGGTAAAATTCTTTTCGTATTGCGTTGAGGTCGATTCCTTGTTTATCAACTTCGCTTTCCGAACGAGTTTCCTTAACTCCAATGATCGCGAGGCGGACGCTGTTGTCTAAATCTGGTATCCCATCTGAATTGGTATGAATGCGAATACTATTCCCTAAGGCTTGTGAAGGTAAGACTTCTTTGTGTGCCAATACAGCATTTGAAACAGGGGTTAAGAATTCAACATTCATAGGTTAAAGATTACTTTTTTGCTTTAGATTTAGTCGTTGTTTTTTTAGTGGCTCTTTTTGATTTAGAAGCGGCCTTCTTCTTAGGGGCGCTTTTCTCAATCATTTCTTTGACCTGCTCTAAACTAAGTTTAGTAGCATCAATATCTTTAGATAATTCAATCTTAGTCTTCCCTTTAATGATATTGGAACGTCCCCATCTTGCTTTTTCTACTCGTATACCTTCCTCTTCCCAGTTGTGAATCACTTTCTCGCGCTCCTTCTGAAGCTTATCTTCAATCAAGGTTTCAATATCATCTTGAGACAAATTATCAAAATCGTACTTTTTATTCACATTGATAAATATTCCATCGTATTTGATAAATGGTCCAAATCGCCCTTTACCTTTAGTGACTTCTTTTTCCTTATACCAAGCAATCGGTGCGTCTGCTTTTTTCTTAAGTTCAATAAGCTCAACCGCACGATCAAAATTCACATCAAAGACATCTTCTCCCTGGTCTAGGGAAACAAAACTCTTTCCAAATCGCACATAAGGCCCGAATCGACCAACGTTCACCTGAACCTCTTCACCTTCGTATTCTCCTAGTGTTCTTGGAAGTTTAAATAAGGACAATGCCTCCTCAAATGTGATGGTATCAATGGATTGGTCAGGTAGTAAACTTGCAAAACGAGGTTTCTCTTCCTCTTCCACGGTTCCAATTTGAGCCATTGGTCCAAATCTTCCTAATCGAACACTTAATTGTCTTCCAGATTCAGGATCTTTTCCAAGTACACGTTCACCACTTTCTCGTTCCGCATTTTCCTCTACATGCAATACATTAGGATGGAAGTCCTTGTAGAAGGATGCGATCATCTTGGACCAATCTTCTTCACCTGAGGCAATATCATCAAAGCTTTGCTCTACTCTGGCGGTAAAGTTATAATCCAAGATGTTAGAGAAATGCATTACCAAGAAATCATTTACGATCATTCCAATATCGGTTGGCACGAGCTTACCTTTATCTGAACCCACAGTTTCTGTAAGCTCAGCTTCAGCAACATCATTATCAATAATACTGTACTGAAGGTATTTTCGCTCTACACCATCTATTGTACCACGCTCTACGTAACCTCTATTTTGAATAGTGGAAATTGTAGGGGCATAAGTAGACGGTCTACCAATACCGAGTTCTTCAAGTTTTTTCACCAATGAAGCTTCCGTATAACGATATGGTGGTCTTGTAAATCGTTGGGTCGCCGTGATATTTTGTTCAAACACCTGCTCATCGAGTTTTAAGGTCGGCAACATTCCGGCTTGATCCTCATCCTCCTCATCCGTACCTTCTAAATACACTTTGAGAAAACCTTCAAATTTCAACACCTCACCATTAGCTATAAAGAGCTCATTGTGTTTATCCGCTTTAATCTTCACATTGGTACGTTCCAAAATCGCATCACTCATTTGTGAAGCCAAGGTACGTTTCCATATTAAGTCATATAAACGTGCCTGATCTCTGTCGATCTGAACACTATGACGACTCATATCAGTTGGACGAACGGCCTCGTGAGCCTCTTGGGCACCTTTAGACTTTTTGGTGTAATTTCTCGATTTTGAAAACTTCTCCCCAAAGGACCTAATGATTTCCTCTTTGGCCGCATTTACCGCCTCAGGCGATAAATTGACGCTATCGGTTCTCATATATGTAATCAGACCAGCCTCGTATAGACGTTGTGCTACAGTCATGGTTTTAGACACAGAAAAATACAATTTCCGTGACGCTTCCTGTTGCAGGGTTGATGTTGTAAATGGAGCTGCGGGACTCTTTTTGGCTGGCTTGGTATCCAAGTCAGCAATATGAAATGTAGTCCCTATATTTTTTTCCAGAAACTTCTTAGCTTCGTCTTTGCTATTAAAGTTGGTATTCAGTTTCGCTTTAAAAAGCTTCCCTTCACTATTTTTAAATTCGGCAGCTACTCTAAATGAAGCCTCCGGTTCAAATTCTTTAATCTCACGTTCGCGCTCTACAATAAGACGCACCGATACGGATTGAACTCTACCTGCAGAAAGACCGGTTTTAATCTTCTTCCACAACACGGGAGATAACTCATACCCCACTAGGCGATCCAATACCCGTCGTGCTTGCTGCGCATTGACAAGGTTGTAATCTATACTTCTGGGATTTTCAATAGCCTTCTGAATAGCACTTTTTGTAATGGAGTTAAATACAATTCGTTTGGTATTGTCCTTATTCAGTTTAAGTGTTTCCGCCAAATGCCAAGCAATTGCCTCCCCTTCTCGGTCCTCATCACTCGCTAACCAAACAGTCTCAGCGTTCTTAACAAGTTCCTTAAGCTTTTTTACAACAGCTTTTTTATCGGAGGATACAATATATTTCGGTTTAAAACCTTTCTCCACATCCACGCCCATCTCTCTGGCAGGAAGATCTGATATATGTCCAAAACTGGAAGCTACCTTGTAATCCTTACCGAGAAATTTCTCAATTGTTTTTGCTTTTGCAGGTGACTCTACAATAACCAAATTCTTTGCCATACACCAAATTTTAAGATTACAAAAGTATATAGAATTTTTAATTTGCCATACCTAGAGATGCTCAAAGGCTTTAAAACTCTTTCAAAGCCCCTGTATTAGGCATAAAATTTTTCTATATCTTCCTATATTATAAACATTTAAATCTCGGAAGTCTCAACTTGAGAAATTTTATCCAATTCCTCAAAACCCACTGCTTGTTTATATACTAGGTAGTTGGGTAGATAGACGAAGGAAGCGGTAAGAAATATACCGATTCCGCATAACAACAACCCTACCAGCTGAGACAAAAAATAGGCGACAATACTCAATCCGAAGAGCAATAGCCACTTTTTATTCCCTAGTTTAAAGGCAGCCTTTACAATTTCTAAAGCTTTAAGTTCAGGGTTAAAAGCAAGCACAACAGGAATGAGCCCCAAAGGGACAGCAACATATATTATCGGAAAAAAACAAAGTATTACCGCTAACAGTGTTATACCATATGTAATTAATGAAATCAAAAACAACTTACTTAATTGATCTTTCTTCAGAAACATAAATAAATTTGCCTCTTGACCGAGTACTCCCAGGTCTTTATCTCTTACAACTCTGTAAAACCCGGAAGTAAGCCCTATGGTAACGGTTTGCACCAAGGCCAAAACCGGAAGAAAAAGCAATCCGAAAGTCACCATATACCAAGGTGATAAATTTCCTGCTTGAATATCGTACTCTGAAACTCCACTGGCCGAAGCTATTATAATCGGCATATAAAGAATTATTAATGCCGGAAAGATTAAAACAATGTTTAATAGCAGGAAAACAACACCCTGCCCCCAGGTTTTTTTAAATAAATTGATGGAATCTCCAAATATGTTTCCGAAATCCAGCTCCGGAGCAACAGTAATTCTGTTGTATAATTTTATCAAGTTCATTTTAATTGATGATTGGTTACAGAAGCAAACCTACAAAAAAACATCTAATAACAAATGCGGGGATTTAACACCTATTAGATATTTCATACTCAGCCGCATTCACCTTGTTAACTAAAAACAAACTATTTTTTAATAAGATAATTATTATTGATTTTCAATTAGAGAAACTTCGTTGGCTTAAGTGTCTACGCTCTTAGGAAGCGTGACTACATATTGTTTTTTTAAGGTAAACGATTCATCACCCAATTGGATTTTATCTCTGGAAAAGTATAATGAAGTCGGATTTGAATCCCGTAATCTTATCATCTTAACGAGTTTTGATTTAGATTCTTACACCCATCGAGGATGAAAAAGATGAGAAAAATCAGTAGATTCCCTGCACTAAAAACTCGCACAATTTAAGCGACAAGGACTATGGATAAAATGACCTTTCCAATGGTATCTTTTCAAGATACACATATTTGTTAAATATCCCTATATCAATCTCACAGGCTCCACATTCACGCCTAACAATTAGTTAGATCACAACTATTATGGGGAGACGACTAGCTTTCTAAAATTAATATGTCAATATGTCACTACTTTATTTTAAATTGTATCTTTGCGCAGCAATTCAATTTTATCAGTGAATAATGGAGAAGATAATTGACGAAAATCAGCAAGGAAATAGTTTAGTTTTAGAACAAAACAAAAACAATAACCGTAAGCTATATATAGAGAGTTATGGCTGTCAGATGAATTTTGCTGATAGTGAAATAGTTGCATCCATATTAGCAAAGGAGGGATTTAACACCACTCAGAGCATGGAAGATGCTGACCTTGTATTAGTGAACACCTGTTCCATCAGAGACAAGGCAGAGCAGACGATTAGAAAACGTCTTGAAAAATTTAATGCGGTTAAGAGAATTAACCCAAAAATGAAAGTTGGGGTATTAGGCTGTATGGCTGAACGCTTAAAAGACAAATTCTTAGAGGAGGAGAAAATCGTTGACATGGTCGTTGGTCCGGATGCCTATAAAGATCTCCCAAATTTGGTTCAAGAGATCGATGAGGGACGTGAGGCAGTTAATGTCTTATTATCCAAAGAAGAAACCTATGGAGACATTGCTCCAGTTCGTTTAAACTCCAATGGTGTTAGTGCATTCGTATCCATTACACGGGGTTGCGATAATATGTGTACCTTTTGCGTAGTTCCTTTCACAAGAGGTCGGGAACGAAGCCGAGATCCACAGTCTATTTTAGGCGAAGTAAACGATTTATGGAGTCGTGGATTTAAAGAAATTATCCTTTTAGGACAAAATGTGGATAGTTACCTCTGGTATGGAGGAGGTCTTAAAAAAGATTTTGACAAGGCAACTGACATTCAAAAAGCAACCGCTGTAAGCTTTGCAAATTTACTTGAACTAGTTGCAGAAGCACAACCAAAGTTGAGAATTCGGTTTTCCACTTCGAATCCTCAGGATTTGACAGTGGATGTGATACACACCATGGCAGCTCATAAAAATATATGTAATCATATTCACCTACCAGTCCAAAGTGGAAGTGATTCCATTTTAAAGGCAATGAATCGTCTACACACCAGAGCTGAGTATTTTGAATTGATTGATAACATCAGAAAGATTCTTCCGCAATGTGCTATCTCTCAAGACATGATTACTGGGTTCCCGACAGAAACCGAAGAGGATCATCAGCAAACCCTTTCTCTAATGGAGTATGTGAAATATGATTTTGGTTTTATGTTCGCTTATTCAGAACGTCCGGGAACATTAGCGGAACGAAAAATGGAAGATGACGTTCCAGAAGAAGTCAAAAAACGTCGCCTTACAGAAATCATAAATCTTCAGCGAAAACACTCCCATTATAGGACACAACAACATCTTGGAAAAACGGAGGAGGTTTTAATTGAAGGTTCTTCTAAAAAATCAGACGAACACTGGATGGGAAGAAATTCTCAAAACACAGTGGTTGTTTTTCCTAAAGAACATTATCAAGTTGGTGAATTTGTCAACGTAAAGATTCTCGATTGTACTACTGCGACTCTAATAGGAGAAGCTATAGGCTATTCAGATAATAATTAATTTCACCAAAAATGAACCTCATGGAAAATGTCCAGGCCATAAAACAACGATTTAGTATCATTGGTAATGATGTGAAACTAAACCGTGCCATTGAAAAAGCAATTCAAGTGGCACCGACCGATATTTCTGTGTTAGTAACTGGTGAAAGTGGTGTTGGAAAAGAAGCACTACCTAAAATAATTCACGGTTTATCACATCGTAAACACGGAAAATATATCGCAGTTAACTGCGGAGCTATCCCGGAAGGAACGATTGATTCTGAACTTTTCGGACACGAAAAAGGCGCCTTTACCGGAGCTACTCAAACACGTAGTGGTTATTTTGAAGAGGCTGATGGCGGCACCATCTTCTTAGATGAAGTTGGTGAACTTCCATTAACCACTCAAGTTCGATTACTTCGGGTATTGGAAAATGGAGAATTTTTAAAAGTAGGATCCTCAAAGGTTCAAAAAACCGACGTTAGAATTGTTGCCGCTACGAACATCAATATGTTCGAGGCCATAGAAAAAGAAAAGTTTAGAGAAGATCTCTATTATCGATTAAGCACTGTGGAGATTTTTCTTCCTCCACTACGCAATCGTAAAGAAGACATCCATTTGTTGTTCCGTAAATTCGCATCTGATTTTGCGCAAAAATACAAGATGCCTACCATACGATTGAAAGACGATGCTGTTGAACTTCTTAAAAAATACCGTTGGTCAGGGAATGTTCGCCAACTTAGAAACGTGGCAGAACAAATCTCTGTCTTGGAGCAAAACCGAACAATTACAATAGATACGCTAAGGGGTTATCTTCCTGACATGGGTAGTAATCTCCCAGCTGTTATAAAGAGTAAATCTTCAGAAAGTGACTTTAGTAGCGAGCGCGAAATTTTATACAAATTTCTCTTCGATATGAAAGGAGACTTAAACGACTTGAAAAAGTTGACTATGGAGCTGATGAAAAACGGTAGTGATCGCCAGAAGGTTCAACAAGAAAACAAAACCTTGATCAATAAGATCTATGGAGATGAGAGCGAAGTGGATTATGAACAAGCCGAAGATGAAGATACTCCAGTGGAAATTCTAGAGATAGAGCAACAAAAAGATCTTTCGCCCATGACAACCATTCCCGCGGCCATAGAAGACAAATATCACTTTGCTGAAGATATTCAAGAAGAAGAAACACTATCCTTGCATGATAAGGAGCTTGAATTAATTAAAAAAGCATTGGAACGCAACAAGGGAAAACGAAAAGCTGCTGCAGGTGAGTTAGGGATTTCTGAGCGTACCCTTTACAGAAAAATAAAACAATACGATTTATGAGGCGTTATAGCATTCTTTTGAAAAATAGTTTAGTACTTTTGGTCAGTAGCTTGCTACTTTGGGGTTGTGGACCATACTCCTTTACTGGTGTCAACACCACAGCAGAGAGCTTTCAGGTAAACTTCTTTAGAAATGAAGCACCTATTGTAGAACCTGGTATGGATTATGACTTTACTAATGCCTTACAGGATTTAATTGTAAATCAAACCAATTTACAACTGGTCACCAGAAATGCGGACCTTATCTATGAAGGTGAGATTGTAGATTATCGGGTTTCTCCGATGTCTGCTACGGCTGATCAAAGAGCTGCACAAAACAGACTGACAGTTACGATAAATGTTCGTTTCTTTAACGCCGATGATCCTGAAAAAGATTTTGAACAACGCTTTTCTTTCTTTTACGACTATCCAGCCACAGCGCAGTTAGTTACAGTACGAAGTGCCGCACAGGATGTGATATTTGAGCGAATTACTCAAGATATATTTAATGAAACTCTTGCTGATTGGTAATACCATATGAATATTTCAGATTTTTCAAACTTACTTAGAAAACCTGAGAATCTATCCCGGGAGAATGTCGATGCATTGCAAAAGGTGATCGATACATTTCCCTATTTTCAATCCGCACGAGCAGTATACCTTAAAGCTTTAAAACAGGAAGGTAGTTATAAATATAATGGTGCGTTAAAACAAACGGCTGCTTATACTGCTGACAGATCCATACTTTTTGAGTTTATTACCTCAGAAGAATTTAAGCAGCATACCGTTGCTAAAAAAATAGCAACGCACATCGCCAATGAACAGCTCTACCCTATTGAGGTCATTGCAGAGGAACTAATCATTCGAGGTGACAAGACCGCTTTTGACTTTAACCAGGTGGATGCTGAGGCTGTAATGGATCCGGAATTATTTCAGCCTAAAACAACGCCTCAAAGCACAGATGAAGAAGAGCCTAAAGATGAAACCAAAAGTCCAAGCGAAACTTTAGAAATCGGCAAACCTTTAGATTTTAATGCTACTGAACCCCGTTCTTTCGTGGAATGGCTCCAATTATCTTCTGCTCCAAAGCCAATTGTTCGAAAAAAAGAAGATTTGCCAAGTCCTAATAAAAAAAATCAACCGTCAGCAATAGAGCAAAAATTAAAATTAATCGATCGCTTTATCGAGAACAATCCCAAGATTCCGCCGGTAGGAAACACTACACAAAGCAAAGGAAATTTAGCAAAAACGGTGATGGTAGAAAAAAGTGAATTGATGACCGAGACCCTAGCTCGTGTATACTTGGAACAAAAAAAATATAAAAAAGCAATACAAGCTTATAAAATTTTAAGTTTGAAATATCCAGAAAAAAGTGGTTTCTTTGCAGACCAAATTAAAGCAGTAACGAAATTAAAAGACAATAATTAAAATTATAATGAGCACATTTTCAATTTTCTTGATACTTATTATCATCGTAGCCTTTCTATTGGTTTTAGTCATAATGGTACAAAACCCTAAAGGTGGCGGATTGTCTTCTTCATTCGGTGGAGGTGGAAGTCAAGTTGTCGGAGGTGTGAAGAAAACTGGAGACTTCTTGGATAAAAGTACGTGGACTTTGGCAACAATTTTGGTAGCCTTAATTTTGCTATCCAACATTACGTTAATTTCAAATTCAACGTCAACTGACTCTAAATTATTAGACGGGAGCAGTATTGAAAACCGACAAGTCCCAGCTGATTTACCACAACCAGCAGCCCCTGCCACATCTACAGGAGACAGTACAGACGGACAGTAAAATATTTTATTATACCAGTTTAAATGCCAGCTTAATGACAAGCTGGCATTTATTTTTTACAATTGTCAGTTTTTTGTGGGATGGCACAATTTTCGCCTACACTCTAAGAGTTAAATTAAAAATTAATTAATCAAATATTGAAAAATATGTCCAAGTTAAACATCAAGCCGCTTGCAGACAGAGTTCTTATCGAACCTCTTGCAGCTGAAACCAAAACAGCTTCTGGTATTATTATTCCTGACAACGCAAAAGAAAAACCTCAAAAAGGAACCGTTGTTGCAGTAGGACCTGGTACCAAGGATGAAAACATCACCGTTAAAGTTGGAGATACCGTTTTATATGGGAAATTTGCAGGTACAGAGCTTAAATTAGATGGCGCTGATTACCTAATGATGAGAGAGAGCGATATTCTAGCGATCGTTTAAGCCCAAACTTTACAACCCAATTAATTTTCAAAACACTCAAAATTTATTTTTGAATTAAAAAACAATAACAATGGCAAAAGATATAAAATTTGACATTCAATCACGCGACGGACTCAAACGTGGAGTAGATGCATTAGCCAATGCAGTAAAAGTTACTTTAGGTCCTAAAGGTCGTAACGTAATTATTAGTAAATCATTTGGCGCTCCTCAAGTAACTAAAGATGGTGTAACAGTAGCCAAAGAAATCGAATTAGAAGACGCTCTTGAGAACATGGGTGCTCAAATGGTTAAAGAAGTTGCTTCTAAAACCAATGATCTAGCTGGAGATGGTACTACAACTGCAACAGTGCTTGCTCAGGCAATTGTTAAAGAAGGCCTTAAGAACGTTACTGCCGGTGCAAACCCAATGGATCTTAAGAGAGGTATTGACAAAGCAGTAGAAGCTTTGGTAGCTGACCTTAAAAAACAAGCGCAAACAGTTGGTGATTCATCTGAAATGATCAAACAAGTTGCTGCAATCTCAGCAAACAACGACGATACTATCGGTGACCTTATTGCTAAGGCATTCGAAAAAGTAGGTAAAGAAGGTGTTATTACGGTAGAGGAAGCTAAAGGTACAGATACTTACGTTGATGTAGTTGAAGGAATGCAATTTGACAGAGGATACCTTTCTCCTTATTTTGTGACTGACACTGACAAAATGGTTGCTGAATTAGAAAACCCATATATCTTATTGTTCGATAAGAAAATATCAAATCTTCAAGAAATTCTTCCAATTTTAGAGCCAGTAGCACAATCAGGAAGGCCACTTTTAATCATTGCTGAGGACGTAGACGGACAAGCTCTTGCTACACTAGTTGTGAATAAACTTCGTGGTGGATTGAAAATCGCTGCTGTAAAAGCTCCAGGATTTGGAGACAGAAGAAAAGCAATGTTAGAAGACATCGCTATTCTAACAGGTGGTACTGTGATTTCTGAAGAAAGAGGTTTCTCTCTTGAGAACGCTTCATTAGAAATGCTAGGTAGCGCTGAAACAGTTACTATAGATAAAGACAACACTACAGTTGTTAATGGTGCTGGAGCAGGTGATCAAATCGCAGCTCGGGTTAACCAAATTAAAGCACAAATCGAAGTAACTACTTCTGATTACGATAAAGAAAAACTTCAAGAGCGTTTGGCTAAATTAGCCGGAGGTGTTGCAGTACTTTATGTTGGTGCTGCCACTGAGGTTGAAATGAAAGAAAAGAAAGACCGTGTAGATGATGCATTACATGCAACTAGAGCGGCTGTTGAAGAAGGAATCGTTGCCGGTGGTGGTGTTGCTTTGTTAAGAGCTAAAGCAGTTCTTGACAAGGTCAAAGTTGAAAATGACGATGAAGAAACCGGTAAACAAATTGTTAGCCGTGCTATTGAATCTCCATTGAGAACTATCGTTGAGAATGCTGGTAAAGAAGGCTCAGTAATAGTAGCTAAAGTTTACGAAGGCAAAAAAGACTTCGGATACAACGCTAAAACTGACACTTACGTTAACATGTTAGAAGCTGGTATTATCGATCCAACTAAAGTAACTAGAATTGCATTAGAAAACGCAGCATCAGTTGCGGGAATGATTCTAACTACCGAATGTTCTTTGACTGACATTAAAGAAGATGCTCCTGCAATGCCCCCAATGGGCGGCGGAGGAATGCCAGGTATGATGTAAGAACCATATCCCTATAATATTCAAAAGCCGTATTTATATAAATGCGGCTTTTTTTTGCTTAGTCATAACTAACATAGCTGGGATTCACTAAACTGCCAAAAATTTAGAACATTGTAAAAATCAAGTGTTACTATCGAAATATTCTAAATGCCGGAACGTATTTGGTTGGTTTGCTTCTTGAAACTCTGATGGTATTCCATACAATTATTATAAAATTGTACGCGTACAATATAAGGACAACAGCATATATTTCGGCAATGCTAGCCGAAGTATTACTGGGATCAATAAACCTTACTATTTTCCCAATAACTCCAGTAAACAAGAAGATAATGTAGGAAAAAAATAAAATGGTCCAAGTAATCTCAAAATTTAAAAGTGATTTACCAACCTTATCTACATTTTTCACCTTATCCCTTTTGAGGATCCAGAAAATTAAGGGTACGACTATTCCTAAAATTGGAAAAAAGAAAAATGCAAGAGCTGATAAACACATCACCGTTAGATATCCCTTGTCTTCTTGGATTTTCCAATCTACAATATCATCAGGAGTAGTATTTAATGCTATTGCCAATCGTTTTAAAGAATCTCCTCTGGGAACGGTTTCATTGTTTTCAATTCTTTGAATTGTTCTTAGACTTAATCCAGAGATTTCAGCCAATTCTTCCTGAGTTATTCCCTTCTGAGTTCTTAACTCTTTAATCCTTTTCGATAAACCAGAATCATCCATATTGTTATAGTTTTAATTTGGTGTAAAGATATCCCTGAACCCCTCAATTCTCTTGCGTCTTTACTATGACATCTTTACGTCATCTATGTCAAAAGCCACATATTGGCGATTTTTAGAAGGTTTTAATCTTATACACCACAAATATATCTGATTTCAAATAACTAAAAGAGCTGCGTATACTCGTGTAGTTAATTCACGTGAATTGATCACCATAGACACAGTACCTTTTCTGGTTTGAATACTCTACTAAATAATATTATCTTTAGGCAAATCATCAACACATGTCAAATACTGGATTAATTATAGAGCAAAGAAGTAGGGATATAGGAGACTTTTTAGTAGGTCGCTATTTACCTTTTCGCAAAAAAAGAATGGTCGGCCCTTTTATTTTTATCGACCACATGGGTCCTTCTTCCATAGGATCAGAAAACTATTTAGATGTGGGACAACATCCGCATATTGGTCTCTCAACACTCACTTATCTTTTCGAAGGTCAAATTCATCACCGAGACAGCATCGGAAGTGATAAGGTCATTACTCCAGGTTCTGTGAATTGGATGACCGCTGGTAAAGGAGTTGCACATACCGAACGGACTCCAGTTGCAATGAGAGACGGGAATACCTACCCCCTACACGGATTTCAGATATGGGTAGCACTTCCTAAGGATTTGGAGCAAATGGAACCTGAGTTTCATCATTTTGATAAAGACCAACTTCCGCATTGGGAAGAAGATGGTTTAAAATATAGACTGGTCGCAGGAGAAGCGTTTGGAATAAAGGCTCCGGTACCTGTGTATTCCCCTCTTTTTATGATCGAAATTAAAAGTGAGAAGGACACCAAATTAGACCTACAAAATCAGGTAAAAGGGGAAATCGGAATTTGCATCATCAAAGGAAGTATTAATGCCTGCGGACAGGTCATAGAGGCTGGAAATATGGTTGTGTCCAAAACTGAGGATGCTTGCCATGTAGAGGTTTCAGATCAAACCCACTTATTGCTCTTCGGAGGTGAACCCTTTAGCGACAAACGTCATATCTATTGGAATTTTGTATCTTCTAGTATAGACACCATTGAACAAGCAAAAACAGACTGGAAAAACAAAGCTTTTCCAAAAGTGCTTGGCGATGACTCCTATATTAAAATGCCTGAGTGAACTATTTCTTAATTTTAGATGGAATCCTTGCAGAAGTAAGTTACCTTTGCAAAAACTTAATAAAATGCCATTCGAGAGCTTAAAACCACAAGTGGTAGCGCTGCTTTCTAAACAAGAGCACACCCTTACCGAGAAACTTACAGCAATTTGTGAACTTTTAAGACAGTCCATCGATTATTACAACTGGGTGGGCTTCTATTTTAAAAATGGAGACAAAGAAGAACTAAAACTAAGAGCTTTTTCTGGAGAACCAACGGAACACACCATTATTCCATTTGGAAAAGGAATTTGTGGACAGGTTGCCGTATCCAATGAAAATTTTGTAGTTCCGGATGTCAAAGCTCAAGACAATTATATTGCATGCAGTATCGATGTAAAAGCTGAAATTGTTATACCGCTATTTGTAGCTGGTGAAAACATCGGTCAGATCGATATCGATTCTCACTCCGTGGACCCTTTTTGTCAAGAGGATGAACACTTTTTGACCTTTGTCAACCAAAGTGTGGCACAAATAATAAACAAAAACGATTTTTAGCGTTTATAGATTCGCAAATTAATGCAAAAAAACTACTTTTGCACTCCATCATAACACAACAACAATGAACGATTTCAGATCAGCCAAATCGGCTTTAATTTCGGTTTTTAGTAAAGATGGCCTTGAGCCAATTGTAAAAAAATTAAATGAGCTTGGTGTAACCCTGTATTCCACAGGTGGTACAGAAAAATTCATCAAAGATTTGGGAATACCGGTCGTTCCTGTTGAGGATGTTACTAGCTACCCTTCGATCTTGGGTGGTCGCGTTAAAACACTTCATCCTAAAGTTTTTGGAGGTATTTTAAACCGCCAAGAAAACGAAACAGATCAGCAAGAACTGGAAAAATTTGAAATCCCTCAATTGGATATTGTTATCGTTGATCTTTATCCATTTGAAAAAACAGTAGCAAGTGGAGCTACTGCACAAGATATTATCGAAAAAATCGATATAGGTGGTATTTCACTTATCAGAGCTGCAGCAAAGAATTACAAAGATGTTCTTTGTGTAGCCTCTATGGATGATTATCAAGAGTTTTTAGAATTACTTCTTGCCAAGGACGGTAAGACCTCTATAGAGAACAGAAGGCGTTTTGCCGCCAAAGCATTTAATGTCTCTTCTCATTACGACACTGCTATCTTTAATTATTTCAATGCGGAAGAATCTATTGAAGCATTTAAAGTAAGCCTATCCAACGGAGCCCAGTTGAGATATGGTGAAAACCCACATCAAAAAGGCTATTTCTACGGTGAACTCGATGAATTATTCGAGAAAGTACACGGGAAAGAGCTTTCGTATAACAATCTATTGGATGTTGATGCCGCTGTTAATTTGATGGGAGAATTTAAAAATGACCAGCCAACTTTCGCGATTTTAAAACACAACAACGCTTGTGGTCTTGCCACAAGAAGTACTATAAAACAAGCTTATGTTGATGCATTGGCTGGAGATCCGGTATCCGCTTTTGGTGGCGTATTGATCGCAAACAAAACGATCGACTTAGAAACTGCTGAAGAAATCCACAGCTTATTTTGTGAGGTCGTTATTGCACCTGCATATGCCCCTGAAGCACTTGAACTTCTAAAAGGCAAAAAGAACAGGATTATCCTAATCCAAAATGAAGTTGATTTTCCACAACAAAGTGTACGTAGCTGTCTTAATGGAGTATTAGTTCAAGAAAAAGACCTAAAGACAGATACTATTGAAGATCTTACCTTGGTTACCAACAATAAACCTTCAGAAAATGAGTTAGAAGACTTAATCTTTGCTTCTAAAATCTGCAAGCACACAAAATCCAATACTATAGTGTTGGCGAAGAACAAACAATTGTGTGCAAGTGGAACAGGTCAAACTAGTAGAGTAGATGCTTTAAGACAAGCTATTGAAAAAGCGCAGTCTTTTGAATTCGATCTAAAAGGAGCAGCAATGGCAAGTGATGCATTCTTCCCTTTCCCGGATTGCGTTGAAATCGCAAACAAGGCTGGCGTTGAAAGTGTCATCCAACCGGGAGGCTCAATTAAAGACCAATTAAGCATCGATTACTGTAACGAAAACAATGTTTCCATGGTATTTACGGGAACACGTCATTTTAAGCATTAATTTTATTACATTTGAGAGATATATAAAAATCAAGAACCTCGCGGCTTCTAAAACTGTGAGGTTTATATTAAAATAAAACGGTTTATTATATAGCCCTTTAAAATAGAAATAACCTATTAATACAATAATTATTCATGGGATTTTTTGATTTCTTAACCGAAGAAATAGCCATTGACCTTGGAACTGCAAACACCTTAATAATTCATAACGATAAAGTTGTGGTAGATAGTCCGTCAATAGTTGCCAGAGACCGAATGACAGGGAAGATTATAGCTGTCGGAAAAGAGGCTAGTATGATGCAAGGTAAAACCCATGAGAACATCAAAACTATCCGTCCGTTGAAAGATGGGGTTATTGCTGACTTTGACGCCTCTGAAAAGATGATCAACATGTTCATCAAGGGGATTCCTGCGCTAAAAAAGCGCTTTTTTCAACCTACCTTAAAAATGGTAATCTGTATCCCTTCAGGCATCACAGAGGTTGAAATGCGAGCTGTTAAGGAATCTGCAGAGCGTGTAAACGGCAAGGAAGTATACCTTATCCACGAACCAATGGCAGCTGCTATCGGTATCGGATTGGATATCATGCAACCTAAAGGAAACATGATTGTTGACATAGGAGGTGGAACTACCGAAATCGCTGTAATCGCCTTAGGGGGAATTGTATGTGACAAATCCGTAAAAATAGCTGGAGATGTGTTTACCAATGACATCATCTATTATATGCGTACCCAACACAATTTATATGTTGGAGAAACAACCGCTGAAAATATTAAAATAGCAATTGGTGCAGCCACTGAAGATTTAGAGGTTCCGCCGGATGAGATGAGTGTTCAGGGTCGTGATTTGCTTACGGGTAAACCAAAACAAGTACAGATTTCATATAGGGAAATTGCAAAGGCTCTTGATAAGTCCATTTTACGTATCGAGGATGCTGTTATGGAAACCTTGTCACAAACCCCACCAGAGTTGGCTGCTGACATCTACAACACAGGGATCTACCTCGCTGGAGGTGGTTCTATGTTAAGAGGACTAGACAAGCGTATCTCTCAGAAAACAGACCTACCGGTATACATCGCTGAAGATCCGTTGAGAGCTGTTGTACGAGGGACAGGAATTGCATTGAAAAATTTAGAGAAGTATAAACCTATCTTGATAAAATAAAAACAAGTGAATGCAACAAATTGTCAATTTTTTAATAAGGCATAAAACCTTTATTACATTTTTTGTGCTTTTTTGCTTCTCACTTTTTCTTGTAATTCAGTCACATTCCTATCATAATACAAAATTTGTAAATTCTGCGAATTGGGTGTCAGGCGGTATTTATAATACCTCAAACAACATTGGCGATTATTTGTATCTCAAGCAATACAATGAACAATTAATTGAAGAAAACAGCTACTTAAGAAAACAGCTTTTAAATAGAGGTATCCCTATTCAGGATAGCCTTAAAGATTCAGATTCACTGGATCATAAGTTTAAAATACGACCTGCTTCAATTGTAAAGAACAGCTATAACAAATTACGGAATTACCTGTTGATTGACAAAGGGAGTTCAGATAGTATAACTCAGGACATGGGCGTGATTACCAGCAAAGGAATTGTAGGTATCATCGAGAACACCTCTTCGAATTATGCAAACCTTCAGTCGATACTCAATACGTATTCTGAAATTAATGCGGCCATCAAAAACACCAACAACTTCGGATCCTTAAAGTGGAATGGTGAAGATTTTGATGTGGTCCAACTGGTCGATGTACTGCGTTCGGCTCCAATTAGGAAAGGTGACACCATAATTACCGGTGGTATGTCTAGTATCTTTCCAAAAGGGATTTTAATTGGTACCATAAAAGACTTTTCGTTGGATGCCTCGGAAAATTATTATCTTATCGACGTGGACTTATTTAACGATATGACTACCATAGATCAGGTTTATATTTTGGAAAACTTAAACAGAAAAGAAATTTTAGAATTGGAAAACAGCCTCGATGAATAAAACTGTCTTTATAAATACAGTCAACTTTTTGGTTTTGGTGCTTTTCCAGGTAGTACTATTTAACCATATCAACTTTTTGGGATACATCAATCCTTATATCTACATACTGTTTATTGTTTTCTTCCCCTTTGATAAGGATAACAGAATCTTTTTTATTCTTTGTTGCTTCCTCCTAGGGCTCTGCATCGATATCTTTAGTGACAGTGGAGGTGTTCATGCTGCCGCATGTCTTGTCATAGGCTATCTCAGGCCAATGATGATGCGTTTTGTTTTCGGATTGAGTTATGATTATTACAATATCAAAATTGAAAAGACACATTTCGGACAGCGTATTAACTACCTCCTTATCTTAATTTTAACACATCATCTGATCCTTTTCTCTTTAGAGATATTTAGTTTTGCACATATTATATTGATCCTGAAAAAAACGGTGTTTTCTGCAATATTCACCCTAATTTTGTGTTTAATTTTCATCTCATTATTTAGCAGAAGGAGTTCATGAGAAAGGTACTTTTAGCATTTATTATTATCCTAACCACCTTTGTTTATTTAGGCAGGTTAACCTACCTACAATTAATAGACAATAGTAGCCAGAATCCCTTGGATGATACTGCGATAAAAGCTGTCTATGATTATCCTGAACGAGGTCATATCTACGATCGAAATGGAAAACTACTGGTAGATAACCAACCCTCTTATGACGTGATGGTGATTCCACGAGAGGTAAAACCATTAGATACACTAGAATTCTGTACACTATTAAACATTACACCTGAGGATTTCAACAAAAGATTTCTAAAAGCAAGAACCTATTCTCCCCGGCTTCCTTCGGTTTTTGTGCAACAATTATCCAAAAAAGAGTACGCTGTTCTTCAGGAGAAAATGAGAAAGTACGAAGGATTCTACATTCAGAAGAGATCCTTGAGACACTATATGACTCAAGTGGGTGCCAATGTTTTAGGATATATTAGTGAGGTTAATGAACGTGATCTTAAAAATTACACCTACTACCAATCTGGAGAGTTGATCGGTCGTCAAGGTGTGGAGAAACAATACGAAGAAACCTTAAGGGGTCGAAAAGGGGTTAAATTCATTCAGAAAGACCGTTTTAATAGAGTTATAGGTTCCTATAAAGGAGGAATCTACGATACCCTTCCAGTTCCAGGAAAGGATATCCAGCTTACCTTGGACATCGATCTTCAAGAATATGGAGAAAAATTAATGCAAAATAAACGTGGTGGTATCGTAGCAATTGAACCCTCTTCTGGTCAAATATTAGCCTTAATCACTGCCCCATCTTATGACCCGGCACTTCTTGTTGGTCGAGAACGATCAAAGAATTACACCAAACTTTATTACGACTCCATAGCCAAGCCTTTATATGACAGAGGTCTTATTGCAATGTACCCTCCCGGTTCTCCATTTAAAACCGTCAATGCACTTATCGGTTTACAGGAAGGCGTTATCGATGAGCATACTACTGTGGTGTGTAATGGAGGCTATCACTACGGCCGCGGCGCTTTTATGCGTTGTCACTGTAGTTATGGTAGTATCAACGATCTGGATCGTGGGATATACAGATCATGTAATACCTATTTCGCCACCACTTATAGAAAGATTATTGAAAAATACCCTAGCGCTGAGCAAGGCATGAATGCATGGAATGAACATGTAGAGAGCTTTGGATTAGGCGATTTTTTAGGATATGACCTACCGATCGGTAAGGCCGGAAGGGTTCCTAGTGCTAAAACCTATAACAGCATCTACGGTGAAAACAGATGGTTTGCAACCAATACCATCTCCAACTCCATTGGTCAGGGTGAAATACTCACCACACCGATTCAGCTTGCTAATTTAACGGCTATAATAGCCAATAGAGGGTCATACTACACCCCACACATCATTAAGAAGATTGAAAACGATACCATCGCACACGATTTTATAGAAGAAAAACACACCACTGTAGATCCAAAATATTTTGAACCTGTAGTTCAAGGGATGCATGATGTGTACGAAAAAGGGACAGCGAGATTTTTAAAAATACCAGGAATAGAAATCGCTGGAAAAACAGGAACCGCAGAAAACTTCACCAAAATAGAAGGGAAACGTGCCCAACTCACTGACCATTCTATTTTTGTAGCCTTCGCTCCGGTGGACAATCCAAAGATCGCTATCGCAGTATTTGTGGAGAACGGCTATTGGGGAAGCCGTTGGGCAGGTAGGATATCTGGATTAATGATTGACAAATATATCAATGGTTCTGTCAGTCGTACTGACCTTGAGGCTTATGTACTTAATGGTAGCTTGGCCGAGGAATACGAAAAACCACTCAGCGGAGAATCCTTTTATATAAACGATGGCAAAACCTACATTGAATGGCCTAAACCGGTGGAAGAGAAAGAGCCTAAAGATGCAGCTATACTAAACACTCCTGAATCAGATGAATAATTTTATTAAATCCATGGACTGGTTTAGCATACTGCTATATGCTTGCCTGGTATTTATAGGTTGGATTAATATTTACTCGACAACCTATTCTGCAGATCACCAGGGGCTCATGAACCTTGACACTTTCTACGGTAAACAGCTTATGTTTATTATTGTAAGCTTCATTACCATCATCATAACCCTTGCAATTGAAACAAAGTTTTATGAACGTTTCTCGAGTGTGATATACTTGGTGACCATAATATCTCTGGCAGGATTGTACATCTTTGGCAAGAACATCAACGGAGCAACTTCCTGGTATGCCATCGGAGGGATGACATTGCAGCCTTCTGAGTTTGCTAAAGCGGCGACCGCCCTTGCCTTGGCAAATTATGCCAGTGATATACAAACAGACCTAACCAACTTTAAGGACCTACTCAAGGCCTTTGCTATCATATTCTTACCTGCACTTCTAATCATCCCACAACCAGACCCTGGAAGTGCCTTGGTCTACCTCGCATTTTTCTTTGTATTGTATCGAGAAGGACTATCGGTAAATTATCTGTTAATTGGAATTTTTGGAATACTCGTCTTTATATCGACATTGCTATTTGGAACACTTTGGGTTTCTTTAATTACTATAGCTCTATTGGTACTGATGTATTTGTTTTACAAACGAACAAAAAGAAGGATTTCTGCTTTTAAACTTGTTAGTATTGCACTACTGACCGTTGCACTATCGTATTCGGTATCCTTTATTTATGACCATGTGTTTGAACAACGTCACCGCGATCGTTTCAGCCTGTGGCTGCGATTGGAGCACGACCCATCAAAACTGGATCATATTAGAAAAACGATTGGATATAACACCTATCAGTCAGAATCGGCGATTGGGTCTGGAGGTTTTAGTGGAAAAGGTTTTTTAGAGGGCACACGAACCAAAGGAAATTTTGTCCCGGAACAGCATACCGACTACATCTTTAGCACCGTAGGAGAAGAATGGGGGTTTTTAGGAAGTGGCCTTGTCGTAATCTTATTTGCCGCCTTGGTGATTAGAGTTATCTTTTTGGCAGAACGTCAAAAGTCGGTCTTTAGTAGGATTTACGGCTATTCAGTGGCTTCTATATTATTCTTTCATTTTGCCATTAATATAGGGATGGTTATAGGACTATTACCCACCATTGGTATACCTCTACCCTTCTTTAGTTATGGAGGATCAGGGCTTTTAGGATTTACCATGCTTCTGTTTATTTTTATTAAACTCGATGCCAATCGCATCAATGAATGGTAAGCACACTTTAAGATTTTGGAAAATTCTTATTTGCCTTCACCTGCTCAATTTGGTACGTATGTCTGGAAGTATGACCTGCTAAAGACATCAAGGCTTGATACACATCAGAATTCCCAAAAGGGTAAACGCTATGATGTGTTCGCATTGCTTTGATATCGGTTTGCTTAGCAAATTTTAAAATCTCATTTTCGATTTGCTTATAATCTGCTAGAGCACTATCAACTTGTTTATAGCTATTGGCTCCTTCTAAGACGCTGGGAGCCTGATAGCGCTTTGTTCTATCCGCTAATTGAGTAACAATTTGCTGGTCAGACACTCCAATAGAATCCAGAAGTTGTGGTTGAGGATCCTTATTCATCTCTTCTTTAATAATGCCCAAGAGTAGCTTGTCAGATTTGATGATATGATCTAAACACTGCCCAATGGACCAACGATCAACCGCCGGTTTGAACTGCAATTGTTTACTACTGAGTGCTTTTACAGCCGCAATAAGGGAATCAGAGATTCTCTTATGATACCGCAGTAAAAAGGCTTTGGTTCCCATCACAAGAGGCTTGGGTTGAGATTCGAGACCTTTCTTTAAATTATCAAGACTAAGCTGAATATCACCACCCAGCATATCATCCATATCTACAAAAAACAAGAGGGCATTCATAGGATAATTCATATGTCCCTTAAAGCCCCATTCAAGTCTAGTTTTATCAATACCTAGAGAATCTATTTCCATATAAGCGGATGAGGTCGATGTCATGGGTTCTATAAATCTAAGCTCATAATCAATTCGTTTACCATTCTGTATACCAACAATTTCTTGTTCACCCGAACCAAGATCAGAATTTTTACTATTCCACTTATACACAAAACCAACGGTTCCGTCTTCACCTTTATAGGAACGGCTCATTGCAGAATCTCGCTGCGCCCATATACTGAACTCATCGTGATTTTTAAGATACCTTATGTGATCAAATACAATGGCCTTGGGAACATTGATAATCGTATCACGCTCCAAGGCATAATCATTGGTAACAAACAAGGCTAGAATCAATGGAATGGCAATAAGGATTACCAAAAGAATTAAAAGGGCCTTTAGAAGTTTCATTGCATTTGCATTTCGTGATTAAATGATGCTATGTATCTCATATTACATCTATTAAAGATACGTACTTTTTTAAAAAAGATCTTCAACTTTATTTCTAAATGAGTAAAATGAATTTGAAAAGGCAATGTTTAAAGGCTTTTAACTCGGGTAAAAATCACCACTACTATTGAGAGTCGTAATCTAAAACCTAGTAAATTACTAGTATATTGCACTTAAGTAAAATAGATTGAAGGATCAAAAAGCTAAAAATATTGATAACTTTGACGAACTAAAAATCTAATAAAGATGAAAGAAATTAATTTTTGGTTTATTTTTAGTAATATCTTTTATATACTGTTTTTAGGTTCTTCATTCGTTTACCAACAAGGTACTGATATGTTTAAGCCTTCTGCAGACTGTTTGGAGTTTATAAAATAATGGAGTCAATAAAAACAAAGGAATCATCTGCAATAAAGGCTACCTACTTTAGCATCATAGGTAACACTTTACTTGCCGCTATAAAACTATTTTCAGGCGTAATGGGGAATTCGTATGCCCTGATTGCCGATGGTATCGAATCGACTGCGGATATTTTTTCTTCCTTTTTCGTTTTGCTCGGCTTCAAATACGCACAGCGTCCGCCGGACGAAAATCACCCCTATGGACATTCCAGGATAGAGCCTTTAATCACCTTCTTAGTTGTGGCCTTTTTAGTTACCTCTGCCACTGTTATTGCCTATGAAAGTATCGTTAACATTCAAGTTCCTCATAAGATTCCGGAGCCCTGGACACTAATCGTGTTAGGGGTTATCATTATATGGAAAGAATTATCATACCGATACGTTTTAAATAAAAGCAAGAAAATAAACAGTTCTTCCTTGAAGGCAGACGCATGGCATCATAGGAGTGACGCCATTACTTCGGTAACCGCCTTTATTGGAATTTCGATTGCACTCTATTTTGGCAAAGGTTATGAATCAGCTGACGATTGGGCTGCATTGTTTGCTTCGGCCTTTATTTTATACAATGCCTATCTTATTTTTAGACCTGCACTAGGTGAAATTATGGATGAACATCGCTATGATGACTTGGTACAGGACATAAGAGAGTTATCATTATCGGTTCAGGGTATTAAAGGAACAGAAAAGTGCTTTGTAAGAAAGGCAGGAATGAAATACCTTGTAGAGCTACATGTTATTGTAGATGGGAAAATAACGGTCGCAAAAGGCCACCTTTTAGCCCATAACCTTCAAGATAAGATACAGAAGGAATTCCCTGAAATTTCACATATAACTACCCATATCGAGCCTGATATAAAGGATACCATCTTAAGAGACTAGCCAATCACTTCATACCAAATCACTGTGGCAATGGCTTGAGTATTCTTTTGAATGCAACACTGCCCTCCCTTTGGTTTAGCGTTTTCAATTGCAGATTAAAACCAACAAACAGCCGCATAATTTCCAAAAAACTATGCGGTTGCTTTAGTCGTAATTAAAAACTAATTAATCTCTTATTCTGGCAAGCTTTCCACTTTTCATGGTACTTAGTTTTAAATCCTCCAATACGTGAATAGCTTCTTCGATATAAACGTCTTTGGATAAATTTGCATGCCAACGTTTTCTTTTTTCTTTAAGAATAGTGTCTTGGGCCATCAATTCTTTCTCATATGGAAGCGACTTAAAGCTCAGGTCGGTTTGATATTCTGTGATCTGCCTAAACCTTTTCATTGCCTCTTCGTCCTTCTCGGCATCCAATTTATAGTTTTCAATGTTTAAAGGGTATACTTTTTCCTCTTGTTGTTCCTTGATCCATTTCGCATTTTGATCAATCAATTGCAATTGCGGGTTTTTAGCCATGCGCTCTTTACTTTTCTGAATCGTAAGCTCGTAGTCAATATACCCACTCCATTCTTGATGCGGTGCTGCCTCAATTTTATCCCACGGAAGTGGATTTTCTTGATCTTTTTCACCCATATCGGTATAGCTGTATTTATCCGGAACAATAACATCACTCTTTACCCCTTCTAACTGCGTAGATCCACCATTGATACGGTAAAACTTCTGAGTGGTAACCTTGAGTGCTCCCACATCTCCAAACTCATTACTTCCTCTTAGGAATTGGTTTAAGTTGATAATGTTTTGAACGGTTCCTTTTCCATAGGTTTGTTTACTCCCAAGGATAATAGCTCTTTTGTAATCCTGCATTGCCGCTGCCAAAATCTCTGAAGCAGATGCTGATAATTCATTAACTAGGATTACCAATGGACCATCCCATTGTATGCGCTTATCGTTATCTGATAATATTTCTTTTTTCTTTCCTGTAGACTTAACTTGAACAATTGGCCCTTCTTTAATGAAAAGTCCGGCCATATCAACTACTGTTTTTAAAGATCCTCCACCGTTGTTTCTTAAATCCAGTACCAAGCCTTCTGCACCTGCATCCTTCATTCTTTCGATCTCTTTTGCAACATCAGAATAGGCGTTTCTTCCATCATAATCTTCAAAGTCAATATAGAATTTTGGTAAATTAATTACTCCAAAAATTCGGCCATTCTTTTCAACGACTGATGTTTTCGCATACGATTCTTCCAGCTCTACTACATCTCTTACAATTTGTATATCTGTCACAGATCCATCAACCCGTTTAACGGTAAGTATAACCTTAGTTCCTTTAGGGCCTTTAATCAGTTTTACTGCATCTTCCAATCGCATCCCAACGATGCTAACTGGTAGTTCTCCTTCTTGTCCAACCTTAACGATCTCATCTCCTACTTCTAGTTCATCACCTCGCCAAGCTGGTCCGCCTGAAATGATTTCTACAATTTTAATATGGTCACTTTTCTTTTGAAGTCTGGCACCTATCCCTTCGAACTTTCCAGACATGCTGGTATCAAATCGCTCTTTTTCCTCAGGTGCAAAATAAACCGTATGAGGATCAAAACCACTGACAATAGCATTCAAATAAGCTGAAAACCAATCTTCACGCTCTAAGTCTTCCATGAAATCAAAATACTCGCCAAGGGTTGAAAGGGTAAGCTCCCTGGTTTTTTTCTCAAGAGCTACGGGGTCCTCAGTAGGCATAGCCGTACTATCGGTAGCTTCTTCCAATTCAATTACATCGTAGCCAGTAATTTCATCATCACTGGTCTCAAGAGAATCTTCAGCATCTTCTAAAGCTGATACATAGCGCTCAAGGGTGGAGAACTTTAATTGTTGCCTCCAACGTTGCCATAGCTCTTCCTTACTCTTAGCATAGGTCAACTTGTCATAATCGACATTAATTTCTTCGTCTTTGTTGTAATCAAACGGAGTCTTCAATACATCTTTATACATTACTGAAGCCTCGTCCATGCGTTGCATCAATCGATCATAAGTCAAATTAAAAAAGCTTATGTCAGAAGTTTTAATTTGATCATCTATGGCAGTGCGATATTTATCGAACTCATCGATATCGGATTGTAGAAAATATCGTTTCAGCGGGTCCAAGCTTTCGATATAATTATCGTAGACTTGTTCCGAAAATTGGTCATCAAAAACCTTTGGATCAAAATGGCCGTTTTCCAACACATAGGTGATTAAATCTATGAGAAGTTTATCCTTATCAGGATTATCAAACGACTTATTGGTAAAACTACACGAAGCGGCTGATATAAGTAATACCGCCAATACATACACTAAATTCCTTTTCATTTATTATTTTTTTTTACAGAGATTCATATCACCTCATTTTGCAATGGCTTACATCCCAACCATTATCCCTGTGATGCCTCCAATATAAGAAAAAACTTTACTCAAAAGTAATTCTTAGCTTTTTATGATTTACTTTTTGCACTATCAGAGCAAAAGGACGACTAAATTAAAGAAAATATTGTGCCAAATACCTAAATATCAACTAATATTTTGTTAAACATCTAAGTGTCTTCTTTGTTCTTTAATTTCGTTATTTTAGCACTATCAATTAAAAGTTATAATGAAAAACAAACCCTTAATCCTAGTCACCAATGATGATGGTATTACCGCTCCCGGTTTGCGAGCTTTAATCGAAGTCATGAACCAGATTGGAGACGTCATAGTCGTAGCACCGGATAGCCCACAAAGCGCAATGGGGCATGCCATTACTTTAAACTCAACGCTGTATTGCAGCCCAATCACAATTGATGAACAAGATATTCAATTGGAATACAGTTGCAGCGGAACTCCTGCAGATTGTGTGAAGCTTGCCGTAAATGAAATACTCAATCGTACACCTGATATCTGCATCAGTGGTATCAATCACGGCTCGAACTCCTCGATTAATGTTATTTACTCCGGGACCATGAGTGCTGCAGTTGAAGCAGGAATTGAAGGGATTCCTGCAATAGGATTTTCGTTATGTGACTATTCTTGGGAAGCTGATTTCGACGCGGTAAAGAGTTACGTTAAAACCATTACAGTCAATGCCCTTAAAAATGGCATTCCAAAGGGAGTGGTATTAAATGTAAATTTCCCTAAACTCAAGAAAAATGAAATTAAAGGCATAAAGATCTGTCGCCAAGCTAAGGCACGTTGGATAGAAAAGGTCGACAAAAGAACCAATCCGATGGGACGTGATTACTATTGGCTATCTGGAAAATTTGTCAATCAAGACAAGGGTGAAGATACCGATGAATGGGCATTAGAAAACGGCTATGTTTCCGTGGTACCTGTACAATTTGATCTGACAGCCCATCATACTATCCAAGATTTAAACACCTGGGAGTTTGATGATTAGAAAGGAAATTATTACTGGCTTTATTGTAGGTATTATAGCTAACGTCTTAGGCGTTATAGGTTATATCTTAATTTTTTCGGAGCTTTCTTTTACGACCAGTCTAGAAGTGGCAAGAGAACAAGGTCATATAGGTAGTATCCTCGCCTTGGGTGCACTATTAAATTTAGTAGCCTTTTTTGGCTTCATTAAATTAAAGCGTGACCACAGAGCTAGAGGCGTATTGATTGCTACTTTTTTGACAGCAATTATAATCCTACTGTTAAAGTTGTTTTGAATTTAAATTAAAAGATTGTGAAATACTACATCATTTCTGGAGAAGCATCAGGCGACTTGCATGCCTCCAATTTAGTAAAAGCACTTAAAACCTTAGATGATAATGCTGTTTTTAGAGGATGGGGTGGTGATTTGATGAAAGCACAAGGGGTTACCCTTGTTAAGCATTATAAAGAACAAGCCTTTATGGGCTTTTTCGAGGTACTTCTCAATCTGAGAAAAATCTTTTCAAACATCAATTATTGCAAGGAGGATATTGAAAGGTACCAGCCTGACGTACTGATTTTTATCGATTACTCCGGTTTCAATTTACGCATCGCCAAATGGGCAAAACCTCTAGGATATAAAACCTTTTATTATGTATCGCCACAGATATGGGCCTCTAGAGAATCGAGAATCGAAGCCATTAAAAGAGATATTGATGAGATGTTTGTCATCCTACCTTTTGAAAAGGAATTTTACGAAGAGAAACACAATTTTCCAGTACACTTTGTAGGTCACCCCCTGCTCGATGCGATCAATAACACCAAACAGATTACTCCAGATCAGTTCAAAAAAGAAAATAAGCTGGACCAACGTGAGATCATTGCACTACTTCCCGGAAGTAGAAAGCAAGAAATCTCCAATATGCTAAGCGTTATGCTCAGCATTGTAGATGATTTTGTGCAATACCAATTTGTCATCGCCGGGGCACCTAGCCAAGACTTTCAGTTTTATGCTAAGTTTATCAAAAAGAGTAATGTTCAGTTTGTCAGTGGCAAAACTTATGAATTACTCAGCGTCTCCAAGGCTGCACTTGTGACAAGCGGAACAGCAACTTTAGAAACGGCATTATTCAAAGTGCCAGAGGTGGTTTGTTATAAAGGAAACTGGATTAGCTATCAAATTGCAAAACGCATCATCACACTTAAATACATTTCTCTGGTCAATTTAATTATGGACAGAGAGGTGGTCAAAGAACTCATTCAATCTGAGTTTAATTCAAAAACACTCAAGGCAGAATTGCAAAAAATACTCAGTGAAGACGTCCGAAAACAGATGTATTTAGATTACTTTGAATTGGAACAAAAATTAGGGGGCAACGGAGCAAGTTTAAAGACAGCGCAATTGATTTATGATAAAATTTCTTAATTTGCCTGAAAGCCCAAAATAACAACATGAGAAATTTATTTATAGCAGTTCTTTTTATTAGTCTTATTGGATGTAAATCCAAACAACGATCAATATCAGTAAGTGGAACAACACCACAAGCTGAACAGTCCGCTATGCAGCCTACCGCTAATGATATTCCAGAAAAAGAAAATCACAAGAAATCATCTAAGGCATCCAAACAATCAAATGCCATTATAAAAACAGCTATGAATTATAATGGTACACCATACCGATATGGAGGAACCACAAGAAAAGGAATGGACTGTTCTGGATTGGTGTATGTATCCTTTAAAGAACATGACATACCACTTCAACGGACATCTGCGCAAATGGCCACAGAGGGTAAAAAAATAAAGTTAAAGGAGGTCGAAAAAGGCGATCTGCTATTTTTCACCACCAGTAAAAACAAAAAAAGAATAAACCATGTAGGGCTTGTGGTCAGTACTCGAGGGGGCGACATTCAATTCATCCACTCCACGACTTCAAGAGGAGTTCTGGTATCTTCCCTCAGCGAAGGGTATTGGAATTACGCATTTAATCAGGCCAGAAGAATCCTATAACGACCCTGGATCTTAAATTATTTTTACGGTTAATAGGTTGTATTTTGTAACTTTATTAAAAATAACAGAACTATGTTTTCCAAAAGAGATCCAAAGCGACTACACGAATTAGATATCGATCAGCACGAACTCATTGAAACTGCTCAAAGTAGAATTCGCCAAAAAAAGCGGCTCTACTACCACTTTATACTTTTTCTTTTAGGAAGTGTATCTATGATTGTAGCTAATAAGTTTTTAAACTATGGCGTACAATACAACTGGTTTGTTTGGGGAATTTGTATTTGGACCTTTTTATTCTTGCTACATCTGATCAACGTCTTTGTCACTAACAGATTTTTGGGTAAAAAATGGGAAAGAGAACAACGTGAAAAGTTGGTGATTCTTCAAAAAAATAAAATAGCCAAAATTCAAGAAGAAATTGAAAAAGCCGCGACTAATACTAGTAGGAACCCTGAAAATCCATTGAATTAAATGATTACCATCATAGCAGCTGCAGCTGAAAATAACGCACTAGGAAAAGATAACGATCTGGTTTGGCATCTACCTGATGATTTCAAAAGATTTAAGGAACTTACCAGTGGACATCCCATCATTATGGGACGCAAAACCTTTGAAAGTTTACCGGGGACATTACCAAACCGTACCCACATCATTATTACGCGAAGACAAGACTTTAAAGCCGTTGGCAACTGCATTGTAGTCCATAGCTTAGAAACCGCCTTAAAAGCAGCTCAAAATAACTCACAGCCTTTTATTATAGGCGGAGGAGAGATCTATAAACAAGCTATGGACCTCGCTGATAAAATAGAACTTACAAGAGTTCATACCTCAGTGGAAGCGGACACTTTTTTTCCAGAGATTGATTTAGCGAAGTGGGAGCTTATTGCTAAAGAACAACACCCTCAAGATAATCGGCATAAATATGCTTTCAGCTACCTTACTTACGTTCGAAAAAAATAGACTAAAAAAAGCTGACTAGAAATCCACTTGTTCAATAATTTTATGGGTAGGATGGGATTGTAAAAAGCGTTGCATGACGCTGCGGTCTTTATTGGTATAGAACCTAAGTCTAGGCTGATGCATCCCATCACTGAGCAAATCATGCGCTTTTAATACGTTCTTAGTCTGTCTAGCCACTGCAGCTGCTGCATCGATGATTTTGACCTCGGGAGGAAGTATAGCTTCAAGCTGATTACGCAGAAACGAGTAATGGGTACAACCCAATACGAGGTAATCAATCCCTGCACTAATCATAGGGTTTAAATACTTGAGCAATAAGTCATGCATTTGGTCTGATTCCACCTCCCCTGCTTCAATCAGCGTAACCAATCCATCACCGTATTGCTCAATAACCTTACGATCTTTAGCATATAAGGCTGCAGTCTTTGTAAACAAGCTACTGGCCAAGGTTCCTCTTGTTGCCAGCACACCCACCACTCCGGTCTTGGAATTCAAAGCAGCAGGTTTAATGGCAGGCTCTATCCCAATAATAGGTATACTGTAGGATTGCCGTAACACATCAATAGCGTTAGTCGTGGCAGTGTTGCAGGCAACCACAACGATTTTACATCCATGGTCAAGCAGGTAATCCATGTTTTTTATACTGAGCTGGATGATTTCACTTTGGGGTCTATGCCCATAAGGAGCGTATTTACTATCTGCTAAATACAGCATAGACTCCTTAGGCATCAAATCATATAGCGCCTCCCAGACGGAAAGTCCGCCCAGTCCAGAATCGAAAATACCAATCGGATTAGAGTTCACCTGCTTATAATTAAAAAAACTGCCTATGTAAATATAGACAGTTCATTGAATATTGTACTAAAAATAGTGTCTTAAAATCCAAGTTCCTTTTTAACATCAGCCAAAAGATCTTTTCCATCAGCAAGAATAACTCCTGAACCGTTTGATGCATCTAGGACATAATCAAAGCCTTGAGCTTTACCTACTTTTAAAATCGCAGCATTAGCTTTTTCTAGAATTGGTTTTAACAACTCCAATTCTTTTTGTTGAAGTTCTTGTTGGGCTTGTTGTTGGGCTTGCATAATGTTTTGTTGCATTCCATCAACTTCTTGAGCACGTTTTTGGTTCTCTTCTTGAGATTTTGTACCGGCTTCAGCCTGATATGTCTTCATTTTGCTTTGAAGAGCTTGATAACTCGCGTCAATATCAGTTTTATATGTGCCTTGTAGTTTTTGTAATTCTGCTTGTGCTGCTTTCATCTCCGGCATATCAGTCACCAATTGCTGTACATCAACATGAGCTACCTTACTCTGTGCGCTAGCAAAACCTACTGAACCTACGGCCAATACAACCGCAATTACTAATGTTTTAAACTGTTTCATGGTTTTCAAAAATTTCTAAATTGTGTTACTTGTTAATTAATCGTCAACGCCCTGGTCGTTTACCTTACTGTTTGAATTATTATTTTCCTCTATGAGCCTAGCTCTTTCTTCTAATTTTTCTTGTCTTTTAGCTTCTCGCTCCTCCAACATCTTCTTTCTTCGCTCTTCATAAGCCTTTTTACGCGCTTCAATTTCCTTTAATTTCTCAGCCCGTCTTTCCTCTATCTCCGCTGCCCGATCCTCTTTCTTTTCTTCATAGGCCTTTTGACGTTTGAGCAGTTCAGGATTCGGTTCTTTCTCTTCATATTTTTCCAGAGCACTGTTTCCAGTTACGCCTCCCCTTTTTCTAGTGGCATTGATACTGCGCAATACTTGATCACTAATATCATAACGCTTATCGGAGTACAACATAACAACATCAGCAGACTTATCAAAAACAAAATCGAAGTTTTTGTTCGCTGCAATTTCCTGCACAGCACTAAAAACTTGATCCTGAATCGGCTTCACCAATTGGCTTCGTTGTCGGACTAAATCCCCTTGAGGCCCAAACCTATCTTGTTGATAGTCCTTCATTTGAAGCTCAAGTGCATTGATTTCATCCTCGCGTTCTTGTATGAGTTCTTTGGTCAACAACACCTTCTCTGCTGCAAGATCACTACGCATTTGTGCGATGCTCGCCTGCTGCTCCTCTACCTCAAGCTTCCACTTCTGAACTCTCTTGGCCAATTGTTGGTTAGCCGTCTGGTATTCTTCAACATTCTCTAAGATATAGTCCATATCCACATATCCAAGACGAACACCTCTTTGAGCATTAACTGCAAAGCACCCTATAGATAATAACAATACTAAAAGAACGGTAGTTGGTTTCATAGTTTTAGGTTTAATTACATATAGAATACGAAGAAACTAAAAAAAAATTATATATCATGCATCCAATGTACGACTTCAACTAAAAAACGGAAACTACTTAAATATAGAAAATATCGTGCCAAATTTTAAAATTGCTGACCTATAATAAAGTGAGTTTGCCAACCGCTTGCTTCAACTTCACCTGGAACTGGATCAAATCCATATCCGAAATCTATCCCCAACAATCCAAACGCAGGCATAAATATACGTACCCCTAGACCGGCTGATCGTTTTAAATTAAACGGATTGTATTGGCTAAAGGTATCGTATGCCGAACCTCCTTCAACAAAGGTCAATCCATAAATCGAAGCTGTTGGTTTTAAAGTGATCGGATATCTGAGTT
This sequence comes from Galbibacter sp., assembly GCF_048266365.1. Taxonomy (NCBI): domain Bacteria; kingdom Pseudomonadati; phylum Bacteroidota; class Flavobacteriia; order Flavobacteriales; family Flavobacteriaceae; genus Galbibacter; species Galbibacter sp. Next base: position 159,971 of record NZ_JBLWZP010000004.1, on the reverse strand, counting down.
CCAATGAGAACTTATTATACACTGTTGATCCATCAATACCTGATAGGGATTGGTTAGGATACCCTCTTAGAGATATATTATCCCTACCGTCCAGTGTATAATTTCCAAGACCATCCCCACCTAAGAAGAAACGCTCAAAAGGAATCACACCTCTTTCATCATTGTAAGCACCTAAGAAACCAAATTCGATTCCAGTTTTCAATACTAGTTTTGCAACGATATTGGTATACCAGTTTCCTGAGAATTTAATTTTGTAGAATTCCTGCCATTTGTATTTTTCCTGATCTATTTTTGGTTGATCAGGAACCACCTGATTCTGTGAATTGATCATCTGGTATTTAGGATCATCGCCTAGATTCGCATAATCAATATTGTTAAATAACGAATATGGCGGGCTGAGTTTCAAACTAATATTCCACTCCGATCCTCCCATTGGGAAAATAGGGTTGACATATGTGTTATTACGACTCAGTGCAATGGTATATGCAAGGTTGTGAGAATAACCATTTCCAAAGGTAAACAAGGATGTGTTATAATTTTGGAGGTCATAATGTTGGTAACTCAAGGCATGAGAAAGCTGGAAGTGATCATCAGGCCAACGTAATCTTTTTGCAAGTCCTACCGTAGCACCTGTAATTACGAAACGTTGATCTTTATCGGCATCCCCAGTTCTTGGATTATATCTAAACTGTAATGTTCTGGATACAGAGGTGGAGAACTGAACCGGTTTTTTACCTCCCAACCAAGGCTCTACAAAAGAGAAACTATAGGTTTGGAAGAATCTACTTGCTTGTAGACGCAGTGACAATCTTTGACCATCTCCCATCGGAACAGGTTTGTATTCCTTTCCGTTTAAAATATTTCTGATTGAGAAGTTATTAAAGGAAAGCCCAACGGTTCCGATAAAACCACCTCCACCGTAACCACCTTGTAATTCAATTTGGCTGGATCCTTTTTCAGTCAATGCATAATTAATACCAACAGTACCCGTTTCTGGGTTGGCATCTTTAATTTGAGGGTCTATGGTTTCAGGATCGAAATAACCGAGCTGTCCTAATTCTCGTATGGTTCGGACAACGTTTTCTTTGGAGTACAATTGTCCAGGACGTGTTCTAAGTTCTCTATAGATAACATGGTCATTGGTTCTTTCGTTTCCTGAGACAGTTACTTCTTGGAAATACGCCAATTTACCTTCAACGATACGTACCTCAAAATCGATAGTATCATTCTTTGCAGAAACTTCTACCGGGTTGATTTGTGAAAACAAATAACCATTGTTCTGGTAGAGGTTTGCTATGGTATTACCATCGGGTTTGGTATTATCCTCAATTCGTTTATCAAACAATACTCCGTTGTACACGTCACCCCTTTTAAGACCTAGGATTCTTCCCAATTGCTGATCAGAATAAGCGGTGTTTCCAACAAAGTCAAGTTCTCCGAAATAATACTTATTCCCTTCCTCAAGAGTAACGTCTATATCTACAGTTTTATCGCTCTGACGAACAATAGTATCGGATATAATTCGAGCATCACGGTAACCGTTTTCTTTATATGTATCAATTACAGAAGTTATATCAACATCAAAATCTTCTGGAATGAATTTAGATTTTTTCCAAAAACGACCGAAGACCTTTTGCTTGGTATTTTTCATTGCTTTACGCAACTTCTTATCCGATAACTTTTCGTTGCCGTGAAATTCGATATTACCAACTTTAACTTTCTCACCTCTATCAATAGCCACTACCATTTTTACCTCGTTATTGGTTTCGACAGTGTCCGTTTTAATCGTATTGATATTTACCTTGGTATTGAGAAATCCTTCTTTTTTGTATTTGTTGGTCAGAAAGCTCTTTGTGTTAGCGAGGAAACCTTCGGTAACTTTTTTACCTATTTTAAGGTCCGCCTCTTTGATCAAATCTTCAACCTTTCTTTCCTTAATCCCTGTAACTTTTACATCAGCCAAGGTTGGAAGTTCGACAACATTAATTTCAAGATAAATTTTATCGCCTACAATTTTAGTTTTATAGATATTGATATCGCTAAAAAAGTTAAGACCCCAAAGCTTACTGATCACATCACTAATTTCCTCTCCCGGAACAGTAATCTTTTGTCCAATTCTCCATCCGGTATAACTAATAACACTCTGGTCGTTATAACTCTTCACTCCGGTGACCTCTATACCTCCAAGAATGTATTCCTCTCCCTTATCAAAGGTAGTATCTTGTGCACTTGCGTATTCTGTATAGGTTAGTAATAATAAAAGGATACCCAAATATCGCTTCCACATGATATTCTTAGTTAAGTTGTTCGCTTGTCTTTCCAAATCTACGTTCTCTGTTTTGATAATTTACAATTGCCTCGCACAAATCCTCCTTGGTGAAATCGGGCCAAAGCGTATCGGTGAAGTACAATTCTGCATAAGCTATTTGCCAAAGTAAAAAATTACTAATCCTGCGCTCCCCACTTGTTCTAATTAACAAGTCTACATCAGGCAAATCATGCGTGTAAAGATGATTATTTATAATCGATTCATCAATAGAATCAGGAGAAATTATATTATTTTTAACTTTCGTACTAATCTGTACTACTGCATTTTTAAGTTCTTCTCTAGACCCGTAACTAAGTGCCAGGGTGAGTGTCATTCTCGAATTGTCTTTGGTTTTTTCAATGACCTCTAACAATTCTTTTTGCGCCAAGGATGGAAGACTTTCAACGCTTCCGATGGCCTTAAGTTTAATGTTGTTTTTTTGGAGGGTTTTCAACTCCTTTCTCAGTGAAGAAACCAACAATCGCATTAATGTTTCTACCTCCAGTTTTGGTCTGTTCCAGTTCTCGGTAGAAAATGTATACAAGGTTAAATTCTCTATACCTAGGCTTCCACATGCTTCAACGATCTCCCTCACTGCCTTTGCGCCATTCTCGTGACCAAAGACTCTGAGTTTCCCCTTTTGTTTTGCCCATCGCCCATTACCATCCATGATAATGGCAATATGCTTTGGTAATTTATCCTTATTAATTATATCTTCATTCATTATTAATCAATCAAAAACAGCTATAACACGGCTCTTTTCCAAATGTATAGGTTAACGTAAACCCGGAGAACACATACCAGTCATCGCTTAAAACATTGCCAAACCTTTTAGCCGCATCGCTCGGGTAACTCCCGTCCAAATTATCAGTAAAGGTATAGCGTAATCCTATTTCTGCTCCTAATACAAACCGCGTATTAATCTTAGCTTTTACTCCCAAGGCCATCGGGATGGCAAAAGTAGTTTTTTTTTCGCTTCCTACTGTAACTTTTGCAACTTCTCCAGGATTCAGGTTAGCGTAATATAGCTCATCATACCGTACCACTGCACCGCCTCCGTAAATATACGGTGTTACGGACCTGGAAAACGGGCTTAGGTCAAATTCCCAAAAATTAAATTCCATACCCAAAGCACCTTCAAAAACCCTATTCGAAAAACTTAATCCACGATCAAACCTTCCAAAGGTATCAGAATCCTTATCAGATGCATGCAGTGTTGAAAAAGTAACTGATGCCCTGTACGCATAGCGTTCACTGGCATTCCATTTAAACACTCCTCCAACAGCTAAACTATTGGGTTTTATATACCATGAAGATCCTACATCGCCGATGTAGTTACTTCCTCCTACAAATCCACCAATCTCAAACATCTGAGCGCTTGACAGGCTTGTAGACAGCATAAATAGTATGGCTAAGATTCTAAAATTCATACCTTTCAAAGTTTGCAAATATATACATTCTGATATTTTATATATAGTAACTTGCTATTATTATACTATAAAAAACATCACGGTTAAGTAATTAATGTTAATCAGGGCTATTAATTACGTCTGTCTTCACCCCACAGCAATTTTTGCCTAAGGGTTTTTAAGAAACTTTCATCTCTTAACTGAATCAATTTAATGGTAAAAGGCGCGCGTTCTATAAAAACGTCGGTATCGTTATTTAAGGTCGCTAATCGAGAATCTAAAGAGATCAAATACTGATCCTCCCGACCGGAGACTCTTAATTTCACTTTGGTTTCATCCGGAATTACTAAAGGGCGTGCATTTAAATTGTGAGGAGCAATGGGTGTTAACGCAAAAGCATCTGTATTCGGTGCGATCACCGGCCCATTACAACTCAACGAATATCCTGTAGAACCCGTTGGGGTGGCTAAAATAAGTCCATCTGCCCAATAGGAGGTCAAATATTCTTCATCAAGCCAAGTATCTATGGTAATCATGGAGGTGGTATTCTTTCGAACCACTGTCACCTCATTGAGTGCAAAATTCACTATAGTTTGATCTTCAATCTTTCCATCACTGGTACTCACCTGCAAAAGTGCTCTTTCCTCAACCAAGTATTGTCGCTCTAACAATTCTTCCATGGCCTTTTCGACATCGTCCTTTTGAACAGTAGCCAAAAATCCTAAACGACCTGTATTTATTCCGAGTATTGGTATATTGAGATCTCTAACAAACAAAGCCGTACTCAACATAGTACCATCACCTCCAACACTTAAAAACACATCGAATGTATCATCGAGATCTTCAAAACCAGTAAAGGTTTTATAGGTTTGTTCAACTTTAAGGAACTTTCCAAGTTGCCCTAAATAGTTAGCCTCAATATGTACCTCGATATTATTTTTACTAAGAAAGTTAAGCAGATTGGTGACACAGTCTTTGGAATCCTCCTTATAATATTGCCCGTAAACTCCTATTTTCATGTAGTATCTCTGTTTATAACACAAGCGTTATTATAATTATATTTCAAGAAATTTATTTAAATAATCCGATCGTTCCTTAAGTCCTTCAATATAGGAATCCTCTTCAATACCTGCCACTATTTTATAGCTGTACCTTCTAAAGGTCTGTATGATTTCAGAAAGCCCGCTTCCACCAACCTTCATGCTGATTTGAGTGACATCATCCTTGTCATCTGAGATAAACGCACCTAGAAGTTTTGCATTGTTACTCTCAACTATTTGAGAAACCTCACTAAATGAATAATCTTTATGCCCTTTTTCTACAATGATAACACCACCCGGTTCGTTTAAAAAAGGTGTTTCTTTAAACAGACTCATAATATCGACGAGCTCATAATAACCTACATAGGTATTATGCTCATCCAAAATAGGCATCACATTGGCGTTAAACTTTGCAAAGGCTTCTAGAACATCAATCCAGTTTGTAGTTTTTCTAACGAAAAAAAGATCCAGTACATATAAATAATCACTCATTCGCTTCTCAGGATCGAAACCCTGCACATCATCTTCTGAAATCGTACCGAGCAATTTGTGATCTTCTACCACAGGGATATGCGTATAAGTACAGTCAGAGAACATTCCACGCACCATTTTTACCGGATAATTCGGCAATAACGGAAGTACGTCATTATTTATATAGGAATGTAAATTCATCGCAATAGTATTGAACCGCAAATTAATGATTTTCTGCTTAAATATAGCAGGCTTTAGTTTGTATTTTACCGCTGTTAATCTCAAGTAAGTTTTACAGCGGTGTCGTGCTTTAAAGTAAAAGTAGCAAAAAGGTACCAATAGTAGCTACTAAAGAAGTCAATGCTACTGATAATTCTGTGTAAGAATGTTAATTTTTGAGTATCTTCGCAATCGAAATTACAGTGTGCAAAAAGCACCGTTTAACTAGAGTAGCGTACTTAGAAGAACATCCTTATGACCAAGTTAAGTGTTAATATCAACAAAATAGCAACCCTTCGTAATTCCAGAGGAGGAAATGTACCTGATCTTTTAAAAGTAGCCCGTGACATTGAGTCCTTTGGTGCTCAAGGAATCACTGTCCACCCAAGACCGGATGAGCGCCATATCCGATACCAAGATACAAGAGATCTTCCCGGAGTAATCACTACGGAATTCAATATCGAAGGAAATCCTATTGATGATTTTATCAAATTAGTCTTAGAGGTAAAACCTGCTCAGGTTACCTTAGTGCCCGATGAAGAAGATGCGATTACTTCAAACGCTGGTTGGGATACCGTCAAGCACAAAGATTTCTTATCTGAAATCATTCAAGAGTTCAAACAAAACAATATCCGTACTTCTATTTTCGTAGATCCTGATGTTGCCATGATTCAGGGCGCAGCTCAAACAGGCACTGATCGTATAGAACTCTATACAGAAGGCTACGCCAGCGCATTTGAACAAGGAGACAAAACTGCCATTGAACCTTATATTACTGCAGCAAAAATGGCTAACGAAGTAGGTTTAGGCATTAATGCCGGTCATGATTTGAATTTAGAGAACACAGCGTTTTTCAAACAAAACATTCCAAATCTATTAGAGGTATCCATAGGACATGCCCTTATTTCAGAATCCTTATATCTTGGATTGGAAAATGTTATTCAAATGTATTTACATCGTTTGAAGTAATATATTGCCCTTCGCCAGGCATCTACTTAAAACTAGATATTCTGAAATAACACCTCAATACAACTAAAGCATCCTCTTGCAAAAGTTTTGTGTTGTCGTGCTAAAAGCAACCATTATTGAGATAATACATCTTACAGAAACATATTTTCAAAAGTAATGCCTGAAATCCAGTCAGAATGGAAGCGTACCTTTGGAATTATTTGGACAGGACAATTTTTATCCTTGATCAGTAGTTCCCTTGTAAATTTTGCGATCATCATTTGGTTAAGTATCGAAACCGGATCTGCAGAAGTATTAGCCTATGCAGCTATTGCAGCCTTACTACCACAGTCTATCATCGGTTTATTTGTTGGTGTTTATGTAGATCGATGGGACCGTAGAAAGACTATGATTTTTGCCGACAGCTTTATTGCTTTTTGCACCTTGATAATCGCTCTTTTATTTCATTTTGGGAATGTAGCCTATTGGCTAATCTACGTATTATTAGCCTTTAGATCCGCCGGTTCAGCATTTCACATGCCGGCTATGCAGGCTGCCATCCCAATGCTTACGCCAAAATCTGAATTACTTCGGGTTGCCGGCATAAATCAAATCATTCAATCGATATCTAACATTGCAGGTCCTGCATTGGGAGCACTGGCTATCGGACTAATGGATATTGCTTATGTAATGTATATCGATATCATCGGCGCCGTTTTTGCAATAGTATCCTTGCTACTTGTAAAAATCCCACATCCTTCACCAACAATACCAACATCCAAAGGCTTTGGTCAACTGACCTCTGAAATTCGATTAGGAGTACGGGCAATTACTTCTAACTCGGGTATAGCCTTTTTGTTTTTGTTTTCAACCCTTGCCACTTTTTGTATTATGCCCATAGCCGTTTTATTTCCTTTAATGACACTGGAACATTTTAGCGGTGACGCATTCCAAATGAGTATTGTAGAGGCTAATTGGGGTATTGGCATGTTAATCGGAGGTAGCGTTCTAGGAATTTTCAAACTAAAAACCAATAGAGTTACTCTAATTAATTCCAGCTATGTAATCATGGGGTTGGCTTTTGCAATCTCCGGTATATTACCCAATTGGGCATTCTGGATATTCGCCTGCCTAACGGCGCTCTCGGGAATAGCAGGAGCAATCTATAATGCATGCTTTACCAGTATAATACAACAAAACATCGACCCCTTTCTCCTTGGAAGAGTATTTTCCATGTTCTTTAGTATTACGTTACTCCCGGCGCTCATTGGATTGTTAGCGACCGGATTTCTTGCCGATACCATTGGAATTAACATTACATTCATAATACTGGGAATTGCCGTTGTAATGATCGGAATATGGTCATTCTTTAATAAAGAAATGCTAACTCTAGGCCATCAGAGCGAGCTACCTGAAACTGAATCTAATACTACAGTTTACAATTCTTAGACACTCACGTCCCTGAACATGGCTTTCCACTCTCTTCTATGTATGCAGTATACCCACCTTCAAGATTGATAATATTTTCAAACCCTAATTCCTGAAGCAAAGTCGCAGCATCTTTGCTTCTAACTCCTGTCTTACAATATAGGTAAACAGCTGTAGATTTATCAAGCTCTTGAATTTTAGCCTCAAAATCCTCTGCTTTAAAATCGACGTTCAATGCATCACAAAGATGACCTTGATTGTACTCCTCTTCCGTTCTCACATCAATTAAGATCCCTTGCTCACTCTCATCGCCTTCCAAAGTAGAGATAGGAACGGATTTAAACTGTGCTGACATCATGGCGCCTGTTAGAAAAAGCGTCAGTAGGACCAAAATTCTCATTGCTTTTATATTTTTTTAATTCACTACAAAGGTAGTATTTAAACTTTTTATTTTACATTTGAAGGAAACTTTCACAACCGTGCCAAAACACAAGTTAAATCCTTCTAAATGGGTGGATCTCTATGCGGACTACCTATTCAACTACACAATTTCCAGAGTAAATGACACTATCGTCGCTGAAGATTTGGTACAAGATACTTTTTTGGCTGGTTTAAAATCTGCAGAAAACTTCAAAGGAGAAGCAGCTGAGAGAACTTGGTTAATCTCCATTTTGAAACGAAAAATCATAGACCATTACCGCAAAATCAATTCCAACAAAGGAAAGGCGGAAGTCAAGATGGATTTAAACTTTGACGGCGAACAAGAAGGCTCTTGGTTAGAACAAAAAGTAGCAGACAATAGTGACCTAAACGCAGAGAATGCATTAGAAAATAAAGAACTAGGTTTGGCTATTCAAGATTGTTTAACAAAACTTCCCAAAAAACAAGCGGAAGTCTTTATCAAGAAAACCATTCAGGGTATGGAGACAGAAGATATTTGTAAAGAATTGAATATCACAGCGTCTAATCTATGGGTCATCATCCATAGAGCTCGAACAAGTTTAATGGATTGCTTGGAAAATAATTGGTATAAAAATGAGTAAAAAAAAGAAATCGCTTTTGCCCTCGTGTGAAGAGGCAAAACAAATATGTGATAAGATGCAGTATGGGGAAGCGACTCTTATCGAAAGATTGAAACTTAGGTTTCGACAAATGTGGTGTAGGGCTACCCAATCATATTCTAAAAAGAATTCTGATTTGACTCAATTGTGTAAAGAGGCAAAAATAAAAACTTTGGACAATGAAAAGAAAGTTGAGATGAAACGTAAAATTGATGGGTTTTCCTAAAGCAGTAACAATCCTATCCACCATACAATTGAGATTCCTTCCACAAAAAAACTAGCATAATACTTGGATTGATCTGCTCTGGTAAATAGCAGAGCAATTAACAACAAAAAAGCTATTCCCCACTCCACATATAGACTGGTAGCGTTTATATTAGTTTGCAGAAACCCAAATAGCACAAAAAAGACCAGTAACACCACTCCCAATAGTCGCGATCCACCAACACCGATCACCTGAGGTATGGTTCTCAAATTTGGTTCATCAAATTTCAAATCCCTAATTTCAAAAGGAATCATTAGAGCCAGGACAAACAAAAAACGTTGTACCAAATCAATGAACACTTCCGATGTAATAAGGATATCACTATTGAGTAGCGGCAATAAGACGGTCGAAACTGACCAAGTCAAACTGACCACAAATGCTTTTATTCCCTTTAAGTTTCTAAGATTTTTCTTTGTGGTCAACGAAGGTACCACATATAAAAATGCAACCAAGACCAAGGCGGCTGCAGCAATTACCGTTTTCATATTCAATTCGCTCACAAAATACATGGCAATTACAGCGCATGTAAAATTAAAAAGCTGTATCCATCTCAGGTATTGCTGTTTGAGAAAAAGATAATGTTTAGCAAGTGAAGCATATTTAATAAATCCATATTCTACTATGGTTCCAAAAAACAACGCAAAACTGATGGACCTATCATAAGGCAGTTGGTATTCTATCAAGGTTACCTGCACTAATGCGTATACGCCCAAGGCCACATGTATATTAGCATCCAGATAAAAATTATAAATCTTTTTCAACCATCCCATTCTCCAAATGCCGCTTATAATTTGCAATTTCCTAACAAGTTGTTTAAAACTTTAAACAAAGGCAATTCAAAAGTACTTTTTTAAAGAAATATAATATGTATTTTTGGGCAAAATATAACATTATTAGCGGATTAGTATGAAAACAGATTCTTTTGTTACTCGTCATGTTGGACCTCAAGAAGAAGATTTAAATAGCATGCTTGGCCTAATTGGAGTCAGCACTATTGAAGAACTTATAGCACAAACTGTCCCTGAAGGGATCAGGCTGAAGAACGAATTGGACTTACCCCCTGCAATGTCTGAATATGAGTATCTAGGTCATTTAAAAACCCTAGCAAGAAAGAATAAGGTATTCAAAACATATATAGGATTAGGGTATAATGAATCCATTACCCCTTCAGTAATTAAAAGAAATATTCTAGAAAATCCGGGTTGGTATACCGCCTATACACCTTACCAAGCGGAGATAGCTCAAGGTCGTTTAGAGGCTTTATTAAATTTCCAAACCATGCTTTGTGATTTGACCGGAATGGAAATTGCCAATGCTTCCTTACTTGATGAAGGTACGGCAGCTGCTGAGGCTATGTCTATGCTCTTTAGTGTAAGAAGCCGCGATCAGAAGAAAAACGAAGCCATTAAATTCTTCGTCTCTGACCAGGTTCTCCCTCAGACAATTTCTATCCTTAAATCTCATGCAGAACCTCTAGGAATTGAACTGTGTATTGATTCTAACGAGAATTTTGATTTCTCAAGAGCCTATTTTGGAGCTTTACTTCAATATCCTGGAAAATTTGGAGCGGTTTACAACTACAGCGAGTTTGTGGCTAAGGCCAATGAAAACGAAATAAAAGTAGCCGTTGCTGCAGATATTTTAAGCTTAGTCAACCTAACTCCTCCAGGTGAATTTGGAGCTGAAGTAGTTGTTGGAACTACACAGCGTTTTGGTATCCCACTAGGATATGGTGGTCCACACGCTGCTTATTTTGCTACCAAGGATGCCTACAAAAGGAATATCCCAGGAAGGATCATTGGAGTAACCAAAGATATGGACGGTAGAGTAGGTCTTCGTATGGCCCTCCAAACCCGTGAACAACATATCAAAAGAGATAAGGCTACCTCAAACATATGTACTGCTCAAGTACTTCTAGCGGTTATGGCTGGTATGTACGCAGTTTATCACGGCCCTAAAGGATTGAAGTATATTGCAGACAAGGTACACCATTCAACTGTAACCTTAAGCAATGCACTAAAAAAATTAGGGTATCAGCAAAACAATGCCTCTTATTTTGACACCTTGCTCATTGAAGCAGACGCAGCAAAAGTAAGAACTCTTGCAGAAGCACAACAAATCAACTTTTTATATCCAGACAGCACCAAGGTTAGTATTTCATTGAATGAGACCGTAAGCCTTTCCGATTTAAATACTATAGTTAAGATATTCGCAGATGCAGTCGGAAAAAGCACCGTAGAAATTACAGAACTCGCAGAAGAAACTACCATTTCAGAGGCAAATCAAAGAGTAAGCACTTTTATGGAGAACGAGGTATTTAACCTATACCACTCCGAGACTGAACTTATGCGTTACATCAAAAAATTAGAACGAAAAGATTTATCGCTTAACCACTCTATGATAGCTCTTGGTTCATGTACTATGAAATTAAATGCAGCTTCAGAAATGCTCCCAATCAGTTGGGAGGAGTGGGGTAACATTCACCCGTTTGTTCCTATAGATCAGGCCGCAGGGTATATAGAAGTTCTAAAAGAACTAGAACACCAACTCAATGTGATCACTGGTTTTGCAGGAACTTCGCTTCAACCAAATTCTGGAGCACAAGGTGAATTTAGTGGTTTAATGGTTATTAGAGCCTACCACGATTCTAGAGGGGAAGGTCATAGAAACATATGCCTCATCCCGGCCTCTGCTCACGGTACCAATCCAGCGTCGGCTGCGCTTGCAGGCTTTAAAGTGGTGGTTACCAAAACAGACGAAAGAGGTAATATCGACCTTCAAGATCTACGCGATAAGGCTGAAAAATACAAGGATGAATTGGCTGCCTTAATGGTAACTTATCCTTCTACCCATGGGGTATTTGAATCTTCTATTAAAGAAATCACAGAAATCATCCACAACAATGGTGGTCAAGTGTATATGGACGGTGCAAACATGAATGCACAGGTTGGACTTACCAATCCGGCAACCATTGGGGCTGACGTTTGTCACTTGAACCTACACAAAACATTCTCTATCCCTCACGGTGGTGGTGGACCAGGTGTAGGGCCTATTTGTGCTGCACCACACTTAGTGGAGTTCTTACCTTCCAATCCTATAATCAAGACTGGTGGAGAGAACGCTATAGAATCTATTTCATCTGCTCCTTTTGGAAGTGCATTGGTTTGTTTAATCTCTTACGGTTACATCAAAATGCTAGGACGTAATGGTCTTAAAAAATCTACCTGTGCCGCGATTTTAAATGCCAACTACATCAAATCAAAACTTGAAGGCACCTTTGAGATATTATACACTGGTGAAAAAGGAAGAGCTGCTCACGAAATGATTATTGACTGTAGGTCTTTTAAAGCCAAAGGAATTGAAGTTACTGACATCGCCAAACGTTTGATCGATTACGGGTTCCACGCACCTACAGTTTCTTTCCCGGTAGCAGGCACACTAATGATTGAGCCTACAGAAAGTGAAAGCGTTGCTGAATTAGACCGTTTCTGTGAAGCCTTAATTGCCATCAAAAATGAAATTGAGCAAATCACAGATATCGATGCGGAAAACGTGTTAAAAAATGCGCCTCATACGCTGAGAATGGTCACCGCAGATATTTGGGAATACCCTTATAGCAGAACTGAGGCCGCTTATCCACTAGCCTACGTAGCCGAAAACAAATTCTGGCCTACAGTACGTCGTGTGGACGAAGCTTATGGAGATCGTAATTTAATGTGTACCTGCCCTCCTATTGAAGCTTATATGGAAGCCTAGAATATCCATACATCATATATTATAATCTAGCCTTCTGAAGATCAGGAGGCTATTTTCTTTGCAAAAAATTCGAGCTTGAACATCGTAATTACACGAATATTCAGGTTAATTTCTCCAAAACATAACTTATCTTTAAGAAAATATAGACTTTATGCAGACAAGGATTATTGGTACTGGATCTTACATCCCTCCAGTCATTACAAAGAATGAAGATTTCTTGGATCACGGTTTTCTCAATACAGACGGTAGTACCTTTGGCAGTGATAATGCCGAAATTATTGAAAAGTTTGAATCCATTACCGGTATACAGCAAAGGCGCTATGTCAGAGAAGATCAGAACAGCTCAGACATCGCATTTTTAGCTGCTGAAAAAGCCATTGAAGATGCTAAGATTGACAAAGAAACCTTGGACTACATTATAGTAGCGCATAATTTTGGAGACGTCGCTAGTGGAACCGTGCAGGCTGACACCGTTCCAAGTATGGCCACTCGTGTAAAACACGCCTTAGGTATTAAAAATCCTAAATGTGTCGCTTATGACCTATTATTCGGATGTCCAGGTTGGATTGAGGGTTGTAATCATGCCACAGCATTTATAAAAGCAAAAATGGCAAAAAACTGCTTAGTCATCGGTACTGAAACCCTCTCCAGAATCATTGACAAACACGATCGGGATTCTATGATCTATGCCGATGGTGCAGGAGCAGCAGTTTTGTCTGCTTCCTCAGAAGAAGGTATTCTATCACAACTCTCAGCTACCTATACTTCAGAAGAGGCCTATTATCTTTTCTTTGGAGAATCGTATAACAAAGAAGAAACAGACAACAGAAAGTACATTAAAATGTTCGGACGCAAAATCTATGAATTTGCCGTCACTCATGTCCCCAAAGCCATGAAGGAATGTTTAGATAACAGCGGAGTAGCCATAGCGGATGTTAAAAAAATATTTTTGCATCAAGCCAACGAAAAAATGGACGATGCCATATTGAAGCGGTTTTATCGACAGTACAATAGTTCAGTTCCAAAGTACATCATGCCGATGAACATCCACACTCTGGGAAACAGTTCGGTAGCCACCATTCCCACACTTTTTGATATGGTACGAAAAGGAAACATGGAAAACCAGGAATTACATAAAGGAGATGTTATTATATTTGCAAGCGTAGGCGCAGGAATGAACATCAATGCGCTGGTTTATAAATATTGATATGTACGAAAATAGCTTTCCGAGCAAACGTTATAAAAAAACAATTGAATTCCTGGAAGACACGCTACCCAAGCCAGCTAAAATCCTGGACTTAGGGGTGCACAATCCTTTCAGCGCACTCATGCAACAAAGGGGGTATGAAGTAATCAATACCACAGGAGAGGACTTGGATGTTGACTATAAAGTAGTCGAAAACGCTCAAGTTGAAGCGGTAACCGCCTTTGAAATATTCGAACATTTATTGGCTCCTTTTAATTTATTAAAAGCAGTAAAAGCCGATAAACTCGTCGCCTCCGTTCCACTTCGCTTATGGTTTTCTCAGGCCTATAGAAGCAAGACTGATCCTTGGGATAGGCATTATCACGAATTCGAAGACTGGCAGTTCGATTGGTTATTAGAGAAAACCGGATGGCAAATCAAAAAAACAGAGAAATTTACCAACCCTGTGAAAAAACTTGGATTTCGTCCCTTACTAAGGAACTTCACGCATCGTTATTATTTGATCTATGCCGAGCGCGTAAAGAACCAATAATTCCGTAAAGCTCATGAAATATTACGTGGTTATCCCAGCACATAATGAAGCTGGTTTTATTCAAAAGACACTTCAAAGCCTGGTAGATCAAAGCTTACTTCCGGAAAAAGTCATAGTTGTCAATGATCATTCTACTGATGACACAGAACAGCTTATCGATCAATTTGCCCAAGAACACACCATAATCAACAAGCTGAACACCGCCTCTTCTGAGGCTCATATGCCCGGAAGCAAGGTCGTCAACGCATTTAATAAGGGACTTGAACAGCTTGACGAAAATTATGATTTTATCGTAAAACTGGATGCGGATATTATTTTACCCAAAAACTATTTCAGAAAAGTTGCAGAAGTGTTTGCAAAAGATCCTAGTATTGGAATCGCAGGCGGATTTGCTTACGAGGAAGATCAACATGGGAATTGGCTACTGAATCATCCCATGCATAAGGATCATATTAGAGGCGCCTTTAAAGCCTACACCAAAGAGACCTTTAAAGCGATTAAAGGATTGCGATGCGCCATGGGTTGGGATACCTTGGATGAACTTTTAGCAAGGTATCAAGGGTATCGTATACAAAGTATTGAATCTTTAAAAGTAAAGCACCTACGGCCTACTGGAAAGTCCTATAACAAAAAAGCGAGGTTACTTCAAGGAAAGGCGATGTACACCATGGGCTATGGATTTGTATTAACCTTTATAGCCTCGATTAAAATGGCGCTGATGAATAAAAGGCCAAAGGTGGTCCTCGACAATCTTAGCGGCTATTTCAAGGCAAAAAATGATCACGTCCCTCTAATTGTGAGCAAAGAAGAAGCTGAATTTATTCGTGCCTATCGTTGGAAGAATATAAAAGGACAACTCGGGCTCAGCTAATTCTTCACAGTACTGAAGAACTGTAAAGATTAATTAGCACCTAAAAGAAACACCCCTTGGTTTTGTTCCCCAAGAGGTGCATACAATTTTAATGATCTTATCAAGTCTTTACTCAAGTACTTCACTAATAGGCTCTCCATTTTTACCACTCGGGAAAGCAATCCCTAATAGAGCTGAGATGGTATTTGCGATATCAGGAATCTCTGTTCTTTTCACCGTCTCACCATGCTTAATTCCCTTACCAAAGAACAGTAGTGGTGCATGCGTATCATATGCATATCCAGATCCGTGAGAAGTCCCGGTACGAGAACTAGTGGCTAAGTACCCAGCATCCCAAACAAATACAACATCACCGGAGCGTCTAAAATTATAACCCTCTTGTAATTTTGCGGCAATCCCTTTGGTGAATTCTGTATTACGCATTGCGTAGCCTGTGTAGGCCTGAGCAACATGATCGTAGTTTTTAATTTCATTCACAATAGCATCCTCTATCACTCTTGAAGTTATACCTAGTCCTTTAATTACTTCTTGATCTAAAAATATTTGTCCATTAGAAATGTTCTTGATCAGCGCATCACTATTAAAGGTCTCTGTTAAGAATTCATTTAACTTTGCATGAAACTCTTTGTTACTCACATAACCTCCAGGAATTTTTAAATCCTCTAAATAAGCTGGAACCTCAACCGCCGCATGATCAGAGGTTAAGAATACCGTATATTCACCTTGGCCAACCTTTTTATCCAAAAACTCCAATAGTCTGGCAATGTCTTGATCCAATCGAAGATACATATCCTCAGTTTCTACAGCACTAACACCGTAGCGGTGACCAACATAATCAGAGGACGAAAAACTTAATGCAAGAAAATCTGTAATTTCATCTTTACCCATGTCTTCCCCTTCTATGGCAGCCATAGCAAAATCTGCAGTTAAAGAATTTCCAAAAGGCACACCTTTGATTAAATCAAACTTTCCATTCTCATCCCATATTGCGGGCAGATCATGTGGAAAAACAGCTGCTTTTTCTACTTTAAAAGCACCCTCATAAGGGTTCTGATCAGCAATACTTTGGGTATAGGTATCGATATCATAAAGGGTATTCCAAACTTTTTTATAGCTTTCTGCCGCATCTGATTTATTAAATTTCTTAACCCACTTTGGAAGTTCTTCCATATAATAATCACTAGTAATCCAAACCCCTTCATCACTACCGTGGAACCAATAGGCTGCATCAGCAGCATGTCCAGCCGGCAATATAGATCCTCTATCCTTTACAGACACCCCAATCACCTTTCCTTTAGAAACTGTAGCCAATTTTAATTGGTCAGTCATGGTAGAAGATGTCATTCTCCAAGGCGACATTTTACCGGCATCCGATTCTGTACCTACAGAATTTACTTTAGCATCTTCTGTACAGTACACCATTCTGTCTTCTACTTTATCATACCAATTATTTCCGATGACCCCATGTGCTTTTGGTGTTGTACCAGTATAAACAGAACTGTGACCAACCGCGGTATAAGTAGGAATATAGTTAAAGTGATTGTTTTTACAATTAAAGCCTTCATTGACCAATCGCTTAAATCCACCCTCTTGATACCGATCCCAAAAGCGAACTAAATAATCATAACGCATCTGATCCACTACGATTCCGACTACTAGTTTAGGTTTAGTAAAAGGTTTTACTTCTTCTTTAGTTTGAGCGCTCGCGCTAATTATCCCAGCACAAAATAGGCTGAGTAAAAGATATTTTTTCATAATAACTCTGTTGAATAACACAAAGCTACTATTTTAAAAATAGGGTCAAAGTTAAAATTATGATTAAAAGCCTACTTAGTGTATATTATTCTCATTAACTATACTATTTTTGTTTTATGGTATATTTGGAAAATATTGGCCGGTATTTTATAATGCTAAGGGAAGTTTTTAGTAGAATCACCAAGTGGCCGATGCTAAAAAAACTTATTTTAAAGGATATCGATGACCTCATATTCGGTTCCTTGGGTATTATTATATTTATTTCCTTTTTTATTGGAGGAGTTGTCTCTATACAGACGGCTCTTAATATCAGCAATCCTCTTATCCCTAAATATCTTGTTGGGTTTACTACAAGACAATCCGTGATCTTAGAATTTGCTCCGACCTTCACCTCTATCATCATGGCTGGTAAGGTTGGATCATACATCACCTCTAGTATCGGAACCATGCGCGTTACTGAGCAAATCGATGCTCTAGAAGTTATGGGTATAAACTCACTCAATTACTTAGTGCTTCCGAAGATAGTCGCGCTGATGCTTTACCCTTTTGTCATTGCGATTGCCATGTATATGGGAATCCTTGGGGGTTGGATGGCTGCAGTGTTTGGAGGGTATAGCACCAACGAACAATTCATCCACGGTTTACAAATTGATTTTAATACCTTTCATGTTATATATGCATTTGCAAAAACTTTGGTGTTCGCATTTTTATTAGCAACCATACCATCGTTTTATGGATATTATATGAAAGGTGGCGCTCTAGAGGTTGGAAAAGCAAGTACCTCTTCTTTCGTTTGGACCAGTGTTGCTATTATTATAGCCAACTATGTACTCACTCAATTACTCTTAGGATAATGATCAAGGTAGAAGACTTACATAAATCATTTGGAGGCACCCAGGTGCTCAAAGGAATCTCAAGTTGTTTTGACAAGGGTAAAACCAACCTCATTATTGGTCAAAGTGGTTCTGGAAAAACGGTGTTTCTCAAATGTCTTTTAGGACTGCACCAACCTGATGAAGGTAGAATTATTTACAACAACCAGGATTACTCACAAATGGACGAAGAACAGCAAACCCAGCTTCGACAAGAAATGGGTATGGTTTTCCAAGGTAGTGCACTTTTTGATTCCATGACTGTAATTGAAAATGTCATGTTCCCGCTTCGGATGTTTACAAGCCTAACTAAGGAGGAAATGAGAGACCGAGCGGCAACAGTATTGGCGCGTGTCAACCTTATTGATGCGGATCATAAATTACCCTCTGAGATTTCAGGAGGAATGCAGAAACGTGTTGCAATTGCCCGAGCTATTGTCAACCAGCCAAAGTATCTATTCTGTGACGAACCAAACTCAGGTTTGGATCCAAAGACTGCCATCGTAATCGATAACCTCATCCAGGAAATCACCAAAGAATACGATATCACAACTGTGATCAACACCCACGATATGAACTCTGTGATGGAAATCGGAGAAAAGATCTTATTCTTAAAAGACGGCTTAAAGGCCTGGGAAGGTACCAACGAAGAAATTTTCATTACAGAAAACAAAACCGTAACAGACTTTGTTTATTCCTCTGATCTATTTAAGAAAGTTCGAGAAGTTTATCTTAAAAAGTAAAGCACAATACTAACTAAGATATATCTGACGATCCCGCTCTAAATGATTTTAAAACAGGATCGGCAAATACAATCCATGAAACATTTAACTTCTATCCTTTTGAACGAATGCATAATAGGATATTGGTAGTTAGTAACAAAGCTCACGCACTGGTTGATTAATTGAAATACAATTAAGCTCAGGGCATTCTAAATTAAAATACCCGTACACTGTCTTATTTTTACATTCTGCCACGCTAAAGTAATTGTGGATTTCATCTACTGGAACAAACTTTACAACAAGTCGTTGGTGCTCCATATAGGTAGAGGGTATGTTAGCGTATTTGCGATCTACGAAATAGATCATAAAACGATAGGACATCCCACTACTAATCATCGTTCCTTTGATCGGAATCTTTTTACCATTCCAAAGAATGTCTTTGGGTTCCGTATCGATGTTAGTCCTGTCGATTTTGAAATTCAATGCAGTCATGATCTTAAGTATTAAGTTGGTTTGTTATGAAACAAATCTAAAGAATCAATCAGGGGAAAAACAGAGGTAAAACCTTGATTTTAAAAGGGTGTTTTTCCTATGACACAATCGACTAACGGAACAAAACCTTGTCAAATAACACCAATCAAGGCAATTCTGACAAAATCAAATTCTAAAAACATTATCGTCTTAGAAACAAGGGTGCTAAAAATTTTAATGACAATTAAAAAGTGAACCTTGGCAAAAAAGATTTCTGAGGATATTTAAGAGTATCATCTAATACGTTTAAAAATACGTATTGAAGCACTTTGCATTATGAAACAAGTAATCTACACAGAATTTCAATCAAATCCAAATCATTGGTTACTTTGTTAAACCAATGATTCATGTGACATCCTCATCAACCGTAATGACAGTAAAGATGTTGTAATAATGTCGATCGACAAATACAAATCCTTAAAGGAAACAAACTATCCCTTAACAGGGAAAAACAGAGAAGTACTATTAAAATCCATCCAAGAACTTGAAAGGGAAAAGTAGTACCCCTTACTTTTCCCCAATTACTTTATAGGACGCCCTATTTTAAAAATCTTGCACTACCTTAGAAGCTGCTGCAATGGTTCGATCTAAGTCTTCATAACTCAATGCGTCGTTGAGGAACCAGCTCTCAAAGGCAGATGGAGGAAGGTATATTCCTTGTTCAAGCATACCGTGGAAAAACTTCTTAAAGTAGTCATTGTTCCCATTGGCAGCAGTACTGAAATCAACAACCTTGTCTGTAAAATGAACGGATATCATAGACCCGATGGTGTTGATGGAACTCGGAACATCGGTTTGAGAAAGTACTTCTTGTAATCCTCTGTGTAGGTAAGCGGTTTTGTCTGCCAAGCTATGGAATACTTCAGGGTGCTCTGTTAAATGATTAAGCATTGCAAAACCTGCAGCCATCGCTAACGGATTACCACTAAGTGTACCCGCTTGATAAACTGGTCCAAGTGGCGCAAGGAAGCTCATAATTTCATCTCTAGCTGCAAAAGCACCAACAGGAAGACCTCCACCGATTACCTTTCCAAAGGTTACGATATCAGCGTCAATTCCTAAAAATTCCTGAGCTCCACCTTTTGCTAATCTAAACCCGGTCATTACCTCATCAAAAATGAGCAATATACCGTTCTGATTACAAAGCTCTCGTAAGCCTTTCAAAAAGCCTTCTTCCGGGATAACACATCCCATATTCCCTGCTATAGGTTCTATAATTATGGCAGCGACCTCCCCGGTATTTGCAGCAATAAGTTGCTGAACACTCTCCAAGTCATTGTAATTAGCAAGTAAAGTATCCATAGCTGTTCCTTGAGTAACCCCGGGACTATTAGGACTTCCAAAGGTAACTGCTCCACTACCTGCCTGAATCAAGAAAGAATCAGAATGGCCGTGGTAACACCCTGCGAATTTTATGATTTTATCCCTAGAAGTAAATCCTCTAGCCAAACGAACAGCGCTCATACAAGCTTCCGTTCCACTGTTGACGAATCGTATCTTATCGATATTTGGCACCATGGATACTGCTAATTTCGCAATGTCGGTCTCTATCTTGGTCGGAATACCAAAGGAAGTTCCAAGTGTCGCCTTTTCGATAACGCTATTGACAACAGGCTCAAAAGCATGCCCAAGAATCATTGGACCCCATGAGGCGATATAATCGATATAGGTACGATCATCTTCATCGTACAAATAAGCCCCTTTAGCTTTCTTTACAAATATAGGTTCTCCACCAACCGCATTAAAAGCTCTAACAGGTGAGTTTACACCACCTGGAATGTATTTTTTGGCCTCAGCAAAAAGGGCACTACTTCTTTTATAAAGCATTGTTATCTTTTTTTAATTTAAATATAATACCTGTCCGACATGAATGGTGTTATCCCTCAAGTCGTTTTTTCTTTTTAATTCATCCACCGACATATCATAGCGCTGGGAAATAGAATACAGCGTATCCCCCTTTGTTACTACGTATTGTCTGTCTGACTTATGCTCTCTTTTTCGGGATCTTTTCCCCATAGCCTGGTCATCATACTGATAAAGGCGATAGCGTTCAATAAGTGAAATCAACTTTTCAGGATAACGTCTATCGGTTGCGTATCCTGCCTTTCTTAAGCCTCTTGCCCAACCTTTATAATCATCTGGTTTTAAATCAAACAAAAAGTCGTACCTGCTTCTTGTGGTTAAAAACCTAGAGTGGTCTGCATAGGATAACTCTGGGTAATCATATTTACGAAAACATTCACCTTTGGCATCATCATCGTGATAGGCTCGAGCACCTGTCCATCCTTTATGACATTTAATTCCAAAATGGTTATTGGCTTTGCGAACTAATTCACCTTTACCTGCACCACTTTCCAATATCCCTTGAGAAAGTGTTATACTTGCAGGGACACCAAATTCGCGCATCTGACGTACCGCAATAGGACTATAGACTCGGATGTAATCTTCAACGGTCTCGGTATATACGGTTGTTCTAGAAGTCGATTCTAGGGTTTGAGTTTCTCGGTCTAATTCTCTATTGCGATCACTCTTTACTTTAACGGTCTCCTTTTTGGGATGTCTATTTCCTTGAGAAGCTTTCTTTTTACTACCGCAACTGGCTAATAAAACCAATACGAAAACAACAAAAATCTTTTTTATCATCATGTCAATAATGGTAAATTCTTTCGTTTTAAAATTTGATTCATTCCTTGGATGCCTTGCAAGCCTCCAGTATGTATTGCTAGAATTTTAGCTGGGCTTCTAAAATACCCGTCTTTCACAAGATCCAAAATTCCATACATCATTTTCCCTGTGTAAACAGGATCTAATGGTATGCTTGTATCCTGTTTAAATTGATTGATAAACTCTATCAGTTCGCGGTTAATTTTAGCATAACCTCCAAAATGATAATCATTAATCAAGCCCCACTGCTCCGACCGGGCAAATTTACGGATTTCTGATGGTAAAAAATCTCCTCTTAATGCAGGAAATCCCAAAACATGTTGATGGCCTTTCAAGCTATTAATTAAACCGCTGATTGTCCCTCCTGTTCCCACGGCCACGCAAACATAATCAAAATCAGCATCCTGTTCTTCTAATATTTCTTCGCATCCTCGCACTGCCAATTCGTTTGTTCCTCCCTCAGGGATTAGGTAAAAGTTTCCAAACTTTCTTCTAAGTCCCTCTATAAATTCTACTAAATCTTTCTTTCGGTATTGCGCTCTGTCGACAAAATCAAGTTCCATTCCATGTGATTTTGCAAAAGCCAGAGTAACATTATCCGCCTTGGCACGAAGTTCCTCTCCCCTAATAACACCTATGGTTTTAAATCCTTGCTCAATCCCTGCATATGCAGTGGCTGCAATATGATTCGAAAAAGCACCTCCAAAGGTCAAAATAGAATCAAAACCTTGAGTTTTCGCCATAACGAGGTTGTATTTCAGTTTTCGAAATTTATTCCCTGAAATAAACGGATGTATCTGGTCTTCTCTTTTAACAAACAACTGAATTTCGTTGTTTGTGAGTAACGGTAAATTGACTTGCTGATTGTACAAACGCCGGTTTTTAATCGAACAAAGATACAACAAACCTCATGCAATAAAAATGGCAAAAACCGCTAAAAGAGATACTTTACAAAACTAAAACGGGGACGCTTACCCAAGTAGTTTAAATCAGATTCGCAGGCATAGGCTTCCTTTTCGAAACTTACATTTCTATAGGCTTTGACAGAATTCCTAAAACGAATCATTCCGATAATCCATTCAATCAAATACCAGAGGTAGAAGAAGACAATCAAAAGCTCAAGCTGCTGTCTGAGATGAATGCGCTCGTGATTGATTAAAATTTCATCGTTTTTAAGCTTGCTTTCCTTGAGTATAATGAGCGGCCAAAGCGTAAGTCCATCATAACGTTTGGGCAATATGTATTTAAAGACCAGAATCAAATTAAAATTTGGTTTAAGTAAAGCGTAATTTGTATTTTTCCATTTCCGTTATCTTTGTAAAGATAGCATAATCTAATTTACAGCTTTAAAGATGAAAAAAATTATTCCAGCCCAAGAAGGGGATTACTATCTTTCTCCTGAAGGCTATAGGGTGTTTACCGAACAATACCACTTAAAGAGGGGTTATTGTTGTAAAAGTGGCTGTAGACATTGCCCATACGGATACGACAAAAACAAGGATTAATGCATCCACTCAGGCCAAGCTAATCACAACATATTAAACTAGACAACGATGACTTTCCAAGAAGAAATATTATGTGGCATACCAAAACAACTCCCCGAACTAAAACCCTACGATATTGAAGTCAACCACGCCCCCAAGCGCAAAGATATTCTAAGTGCTGAGGAGAAAAAGCTAGCGCTTAAAAATGCGCTACGTTACTTCGACGCTGAGTTACATCCACAACTTCTTCCAGAATTCAAGGAAGAACTTGATCGCTACGGTCGTATCTATATGTATCGTTTTAAACCCAGCTACCCTATTTTTGCCCGGGATATTGATCAGTATCCGGCAAAATCCAAGCAGGCTGCAGCCATTATGCTGATGATTATGAATAATTTGGATCACAAAGTGGCCCAACATCCTGATGAGCTCATCACCTATGGAGGTAACGGGGCAGTATTTCAAAACTGGGCACAGTATCGCCTAACATTACAATATCTGGCAGAGATGTCCAATGAGCAAACTCTGGTGATGTATAGTGGACACCCCATGGGTTTATTTCCTTCCCATAAAAATGCGCCCAGAGTAGTAGTGACCAACGGAATGATGATCCCCAATTATTCTAAAGCTGATGATTGGGAAAGATTCAATGCCCTTGGCGTGACCCAATACGGACAAATGACGGCAGGGAGTTATATGTATATCGGTCCACAAGGTATTGTACATGGTACTACCATCACAGTTTTGAATGGTTTTAGAAAAATTGGCAAAAGTCCAAAAGGTGGCCTCTTTGTTACCTCCGGACTCGGTGGGATGAGTGGAGCCCAACCCAAGGCAGGGAATATTGCTGGATGTATCACGGTATGTGCGGAGGTAAATCCAAAGGCTATTGAAACACGCCATTCACAAGGATGGGTAGATATTGTACTCAAAGATTTAGATCAGTTAACAACTAGAGTTAAACAGGCGATCCAAGATAAAGAAGTGGTATCTATAGCTTATCAAGGAAATATTGTTGAGGTATGGGAAAAATTTGATCATGAAAACATAAAAATAGATTTGGGTTCTGACCAAACTTCATTACACAACCCATGGGCAGGTGGATACTATCCGGCAGGCATCTCTTTTGAAAAGGCTCAAGAGCTCATGGCTCAAGAGAGTGAAAAATTCAAAGAATTGGTTCAACAGAGTTTGCGAAGACAAGCTGAAGCTATTAATAAGCATACAGCCAAAGGCACTTACTTTTTTGACTACGGTAATGCCTTTTTACTTGAAGCTTCAAGGGCTGGTGCAGCTATTATGAGTAAAGACGGAAAATCATTTAGATATCCTAGCTATGTGCAGGATATTATGGGACCTATGTGTTTCGATTTTGGCTTTGGCCCATTTCGTTGGGTCTGTGCTAGCGGGAAGCCTGAAGATTTACATAAAACAGATCAAATCGCCGTAAAGGTACTTGAAGAATTAAAAAAAGATGCTCCCGTGGAAATCCAACAACAATTGCAAGACAATATTCACTGGATCAAATCAGCCGAAGAAAACCGCCTAGTGGTAGGCTCTCAGGCGAGAATCTTATATGCAGATGCGGTCGGAAGAATAAAAATTGCTGAAGCTTTTAACCAAGCTATTTCAAAAAGTGAAATAGGTTTTGTAATTTTAGGTAGAGATCATCACGATGTCAGCGGAACGGATTCTCCATATCGTGAAACCTCAAACATTTATGATGGCTCACGTTTTACTGCGGATATGGCCATACAGAATGTGATAGGTGATAGCTTTAGAGGCGCTACCTGGGTGAGCATCCACAACGGCGGTGGCGTAGGTTGGGGAGAGGTTATTAACGGAGGCTTCGGCATGGTTCTTGATGGTACTAAAGAGGCTAGCAATCGTTTACAATCCATGTTATTTTGGGATGTAAACAACGGTATTGCTAGAAGAAGTTGGGCTCGAAATAAAGAGGCCGAATTTGCAATAAAAAGAGCTATGGAAGTAGAACCCAATTTAAAGGTTCCTCTTCCAAACCACGTAGATGAAGATTTACTGGATACGATATTATAATTTCAAAACTAAAAACATTTCCCATGAAAGCCATTAAATTATTTTCTGGAATACTACTCATAACTCTCCTGATGGGAGCCTGTAGTTCTATTCAGGTAGCCACAGACTACGACAGACACGTCGACTTTAACCAATACAAAACCTTTGCGTTTTACAAACCAGGAATTGATAAGGCAGAAATATCCGATTTGGATATCAAGCGAATCTTGAAATCTATCCAATACGAATTGCAATCCAGAGGATACCGCTTATCTGAAAACCCAGATATATTGGTAAGTATCTTTACCAAAGAAGTGGATCGTGTCAATGTCTACAACAACGTTGGTTGGGGATGGGGATGGTATGGTAATCCTTATTGGGGAATGGGCTACAATACAGTATCCAGAGACACAGAAGGGTCTTTATATATCGATCTTATCGATGCGAATAAAAAAGAACTCGTATGGCAAGGTAAAGGAACAGGTTCATTGATCACCAGTGGTAACCTAGCCAAAAAAGAAGAACGTATAAGAGAATTTGTGAAAGAAATTCTCGAACAATTCCCACCGGTACAACCAGCTACCAGAGTTGCCGGCGTTTCAGGGGAATAGTTTAGTGAACATAGTATTAGAATAATTGAATACAAACCACGCTTAATTCGCGTGGTTTTTTTGTAACTAATTTCAAGTTCACCGAGAAGTATAGCTTAGTTTTAGTTTCCACATAATTAAGAAAGGTTTTTAAAAAATCTTGTCTTGTAGTCAATGAAGTTAATACGGGCTTTACCAACACGCATTTGGAATAATTACGTTTATAATACTATGCTTGCATCCCTCTATATACCTATCATTAAACAATGCCCGTGAACTACCCACCCATCGCCTTTGGCGTGGGTGGGTAGTTCACAAAAATCAAGATCAATAACTTTTTGATAGGGCGTATACTTATATTAAGACACCAACTAATATTGACAGGTAATAACAGCTTTTTTATTTGAATTCTAGTAGATTATAATATGCTTTTGTAACTTTAGAAAGACAAAAAAGTGGAAATGAACTCAAACTATCAAAGCAATCCATTAATAGATCGCCTACCGGCGCATCTTAAACAATACATCAAGCCACAGAATTATGAGCATTATTCTGCCATAAATCAAGCCACTTGGAGGTATGTGATGCGAAAAAACGTGGATTACTTAAAAAAAGTAGCTCACGATTCTTATACTGAAGGTTTAAAAAAAACAGGGATTGCCATTGATCATATTCCAAGCATGTACGGTATGAATCGCATCCTAAAAGATATAGGGTGGGCAGCGGTGGCTGTCGATGGTTTTATACCCCCTAATGCCTTTATGGAATTTCAGGCGCATAACGTTCTTGTTATCGCTAGTGATATAAGGCAACTTGAACATATTCAATACACCCCTGCCCCAGATATCATACACGAGGGTGCCGGCCACGCCCCTATCATAGCCAATCCGGAATACGCAGAATATCTTAGAAGATTTGGAGAGATTGGCGCCAAAGCTATTTCAAACGAGCAAGATCATCAAATATACCAGGCCGTTCGCAGCTTATCCATTTTAAAAGAGGCGGAGAATCCTGATCTAAAAGCCATTGAAGCAGCAGAAATGAAAGTAAATGAATTGCAAGAACAGACCACTGAACTCAGTGAAATGGCACGCATTCGAAATTTACACTGGTGGACCGTTGAGTACGGCCTAATAGGAAGTGTTTCCCACGCCAAGATCTATGGCGCAGGTCTACTCTCCTCTATCGGTGAAAGTAAATGGTGTATGACAGACCAGGTTAAAAAGTTACCTTATACCCTAGAAGCCGCAGACCAAGGATTTGATATCACAAAACCACAACCTCAATTATACGTCACCCCTGATTTTGCTCACCTAAGTCAAGTTCTAGAAGAATTTGCCAATACCATGGCTATTAGACGTGGCGGCTTATCTGGGATAAAAAAACTCATCGCTTCAAAGGCTTTAGGCACCTTAGAGTTAAGTACAGGCATACAAATTTCAGGTGTATTCACAGAGGTAATCGAACACCAAGGAGAAGCTATTTACTTTCAAACCAAAGGTAAAACAGCCTTAGCATACAGGGACGAGGAACTCGTAGGCCATGGTACCAATCGCTACCCTAATGGATTTGGAAGTCCAATTGGCAAACTCAAAGGAATTAACCTGGCAATAGAGGATATGAGTCCCCGCGACTTAAAAGCCTATAACATTTATGAGGATCACCATGTTCAACTTGAGTTTGAAGGAGACATTCATATCGATGGTAAAATAATAACAGGAACCCGAAATTTAATGGGTAAAATAATTCTGATCAGTATTGAAAACTGTACCGTAAAACATCAGAATCGCATTTTGTTTTCACCACAACAAGGGATTTATCAGATGGCCATCGGCAAAAAAGCAATTTCGGCCTTTAATGGCGTAGCCGACTTCAAGGGCTTTGATCTGATCACACACCAAAGCTCTTCTGATGAGAGAGCAGAACCTAAAAATGAAGCTCAACTGCAACTTGAAGCGTTGTACCAACAAGTGCGCGATTTTAGAGAAGGGAAAAATAAAACTATTTCCAGACACAAGGTATTCGAACAAATACAAGGTAGCTTTCCTGATCAATGGTTATTAACCATTGAGCTGTATGAATTGGCCAAAACCTCCTCTGACGAAAAATTTGCTCTAGAAATAGCCCAGCACCTCGAGGATATTAAACAACGATACCCTGAATTTGGACACCTGATCGATGACGGAATTGCATTAGTTGAACAAGCCGTAACGATCAAATAACTCAATTCACCAAAAGTTTTATAAATTTATCCCCAAATCTATATATAGCCCATTTTGAAAAAAATAGTATTTATCATCAGTATCGCCTTATGTATCTTTTCATGTAAGAACGATAAAGAGCAAGCAGATAGTAATAGCGCTATCGATTCTTTAGGCTTAAAACAAAAAGAGCCCATACATCTAAACGATGATGAACTAGTCTCAAAATTACTTCGAATAAAAAATAATGGACTTAGCACCTCAGATAGCGTGTATTATAGGGGAGTCATTAAAAGACCATCCGATTCTAGCTTTACCGCTCTTAATTTGTATGGAAAAACAAAACAAGAAAACAATCTAAAAGAATTTAAACAGACTGCGATTCTGAAGGATCAACAAACAGTTACCTCTGATATTCAAGGAAGCGTATTTAGAATTGATCATCTAAAGGATGGGGTATATAAGATCTATACCTACGAATCAGATCAAGATCGATTTGTTGCCTATGATATCGATTTTGAAAAGGAACCTATTAGCGTTAAACGAAGCCTTCAAACTGGAAATTTCTATTACGATTTACTTCCTAAGAAAGAATTTAAGTTTACGATTGATAACGTGCAAAAGTATTTCACAATCAGAAAGGACCAGCGCATCACTGGGAATGCTTTATTGGATTCTCTATCCAAAGGTGCTGAAATTTACCGAGAACAAGAATTGCTTCGAATCGGACAAAACCTTAAGATTGACAACTACTATTATCGTAATGACAACAGTGTCCTTGAAGAGTTAATTGTCCAAGGAAGCAAGGGCATGAGCGACCATATTACCTTAAGTGGTCAAATCAAAAAGCCTAAGGAAAAAGTCATCATTAGCAGTATCTTTAAAAGTGATGAAAGTTTTCAACAAACCCAGCTGGCAGAACGACTAACCAAAGACTCTAAGCACCTGGTGAGCTATACTAAAGATTCTGTAATAAGAACATACTTGTACAACAAAGAGTTTCAATTTACACTTAAAAGTATTGACTCTTTTCAAACCCATCAAAATTACCCACAGTATTATCCCAGCTTAATCGATAGCACCTTTTTTACTTATAGCAAGGACTTTGTTATGAATAATGAAAAACTCCTTTGGCGTTATTCGGTGCGCTATACTAGAAAAACCAACACCAATCCAGATCCGATTGAAGTATCCATTTCTAATCGAGAACTGATCCGTTATGCGGATAGTAGTGTTGTTTTTGAAGCGCCTTTGGCAGTGATTAAAAAGCCAACGGCAATTTCACAACTCTCCCAACATGAATTTAACCCTAGGGACTTTGACATCAATTTTGATGGTTACAATGACCTGAGTTTCCATGAAGGCTATGATTTAAATAGGAATGCTACCTATGCAGCTTACATCTATAATGAACAGCTAAATACATTTCAAAAAAACGATACCCTCACAGGGCCTTCCCTAGCTCCTTATATTTTATTGGACAAAGATAACAAGCTAGCCATCTATACAGCAAAAATTGGAGCAGATGATTACAGCGTTCGCATTGTCAATATGCTGCCCGACGGAGGGGGGATAGCCTATAGAGAAACTTACTGGTCCAGCCACAAGGGTAATAAGATCAACATTGACTACCAGAAAACCGTTTCCAATTCGGTTGTAGAACAGGCTAGCGATGTTGCCAAGGCAGAACAATGGAGTTCCACTGATTTCAAAAATCAATTCTTAAGTTGGGTCAGTAACCAAATTGGCAAGAGAAATTAGCCACTTAGAATTAGAAAAGATAAAATCAGCAAACTCCACCGAGATTAAATCCTACTATGAAGCTTATCTTAATCTATACCTACCAGTGGTTCATAACCGTTATTTACAACAAAGGATATGATTATGGCAGCGTCTCTATAAGGGAAAACATCAGCTTAGAAAGGGCTCAAGAAGTAACCTACTTCGCTGTTAGAAATAGCATTGGTGGCTTTGTACTATTACTCTATTTTTATAGTAGTTTACTTCTATTCGGGCCGTGTGTTTTCAACACCAGCAGGATCTTGGAAGGAAATCTTTTCGCAATACCAATCACACTTTTATTTCTAGCAACTTATGGTTATATCGCCAAGTCGCACCTTAAGCCTATTTTTAAAGATATAATTCCCTTGGAAACAACTCAAGAAGAATTAAAAAAAATGAATAGCACTTATTTAATACTAAAGTTCCTATTACCTCTTCTCTTCGTTGGATTTTTACTTGCCGGAAGTTATCTAATTGGGCAATTGGAAAAATATGCATGTTAAATATTGACTAAGGATTCTTCCTTTTTTGAATTCCGTTGGCCTACCTTCAACTGCTTTCCCAGACGACAAATCTTCTATATCTACTAAAATACTTATACCATTAAAATTAACACAAACTACCCTCTCATTAAAACCGTCTCATATACTTAAGTGAAATTCTACTCTTGAGACTTAAAGTAATTATTATATAATTATGGAGATCGAACTATTTGAATTCGAATTTTTCCAAACGTACTAAGTTTTTAAGCTTAAATTCAAATACTTAGACAATATTCAGATGAAATATCAAGTGGTAGTTAACCCTTAAAATCAAGACTTTTCAAGTAATCATCATTGGTTACAGGAGTTTCATTGTATACCAATGTCCATCCCAAAGAGTTGGTGAGTACATAAAATTTTGACATCTCCGTCAATAATCTATTTTGTGCATTTTCTTTGAGACCAGAGTCTTCAACTTTTTGTGCGATTTTGGAAGTAACTTCCCTTTTGATCTTATTGATATCTTCAGCATCAAAAGGGTTTAAATAATCCCCTGAGGTGTTGTAATATTCTATATCTGGTGAAATCTTAACTTCCGCTTCCGGAATCTTGGTAATGTATAGGGTCTTTTTCTCCTGATCTACCTCAAAGCTCACTTTACTCAAGTCATAGGCTATACTTACTTCAGCATTAACCACGACGAGAGCTCTTTTTTTGGTGGTCAATAGATTCGCAAATATCTTTTCGGATTGCTCGTAATTAAAGACCTGAGAAAAATGCCCTTCGGTAACGACCAGCTTACTAACATTGTTAACCTGCTTTTGGATCAGTGCTGTACTTTGTTTTAGGTGTTCAGAACGTTGCTGATAGCTTTTATACCACTGAAACATCCAGAGCAAAAACAACGTAATACAGATTCCAAATAAGATTTTTCTCATAGCTATTCGAATTGCATATGGGGATATTTCTTAGAAATATACGCAATTTTTTGCTGAAGCTTTTCTTTAAAATCCAAGTACTGTGTGCTACTTGGGTTAAAAGGCTTGTGTGATAAACCACTCTGGATCTTGTCTACCTGCTCCATAACTTCTATAGTGGTGGGACTCAACCAGGTGAAAGAAAATCGTTCCCAAATATAATGGATTGCCGTAGGAGTTAAATGAATCATATCCTCTCTGTAGAAACGGTAATCCCTCAATTCATCCATGACGATTTCATAAGATGGGAAGTAGGTAATCCCAGGATCATTTAGGGTTTCTATACATTGATGGATTGCCGTAATCAAATGCGCCTTACTCCTCTGATTTTCAATAAAGCCATCTTTTAGGTGTCGCACTGGTGAGGCTGTAAAAATCAATTTTACCTTTGGGTTTATAGCTCTAACAACTTCAATGATATGCTGCAAATTACCCTGAATCTGGTCAACACGACTGAGCTGCTTTTCAAAATAGTGCTGTGGTAATTTATGACAATTAGCCACGATATTTTTCGACTCCAAATGCTTGTATCCCCAGGCTGTACCTAGAGTAACAACTATATGTGAAACTTCTTTTAAGCGCTGATGCTCTTCGGTTATTTTATGGTTCAGCACCGAGAGTAAACGCTCCTTATCGGTATCAGAATATGTAGAATGTACCTCCAAAGATTGCCAGCGTTCTTGATGCCAAAACAAATCTTTATCTGTAAAAATCGTTCCCTCTGCTATTCGGGTTATCACACGCTCTATAGCCTTTGGATGAAATAAGATTCCAAAAGGATTAGACTGACTCTGAAATTTAAAATAAGTCAGCTGCTCCCCTATATTATCCACAAAACAAGACCCCATTAACAGCACCTTTGAATGGTAATCAATCAAAGGTTGCTGCTGTTTTAAAGGGATTTGCGTTTGTAATTTCATACGCTAAAGGCTTATTTAAGCCTGTATATACGATTTTGCCTTTTGCAATGCTTCCGGAATTCCAGCTGCATTTTTACCTCCCGCTGTTGCAAAGAAAGGTTGGCCTCCCCCACCCCCTTGGATGAGTTTACCTAATTCTCTTACAATGGTCCCAGCATTAAGATCTCTTTCTTTCACAAGCTCTTTGGAGATATAACAACTCAACATCGCTTTATTATTGTGGTTTGAACCAAACAATAAGAATAGATTGTCATACTCTGAACCTAGATCAAATGCTAAGTCTTTAATACTTCCTTGATCCAGATCAACTTCAGTAGCTAAGAACTGAACTCCGTCGACAGACTCAAGAGACGCTTTTAGTTCTGATTTCAGTCCTTTTGCTTTCTCTTTTAATAATTGCTCTACTTGCTTTTTCAAAGCTGAATTCTCCTCTTGTAAAGCTGTTACCGCCTTTAACGGATCGGCAGAATTACCTTTTAAGACCTCTTTAACCTGATGGAAAGCTTCAGTTTGTGAAGTGAAATATTCTTGAGCCGTATCGTAAGTAATCGCCTCAATTCTTCGCACCCCTGCAGCTACTGCTCCTTCTGATCTGATTATAAAATGCCAAATATCTCTGGTATTCTTCACATGGGTTCCTCCACAAAGTTCTACACTTTCACCAAACTTAATTGTACGCACCACATCACCATACTTTTCTCCAAAGAGTGCCATGGCACCATTTTCAATAGCTAAATGATATGGCGTGTGTCTATTCTCTTCCAATGGTAAATGTTCCTTTATGCGAGCATTGACAAAATCAGCCACTGCAGAAAGCTCATCGTTGGTCAATTTGCTAAAATGAGAAAAGTCAAATCTCAAGTAACCACTTCGTACCATACTTCCTTTTTGCTCCACATGAGTCCCCAATACACTTCGAAGTGCTTGGTGCAACAAGTGCGTAGCGGAGTGGTTGGCTGCTGAACGTTCCCGTTGCTTAGCATCAACAACAGCTGTGAAGGTTTCATGAATATCCTTCGGAAGGTGTTTGGTCAGGTGAAT
Source organism: Galbibacter sp. (assembly GCF_048266365.1). Lineage (NCBI taxonomy): Bacteria > Pseudomonadati > Bacteroidota > Flavobacteriia > Flavobacteriales > Flavobacteriaceae > Galbibacter > Galbibacter sp. The sequence continues at coordinate 126,398 of NZ_JBLWZP010000004.1, read as the reverse complement.
AATTAAATTATTCTCCTTCTTAGTATCTACGATATAAACCACATCACCATTGGCCGCTTGAAGATATCCTTTATCTCCAACTTGCCCACCACCCTCTGCATAGAAAGGCGTAATGTTAAATACCAATTGATACATTGTACCTTCCTTCTTACTATCGACTTTACGATAGCGTGTAATTTTAACCGGAGTCTCCAAAAGATCATACCCTACAAATTCTTCTACAGGATCATCGATCAGTACTTCCCAGTCACCAGTCTCAACCTTGGTCGCAGCTCTGGATCTTGTTTTTTGCTTTTCAAGTGCTTCTTGAAATCCTTTTTGATCAAGGGTATAGCCTTTCTCTTGAAGAATTAGTGCTGTCAAATCGATTGGGAAACCAAAGGTGTCGTAAAGTTCAAAAGCCTTTTCTCCTGGGATTTCGCTTGCGTCATTCTCTTTTATAACGGTATCCAATAACAACAGTCCTTGTGCCAAGGTACGTAGGAAGGAATTCTCTTCCTCCTTGATCACATTGTATATGATGTTTTTTTGTTTCTTAAGTTCTGGAAAGAACTCGTGCATTTGTTTGCTTAAGGTGTCTACTAATTTGTAGATAAATGCTTCTTTCTGATTTAAGAAGGTGAATCCGTAACGAATGGCTCTTCTAAGAATTCTACGAATCACATATCCGGCACCTGTATTACTTGGTAACTGCCCATCTGCAATAGCAAATGCTACGGCTCTAACGTGGTCTGCAATCACACGGATTGCAATATCAGTTTCTTCAGAGGTTCCATACTCCGTAGAGGTGATGGTTTCAATTTCTCTGATCAGCGGTGTAAAGACATCTGTATCGTAATTGCTTGTAGTTCCTTGTAAAACCATACTTAGGCGTTCAAAGCCCATTCCAGTATCTACGTGCTGTGCGGCCAACTTCTCTAGAGTTCCATCTGCCTTACGGTTGAATTCAATAAATACCAAATTCCAAATTTCTACTACCTGAGGGTGATCCATATTCACTAAGGATGCACCGGAAATCTTGGACCTTTCAGCTGCCGGTCTAATGTCAACATGGATCTCTGAAGATGGACCACAGGGCCCTTGATCTCCCATCTCCCAAAAGTTATCTTTTTTATTCCCTAGGATGATGCGATCCTCTGGAACTATGGCCTTCCAATAGTCATAGGCTTCTTGGTCCAATTCTAAACCCTCAGAATCAGAACCTTCAAACACAGTCACATAAATGATATCCTTATCAATCCCATAAACTTCAGTCAACAACTCCCAAGCCCAGGCTATAGCATCTTTTTTAAAGTAATCCCCAAAACTCCAGTTCCCTAACATCTCGAACATGGTATGGTGATACGTATCCTTACCTACCTCTTCCAAATCGTTGTGTTTCCCGCTAACACGCAAACACTTCTGAGTATCAGTCAATCGTGTGGTTTTGGGCGTTTTATTCCCAAGAAAATATTCTTTGAATTGATTCATCCCTGCATTGGTAAACATCAGGGTTGGATCATCCTTGATCACCATAGGTGCCGATGGTACTATGGTGTGTCCTTTTTGGTTAAAAAAATCTAAAAACTTTTTGCGGATATCTCTCGATTTCATGTTTAAATCTTAACTTTTACTAAAAATTATACTCGGCTAAAAAACAATTTATATATTTGTCCGTTACTCATCATGGAGAACAGCCATTTCATTTGGCAAAAATAGAACTTTTATAACTAATGTCTAAGGTTAAATATTATTACGATTCCGAAACTTTATCCTACAGAAGGATAGAACCTAAGAAAGGGAAAAAAGCGATCAATATTAGTTTGTTTTTTGTAGCTGCCTTTCTTTTTGGTGGAATCTGTCTATTAATATTATTAAACACCAGCCTAGTTAGTACACCAAAAGAACTTTCCCAAGCAAGAGAATTAAAAAATTACGAGTTTCAATTTGAGTTGTTGAATAAAAAAATGGCCCAAGTTGAAGAAGTACTAGAAAATATAGAAGATAGAGACAACAATATCTATCGTGTTTATTTTGAGGCCAACCCTATACCAAAAGAACAGCGAACTGCTGGTTTTGGAGGTGTAAACCGCTACAAGCACCTTGAAGGATTTAATCAATCCGACCTTATCATTGGGGCTACTCAAAAATTAGAAAAACTTCAAAAGAGACTTGTGATACAATCTAAATCATTGGATGAGATCACAGATCTTGCGAAAGCAAAAGAAGAATTACTAGCTGCAATTCCTGCAATTCAGCCGATCAGTAATGAAAATCTAACTCGGATGGCCTCTGGATACGGCTGGCGTTCCGACCCGTTTACCAAGGTTAGAAAAATGCATAAAGGAATGGACTTTACAGCTCCTAGAGGAACACCGGTATACGCCACTGGAAACGGTGTCGTGGTCCGTGCTGATAACAATTCCTCTGGATATGGTGAACACATTAGGATCGATCACGGTTTTGGATATTTGAGCCTCTATGGGCATTTAAGCAAATACAATGTTCGTAAAGGACAAAAGGTAAAACGTGGTGACCTCATTGGATTTGTAGGTAGTACCGGAAGATCCCAAGCTCCGCATTGTCACTACGAAGTCTGGAAAGACGGAGAGCGCATTGATCCTATCAACTTCTATTACGGTTCCTTATCTGCCGATGAATACGAAGCGCTACTTCATGCTGCATCACAAGAAAACCAATCACTAGACTAATAATGCATATCGATCTTCCTGATAAATTGTATTACAGCATTGGAGAAGTTGCTAAGGCTTTTGACGTGAATACTTCTCTTATCCGTTTCTGGGACAAAGAATTTGATATTCTCAAGCCCAAAAAGAATGCAAAAGGGAACAGAAGGTTCACCCAAGAAGATGTGAAAAACTTGGAACTCATTTACCATTTAGTAAAAGAACGCGGTTTTACACTTGAGGGGGCAAAAACGCATCTTAAAGAACAAAAGAAAAAAACCCTTTCTAATTTTGAGATAATTCGTAAATTAGAAGGAATCAAGGCAGAACTATCTAAAATTAAAGAACAATTGTAATATATTTAGTTCAGCATTGTAACAATATCTATGTTTCAAATACTTATAATTTAAGAACAACACTAACACATCAACTATTATGAAAAAGTGGATTATTGCCCTTATCGTACTTGCCGTTATCGGATTTGGTATTTACAACTGGGTTGTTGGCTTTAACAACACAGCGATAAGCCTTAACGAAACCGTAGCACAAACATGGGGAAATGTACAAACTGCCTATCAACGTAGAAACGACTTGATTGGAAATCTTGTCAATACCGTTAAAGGTGCTGCAGACTTTGAAAGAAGTACGCTCACCGATGTTATAGAAGCTCGTGCAAAAGCAACTTCAGTAAACATCAATCCGGAAAACATTTCAACGGAGCAATTGGCAGCATTTAACCAGGCCCAAGGTGGTTTAAGTAGCGCATTGAGCCGGTTATTGGTAAGTGTGGAGCGCTACCCAGAACTCAAAGCCAATCAAAACTTCCTCAAGCTACAAGATGAGTTAACCAGTACGGAAAACACCATTCAAACGGCTAGGATTCGGTACAATGAGGCGATCACCCCTTACAACAATCACGTCAAGAAATTCCCTAACTCGATTTTGGCTGGGCTATTCGATTTTGAAGGCAAGCCTTATTTTGATGCTGAAGCAGGAGCTGAGAAGCCTGTAGAGGTAGATTTCAATTTTGACGACAAAAACAGTTAATACGCACAGCTGCTCCTCAAAGAGCAGCTTTTTTCTTTTTTTTAAGTTTTCATCTTTTCGTTGAACCAAAATTGCACACGCATGAATTCTTCCAATGTAGAACAATTATTAACCCTAGAAGAGGAACAAGAAGTTATTGAAGCTATACGAATAGCGGAAAAAGAAACCTCAGGAGAGATACGTGTACATATCGAACCTTCCTCCGGGGAATTAACTCCGCTCAAAAGAGCATCAGAAGTGTTTCACTTTCTAAAAATGGATAATACAACGCAGCGCAATGGCGTTTTAATTTATGTAGCGGCCAAAGACAAAGCCTTTGCCATTTATGGCGATAAAGGGATTAATCAAGTTGTACCAAAAAACTTTTGGGAATCCACAAAAGATAAAATTCAATACCACTTTAGACACAATAATTTTAAACTCGGTTTAACTGAAGGAATACTAAAAGCGGGCGAAGAACTGAAAGCACACTTTCCTTGGCACCGTGATGATGTCAATCAACTCCCGGACCACATTTCTAAAAACTAGCATCTTGAAAACAAAGCAGCAGCTGTTATTCATATTTTTATTTATTGGAATTTTCCAGATTCCATCCCTATTTGCACAATTTGATGTTCCAGCAAAACCAGACATGAACACCAGTGTCTATGATTTTGCTAAACTATTATCGGAAGCTGAAAAATCCGCTCTTGAACAGAAGTTAATTCAGTATGCAGATACGACTAGCACACAGATTGTGATTGCCACTGTTCCAACCATCAATGGAGAAAACATCGGTCTTTTAACCCCGCGTTGGGCTCAAGAATGGGGAATTGGGCAATCCAAAGAAGACAATGGCGTGTTCATCTTATTAGCTGCTAAAGAACGTACGATTTGGATCTCTCCAGGCTACGGATTGGAGCACAAACTAACTGCTGGTATCAACGGAGAGATCGTTAGAAACATCATCATACCTGAATTTAAAAAGGGAGACTATTACGCTGGACTTCAAAAAGGTACAGATGCGCTCATTTATTTATTTAACGGCACTTATCAAGGCACCCCACAACCTAGAGGAGGACAACCATCAGGTTCTTCAGGCCTAGGGTTCGTATTTGTCTTTATCATATTTGTTATCATCATCATCATCCTATCCAAAAACCGAAATAATCGTGGTGGAAGAAACGGAGGACGAGGTGGTGGAGGCATTGATCTATTAGACATTATCATCCTAAGTAATCTCGGAAGAGGTGGAACAGGCGGTGGCTTCGGAGGTGGCGGAGGATTCAGTGGAGGTGGTTTCGGCGGTGGTTTCGGCGGCGGCGGATTCAGTGGAGGTGGTGCAGGTGGAAGCTGGTAGAACGTATGATTAGCTAATCTGACAAAAATAAAACTGCATTTGGGTTTCCAAGCTAATTGTATTTATTAAAAAACGATTTAACGACATTGTTATACTGCTTTGGAGCCTCAAGGTTCAGATTGTGAGCGGTTTCGGGAATGATGATAAGCTTTTTATCACCCATTGACACCCCAGTTAAGGCTTCATAGATCATTTTAGCTTGTTGAACTCCTATGGCATAATCAAATTCTCCTTGTAACACCAAAATAGGTTTTTGAATCACTGAGATCTCGTCCAATATATTTAAATGATTGTACGCCGGAGTATTTCTAAAGACCCTATTGACATATTCATACTTTTCCATAGCCCTATCAAAAGCTTGCATGGTATAACCAGCTCTTCTAAAATAGGCCGTATCCGAAGCCAATTCAGCCGCGGTTTGCTGAGCCTCCTTATTGGCCCAATAAGCATCGAACCCCAATGCTTTTGTATAAGTGTGCTTGATTAGATTCATATCCTTAAAAAATATATCAAAATCACTGTTTTCCATTTCATTTAATTTGGACAATATTTTTTGGTACCGTTCTTTAGAGGCGGAATCATTGGCTTTATTGAGAAACTCCGTAGCCAGTTCTTTTTCTTTTGCAATCAGTGCAAGGATGGGATACATTCCATCTGCCTTTCCACTAATACAGGCAAAGGCGTTTATTTTTTGTTGATTGGCTACCATATACAATAATCCTAATGTTCCACCCCAGGATGACCCTATAAGATTAATAGCTTTACCCTTATATCGCTTTCTTAAGGTATCAACCACTATGTCCAAATCCTTAACAAATTGTTTCATGGTCAGCATTGTAGAATCCTTTTCAACAGCTGATTTACCGCCACCCCTTTGATCCAAATAGGCAATTAGGTAATCCTGTTCAAGAAAATCCTTATAGGATTCACGAGCAAAACCAGAGAAAGCACCCGGCCCACCATGAAGGTTGATAACTATGGGACCATTGGCGTTACCAGCCAAGCGTACATATAATTTGGAATTATCAACTGGAATAAAAAGTTCGACGTCGATTTGATGAGCTTTTTGGCAAGAAGTTAATAGCACCCAAAAACCTAGAAAAAAGCTAAAAAGAAGTAATGACCCTTTAGTATTCACAATATGTTGATTTAGTTATAGCACTGCTAGTGTATCACAAATTAGTAAAAAAAATATATACCATTGATTTACAACTGATTTAATCTGTTTTTTTATTAAAGCAATAGTCCTCAGCAATCGAACAATTATCGAATTACTGAGGACTATTCTATCTATATAAACGATCTGTAAAAATCTAAGAGGGTCTATCGAATCCTGTAGAACCGGCGACCACCTTCTGGCTTTCCTTTACCTCCAAACTTATCAAACTTAATGGTTACACTTGCCATAAAATAGCGTTTAAGAACCGTACTTTGATAATCCTGAATATAATCGGCTCCTGTGGATCTAGCACTGTTGTTGTTTTGATTTAACAGGTCATAGGCTAACACCTTAAACAGTAGTTTATCCTTTAAGAACTGCGCCCCTAGGCTCATATTCCAAAAGAGAACGTCTTTGTCATAACCAGAAGAAACATTGCCATTATAGGTATAACTGAAATCATTACCCCAAACAATATTCTCCGGCCAGTAAGTAGTTGCTCTTAAAGATGCTCTATGCGATATAAAATTTTGATCGTCCGTGGTATCAAGAGAGTATTTGGTATTGTTAAAACTCACGCTGTAGTTTGGTTCGATCTCTAACAATTCGCCAAAATTAAACCCTACACCCAATCTTGGAGAAAATGAAAATCGTTTTGCAGTTAACTTATTATTATTGACAAAGCTTACGTCATTATTATAATTAAGACTTGGATCAAAATTAATTTTAATCGTATAGGTACTATCCTTCTTAATTTGCTTAGAGTAACCTACACCTCCATAAAAGTTAAAGTTTCCATCCACGTTATCAAAAGTGGTCGTTCTCAACAAATCCTCATCAATGGTTGTCACACTAACTACTTTATCTTCTTGGATTTGGGCCCCCATATAAACAAAGAAACCTGTCCTTTCCTTCCAGTTAAAGTTGTCCAAGTTCAAATTGAATCGATGGCTTTTTTCCAATCCCAAATCAGGATTACCTACGATAACATTTAAAGGGTTTGAAATATTTCTAACAGGCTGCAATTCACCAACCGAAGGAGCGTTTACACCTGAACCATATCGAAGGCGCATATTGAAATTCCTATTCACCTTGTATTGAACCATAGCGTCAAAAGACAAATTCTCATAATCACGATCAAAAGTTCCCGTATGCAAATAGTCCTTATTGGAAAGGTCAGTTAGTTGGTAGTTCGCTCCAAATCTAAATCTAAACTTCTCCCCTTCTTTGCGTATTCCAATTGATGGTCGCTGTGTTTGGGAATCAAACTCATAGTTCGTACTTAGGATATCATTAAACTGCTCATATTCTCCATTAGATCTATCTAAATCGTATACCGAGTTTTCATTCATTTGAGAATTCGTATTATACTCGTATCCGAAATCAAGAAAATAGGATTTTGATAAGGGTTGACGATAGCCAACTGAAACCGTATAATTATCTTGTTTGTTATCAGAATAACGCATCTGATCTAAGGCTTCTTCATTAGGTTGGTCTCCAAATATCTGACGGTTGGATACAAAGTTAGATTCGTTTTCGTTAATCGAATTTGAGTTTCTAAACGACAAACGAATAAACTTACCAAGAGTATCCAATTTCTTTAAGACGTCAATTCTGTTATTAAAGCTTCGCTGCATTCCATCACTTACGGTAGAACGCTCATTGCTATTTGATATATTCCCGTCCAAATCCGTAGTGGTTGTACTGCTTTGATCATATGAGTTTGTACGATTCACACTCAAGACAGGTTCCACTGAGATTCTCAAGGTCTCATCAATGTCAAACTCAAATTCTCCTGCACCTCTATTAGAGTTGGTGCTACCATCAAAACGAGATTCACTATCGGTAAAATAACTACCTTCTGGTAGAATATTCTCCCTTGATGTCTTTTGATTGTTATAAGAGTCACTATAGGCAAAAAAGTAATTCGCCCCAATTTCATAAGCTCCTTTCTCAGCATTGGCATAACTTGCCCCTGCAGTAGAGGAGGTAGTTATACCCCTTCCGAAATTATTAATCAGACCATTACTACTAGCAAAAGAATAACCCCCTCTTGAATTCCCTACCATATCGTAGATCTCATCAAAAGAAAAACCAGCATTGTTGATATTATTAGAACCTACAAGTACACTGATACGTTCTTTATCATTGAAGTAATTGACAATACCATTAACCTGATAGCGATCATCAGTTCCATATCCAGCGGCTAACCTTCCTAAATACCCTTTATTTTTATCCTTTTTGACAGTCAGGTTAATGGTTTTAGTTTCACCATCACCTTCTTCTCCCGTAAACTCTTGGGTCTTAGTCTTACTATCTGTAATCTGAATTTTATCAATAATCTCCTTAGGTAAACTTTTGGTAGCCACTTTAGGGTCAGAACTAAAAAACTCTTGGCCATTAACCAAAACCTTATCCACTTCTTTACCGTTAACGGTAATCTTACCATTTATATCTACTTCTACACCAGGTAGTTTTTTCAACACGTCTTCAACATTGGAATCAGGTCGAGTTTTAAAGGAATCTGCATTGAATTCCAAGGTGTCTTTTTTGATCACAAGCGGAACCCTTTCCCCAACAACGCTAACCCCTTCCAGCTCTTCTGCTTGAAGTTGTAAGCCAACCGAACCTAGGTCTATTTTGTCTTGTTCGAGATCAAGTACCCGAACATTCGGCTTGTATCCATTATAAGTTATAAATAAATTTAACTTATCGCTGTTGGTGCGCGCTTCTAAAACGAAATCTCCATTCTGATCCGTTATCGTATATGCGACCATTGAACTATCCTTTACAGATTCTACATAAACTGTAGAAGCCTCCAAGGGTTCATTGGTTTCACTATCGACAACTTTACCTGTGATTTCGTATTCTTGAGCAGAAGCAACTATTCCTAAAAAAAGGAATAAGATTAAAAGTTTTGATTGATGCATGGTAATAGTTTTGCCCAAAATAAACCAAATACATGGACATTTAAGTGTAATTTGTACTTTTTAATAATACTTTAACAAGACTATTATTTCTTTCTGAAGTATACTTGGACAGGAACACCGTTAAAATCAAAGTTTTTACGAAGCTGGTTTTCCACATATCTTCGGTATGGTTCCTTTACATATTGCGGCAAATTCGCAAAGAAAGCAAACTGAGGTGTTGGAGTCGGTAACTGCGTACAGAATTTAATTTTCACATACTTCCCCTTTTGTGCAGGAGGCGGTGTAGCCGCAATAATAGGTAACATCACATCATTAAGTTGTGATGTACTAATGCGTTTGGTTTTATTTTGATACACTTCAACCGCTGTTTCTATGGCCTTGTAAATTCGCTGTTTAGTCAGCGAAGAAATAAAAACAATTGGAACATCAGTAAAAGGTTCTATTTGTTCCCTGATATAAGCCTCGAACTGCTTAACTGTATTGGTTTCTTTCTCTACAATATCCCACTTGTTAACTAGGATTACAATTCCTTTTTTATTTCGTTCAGCAAGCCAGAAAATATTTAAGTCCTGACCTTCAAAACCACGTGTTGCATCTAACACTAACAAACATACATCACTATGTTCAATAGCACGTACAGACCGCATTACGGTATAGAACTCTAAATCCTCTTTAACTTTGGCTTTTCTACGAATCCCGGCGGTATCCATAAGGTTAAATTCAAAGCCGAAACGTTTATATTTGGTATCCACACTATCTCGAGTAGTTCCAGCGATATCTGTTACAATATAGCGATCTTCACCTAAAAGCGCATTAATAAATGATGACTTCCCTGCATTAGGACGACCTACAACAGCAAATCGTGGCAATTCATCTTGCTCTTCACCTTCATCTTCCGGCAAAGCCTCCACTACGGCATCAAGCAATTCCCCCGTTCCACTTCCATTAATACTAGAAATGGTATAATAATCCCCAATCCCTAAAGAATAAAACTCAACAGCATCAGCAACCCTCTTGCCGCTATCTACTTTATTTACTGCTATAAATACAGGCTTATCAACTTGTCGAAGTAATTGTGCTACTTCCTCATCCATACCAGTAACACCTGCAGTTACATCAACCACAAATATTATGGCATCAGCCTCATCCAAAGCAAGTTCAACCTGCTTATCGATTTCTTTTTCAAATACATCGTCACTTCCAACAATATATCCACCTGTATCAATAATAGAGAACTCACGACCATTCCAGTCAGTTTTCCCATAATGTCGGTCACGTGTTACACCACTAATTTCATCAACAATGGCATCTCTACGTTTTATCAATCGGTTAAACAAAGTCGATTTCCCAACATTTGGCCTTCCTACTATGGCTACTATAGCACTCATACTTATAATTTTATTAGGCAAAGGTAATTCTATTTTTTTAGTTTTTAGTTGAAGAATTCACACTGATATCCTACTAGGGAAATCAAAAGCTAAAAAAACACAATAGTTGGAAGTTTTTAGATTTAATTAAAGGGTGTAGTCCCACCAAAAAATTCGAGAAGGATCTCTGGAGTATTTAAGCTAATCAATGTATCACGAATAGTTAAGGTCATTTTTTCAGTAAAAGGTTCTTCTAAAAATCAACTACAATTAAAGTTGTAAGTAGTTCTTGGCCATTTTGGCCTTTAAGGCTACTATTATATTAATAGTGTATGCCTCAATTTATATAACCAAAAATCATGAATTTAAAAGGGGTGCGGAAAAATCCCAGCACCCCTTGCACTAAATGTGGACTACATATCCCAACCCCATTTCTTAGATAAATTATTAATTCTGGTAGATGCTAATAGTCCCACTGTCTTCATTGGTCACCACCAAGAGATCCTTATTATTAGGGCTATCTTCTGCCGCAATAGCCAGCACACCTTCAGGAGCATTATCTCCTGCCCTTTCAAGAATTTGTAGAAATTCCGGGGAAGTAGGGTTGCTAAAATCAAAGACCATCACCTGACTGTTTCTTTCCAAGCCAACAAACAATATTGTCTTGTCTCCTATTTTTAACACCTCAATGGCTTCTGGTTCTGCGCCTTTATCATCGCTTCTCCCATCGACTTCACCTTCATCAGCATTAAAGCTAGCAGGTGTTTGATCAAGAACTATTTGAGCAATTGTGCTTCCACTATCATAGACAAGTTCTCCAGTTGTAGACCAAACACTAAAAGATCGAGCACCATAAGCGTATATTTCTTCGTAGTCTCCATCACCATCGATATCACCCATGGTGGTGGTTGTTTTAAGTCTACCTAAATTTTCTTCTGCCTGTAGACTTGCCGCATCTGGAAACAAGGTAGCGTCTAAAACCAAGTCCTTTACCCTTGCCTCTTCTGAAAACCCATCGTAATCTCTAGAATCCCCTTCGTTTGCCGTAATTAAATAGCCAACTCCATTGATATTTGTATATTTTATAGCATCTGGAAGGTAGATACCCTTGACAGGCCAGTTTTTAAGTTCAGTAACTCCATCCTTGTTACTAGCATCCAACATGTTTTGGTTTAACATATGATCTTTAAAGCCAAAAGGATAAATAGCTTCTATTTGTTTGGTTTCCAAATTCACCTTAGCCATTCCATTATTCTCCTGTAAGGTAACCCAAGCCGTTTTAGAATCATCTGATATTGCTACATATTCAGGCTCTATGTCCTGAGCTAAAGTAGCCCCTGGTCCAAAAACCCTAAAACCTTTTTCTTTCAATGCACCCAATTGATTTTCTAATGCCTCAAAACCAAGTGTAGAAACAACCCCTGAACTTACTTCGATAATACTGATACTTCCATCGGGATCAGTAAGGTAATCTGAACTTGGCTCTCCTTCATTAGCAGTTAAGATGTATCTACCATCTGGCGAGAAGATTACCATATCAGGTAAAGCGCCTACGGTATAATTTTGTAGTAGAGCATGATTTTCCGCATCAAACAAAAGCACGCTTCCGTTGGCTTGTTTGTTGGAAGCTTCAACAGCTATGGCCAATTGTTTATCAAGTACAGAAACACTGTTTGGTGTGCCTATGGTACTCACATCGATTACTCCTCCCACAACAGGTTTGGTAGGATCAGTCAGATCATAGACCATTACCGCATCCATATCCGGATTTACTGTAAATAATTTTTTAGTACTAGGATCGAAAGCAGAGATTTCAGTAGTTCCTCCAGCCGCAATGGTTGTTAGATGTTCAAAACGAATTTGTTGATCAACAACTTCTACGCAACAATCATTATCGTCCGATTCACAAGACATAAAGCCAACACTTATGGCAGCAAAAAGAAATGCATTTTTAATTTTCATTTGGTGGTTTTTAAATTTTACCAAAGAAAACGAATGCACTTTATGCTACTGTTAGCTTAAATAGATGATTTTGTTACTTAATTACTTTGAGGTAAACTAAAAGTTATTTTTGATTATACCCAAAACGTTTAAGCTGTCGTTGATCTGAACGCCAGTTTTTATTGACTTTAACAAAAATCTCTATATGGACTTGCTTGCCAAAGAATTTTTCAAGATCCTTACGTGCCTGAATCCCTACCCTTTTAAGGGCAGACCCTTTATGACCAATAATAATCCCTTTTTGAGTATCGCGCTCTACCATAATAACTGAGCGTATACGAATGATCTTTTCGTCTTCTAGAAACTCTTCAGTTTCTACCTCAACAGCATAAGGAATTTCTTTATTGTAGTTGATTAGGATTTTTTCACGGATCGTCTCATTAACAAAAAAGCGTTCAGGTTTATCTGTAATCTGATCCTTAGGATAAAACGGAGGTGATTCGGGTAGTAATTCTAAGATGCGATTAAATACTGTTTCAATATTAAAATTCTTAAGGGCTGAGATCGGATAAATTTCAGCATTTGGCACCTTTTCTTTCCAAAATTGTACCTGTTCTTCAAGTACTTCTTGAGAAGAAATATCAATTTTGTTTAAAAGGAGTAGTACAGGAACCTTGGAATTGGTAATCTTCTGAAAGAAAGCCTCGTCCTTCAAGTCTTTCTCCCCGATCTCTACCATATAAACCAACACATCTGCATCCTCAAAGGCGGATTTAACAAAATCCATCATGGATTCCTGAAGTTCATAGGCAGGTTTAATTATACCTGGAGTATCGGAGAATATCACCTGAAAATCGTCACCATTTACAATCCCAAAAATACGGTGCCTAGTGGTTTGTGCTTTTGATGTGATAATAGAGAGTTTCTCTCCAATCAAAGCATTCATAAGAGTGGATTTCCCAACATTAGGGTTTCCTACAATATTTACAAAGCCTGCTTTATGTCCCTTCATTTTTCATCTTGTTTAAATATAACTTCATAGAAGCATTCACCTTTGGCGCTAGCCAAATAAGGGCTATCATATTAGGAATACACATCAGTGCGTATGCTAAATCGATAAGGTTAATTACGAGTCCTACTGAAGTTATTGCTGCAAAGGTAATGGTTGCGATGTAATAAACGTTAAACCATTTTGCAATTTTAGGGTTTGTCAAATACGAAAGACACTTAGTTCCGTAATAGGAATAAGTAAATAAGGTAGACATAGCAAAGGCTGCCACAATTAGCAACAGCAATATATCACCATAGCCAAAAAGCGCTTTTTCAAAAGCAAAGAGCGTCATAGCAATCCCATTGGTTTCAACCTCTAGGTAGGCACCAGTAATAATTATAGTGATGGCCGTTAAGGAACAGACTATAATTGTGTCAATAAATGGCCCTAACATAGCCACCAAGCCCTCTTGAACCGGTTCGTTGGTTTTGGATTCTCCATGATACATAGGAGCACTACCCAAACCAGCTTCATTGGAGAATACAGCTCTACGAACCCCTAATATAACCAAGCCCCAGAACCCTCCTTTAACAGCCGTATCAAAATTAAAAGCTTCTTCAAAAATTAATCCGAATGAAGGCAAAATATCATCAGTATTTGTAAAAAGGATAACCATTACAGCTCCAAAATACAGTGCAACCATAAAAGGAACGATGGTCGTAGCAACTTTAGCGATCTTTTGTAAACCTCCGAAAATAACAAGAGATGTTAGTATAGATAAGGATATACCAATTATTAATTTCCAATTAAAATCACCAAGTGCGGCAATGTTTACATCAGGATTGACAACACTCATAAAAGTTTGCGTAAATTGATTGACCGTAAATACGCCTAGAAAACCAACCAAACCTGCAACTGAAAAGAATACCGCTAAAGGTTTACCCATAAAACCAATACCCTTGGTCATATAATGCATAGGTCCCGATTCTAGTCTTCCGTCACTATGTACCGTTCTGTACATCACGGCTAAACTACAACCGTAAAATTTAATGATCATTCCAACTAATGCAGTCATCCACATCCAGAATACTACACCCGGCCCTCCCTGGTAAATTGCAATTGCAACTCCAGAGATATTCCCTAATCCTACCGTTGCAGCAACGGCAGAAGAAAGTGCTTGCAAATGGCTGATTTGCCCTGGATCATTTGGATTATCATGCTTTCCTCTTACAATGCTTATTGCATGTCGAAATAGCAAATATGGTCTAAATCTTGAGTAGAAAAGTAAAAACAACCCGCCTCCTATCACAAAAAAAAGCATAACCCATTCTGCATAAGGAATCAGGGAACTGAGAACCGAATTGATTGTATCCATGAAAACTAAAGTAATTAAAACATCCCTTTGAAAAAAGAAAAAATCATAAAAGAACCCAACAAAAAATAAAATCACATAATTCTTTGTACAACTATAAAAACGTTGTATATTTGCACCCGAAACATCGCGGGATAGAGCAGTAGGTAGCTCGTCGGGCTCATAACCCGAAGGTCACTGGTTCGAGTCCAGTTCCCGCTACTAGAAAAGAAAGGCTTCACAGAAATGTGGAGCCTTTCTTTTTTGCAATGGGTACAGAATGGGTAAAACATTTTCCTTTTTTCATATTTTTTGTTGAATATTGATTTTGATTGGCAAACCCAGCATTTTTAAGGATTGATCCATAAAAAAATTATGATCCCTTTTTAATCCTGTGAACAGCTATAAAAGACCAAGATTCGGCAGTAAAAATAATTTACTGCCGAATCTTAGTTTTTTTATTACCTTTGTAAAAACGAATTGTTTTGGCATATACATCTTTACATATCGATAAGTTAAAGAAAGGGTTTATTCCCGGTCAAAAAATAACCATTCATGATATTGTTGATTTCTATGAGCAATTTAATGAACGGATAAAACGATCCACTATAGATTGGAGAATCTATAAATTGACCCAAAAAGGAATCCTACATAGGTTATCCAGGGGCGTCTATGCGCTTTCAGAGAGTGAAATTCAAGAGTATGTCCCCGAAATCGACAAAGCTTTGAAAGGACTAGCCAAGAAAATTAACGACCAGTTTCCGTTTGTTAATACTTGTGTATGGTCAACCAAATGGCTCAATGAATTTATGCTTCACCAGCCTGGTCGGTTTTACACCATACTGGAGGTGGATAGGGATGTTATGGAATCCGTGTTTTACGCATTGAAAGACCAGGGAAAAGATGTGTTTCTTGATCCTTCAACGGAGATCCTGAATCAATATGTGGCCAATGCAAAAGAGCCTGTTATAATAACGCACTTGACCACAGAGGCTCCTATACAAGAGGTTAATCAAGTAAGTACAACAACCCTTGAAAAAATGTTGGTTGACATCTATTGCGATCCGGATTTGTATGCAACCTTTCAGGGTGCAGAACTACAAAGGATATATCAAACTGCTTTTGATAAATACCATATCAACGAGCCGAGAATGTTGCGTTATGCCTCGAGAAGAACTAAAAAGACAGAAATACAAGAACTAATAAACAAATCAAAACAACGGCAGTAAACTATATTTACTGCCGAATCTTAGCTCTATGATACACCCAGATTCGTTAACAATAAAATGGATAGATGATGTTGCAAGAAAACATAAATCCGATCCTATACTAGTCGAAAAGGTAGTACGGGCACTATACTTGTTGGAACACCTTCAAAATAGTAGGCTTGATTATATATTTAAGGGAGGTACCGCACTCATGCTGTTACTTCCTTCTCCCAAAAGATTGTCAATAGATGTGGATGTTATTGTTTCCAATAGACCACAGAAAATCGAGGAAATTTTTAGTGGTGTTATTCAAAATTCAGATTTCCTTGAATTTGCGGAAAACGAACGTGAAATAGAATCGGATATAAAGAAGGCGCATTATAAATTCTATTACAAACCGGTTACTAACACGAAAGCAGAGAAAGAATATATTTTGTTGGATATTCTGTACGAGGAAAGCCATTATGAGGATTATACTGCTGAAATTGAAATTGCTTCCATATTTACAAAATCAGAAGGGGAAAATTTAACGGTTACAGTTCCTATACCTGAAGCCATTCTGGGGGACAAACTAACGGCGTTCGCTCCCAACACAACAGGCGTTCCTTATAACAGAGAGAAGGAAGTGGAGATTATCAAACAACTGTTTGATGTTGGTCATTTATTTGATATGGTTGATGACGTGGAGATTGTTTCTACTGTGTTTAATCAATTTGCTAAGACAGAGCTGTCGTATCGTGGTATGAAGAATCTAGCCCCGGAAGATGTTTTAAAAGACATATTCGAAACAACAATGGTTATTGCTACCAGGGGCAAAAGTGGTAATGGAAATTTTTCCGAGCTACATAAAGGTATTCAAAACATCAAAAATTATATCTTTTCTGAAAACTTTCATATAGAGCGTGCCATGATACCGGCAGCAAAGGCTACTTATATATCAGCCTTGCTTCAAACAGGAGCAAAAGAAATAGAACGATTTACAGATCCAAGAGAATTAACCGATTGGATTATAGAACAACCTTTCGAAACCCGATTAAATAAACTAAAGAGGTCAAATCCGGAATCATTCTTTTATTGGTTTAAAGCCTATATGCTTTTATCAAAGTCTTGAAAAAATGTAAGACATAGGGATACTATTTCTTTCAAATATTTGTTTCGAACCTTACAAAATTAAAAATTGATAACACTATCTAAAGCCTCATCAGCTTCTTTGTGGATGAAATTAGCCTGATAATTCAATGTGGTTTTAAGATCACTATGGCGATACAGTTTTTGAAGCATTAAGGGGTGTATCTTATCACCAGCTATATTACCAAAACTATGTCGGGCAATATGGTTGGAAAGTTTTTTTTCCACCTTACATTGTTCAGCTATTCTCTTAAGGTATTTATTGAATAGCGCTGTTGCATTGCGTGTTTTTACAAAAAGATCTTCTGCATCTTTAGGGTCGGCATCCTTTAAAAAAGGAAATACATACCCATTATTGAATCTCTTTTCTTTTTTGTACCATTTTAAAATGGTTTCTGCCTTATCCGGAATTTTAAGACTAATAGGTTTTTCATTTTTATTCATAACGTAAAACAAACGACCATCTTTGAAATTTTTCCATTTTAATTGTACTATATCAGAGATACGAATTCCTGCAAAATAAAAAGCAACTAACCAGACGTTATGCGATTCAATACCAATTGTGAGCCATTCAGAAGGATGTTCTCAATATTCGATAATAGCTGCTCAGACACCAGCTTTTCCTCCTCCTCTCGCTGGTATTTTTTAAAACTATCTACCTTACCAGAGTGTTTTAAGATCCATTCTTGTCCCTTGGCATGGAGTTTTTCAAGCTCCTTTTCATCACTGCTAACCCCAATAGTTTTAACATGCTTGAATTTCCCGAGACTCTTCTCAACTATCACTACACTAGTGGTACCGGATCGATTTTTCTTTCTACGCAAAAACATGCGTAAAAATAGCGATTTTTACCGCCGCGTCACCCTAATTGGTGACGCAAAATACGCAACATGCTGATTTTTCAGTAATTACAAAATGGGGTCAAAAAAAGTGTCGAAGTCAGGTGCACACGCAGAGTTTTTATATGGTTGTGTCAAGGACACCATTGAAAATATCATTCCTCAAGAAGTTGATTATTTGACCAAATACGAAGAGTTTAAATATTATATTGACAACATATATGAAATGCCTGATGATATGGTGTCATTATTAGTACGCTTTTTGGAGCAAAACAATGGTAAATTCTCTAAACGGGCAAAAGCGAAAGAATTCTCAATGCTTACTAAAAGAGAAATTGAAGATATTCAATCCCAATATAGTTTGATTTTTACCTCCTGAAAAAGAATAAAGAGAACTAAAAATCAACAACTTTATCCAAAGCTGCATCAGCTTCTTTTTTCATAAAATTCGCTTGGTAATTTAAAATAAGTGATTACTTTCATCTACGCTCTAAATCATAGATTATAGAGGGATAATTTCGCGATTTTTAGTTAAAAAACAACTACAGTATTAATTATCGCCTCCTTTTCGGAACAGCGTTTTCACAAGGATTCATTTTTTACTTACTGCTTGGTCAAAGGATAAACCACTATGTCCTTCTCCCCTTCCGACTTGTTTTCTAAAGCCAACCCAGGTCACTACTCTTCCATTATACCAACGCGTACGTTGAAAGGATTTATGTACTCGAATTCCAGCTCTTGGAATTTCTTCTTCATGGATATAATATGCCTCTGGAGTTGGATTATCTAGTCCTTCTCTTAGAATAGATGTTCTAGGTTCAACTTTTGTAGGCGGAATATTGGGATCCGTACCTTCAAAAATACGCGGCATGGCAGCACGTTGAAGCTGAATTTCTCTTTGGGAGGCATCTTTATGTATAGGGATAAATGGAATCCAATTTTCAGGAACACTATTCATGATTTGATAACGTATTTTAGCCTCGTTGTCTATAGAGGGAGCCTCAGCTAATAAGGTTATAAATTGTTCGTATTTTGATCTAAGTTCTGATGCCGCTTCTTTTCCTCTCTTACTTTTTCCTGAGGCGAGTGGCACCAAAGATTCTACTCCCCAAACCATATTGGCGATTTCATCCCTTAACATATAAGCTTCCTCTAAGGGTTTTCCTTCCAGTATTTTTGGTGCAGATGGCACTAGTAATAAACTTAGATCCGCAGGTACATTCTGATCTCCTCTGATATTGTGTTTAAACATACTCCATCGGTTCCATTGCTCATCAGAACCTCTACCGGCTGATTCCACCCAGATTTTTTCGCCAAAACTATTGGTGACCATCAAACCGCCAACTTTCGCAATACTTCCTACTGGAAGTGTAAATGGGAATAGCAGCCAATCTTCAGCATAATTCAAACCAAAATCCAAAAGCATTAATTGATTAATATCAGTAGTATTGGGATTGATTTTACCCAGATCTGTCTTCCAATCCTCGAAGGTCCACCAGCGATTATTCGGCATACCTGGTAAGTGAACTGGAGTTGGTAAAAAAGAAAGCGTAAAGGACTTCTCAACCGATTTCTCTAAAGGTTCTTCCTCGGTAAACGATAATTGCTTTTTGCTGTTATGTATATCTAGATTATACCAATCTAAATGACCGTGGTAATACTCATCAGCAATAAAAACTTTTTCCCCTCCATTTTTGGGAGCTGAACACGCAAATTGATATTCTAAACTTGACGGCTTCCATGCTTTATTCTTTTGTTCTATGGGTTGATAAAATAATAATTCAAACCACACAACAAATCGATTTCTTAAGGTGTTTAACTCATCTAAATCCGTAGCACTTAAAGAAGCTTCACTTATCGTATCTCCAGTTGATTTTATATCCTGATAAAGTTTATACCCATCCATTGAATCTCCATTCGCTGCAGCTGCAAATTGTTGCCAGACCTCAATATGTGCACATAGTTGACTATCCTCCTCCAAAGTAGGATTTGGGTTTTCAAATCCATATGCTATAAGATATTTGTTTTTAAGATTTTGCAGAGCGCTTAAACTATGCCTACGAAGTAACTTTAACCAATGCCTTCCAATCATTACTCGTAAGTCCAAAGACATTTCTTGAGAGCCTGATTGAAATGGAATCGACTGATGCTCTACTTTTGCCTCCAAGGGTATTTGACCATCATCAAAGACATCCACCAATCCATTTTCAGCCTGAAATTTATTAAGTGCTGTAGTTGTAATATGCACTTTGGCCATAATTGCAGAGGCAGCATCTTCTCCCTGAAACTCCCCAGTTTGCCACTGTTTGGAAATCATCCAAAGCGCATCCCTAACTTCAGCTTTTAACGCCCTCTCAAAATTTTCTTTACGTGGCCTCCCTTCGATACGATTCCATGAAGTAATGGTCGGTAAATACTGTATCTTATTTACTTTAATCGCCTGTCTTATAAATGGTGCTATCTCTGGCATATCAATTGTTATTAGACTGAATTATCAAATTTGTGTTCTGCACTAAATTCACAGAAAAAGTCATCAGCTGATGTCGTGTAACTGCAGAAATGGTAGCTGGTAAGAACTGAGCATAAGCTGATTTTTCGATGTGCTCAGGTTCCAAAGCTCTCAATTTTGCCATATCCAAAGTCTCATGTAAAGATCCTACGAGGTCATTCCAATCCCATTGCCCATTAAAGACACTCGGAGTTACCAAAAGCATAGCCTGTGGTGGCTCTGTATTTGGCTGATCATACTGAAAACTCAACCCTGTAGTTTCCTCTTTGGTGGGGATCACTTCAGACCATTCATCGATGATCAAACCACATTGCTTTTGATTGATGTCAAATGTTCTAAAATAAGCGGTATATAATAATTTATCCGACTCAATTTCATGCGCTGTAGGATAATCTAGGGCTAGCCAACTATCATTTTCTTGATAAGGGAATTGCAAAGGAGACAGCTCTAATTCAACACCATTGATACTCTCAGCCAATAGTACTACACTTTCCCAATTATTCATTCTCTCTCTCACCCTTGACACTCCATAAAGCCAATCATCAACTGGGAAGTCTACATGATCTTTACTTAGTTGAAAACTGAGGAGTTGATCTTTATCATCAAAGGATTTTTGAATTTCGGTTTTGTAAGCCTCCTTATGTTCAAACTCAGGAATAACCTTAAAGTTCGCTCCGAATAATAGCTGTAAAGCCTCAGTAAGTATATCTACCCTCTTGGATGGACTGGCTTCAACATCGTGATCTGCTACTAATTTTTGTACTGCTTTGGCTTTTGTAATCAAAAGCGAATTAAGTTTAACAAGTTGTCGAACCATATCCTCAGCCAATATAACAATTTCTCTTTCCTCTGCTATAGTATCCAACTCTACCAGATCAAACACCCCTAAAGCTCCATCTACATCTAGAGCGGTATCTGGATCTGTGATCTTACCCTCTTTTACAGTTATCAAGGCATTGATAACATCCTGATAAGTCGGATGACTATTATTGAGAAACACCGTTCTAATCTGCTCTGATTTCACATGAAACAGCGCCCTTTTCTTTTCTAAAAGTTTTTCAAAATTCCCTATAGGATCCATAGGGTCCGGAGCTGTCGGAAGTTGAACGGTATACAAAGTTGAAATTTTTCGTTCAGCCTTGAGAAGTATCGCTGTTTTATCCTGATCGTTTAAGGTCGGGGTCTGTGACTCGGTAATCAGTGCATCAAATTCTTCAAGACTTTTCGCCCATCGATTCGTGTAATCCAACACCTTTTGATAAATAGCTCCATAGATGTTCGCTTTTCTATCGTAAACAAAACCAAATCCAGCTTCGAGAATTCCAAATTTATTGAGCTCAGCTAACTGATCTACGAATGCAACATTGAAGCTATCCAATTGCCCAACCAAGGTGTCAAAAGGCACCGTTTCATCGAAAATGAATTCATTATCAAAGTTGGCCATAATGGGGTTGGTATTCAAACTCAGACCACTATCAAGGTCTGTTTTATCTACAAAGGCATCTAAAAATTTATCAAAAGTGGTTTCCACCCTACTCTTATCTATGGCAAGGTTAGTATTGCTATCAGGTACTGTCTCATTAGCCAACTGCAGGTCAGAACATTTTAAAGGACGACTCTCTTGTATTAAATGCTGTAAACTCTTTACTAATGAACTGATTTCAAAAATGCTCTTTTTACCTGAAATAGTACCAGTGTACTGAATTTCAAAAGCCGTGTCTGGCCTTAAATTTGGAATTTGAGCATGAATGTGTTTCAAAATGCAATCATCAAGAGAAGTCAGACTTTTGGATTGATCCAAATCGACCATATAAAGTATATCGATCGGTGAAAGTTCAAGATCCTGAAGACTTAAGACGCGCTGCTCTACAATAGGACTAACACCGTCTTGGCCATATGATGGTGTGGTAAGTACCACTCTACAAGCGACATCAAGCAAGTTCGGCATTATGTGACCGATGAAATCATCAATAGCTGGTTCAGCTAGAACCCTAGGATTACTATTGCTATTAGGAACCACACCTGATTTTAAATGAATGCCAACTCTATGTGATAAGGCAACCCCACTCCTAGGTGTTCGTGTCACCTCTGGAACCTGTGGAAAACTACCTTTGCTATAGGTATCCAAGGTACCGGAAGCACGATCATAATTAGATTGGACGACTTGATGTACTCCTTCTGCTGTTGCCAAATCAGCAAGCGCATCATTTATATTCAGTATGTAATCTACAGCCTTATCTATGGCTTCCCGTTGCTGGGGATCTGCTTGTTTTAGTTTTTTTAAGCCTTGCCCAATTGGGAATCCAAATGGATAATTATGCTCTTTTGTTTCTAGAATGTGATTCACTAGCGCAAGTCCATTAACCACATTCCGAGCTTCCATTTTTGTCACCGCTTTATCCTGTTCAAATTCTTCACCATTCGCTAGATCAGTCTCCTTATTTTGATTAGCAATTAGTGGAAAGACCTTTCTTAATTCATAGATATAAACATCCAATTCTTGATCGGAAGTCTCATGTAATGTTCTTTCTAACTGATATCCTAGCAAAGCTCCAAGACTCTGTCCATGTTGCATGCCTTCAATTATCGAAAGCGCCATACGGACACGCTCAGATGATAAATTGATTTTATAGGTCTCTGGATTGTCTTTAGAAGCATTAGATATATATGCATTTCTCAACACAGAGGCTGTAATAGATTGATTAATTGATGGAGCATGAATATAGCCACCGTTATTGTTATCCTTTAGAATTTCAAGATTATTATCTGGATCAAAAATTGACTTTAAGTCATGGGGCAAATCAACTGGACTTAAAACCTCATCATCTGGCCGTAGGTTTTCAACACATCCATAGGCCCCCATATAAATTCCAGTATTGTAACCCAAGTTATTATTTGAAGTCGTATTATGACGCATTAAATCAAGTTGCATTCGAATAGTGCCTAACAACCAGGCGTCGAGTCGGTAACTGCAACAATCCAAATGCTCCGTAAATAATCGCTCTAATCTGGCCGTAGGTACATCTTTTAAATGCTCCAGTGCATGAAGTATTTCTCTAAGGTGAACCGTCTGGTTTAAATTTGTATGATCTAGAAGTAACTTTGTAATATAATTACCTACTGAAAGGTCTTCATTGGTGATTTGATCCACTTTGATATCCAAATAATTCCATCTATTTTCAAACCCATCAGCTTCCATTTTAATTCCAATAAAATCTTTGTCAATTTTAGCGGCCTGAATTTGAGTCGGAGTTAAAAGTTGTGCATTCTTATAAAGCTCAAATCCCGTTTCCGAATAGCCTAGAATAATGGCCTGCCGAAGCAATTGATACAGTAGTGTATTTGGTTTCTTATTATCTTCAAAGCCTTTTTGTTGTTTAATATTGTCAAAATTATTCCTTGCGTTTTCAATAAGCCATTGGATATAATTCTCACTAGTATCCCCTGGATTCTCTAGAGCAGTATATCCCCGAATTGGTTTAGTTTCCGATAGGGGCTGATCATCGATAAGCTCTTTATCCAAGCGGTTTGCTTTGGTAAAAAAGAACTTTTCAAGTATAGGCACCAATACCGCCTCTTGCTCAGGAGAATAACCTAACTCGGCCAATAAATCCTGCCCACGCTGTTTGTAAAAACCTTCAATTAGTATCGCAATAAACTCAGCTAATGCGCCAGAAAGTTTTGCGCGGTTAAATATATGTAGAAAGCTTTGGGCCGTACGACTATCGTATTCCACTGAAGTGGCGTGTAGTCCCAAAACCTTTAATAAGATTTTGTGTGCATCTCCTTGTTTACCTACATAGGCAACCGAATCTGTCAATTGATCAAAATCCTGTCTTACTTTTAATAAAAGTTGGTAAAAGTCTTGAAGAGTACTTATAAGGTCTTCGTACTTACTATTTAGTACGGGATTATTTTCACGGCGGTATATCCAATTTTTAGCTTTTATTGAACTAATCGGTAAGATTCCATAAGGCTGGTCCCCTATTCTGATCGCTGGAAGTCCACCCCGACCACTTACATACTCCGTAAAAAATGATTTAACCAACTTTATATCTTCATTTGCAACCACCGGAGTGATCATACTCTCCATAAAATAACCCAAGGTGGTATTGAACAAGGCCGTATTGATGGCCCTTGCCTCGCACTGATCCGTGTTGTAATAGTTCTTAGCCAGCCTTAAAGAAGACTTGTCTGGGTCTATTCCCAGCATTTCAGTGAGCCACCTTCCATCTCTTTTAGTTAAATTTTCAAGAGGGTCCTCTTTCGTTGTATTCGGAAAATACCTTTCAAAAGTTTCATCTATGTCTTCCTCTTCAGAAAAACCAGATTTCTCTTCCTCGGTATTATTTGTAGGAGTTCCTTGGGAGACAATAGAGAAACCACTATTACCATAATGATGATGCGTAAACAAGTCTTCCAATATCCTCTGCCCTTCAACCGCATCTGCTCCCAATTTAACCCCTAAAACAAACAAACGGTCAAAACCATTTTCGTAAACCTCTTTTGAGATGTTTATTTTAAATGCCATACCCACCTCAAGGGCGCTGTTAAAATCAAATAGCCATTTAGTCTCTGAACGCTGACATAAGTATTCCACATACATTGCAGCCTTTACATCATCTCGAAGCTGATCAAAAATAACTTCGAGTCGATTTTGTATCTCCGTATCGCCTTGGGAAAGGAAATTATTGATAAAATCTGTTTTAGTTCCACTGCGTTTAACCTCATCACTGGAGTTCTCATAGAATTCTTCTAAGGTGTTTTCCTTTTCGGCAGTTGTGGTTAGGGCAAGAAAATCTGAGACCAATAATTCTTTTAGAAGTACAGCTGAATCTATAGAAGGATTTGGACCTATGATAAGTGGATCAGGAATTGAAGAACCTATTTCATTGAGGACCTCTAAAGGCCTCCCGGCATTATCCTCTCCTTTATAACCTATAAGAACAAAACGCTCTGGGAAACTATTGACTCTAGCTGGATGAGACCATGTAGATTGTGTGGTATCAATCTCTTCCATTTTAGGCATTTGTAAAAAGCTAACCGTAATTTCAGGAAAAGGAAATTCGTTTAAGTTTGAGGGAGCATAGTCCGAGATTAGGTTAATTGCCCTAGTTTCACTACCCACTTTATCGATTAATGTAGCCCGTGCCTTTGTCTGTTCTTGAGGGTCTCCATTGGCGTTCCAGAACGAAATCCAATACTGAGACAATGCGGCTTTCTCTTGGGGTACTGATTTACCCCTTAATAGAATCTTTAGGATAACTTCATTAGTACCAGCTGACCGAATAGATCCTTCATTTTCCTCTTTGACATACCAAACTTTAACAGTTGGTGGTAAAGCAGATTTTAAGTTAGAAGGCTCATATTGGCCAAGGAGCTCCCTGGCCTTATCATCCCCACCAACTGCTAAAGCCAAATCTTCAAAGGCACCTATGATCTGTTGCTGATTATCTTGAGCCATCCAATACGACTTCCAGTAATCGGCGACGGCTTCCTTACTAACAGCTTCACCTTCTGTCAAGATGCTCAAAATCACACTGCTTTGATTATTCCGCACAGGTAACTGCGAAATATTGAGTGGTTTGTAATACGCAATTAACCAATATGCTCTTCCAGACTGAACACTTCCGCCTAAGGTTTTCCATGCAGCTCGCTGTCGAGCCCTAATTTGACTTTTAAGCAGTTCATCATCAGAGGTTCCTGCTGACCAAACTGATGCCCAATACGCTTTTGTTTTTTTAATTTCTGATTCTGAAGGAACGTCTTCAAAGGTATCTATGGAACATTCATCGGGGAAAACACGCACCCAAAGTTGGTGGGACAATGCATTATCCACTGTAACTTTTTTAAAACGAGTCTCTAATCGAACTGGAGCTAATAAAACAGGCTGCTGATCAGTTAATTTATCAATATGTTCTCTAGGGTCAGTATAGGGCAGGAATCTGTCTGTAAAATTAGCCTCATCTATATCAAGCTTATTGACA
This sequence comes from Galbibacter sp., assembly GCF_048266365.1. Taxonomy (NCBI): domain Bacteria; kingdom Pseudomonadati; phylum Bacteroidota; class Flavobacteriia; order Flavobacteriales; family Flavobacteriaceae; genus Galbibacter; species Galbibacter sp. The sequence continues at coordinate 99,936 of NZ_JBLWZP010000004.1, read as the reverse complement.
GCTCTCTCGCCTTGGACAATTTGCCTTTGAATCGCCTCCTGGGCCGCAGTAATTTCTGCCATTGCACTGCTTTGATCCCTAGTGGCTCTGGAAAGGCGCTGTTTTTTTGATTCCAACTGCTTAAGTTTTTCCTGAAATAGGAACACCTCATTTTGGGCACTTCGCTTTTCTTTTTTCGCTTGGTTTAACTGCTGCTGTATTTCTTTAAATTGACCCATTTTCCAATTCCATTATTAAGTTAATCAACTAACATCTCAGAGGCGTGTACAGCTACTAAAACTGGGACCTGATAAAGTATATAGGCCAGCTCTGCAGCATTCATATCACTACTCCAATTCACCTGCTGGTCATCATCTTGTTGCACTTCTTTTTCTTGATCATCTGTCTCCAAGGTTTGATTGGCTGTAATCATTGGGCTGGAGTCAATACGGATGAATCCTCCTTTTGGTACCTCAGGTTTCAAATCACTCCAACTCAAATCATTCCACAATTCGATTTTGTCGTTTTCCAGGCTTGTTGTCTCTTTGATGTCCAAACCAAATCGTGGTTCCCCAGGACGTTCTTTGATAACAAAGAACCAACCAGGATCATCCTCAGGACTGCTACCATCTCCGCCCTTGGCATCTACAGTAGTTAGATCAAAACCAAAGAAATATATGTCGGGATCTACCTTTGCCTCATATAATGGAGACTTAATCTTATCTGGCGGTAGTGTATCCCCATCGTTAAGGTTGAGTTCAACCAAAGTTCTTTCTTGGGTATTATCGATCACGGTTTCACCATTTACTTCTTTTGTTTGCCACTGCGCCCGATGAGCATAAATCACAGCAGTTGGGTATTTTTTCAATAATTCACCGCGGATAACCAAGACTAATTCTTCTTCGGTCTCCCCAGGTAATTCTCGGTTATCATGCTCCCCTAGTCTTGACGATTTGCTCCAATAATGAAGTGGTTTGATATCCTTTAATTCTTCTTTAAAAATCTTGTCATGGGCTTTTTGCAAGAAATCTTCATCATGAGTTACACTAGTATCATTCAATAGTTCATAGATTTCTTGAAGATCCGCTATATATCGATCGTCAATCACTTTTTTATACCGGCTTTTTAATGTAGCCACTGACAAAGGGATCCGATCTAGTAAACCATTAACTTCCCAGAATTGTCTGAAATAGCTTCCGCGTTGATCAGTTAGGTATTCTCTCCATAACAACTCCCGAGAAAACTCGTGATTAAGTCCAACCATATAAGATTCAATAAACTTTTGATTGGTTTCCAAAAGAGAGATGCTGTTCTGATCAATAAAATTGATATTCGGTAAGAATAACTCTGCTGAATAATCAGCTAGCGGCTTATACATGGGAAGATCAAATTTTGGATATGTCATAACCTCCACGAAGGTTTCTTTCATCTGATCGATGATAAAACGCGGCAGTAGAACACCCGCATATACCCAACGTGGTATGGTTAGTTTGGGAGCTATATTTTCATATATAGTTGCACTGATTTTTTCAAGTTCCAGCGAAGGTCGTTCCATTACAATTCCTGCCTTTGCTGTTTCTTCATACATGGTATTGGCTTCCTTAAGTGCAGTTTTAAACCGGATGCCCTCTTGGCTATCTATACTACCTTTAAAGGTTGGTTTGAACTTCTCTTCTGGTGTTGATACTCTAAAATCAGGACTTTTAGGAAGCTGATCAATAACCTCTGGAGTTTGATTCTCTTCCATCATTTGATCGACCGCTCCTTGATTCTTAGTCCATTTATCAATCTTTCTATAGAGGTAGAATAAACCTACTGCAACTACGACAAGGGTAGCCGATGCCCCTGCTGAGAGTGAGAAAACAAAACCTGCTAACAGTAAAATAATTGCTAAGATGAGTATCACCCATTTTATCCAAGGGTGCTTATCCAAAAGTTCAACTAAAAAATCCGGAATGCCTGCGTCCCTAGACGCTTCTACGAGGTCATTGACCTTTTGAATTCCTTCTGGCACCTCCCTTGGTGGTGCAGCACTGACCTGACCTGTATTGATTCTCTCAAGAAGGTTTTCTGGTCCAATAGTCTCACTAAAGGGTAATCTCTTTATAAATTTACCTCTTGGGCGCATGAGTTTACGCATATTAACCGAGGTAACCGCCGAAGTAAGCTTGCTTTCACTTTTTTGGTAAGCAATGGTAGTATGCACATACTCCGTTGGCTCTTTTAAATGGTTGGTACTGCCTTGATAAAAAACATGGACTCCCTTAGATACGATTCTATTGTGTAGTGGAGAGGTAAGGTTTAACCATTTGTCAGGTCTTTTTTCTCGAATAGGTTTTAAATGTTTCTCATACCAGATTTCAGATACCACCTTTGCAAGTTGGGCTTCTCTAATTTTTTTATTAGCAGTTAATACATCTCCGATTTGTTCCCATGCCGCTTTCATATAATCCTCCTGGTTTTCCTGAACAATCTTGGTTCCTATTCCAGCAGAAACCCGCCACCTAGGGTCTAGATTAAGTTCATGCACCCAATTGTAATTATTGGAAATTGGATCTCCATTACCCTGTTCGACCAAACGTTGCGTTAAGGCATGCCACCTTCCGTAGAGTGGAGCTGTAATTATAGGATCAGGGTTGTTTTTTATATCGTACTCCTTCGGATTGTTAGGATCCGCATCCGTTTGCTGATCAATAGCTGCTAATTGATTAACCGTTGCTGCGTTTTGATCTTGATAATCATCGGCAAGATTGATAAATGACGCAATGCTTTTCTGAAATGGATGAAGGCTTGTTAGGTTTAAAGGCTGGGTAGCAATCTCTAAATTTAAAATATCAGCATCGGACAAGTCTCCCCTAAAAGCCCAATATTCATACTTCTTGGCCGTAGCAAGATCCTTTTGGCTGGACTCCGGTACTCTCAGGGCGCCACCCAATCGCAAGATTCCTTTCAAATCCGCATCCTGTATTCCTGTTAAATTTGCACCTGGATTTTGCACATCCACATCCCTGACCCCAACGCGACTATCCACTGGCTTTGGTTCTAGGAGGCGTACCAAATACTCAAAATCTCCAACGGTTCCCGTTTTAAAATACCAACGATGGTAATAAGGCAAATGACGGCCATTAATAGTAGAGACATCCCATGCAGGTTCATCAAATGAAGCCGTCGAAGGATCTTCTCCTAGTCCTGCTTTGCGACCACTCTCAAAGGTCGGAACCAAAAAGGCATAATAACTTTCTTTTTCCTCCAATCGCCTAGGACAAACAATTCTAGAATAGGCTAGATCAGGGTTTTTATTTAATAATTTTTCTAATTCTTTAACCACATATTCTTGATCATTTTCGATCATTTGATCTTCCTGCTTTACCAAACTGCGGTTTACATGAACGTGTCCCCATGCCCATGCCTCATCTAGGCTTTGCAACTGAGCGCCTGCTTCAAGTTGTATATAAGGCAGGGGTTTGTCTTTTATATTCTTTCCATTGGTGAATTCTGATTCTTTTAAAACAATTAGAGCAAGCCATGGTTTTAAACGGTGAGATCCTGTAGTTGGATTAGCAAGTGGCGAATACCGCCATGGAAAATCTTCATCGTAGAATTCTATATAGGGTAAGTAATTGGTTTCAAAATTCGTAATCCCATTACGAGGTTCTACTTTTACAATTGCTTTGCTATCGATGCCTGTAATATCGCCTGGACCATAAATCTGAATATCCTTTGAAATGACACTGCTTTGCTGGCCCTCTCCTTCAACAGTGTCCCCAGTTATGGATAAATCAATAGGAATGGTCGCACGATTACCAGTGGTTCCACTTATTTGATTGGCTATTCCTTGTCTAAGCCAAGGTAAGAACGTATATGTTGCTAACTCACTCATGCCGCTATATTAACTTCAATATTCGGGATCACATGCATTTGATTTGCTGCTCCCGGATTCTGTTTTCTTTGTGTCTCTAAATAATCCATTGCACTTGCCTTGCTACTAAAAGAGGTTGTCTCTACCCCTACTGACCTGTTGTCTTTTTTATAGGCCACGGTATATAAATTAGGCTGAATTTCTATGTGCAGCTTATTAGGTTGAATTCGGTTTCTATAGGATGCCGATAGTTTGGAATGGGTTACGCTATTGCCTCTTAAAAAATGGGAGAACAAACGTCTATTCAATACACTAAATCTTTGAAGGATAGTATCAAAGAAGCGGTATACATGTCTTTTGTAATTTGAGTCTATTATAACAGTTTCATAACGTATCACACGTTTGACCGCCATGCTAGTTTTGGTTTCCTCTCCTTGAGAGGTAAGCTCTATCCCTCCATCATAATCCTCAAAACCAGGACTTCCTAATTTTTGTGATTCATCGAGCTGTTTAAACTCTCCTTCAGCAAATTTTTCTTTTACATCTATTATTGTCATGGTATCACCCGCACCTACTTGGGCTGAAACCGCTAGTTTATTGACATCAGATGGTTTTTGATTGCCGAGCTTATCGAGTTTAAGTTTCAACGGCATCTTGCGCTGACTTATACGAAGTTTGCCCACCGGGTGTAATACCAAGGTACTGGTATCCGTTTGCTCAGAGGAGCTCGTATCGGCCTCATCAAGCTTACGCAAGGAAACCGTTATACTCTTTCCTTTAGGGAGCACTGCAACCCAATTGGTTATAGCATCAAATTCTTTTTCGATCAATGGGAAAATCTCAATTGGAGGCAACTCCGTTTGTTTATCTTCTCCCCAGGTATGATCAACATCGATTTTGATGGTCGGTCCAAGGAAGGTGATTTTCCATTTGGCCTTACCTTTAATGTGCCATTTGGTAGGTCCCTCAAGCATTCCCGAAATCGAAATACTGAAGAGTCCAAAGCCGAATACTTTGACTGATAATCCAGCTGAAAATTCAAAGCTGAAATAGAAGGGATCAAACTGAAACAAGGCATCAAATCCCAAATGACCTTCCAAACTTAGGGCGCTAAATCCAAAGAAAAGCTCTACCCTTGCCCCGAACTGAACCGTGTTAGAGGTTACTGCAAAATAACATTCAACACGAATTTTAGCCATGGATTCATCTAAGATATTCACAGCTAATCTCGGAGGTTCATCAAAAGGTAGTGGTGGTGGATTGAATTTAGGATGGAAGCCGCCAATACTAAATACAAAGTTGGCATTGTCACCCCAATTCACCAATAATCCCATTCCACCCTCAAGGGTGATCCACAAGATTTTAGAATCAAAGAGTTCTGCATAGAACCACAATTGACTATTAGCAGGCTCAATTCGACCTATAAAGTTGACTTGTAATTTTAGCACCTCAGCATTCTCATCCGGAAGCACTACCTTCAAAACCCCTAAAATAGTAATGGCCACATCAGGGAATTCTATGATGACACCTATGGAAATACTTACCAAGGTTGGAGTTCCATAGCCAATTTTAGCCATAGGCCCAACAAGGAAAGCATCTTGTTTAATTGGGAAAAATGCACGTAAATCACTGATGATTCGCGGGGCATTAGCGATAACATCCTGAGGAAACATAACACTTTCCACTGCACCTGTACGAACGCCTACTCTTAAGGGTTCAACGTTTACCATGCGATGTAATCCTAAGATACCGCCTACACCCAACAAGGTAAATCCGTATCCGAGTTGAATCCCTGATCCAAATTCAGCTGTAACGATAATGACCATTGAAAATCCATTGGAACCGTCCGGCATTTTAGTATTGATAAGCCCAATTGCCTTTAAGGCAATCCACTCACTAAATACTAATTCTAATGCGCCTGCATATTCTCCCCGATCAAAATCTAAGTAAAGGTACCCCCCTCCTTTTATCACTCCGGCATTAATAGCTAATCCGACACCGTTAGGTGGTCGAAGTTCTAAGGATAGATCTACAGGTCCCAAATTACCAGAATTATCATCCGGGAATATAAATTTAGTCCGCAATCCAATATTTTCTACAACCGCCTTTAAAGCTCCAAAATCAGTTTTGAAGGTGGTTGCCATATCAAGATCTATACGAAAAGGCTCCGAGCCACTTCCTATTTTGGGACTCAGTGAAATTAAAGCACCTTCGATTTTTAAAATCCCCAAATCAATATGTACAGGAAGTACAATTTCTAATCCTGTACTACCGGAAAAATAAAAACCTTGTTCTGATGAAAATCCTACACCTAAATCAAAATTTAAGGTGATGCCATCTGCGGGCAAAATTTTTGAAAGGAATCCATCTGTTTCTTCCGGGTCGGGTTTGACAACGATTTTACCATCTTTCAATGCAAACTCTGTCATGATTTCAAAATTCTCCGTAGCACTAAGTCTGCTTCCCAACTTGGTGGAAACACCAGCTAATTCCATACGACTAGCATCGCGTTTTCCAATAAGTAGAAAAGGCTCCTCGGGATTGGATAACGCCAGGGAAAAAAGCATATGACCAGAAAGCGAAGAAGGCGTTCCAGATCCAAAACCAGTTAATAGTTCAATGCCTCTACTAGGCCTGATTATAATCCCTAATCCTCCAGTTAGATCTAGCCCTCCTTCAATTCCTAATTCTAAATGATCTGTTATTTCAAAGGATTCTTCAATAGCTCCAGTGGCAAATGGTAATACGGCAAAGCCAGGTTTATCTGAAGCAGTTTCGGGAAGTATAAACAGTCTAAATCCCGCATTAAAATCAATAGGGCTGACACTGCTTTCAAAAAACACAACTTTCAAGGCTGTACCAAAAGCATTTTCAGGGTGTAAAGCGCCATGGATTAATTGATTCACGGTATCTAAACCCAAGGCTTCTTCATAACTCCCAAGGCCCCATGCATTCATCAAACCATATATATTGTGCAGCAACTCATTATCTTTGAATTCAGATGCTCCCCAGTTATATGCATCTTTAAAGAATACTAAGGGGTCATCAAAGAAATCTCCAAAGGCAGAAAAAGCGAATTCCTTTTTAGTATAAGCCAATCGACTACCTGAAGCAGCGACTTCGGTCATTTTTATAATGCCGATAGTTGAAAGCAGGTATCCAGTACTCGGCTGGTAATTCACTAGGTATTCTACAAGTAAGTATTGAACAAGTTGCGTTGGAAATTCATTTTTGAAATCACTTGGAAGGCCTCCTTGTGATTTAATGTTTTCAATAGTTATAAAAGCTTCTTTTACAGATTGGATGATTTGTTGAACCGTATCCTGTGCGGGTAAACTATCAGTATTGACTAAATCATAGGCTTGTTGAACAGGTGCTTGTAAAGAATCCAATGCCGCAGGAACTGAAGAAAAATCCCATCCCATTTCTTCCAATAGTGTCTTGGCCGCATCTGGGTGAGAGAAGCCATTAACCAAAGGTTCTATGGCAAGCAATAGTTGTTCCGCAATTAGTTCTAATGTATCTCGGTTTTCTGCCATGATTTAAACAACTGTAAAAAATCGGTTATCGGTTACTACAAGACCATTGGTTATAGCAGCATTTGATGAGCTAGAAGCAGGGTAATAATTAAACAAAAAGTCCCCCGTGCTGATCTCTACTATTGGAGGAAGTAGTGTATAACTAAATCGTGTACCCAAGCAAACCAACATCCTTCCATTTTTATCAAAATCCCAAGTATAACCTTGTATAAAATCATTCAAACTGTGATACCCCCAGCGCTCATATATAGGAAAATCATGGCTGGCATCAAATTGAGGATCATTGTTTAAAGAATCCTCAAGTGCCTGTTTTCTGGCCGTTGCCCCATTTGGAACATCAGAAGTACTGGGAAAATTTATCGTATAATTAAATTGTTCTTTATCAGTTCGAAACTCAATATCATACCGTACAGTTGTACGTGTTCCAATGGTTTGACCTAGGTTTAAATTTACGTACTTGTCTTTTCTATACCTCCGCTTTAAATCCCTGGGCCTAATTCGTGAGGGAAGCCACTCCTCCCATTTAGCATCGGGAACATTGGAACTATCATAAAACTCAAAATTTCCTGAATTCTGAAATGCAGTCAATAATGCTGCTCTATTGGCCAATGGAGTCGGTTGACTCATGATAAATTGATAACTTAATCCCTCTATGGTTCCGAAATTTCGTTGGTCAGATAAAAAATGAAAATGCTTGGGTGCAGAGACCTGAACATTTCCACCCAAAGCCTCTTTTAATTTTTCAAGAAAAGGAACTGCCTTACCTATATTACACCCTTTGAAGTGGAAACTATGAGTAATTGGATCACCGACCGCATGACCAATGGTAGCGTCAGGAATCTCAATGGAGCGATTTGAATTACTCATGGTGTCTTCTAAGGTCTCAAAACTTGTTGGACCCTGCTGTCCAGGATACATAGAAATAAAAAGGAATCCTTGCGCATTGGCATGCGCCCCATTCAGCGCATCTTCTATCGGTCGAGTAACACTTCCGTTTGAAGAAAGGTGCTGAATGAATTGACGGACTGTTGTTACGCTGTGACGGTTAATTAGAGTAGTATTGTCCATTCTGTTAAACATATTACGAACTCTATTGTCCTGTCCTGTTCTTCCTGGAGCAAATGCGTAATCCATGATTAAGGTCTTAAAAATTAAAATATTCTTCCTTTAAAGCTACAGTGAATACAAATAACAATCAATCCCCAAAAATGGCGATTTTACCTATATGTGACTATAAATTAATAATTTAGAAAATAAGTTGCTTATAACTCAATAACTTTAGAAGCCGCTTTGATCAACTGAGCGGTATTTTTAACCTGAAACTTTTTGATGAGATGTTTACGGTGAGATATGGCGGTGTGATTGCTGATAAAAAGCAAATTAGCAATCTGTTTCGAAGAAAGCCCATCGGCTATTAACCGTAATACTTGCTTTTCTCTTGATGAGATAAACTTTTCTGAATTTTTCTTAAGCGTATCTTGATGCATCTTTTTTGAACTAAGGTATCGTTCAATACTTTTTTCTTCAGTAACATCGGTAATATAACTAATAACGACATGCTGTTTCTTAAGTTGAATGGACAAACATTTATGTCGTAAACTAAGCTCATTTCCTTCACAATCAACAATTGGATATCTAAGGGTAATAACATGTATTAGGTCAAGATTCCCAAAAAAATTAAAAAGTCGACTCTTCACTATTGGTCTATGACTCAAAGGAATCATTAGGATCCAATTGGACCAGCCTTGGTTAAAAACATCCTTAACATTGATGCTGTGGTTATCCTTAAAACAACTATTACAATAAATTATTTTGTCTTCTTTCGTATGGTATACTGTCACCATAGTAGCATCCAAGTGACCAAAGAAGGCTATAATATCAGGAATTTCTGCTAAAAGTGAATCTTTTCTATTAAACATCTGAAATCGCTAATTTTTGATACCAAAAAGCACTAACCAATTGTATTAAATAATTGAATGTTAAAATTTAACTATAAAATCAACTTGAATCAACAGGAAAATTCCCCTTTAATTTGGTTTTTTTCCTAGGCATTAAAAAAGCTTAAAAAAATTCGGATATCATCCTAACCAAAAGCTGGGTAAAGTTTTGAGAAATAAAATATTAAGATTCTTTCTTAATTCTCTTTAAATAGTCAGAAGCACTTACGTCTATTTTAGAAGACAAGGCTCTAGAAAATGAATCTGCAGATTTAAAGCCAAACAACTCGGACATACCCTTCATTGTATACTTAGTTGATATTTCAGGATTAGCCTTTAAAAAATTTATTGCGTAAGTCACCCTTAAATCCTTTAAATATCTTGAAAAATTAATTCCTTTTTCACTATTGATTACCATTGACAAATACGACGAATTTGTTCCTAAGTTTTTTGCCAAAGACTCTTGAGTGATACCCGGGTCTAAAAATCCCTTTTCCCTTTCGAAAAGATCCAGACCGTTCTTTATTTTTGCAAGAATATCGGAAGAGAGCTGAAGTTCTATCTTCTCATTACGATTCGAATGAATAGGCTCTACCTTTGTATTCATCAACAAATTCAGCTTCCTTTTAATCTTGTAATTCTTGTAAAAGACGAACACTGTGAAACATAAACTAAATCCAGCCGCTGCATATAAATATAAAATTACTCTATCCCTTCCATTTATTTCACTTAGCAGCTGTTTTTTCTCTCTTTGAAGCATTGGAACGTTAAAACCTACAGTCGCTAATTGATTGAGCCCACTTCGCAAGGTGCTATTAATGCTATCAAAATAAATAAGCTTATTAATATACTCGAGCTGTTGCTCTTTATTATTCTCTTTAGAAGATTTAATTAATAATAGCTGATACACATCTTCCATGTTGTCAACCGGAATATCTATTTCAGTGACTATTGAATCTATCGACATGAAATAGTTAAACATTGTGACAGAGTCCCGCATTTTTCCAGCAATCTTACCTAGGTAATACTCCTTTTCTGCCTGGTCTATTCCATCGTAATACCCTATATATTTATATAGAGAATCCCTTGACTTCAAGTAGTTGCCATCATAATAATCTATTTGTGCGTTTGCAGTAATCAGGTCGCGGTAGTACATAGTGTCTCCAAATTTTAAAGCAATTGGAATCCCTTTATTTATTACATACCTCGCAGAATCCAAATTATACAATTTTAAATAAGATAGCGATATATTGTAATGTAACATTAAGTAGTCATCATAATTTATAGCACTTAATTCTTCGCTATCATTGAATCTCCCTAGGGATTCTCTGTACAAGTCGAGTGCTTCGGCATGATGGCCATTATTAGATTTAATTGCGGCGATACTTGTGAGAGTAGAATTGACTTGATCCATGTTTCCTTTACTTAGTGCAATCTCGTGTCCCTCAATATAGCTATTGAGAGATTCTAGATAATCTCCGGCCATATAATGCCTATAAGCTTTGATAATATAGCCCTCCGCAGGATACCATTTGTAGTTTCCTTTTTCAGTAAGTAATATTATGGAATCAGCCAATTCAAGTCCCTTTTCATAATCTTCCTCTAAGGCTCTTTGATATAGTGCTTTTGCCATTTGAAGACTGTCTTTCTCTAGGCAGGCTTTCTCGAATTGAATTTTACTAATCTTTCGCAGTTGAACTATATCGCCTTTGTGCACGGCTGCATATTGCATGCTTTGCAACTCTTCATAGGTTGGGGAATTTTGAGAAAACAGTAAAGCAGGAATTACCAGGAATAACAATCCAATTAGTTTTAATGGCTCTTTAAAATTTAGACAATTCATTATGGTCTTAAAAGTCATAATTTGATTCACGGCAGTAATTCTAGTAGCAAAGATTCAATTTTTTTAATTAAACTACTCCAAAAAAATAAAAAAAGAGCAGATAATTTCTACGTGTAGTATTTGGAATCACCACCTGTAGAGGTATCATTTACTTTTGTAATTTTTAAACCACCTTAATTCTTAACAAGTTTTCACTTTTTTAATGCAGGTCACATAATCTACTAAACCATCATTGGATTTTTACCTAGAATTTGGACAAAACTACCGGTAATTTATAAATCATCGGGCCAATTTATAAACCGTCGTATAGAGTAATTGTCTATTCCGATGATTTGTTACACTTTTGACATAGCAACGAAAATAGCTAAAGTTGAGTTATCGAGAATAGCTGTAGAAAAACCAATTTTAAGCTAATAAACGTCTTAAAGAAATACCAATATATAACCCATTAACCAACCAAATGCTAATTAGAGTTTTGCTAGACATAATAATCCTCCTTTTGGAGCAAATGATACAATTTTAAAATAAGTAATCAACCTACTAACAACAGCTTAAATAATAAAATTACCCTGTTATGGAAAGCAATCACTCAAAATCTGAAATCTGGCTAAAAATCATTGTATTCACAGTGGCCTTCGTGATTTTTGTAGGCCTGTTTGAGCTATTTGGGTACTATGTAGCTGGAGCGAATCCTCTAGATATTACTATCGTAACAACGATTAAGCAAGAAGTCATCATTTACTTTTTTGGCCTTTTAGCTGGGCTTTCTATTGTATTTATGTTCATGAGGTTTGTTGACAATGAGGCATTATCTCACTTGGGTTTATCCCTTGAAAACCGTATGAAAGATATCGGATTAGGTATAGCAGCAGGATTAGTAATTATGGGAATTGGATTCCTGGCGCTCCTACTACTAAATCAGATTACATTTGAGAACATAGCATTTAATGCAGAAAAATTAGCCTTGTCTATTATTCTATTTATGATTGTAGCCGTATTAGAAGAAATTGTTTGTAGGGGCTATATCTTGAGAAATCTATTAAAAATACACCGTGGTGAAATCGCATTAATTATATCTTCGGTGATATTTGCCTTAATGCATGCCTTCAATCCTCATATGGGCTGGATATCCTATATCAATCTCTTTCTTTCGGGTATTGTTTTAGGCCTACCTTATATACTCACAAAGAACTTGTGGTTTTCAATTGCCTTGCACTTTAGTTGGAATTTCTTTCAAGCTCTCTTTGGGTTCAGTGTAAGTGGTAAAAGCTCATTTTCACTAGTAAACATCGGAAGGACAGAGAACAACCTTATTAATGGAGGGGATTTTGGCTTTGAAGGTTCGATTTTTTGTGTTATTGCACTCCTACTACTTATTGGATATATGAACTTTCAAGCAAAGAGTCAAAACAATATAACCCAAAAGGATTTAACCTAATTGAACATGCATATAAATTATAAAATTGCTTTAGGGTTATTGGGAGAACTGATTATACCACTATCACGGATCGCATGCCTCAAATATCCCAGCTTTTTATTTTCCAACCATTTTAAAATTGATGATGTTAGTTATATCAAATACAAAGTAGCACCTGCTTATTTGTTACACGAGAAGAAAATGAGCCTGGATGAAATTGTTGATTATAATAAGAATTTGGATTTGGAACAAGTCCTTAAGCAACCAAACAAAGGATGAGATAATACACTATCATTAAGCAAACAGGATCTAAAATTAAAATATAGTTAAACAACTAAAAAAAATTATGACAATTTATTGGGGGTGAAATGTGAAACAATCATTTCACGACATAAGGACACACCACGCTACCCGTCAGACCAGCGCCCCAGGATGTGTCCTTTGTTTTTTAACCAGTTTTAGTTGCCTTTAATGGTCACTTTAGAAACACCAAGACTTCCGTAATTATCAGCAGCTATTAATCCTCACTAGAGCCGTTAAGCCTGGACATAAAACTTCCACTATGGATTACGAGTTGATCCAACAGTTCAAATTTGCGATCTGACCCTAATAGTTCAGAATTTATACTTTGTGCTTCGCAATACATAAAGAAAAGTTCTATTTGATCTTTAGGCACTTTTAAGTCACGAATTAGTAACTCTTCAGTAAAAAATGTATCATTCTTAAACAAATGGGTTAATTCATCAAAAACCACCGTCCTCACCTGCTCTTCATCCTTATTCTTATCCTTGTCTTTTAAAAGCCAAGCGACAAGCCTTATGAGGTTTGCAATGTTTCCGCCGCCCGTCGGTAATGTCCCATATTTAAAAGGATTCTTTTTCCGATCTGTATTGATTTGCTTTTGAAGGTCTAAAGTATAGGCCTTTTTATCAAAATCAGGGGCGATGTACTCTTTGGAAAGCACAACTTCTTCTAGTTCATTTACCTTTTCTACTAAGCTTATCTCCAGTGCAGATTTTAAATGTTCCCTTTTAACGACTATAACTTTTACTCCATAAAAAATAGAAGTAAACTTAATGCTATCCTTAAGTTAGGCTCCTATTGTAAATAGACCATTCGCATCGGAATAGGAATATGTATTTCTGTTAAGATTGATAATCTTGATATCCTTCAATTCCTTTTCATGGCTATATATCCTCCCGGAAATCACAGAAGCTTCTTGGCAGTAGCCAAGTGTTGTTGAAAGAATAGCCATAAAAACACCCCAGCGTGGGAGGTTCTTGGGATATAAGTTGAGTCGTGTAACGTATTGGTTTAGGTGTATAATCCTCGTGAATTTTTAGTTGTAGGCTATTTCAGTGCCTGTTCCTTTTGGATCAGATACATTCGAAGTTAGGTAATAATGAAACTTCACACTGTTAAAAGAAATTTAAAATATCACTCTTAGAATATTATAATATGGTTGTAAGTTAATATTTTCGTAATATTAGAACAAAGTGCACAATGCATTCGACCAGCGCTATAAAGCCCCGTAGATTTAATAGCGCATTTTACTTGGAATCACTCCTCTTACGCCCCCTCTTGGATTTTCCATATCCCCTTTGTACCTAGGTATAACATGACAGTGGAAATGGAAAATGGTCTGTCCTGCCGTCTCTCCACAGTTCATTCCAATATTATACCCATTTGGCTTATGTTCCTTTTCGATAATCGACTTGGCTTTATCGATTGTAGATACTAGAGTGGCTTTCTCAATATCAGAGAGTTCAAAGTAATCTTTACGTAGTTCATTAGAAATAATTAAAAGATGTCCTGGTTAAACTGCATAGGAATCAACAACGATAAAAAAGTAGTCATACCTAAAAAGTATTCTAGATTCTGGTATCTCTAAAAAGTCTTTCATTTTAGTCTTTATTTAAGTATTGAAATCCGTTATTGTGTGCTATGGTGAGCATGGGTTTAATATGCTCTTCAAATTTGTATTTGTCAATCTCTAAATCAGGAAAAATAGGTAAGTAATCCTGCAAATAATGATTCTTAGGAGCTATTTGCTTGATGATTTCAATTCCAGTTTTCTGAAAATTATAGAAGGAGTCAAAGTAAATCTCGAAACGCGGTAGCTTATCACTTTTTATGGAGTTAAAAGTCATATCCGCTGGAATGAGGTTCCACATGAGATCATGCGCTACAAATTGATGAGGAATAAAATGTTCAATCGCATAGTTCCCCTTAATTATTTTGTTCCCCGTATAAATGCAATGGACATTGCCAATTTCATCGATCACACGATCCCAGAATTTGGATTTATGGTTATTTAAGCTGCCCCTTACTATTGGTCTGTGTATCTTGTTTGGGATATCTGGAACATTTGGATTTCGGAACTGAAGAAACAAAGCCAAGTTCCAGTAACAGAAAGCTTTTAGAACAGCGGTGTTCGTGTAAAAATAATGCAGCCATTTATCTGAGATCACGATATGATCTTTAAACAAAGAATAAGGCGCATTATTCTTAATCTCTAAAGAGTGTTCATAAATTTTAGACTTAGATTTACTACCAAGCCATGGACTCAAAAACTTATGTGGAACATTTTTATCAAAGTGAGTTAACAATTGTATCGTTTCAGGATTGGTTGAGTTAACGAGCCTTTCTAAGATAAAGCTTCGCTTATCATCAATAGTAAACCCTTCTATGTCCCTAACCTTTAGAATAGCATCTTGTATTGAATCCTGCTTGCCAAAAGAAAGATGAAAGTAGTTTACGGGGTACCAGGCTAAAGCCAACATTCTAGAAAAAATCTCTTTTTTGTCGATGGTACTTTGACCATCCTCAATCGCTTCTAAGATACTCCAGAACCAATAAAACTTATAAGTAGCACTGGTGTTTTTAAACACAGAAGACAATTTTGAAATCGAAATTTCAGGATGATTTGGTAGATGCATAGTCGTGGACAAAAAGGATCATTAGCGCGCCTTAAAATAGGCCCTTTCCTATTTCTAAAACTTTGGCTGCAATCCAAAAATAGCCATAGCAAATTTGGCTACAAAATCTTTGATACAGTTATTTAGTTTAACTAATCAAGGAAATTAAAATAAGAGCTAAAACAATGTTGACATAAAGAATACAGCATGTCAGCCTCTAGGGAGTCCAACATGCTGTATTGGTTATAAGGTCGTACTACTGTTTAACAATATCTGACAAAGGTATTTTCTGAAAAGTCATATCAGCCTGACTGCTTTCATATAAAATTCCTAGGTGAAATTCATCTACTTGGGTGATGCTAGAATAGCCTCTACCCCTTCCTTGGTCCAGAAGCAGCTGATTATTGGTATTCCAGCTAGAACCTTTATCAAAACTCGCCTTGATGGTGATATTATAACGACCTTCTTTGGTGTTAGGATTGGAAAAGAGTAACAAAGAAGAGTCTTCCGTTTTAAATTCAAATAAGGATGCCATACACACGGGCTCTGGAAGTAACTTATGAGAAGATGAATGCTCAAGCCAGGTCTTACCTAAATCAGAAGTCACATAAACCGCTCTTCCGTTTGTATCACTTTTATCTTTCCTGTTTCTATTATCTCTCATATTAAGCATAAGTACTCCAGGATCCAGCTCCACTACAGCACATTCCGTAGTGTTCGTATAGGATGGATTACTTGTAATCCAGGTTTTGCCCCCATCTTTACTATAGGTAATGTTTGAAAAAGGTTCCCCATTTTCATCCCTACCCTGGGTTGGGAAAACTAAGGTACCATCCTGCATGGTAATACCGTTACCAGGAGCTGGGGCAAAGAGCCACCACTTCTCTTTTTTACACATCTTGGTGATATTCACAGGCTCACTCCAGGTTTTGCCATCATCTGTACTTTTGCTGATCAGAAATTGGCTGGTTTGTTTTAATCCAAACCCTGGTTGCGATCCTTTATTTCTCCATTGGTGATTCCAGTTGTCACTATCTTCTGTTAATCCTTCAACCCATTGGCCCTCTTTATTGATAACCCCGTGCATCCACAGTCCGGCTAAGTAGATATCCCCTGTATTACGATCTACCAGTAAACAAGCATCACTGACGCCATTGAATTTTTCTGGTAGCCCACCATATTCTTTCATGTCCATTGCAATTTGCATCGGCTCCCAAGTATTTCCGCCATCGAAGCTTCTACTGATGCCTAAATCTATGTCCCCTTGAAGATCACGACCTGTGTCTCTTCTAACGTCATAACAAGCGATCAGAGTACCCTTATTAGATTGTACAAGTCCAGGTATTCTGAAGGTATGTAATCCATCATCCATATGCTTACGGACCGCCACTCCCATTCGAAGGCTCCTAGGATTTTCAAGTGGAGTCAACGCTACAGTCCCTGCGCCAGCTACTATAGATTCACAGGAAACACTTAGCCTATGTGTAATATCAGCCATATCGTTTAGTTGTACAGAAACCCAGAAAAAATGACTTGCACCACTAAGTTCAAGATCTCCTTCTAACTTCGTCTTAGGTTTGATCTCTTTTGAAGAAGCAAACAGCTTACTATCTTTTTTAATGGGACCTTCTTTTGCCCCAACATAGTAGAGCGCCACACTCTGAATATCGTCTAAATTCGTAGCTTTTCCAAAGTCCAAATTAACTTCAGTCAGTGCCACGGGCTTTAGTGAATCCTTGGTCCTTATCTCCAATAACAATACATGATTATAAGGTTTGGTTTTTAAAACAGGGTATTCAAACTGCGTTTGGGTAACTTGTACATTACTTATCTCCTTTTCACAAGAGATAAACGCAAAACTCATAATAATAAGAATGACCGACAGCATCTGTATTCTTCTAGGTTCCATTGTTTTCAATTTATATGATTAGCAATACTATTAATCTATTATTTATACTTTTTTATATCTTCAAAAAAGCGTCTCGGGCACTGTAATATAGCGCTCTATTTCTCATTCCACTACCGTATCAATTTCTTGTCTTTGCCTTGAGGGAAAATAAAACTAAACAAATACCCTGGTACATAACAACTGACGATTCCAACTACTGATAAAAATAAGAAATTGACATTAGTGTATTGGCTTACATACCAAGTGACCAAGACGCTAACCAGCACCCCAATTAAGGCACCGTATGCGTTTGCTCTTTTGGTAAGGATGCCTAATAAGAACATGCCACCAAGCCCACCTGTGATTAGTCCTAATACCACATAAAATTGATCCCACAGTGATTTAATATTGGAATTCGCCATCCAGAAGGCAAACAGTATTCCTGCTATGCCAATAACAAGGGTGGTTATCCTGGCTATGCGAAGTAACTTTAGATCGGAGGTCTTAGGATAGATTTTTTGATAAAAATCATTACAAAAAGCCGTAGAGATTGAATTCAAACTACTACTGATACTGGACATAGCAGCTGAGAATAATCCAGCGATTAAAAAACCGGAAACGCCTGCTGGCAATTCGTGGACGATATACCAAGGAAAAATGGAATCGTTATTGTTAATCTGAGGCGGTAACTTCTCAGGCGTTTGACTATAAAAAACAAATAACAAAGTTCCAATTCCAAAAAAGATAATGGTCGCTGGAAGTGTCATGACAGCATTGGTATATAATGTTTTTCTAGCGTCTTTAACACTGCTACTGGTAAGATAGCGTTGGACAATGGTCTGATCCGTTCCTTGAGTAATTAGGGAGGACGCTAATCCTCCTAGGAGCACTACCCAAATGGTGGAGCTTGTAAAATCAAAGTCCCAATTTATAATATTGAATTTTTGGTTTTCTACAGCGAGATCGTAGGCTTGAGCCACTGAAACATCTCCTTGGAAAAATATCCAAAATATGGCCAGTATACTTCCACCCATTAAAACAACAACCTGTAAAACATCAGTCCATATTACGGCCTCAATACCACCAAAGGTAGTATACAAAACACATAACACTCCCATAAAAAGAATGCTGGCCTCTACTGGAATTCCGGTAACTATGGTAATGGCTAATGAAGGTAGCAGTAATATAATACCGATTCGACCGATTTGAAATAACATAAAAGATAGGCTTCCTAATGCTCTAGCCGTATAATTGAATCTAATTTCCAAAAACTCATAAGCTGTACTGATCTTAAGCCTATTGAAATAAGGTATAAAATAAATGGCTATTACAGGGGTGATAAGAATGGCCGCAATATTTAAAAAGAAGTACGACCAATCCGTTAAAAAGGCTTTTGCAGGTATGGCCATAAAGGTCAAGGCACTCAGCAAGGTTCCGAACACACTCAACCCAGATGCCCACCATGGAATTCTTCCTCCTCCTCTAAAATAATCTTCTGTTGATTTTTGTTTTTTGGAAAAATAGAGACCAATAATAACGAGCACTAACAGGTAAATACCCATAGCCGTATAGTTCAATAAACCGAAGGCTTCAACATCCTTCCTGCTCTGGATCTTATAAGTCGCCGGAGTTCGAACTCCAGGACGAATTTCTCCAGATACTAAATACATGGAATTTGCATCTTTAAATGAGAGCGCGGTCACTGGGAGATCTTCTATGGTATCATAAACACTCCAGCGTGCTGTTACGGTATTAAAGGCATATACGTTATTTGAAAAACCTTGATGGCTTGTCAAGAGATGTTCCTTTTCTTTTTGAAGTTTTATATGCCGAGCACTATCTTTTGTTTGTTCAAGTTCTAAGCTTAGCTTTTCGAGTCTAGTAAACATTTCTCCTGTATCCCCTCCGTATAGCAAAACGCTCATCGATCCGACAGCTGAAGCGCTGGCAGCCATGAGCACCTTTGGCTCTCCTTTAATAACCATGGTCACGGGATTATCCCAAGCATGACTTTTCAAATCATAAGCCACATATGTATCTAATAAAGGTGTTGGTTTTATCGCACCTACACTCCGTCCTGAAAAAACGTACAATTTCCTAGAAAAGCCTGTTTCCTGTACCGCTGCAGCGTGATAACTTCTTGCCGGCCCCGGCATATCGTCCAGCTTTTCCCAAGTTGATAATTCCTTTAGATGAAGCCTATATAATGAAGAAGAGCTGTTCTTGCTATCGTCACCGCCGACTACGTAAATAAACTCCCCGTCCCTAACAGCCGAAAGGTTGGCAAGCGGTATGGGTAAAGGCGGATACTGTTTTATTTCAATCTGTAGATCATTTGGATCTAGCTGCACTAAAAACACCTGCGCAGAAACACCATCACTGTTATTTCCACCAATACAGAGAATGCCATTATCCAAGGACACAGAGGCGCCGTATCCCAGTGCTGATGGAAGGGTGTTTTTTGATAAGGTCCATGTTTGATCTTTAAGTATTAGAATATGATCACTCCATACTTTAGTTCCACCTTCCCAGGGCAATGCATTCGGGAAATTTGCTCCTCCCATAGCTAGTATGAGATCACCTACTTTGCCGCCATACATCCCTGCGTACCCCAAAGAATTACCTTCTTTTTCTATTCCAGGCAGCGAGGCTAATTGCTGAACATTAAGTTCTTGAGCCATACCATTAAGCATAAAGAATGACACTAATAACCATAGCAGATTTAGTTTGTACTTAGCTAAAAATCCACTACGGCAATTAAACAATGCCTGGGGGTTATTTGACATGGTCGAAATAATGTAGCGATTCTAAATTTTGTTTTAAGTAATTGTACTCATTATCCGTAAGTGGTAGGATGGGTGAGATGGGTTGCCCAAAATCAAAACCATTCATTTTCAAAATGGCTTTTTGAGACGCCAGTCCATCATATCTTAAAAAGGCATTTATAATTTCTACCACATTGCGATAGTTTTCCAAAGCCACCTTATGGTTATCTGTTCCATAATACTTCAGGATATTCTTGTAATACGGAAGCATAAAATTATAGGTACTTCCAATAAAGGTATCGGCTTCCATGGCTAAAGCAGGAAGAAAAAGCTCATCCACACCAAAGAACATCTTATAACGATCTCCATAATTTTCTTTACACAACATAAAATCATCCATGGATGAGGCTGTATATTTTATCCCACCGAGTTGTGGTATCCTTTTATCCAGCTGCTCCAAAAAAGTATGCATCTTAAAATTTAGTCCCGTTTTACCTGGGATATGGTAATAAATAAAGGGGATTTGATCCTGGCAATCTGTGATTTTCTCCACAGCATAAATCAACTGATCTATTCCAGAGATCCCATAATAGGAAGGTGCTGTTGCCGATAGGGCATCCGCTCCCATTTGTACCGCATGTCTACTTAAATCAGCACTGGCTCCATAACTTGAATGTGTTACGTTTACAATAATAGGAACCCGCTTATTAACCGCCTTAAAATAGGCTTCGGTTATCGCGAGACGCTGTTCCAATTTTACGGAAACTCCTTCACCTGTGCTTCCCATGAGATAAAAGCCATTTATCCCTTCTTTAATAAGCTTATCCACCAATGGAGGGATCTTATCTAAATCAGGTGTCCCATCGACTTTAAAAGGGCTAAACCCTGCAGCTATCAATCCGTTAAAATTTAATTTCATATGATCTAATTTATCGTTTTGACTGAATGGACGGGAAATTAAAGTGTTCCCTATATCATCACATACAGCAAAATATGGTGAATACTATTTTGATGACTTTATAATGAGGTTAAAGCGCTTTGGAGCGTACACACCTCACAATCTTAATTTTGACATTTAAGATACACTAAATACTGCTTAGAGAATAACCCGGACTAGGGTGCCAATTACTAGCCCGGGGTAAACTAACTAAACTGAAAAACAATTGTATTATTAAAACTTGTTGATGTGTTTGTTCCTTTTAGAGCCAAATGCAGTGGAGTCTTTAAACTCCGTCCCTTTTTAGTTCAAGTTATACCACAACAGATTCAATACTTAAAATTCTGGGCCCTTATAGCTCATGCAAGAATTTTACTTCTTCTGCAGAGAGCGCCTTATTATAGATGATCAACTCATCCAACATTCCTGTAAAGAATGTTTTGTAATTCCCAATAGGGCCTTCCTGAGTTCCTATTTTGAAGTCAGCCGCATTGGATACATCTTTTATGGAAGAGGCATTCCCTTGTTTTACTAGGATCCCATCAACATATACTCTAGATGCAAGGCCTTCTCGCACACAAACAATATGGTGCCAAGTGCCATCCAATAAGGTACCTCCGGATAACTCAGTGGTTCCTACACTTTGAAAAGCGCCGCCTGTGTCATCCTCAATGGCAAACTGAATGAGTTGAGAATCTAGGTTATTCCCTACTCTCATCCATCCTTGGTTGTCACGGGATCCCCCGGCACCACTTTCCTGCCAAACCATCATTTTTTTCTGCTCTGCGGTATTGACCCAAACTGCCACTGTAAAGTCACCCTTATCAAAGTTCAATTCATCAGTATCTGGAATAACCAAAGCATCAGATCCGCCGAAGACAGCAGCCTTACCGGATTTACGATCTGCGGCATCATAACTTACAGCACCCACTGTATTGGTTACAAGCTTATTTGGCCCCATATCAGCACCATCGCCATCATACGGATAATAGGCAGCAAGCCCATCTCCTGGTATGATAATGATATACTCTTCCTGAACTAAGGTAGAGGTCTTTTGGTCGTTGGATGCTGCTAGTGTTACCTTGTATTTACCGGCTTGGGCGTAGGTAACCGTAGGATTTTGCTCTGTAGAGGTTGCAGGTTGTCCTCCTTCAAAAGTCCAGGACCATGAGGTGGCAAGACCCGTAGAATTATCTTGAAAAGCAATTTGTCCACCAGAGTAGGTCGCAACTTGCTCTGCGACAAAATCCGCTTGAATACTTGCTGGATCCAGAACGTTTATATAATCTTCCTTAGTGATAACTTCTGTTCCTTCAGGGTTAGCTACGGTGAGTTTGGCGTCATAGATCCCAATTCCGGTAAACTTCACCATAGGGTTCTGTTCCGTAGCTGTTACTACAACACCCATATCACTTGTAAACTCCCATTCCCAGCTCTCCGGTATTCCTTCGGTTTGATCTGTAAATGCGACCTCTTGCCCGGCAAGGACCACCAATTTATCTGAAGTGAATTCAGGAGCAAGTCCTCCGTAAGTCACCTTTATATAATCCGCCTGAGAAAGCTCATCGCTACCACTGCTATTGGTCAGTTTTAAACTAACAGCGTAGGTGCCTGGGATATTGTATACAATGGTTGGACTTGATAAAACAGAGGTCGCGGGTTCCCCACCTTCGAACTTCCAGTCCCAAGTTGCAGGACTTCCAGATGATTTATCACTAAATACGACACTTTCTCCTGCAGCTACCGTTTTTTTATCCGAGACAAAATTTGCCTTTAATAGAAGCGGATCCTGCTCATCTTCGCAGGCCAAAAACAATAGTGGCGCAGCGAGTATTAATATCAGTAAGGTTAGTCTTGTTTTCATGAGTTTTAGTATTAGTATTTTTTTCCTTTTCAGGTATATTATCTTTTAGTCTTTAAAGCCTCTTGGTTACTGCCCTGGGCGATAAAGTCAACCCTTTGATGCTAATCTATCAAAGTATAGAATGCCTATAAATCTTTTTAAGGCATCAAGGCTCAAAAAGTGTATTTTACCATGTTATTTAAAATCTGAAACCTCAACGTTTTCAAAAATGATGTTCTCATAAGGTCTTCCTTCACCTCCTTCATATAGGATACCGATGGCATCATCCGAAATCATCACCAAATCTGAATAGGCTGATGGTCCTGAGTGAATTAACTTTTGACCTCCCCAAGATGCCCCGGCATCTTCACTCATTTTGATGGTCATATTGATGCGCTCTGTACTGGCCGCATTGGCAAAGAACACACGATATGGACTGGTGTCGGAGGTAACCATACTTCCCTGACAATGAGGATCCGTAAGAACATAAGAGATTTCAGGAGCCGACCAAGTCACTCCGCCGTCTTCACTTCGACTTACTTTTCGAGCCAATTCATTACCATTTCTGATATTTAATAACAGCGTCCCATCTTCCAATTCGGCTACCGTACATTCCCCAGCTCCAGCATCGGGAACTGCTTCTCCAGATTGCCAGGTCACTCCATTGTCATCCGAATAACTCACATTAGAATATGTCTTTACACTTCCACCTTCCTTTACGGTATAATAATTAGGAGAAACTAACCTTCCTTGATATTCCCCTTTTTGAAGTTGAATTCCGTGAACTGGACCAGTTCCGAACCAGCCCCAGCTTTCATCTTTAACAGAAGCTGTGATCTCCGTAGGTGTCGTCCAAGTTTCCCCATTGTCATCTGAAGAGGTGTAATATACCCTTCTGGTGTCTACACCAGTATCTGAACTTAGACTACCCCAGGTATCATCGGCATGATTCCAGGTCATAAGCAAATGGATCTTTCCAGTTACTTTATCAACTATTGGAACAGGATTGCCACAAGTGTTCTGTCCTTCATCCCAAATGACACGCATCTCACTCCAGGTTTTCCCATCATCATCGGAGGATTTTACCACCATATCGATATCCCCAGAATCTCCGTTACTTTTTAGCTTTCTGGCTTCAGCAAAAGCCAGTAAGGTTCCCGCTTCTGTTTTCACGATGGCCGGAATCCTATAGACCTCATAGCCATTTGTTCCTTCCTGGTACACCGTGGTTTTACCATCTTCCTCGGAAGGATCTTCTGGATCCTCACCAGGGTCTTGTCCAGCTTGTGGTCCCAAAGGATCTTGGCTGAGTCCCATAGGGTCTCTATCACATGCCAGGCAGCTGCCCAGAATAAACAAACAACAGATCGTATATAAAATTGATTTTGATTTCATCTTTACTAGTTTTAATGTTTTACTCATAACCTTCGGTTTGTTCTAGATTAGGATTTCTGTCAATTTGAACAACGGATATTGGGAAGTACAATGGAACATTAGTTCCTACGAGATTAGGCACCTCATTGTACACATTTATAGTTCCTGCAAAATGGAACCTAAGTAAATCAGGCCAACGTTTTAGCTCCAAATAAAATTCTCTGTAACGTTCTTCTAGAATTTCCATTTCAACAGAATTCTTATCTGTTGATCCTGTATAATCCCCAATTTTAGCTCGGTTGCGAATTTTGTTCAATTCCACTATGGCCTCCATTGGTTTGTTTAAAGCCGCAAGAGCTTCTGCCTTAAAGAGTATCATTTCAGCGAGTCTGTACACTATTATATCGGAATCAAACTCTCTATTTTCAGATACCACAGCTCCTCTCATTTTATTGTCGAAGATTCCGATCACTGATCCATCCTTAGCAATGGCTTTAATAATGGAGGCATCTCTACGGATATCATCAGCATGTTCCTCAAAGGCTGCAACTATTTTAGGTGAAGGCATATAATTACTACGTGCCCCACTTCTAGCATATGGTAGTGCTGCAAAGTTTACTGCATCTTGTACAAAAATATCTCTTGGTTTAAGGCCATTTGAATAATGGTCATCTTTTTCATCCACTTCAAAATGAAGGGTGAAAATAACTTCAGAACCGCTTTTATTCTCTGAACTATAAATTTGAGAAAAGTCAGATTCCAAAGTGAGCCCGGCACTAGCCGCATCAGCATTAGTGATTACCGCTTGTAAATCTGCCTCTCCTCCACCGAGAACTTTAGCTTTCCAAAGTAGAGCGTCCGCCTTAAGTGCATAGGTTGCTGCTTTAGATGCTCTGCTTTTGGTAACCAGTCCATCTCCAGGAAATAGCTCCAAAGCTTTATCGATATCCGCCAGTATCTGCGTCATTACTTCAGACTTAGGAGATCTGGCGAGTTGCTCTTTGGAAGCACTCTCCGTAGGTTCAAATTCGATGGGTACGTCTCCCCAAGTTCTAATAAGATTGAAATAGGTAAATGCGCGGATAAAATAGGTTTCTGCAAGAATTTGATTTTTCTCTTGTTCCACCTGAAATTCCATATCCGAACCATATTTAAGTAATAAATTACAATGGTGTATTAGGTTATAATAACCAAGCCAGTCAGGTGCACCTTGAGGCGTTAGGTTTTGGTTCCATGCGGTAGTCAGTCCAGACTCTAATCCGGGAACAAAAGTGTCACCTCTATCTTCAAAGCGATAGGTGGTGTTTTGTTCATTTCGCATCTTGTTGTAGATCCCGAACAAATAACTTTCTACATCACCCTGTGTGCTCCAGTATTGTTCGTTTGTTATATCAGAGACCGTATCAACCTCGGTGAGATCACAACTCCCAAAGGTGAAGACTCCTAAAATCAGTAATATTGTTTTTATACGTTGCATAATCAGTTTATTTAGCGTTAGAAAGAAACTTTAGCTCCGACATTAATCTGTCTTGGTCTTGGATAGGTTCCATAGTCATGACCGGAATACAATTCGGGCATCAGACCATCATAGCGAGTGAGGTATCCGATATTATACACTCCCACATAAAGTTCAAGTCCAGAAAGGTTCAGCTCATCCATAACACGATTTGGAAACTGATAACTCAGCGACACCTCTCTAAAGGCAAGGAAATCTCCTTTACTATAATACAGGCTATTATTACCTCCACCACTGGCATTACCAATTTGATAATCCCATCTATTGTGGTTTCTGAAATTATAGTCATAATCACTTTGTACGGTATACTTTGGATAGACTGCATCGTCTCCCTCATATTGCCAAGTATCGGTCAAAGACTCCTCAAAGGCGTTATTATTGTTACGGGCACTACCCATAGTTCTGGACTTAAAGCCATTATCAATCACATGACCTACAGCCCAATCGGTAACAACTCGTAAAGACAGTCCTTTATATTTAAATTGATTGACGATACCACCAGTTTTATTAGGTCTTATATAACCCATAAAAACCATATCGCGGTTATCAAGCATCCCGTCACCGTTACGATCTTCAAAAATGGCATCTCCGGCATATTTTGTTCTACCTGATGCGTTAATATCATTTGGTGCATTAGCAGCCTCGGCATCAGTTTGATAAACGCCTAGGTAATTAAATGCCCAACGGCCTCCAAACTTTTCTCCTTCTGCGAGTCCCCCTACTTTAATCTCTCCGCCGGTGGATGGATCATAGATAAAGTTTCCACCAATACGGTTCTTGTCCTCTCCGTTTTCAGGGAGTTCATCCACTATCCCCTTATTATAAGCAAAGGTGACTCCTAGATCCCAGCTGAAATCCTGCCCTTGTAATACAGTAGCATTAAGCTCTACTTCTATCCCTCTATTACTGATGGTTCCGTAGTTACTTTTGATGGAACTAAAACCAGTAGAAGACCAAAGTGGTTTGTTGAATAATCTCTCAGAGGTTTCTTTGTGGTAATAATCAACCAGTAGGTTGACTCTATTGTCAAACAAACCAAAATCCATCCCTACATCATAGGAAGCAGTTTCTTCCCAAACGAGGTCATCATTAATCAGTGTCGTATTCAGAATCCCTACATTGCCATCATACATATATCCAGTGGAATATCTTCCTCTAGAATCAAAGATGCTAAGTGAGTTGTTTCCGGTTTTACCCCAACTTGCTCTTAATTTTAAATTGGATACCACATCGGATAGTGGTTCAAAGAAATTTTCTTTATGAATGTTCCATCCAGCGGAAACCCCTGGGAAGAATCCCCATTTGTTGTTTTTCGCAAAACGGGAAGACCCGTCATAACGTGCACTGATGGAGAACATATAACGATGGTCGTAATGGTAGTTTACACGACCGAAAAAACTTAGCACCGCATCGTAATTTATGGTCGTAGACACCCTTTGGGTTTCTTCGGAAGTCGCATTAAGCGTTGGAATGTGATCGGTAAGGGCCTCTCTTCCACTTCCACTCATTCTATAACTGTAATCGTGGTTGTAACTCGTTCCTAAAACTGTACTGAAAAAGTGTTTGTTGTTAAAAGATAGGTCATAATTTAAAAGACCGTCAAACTGTAAGTGGCGATCAAGATTATGACGAGCAGAAGCTGGACGGTTGGTCACAGTTTCATTATAGGCTTCAAAATAATTTTCAACACCTTCTGTACTAAAATAATAGGCTGAAGGTGAAAAGGTCAGACCTGGTAAAATATCCCAGACTCCTCCAAGTTGGAAAGTGGTACGGTAGACATTAAGATCGTTATACTTTGTTTTATAGTACATCTCGTGGAGACGATTTCTAAAAGACGAAATTCCTTCTCCCGGTGCCGGAAGGCCGTTTTCATAATACTTTCTATAAGTTGGAGGTAAAAGTACACTCCTGGCCAGTACCCACTCATAATTATTTGGAGCATTAGAATTTCTGATGGATAGACTTGCTTTTGCATTTAAAGTCCAGGAATCACTCAACTTAAAGTTTCCTTTGTATAAGAGACTGTAGTTTTTATAATTCGTTCCTCTTACAATACCATCTTGATTTAAATACCCAAGTCCAAAGTAATAGTTTATTTTATCGCTTCCTCCACTGATATCAAAATCAACCTCTGTACGTTGACCCAACTGGAAAGTAGCATCCTGATAATTATTATCCTGGAATAGTAACTTCTTTCCTGTAACGGGATCAACCATAGTTTCCCATCCTTGGTTGTTAATCAGATCAGCCACATAATCTTGACCGTAATCCTGAAGGTATACATCCAGAAACTCTAAAGTATTCTTGGAGTCTCGAGGATTTCCGGTAGACATTCCAAACCGACCTCCTGTTAGGAAGAAATCTGGGTTTGTGGTATTAAATTGAGCTGTGTTTTTTCTGGAGAGATATACATAATCTCTTGCATCTAACAATGGTAATTTCTTCTGCATCGCATCGAAACCTGTGGTCAATCGCAGATTGACTTGGGTTTTTCCGGCAGTACCAGATTTAGTTTCGATGATAATAATACCGTTTGCAGCTCTAGCTCCATATATTGCGGTAGAAGCTGCATCTTTTAAAACCTGAACAGATTTGATATCATCTGGATTAAGGTCACTTATATTACGCATATTCCCGACAATCCCATCAACAATAAACAAGGGGGAATCTCCTTCTGGCGAAGTAGAAGACCCACCTCTAATAAAGATTTGTGGATTAGACCCTGGTTGACCATCTTGTATTTGTAGTGACAGCCCTGCCACTTTTCCTTGTAATTGTAAAAGCGGATTGGCTCCAGGTGCATTTTGCAGTTCCGCCTGATCCACATTGGAGAGCGCATTAGTAACAGTACTTCGGGATTGTTTACCATACCCAATTAACACGACATCCTCTAGCTCTTCAGCATCAAGAAGCATGGTGACATCAATTACAGTGTTCCCACCTACTGTTTTTCTGACCTCTTTAAATCCTATATAGGAAAAGATCAATACATCAGTAGAGGTTACATTAATGGAATACTTTCCGTCAAAATCGGAGGTTGTTCCAATAGATCTACCTTCTACTGTAATGTTAACACCAGGTAAGGGCATGGTTCCTGTCTCACCGTAAACAGTACCCGTAATTGTGGTTTCATTTTGGCCATACACTGTAGCAACAGTACATAGCATTAGCGGCAACAGGTGAAAGTTCCGCAGACTTTTGATTAGTTTGATTAGTAATTTCATAATTTAAAAGTATATTGTAGGACAATATTATTGTGCTAATATAGTATTTTATTTGTTTTTACAAAAATTAACTAAAAAACTTCCTTACATTTGTCCAGACCAAAATTGGCACCACCACATTAAATGACAACGAAAACCATGGGGACGGAAAATAAACCAATGATCAAACCTGTGCAGAAACAGAGCATGGTCGATCAAGTCGAGAAGAACCTTAGAATCTATTTTAAAGAGCACGGATTTAAACCCGGGGATACCTTACCCACGGAAATGGATCTTGCTGAAAATATGGGTGTGAGTCGGAATGTTATTCGTGAAGCCCTCAGTAGATTTAGAATGTTAGGCCTAATCTCTTCAAATAAAAGAAAAGGTATACAGTTAAAGAAGTTTAACTTGTTCTCTGCATTGGAACGGGTCTTAGATCCAGCAGTATTAGATGCGGATACCCTGCACGAACTATTCGAACTTCGTATTATGTTGGAGATTGGAATGGCAAATGCACTATTTAGAAATGTCACTCCTGAAGATATCGCAACCCTTAGGGATATCATTTCCACCTATGAAACCTCAGGCGAGGGAACCAAGATTGACTACGAAATTAGCTTTCACTCTTATCTCTATAAGATATCTCATAATGAGACCTTGTATGGATTTCAGAAGTACTTAAAGATTGTATTTGATTACGTTCTGGAGGCCGAGGCCAAGATAGACAAAAATGAAATCCCAGCTAAAAAAGTTAATCATACGGAACTCGTTGAATGTTTAGAGAATGGTACTCTTAGTGAATTTCAAGGGCTCATGCATGATCATTTCAGCACTTATTTCGAAATGGATTTTTTTAAAAGGTTGATGGAAGAATAATGTTAATTCAGATTATAACTGCGATTGTAATTACCTTATAAATAATTACGATGATCTTCCTAAAATTAAACACCTAAACTAATTGGGATTGAAAACTCAACCCCAATTTAAAAGTTGTTACTATCACTGTAGCTAAGAATTGTGCTAAAAAACAAATAAGAAAGCATTAATTTTTCACACTACTCTCCTTCTGGTATCAATACCACCTCTGCCGGTATGGACAGAAATAACACACAACCAGTTGTTGATGTTACACTGTGTTTTCCAGAAGGTGGTGTAAAGAGATAGTCTCCTTTTTCTAAGGTCTCCGTGTGAATCTCACAACTTCCTTCTAATACAAGGATCTCCTCCCCTTCTGGATGGATATGGTATGGATAAGAAGCTCCCTTTTCAAATTTTAATAAAATAGCTTTAGAACGATTTGTGGCTTTATCAAATTGCAAGGATTTTACAAAGATTCCCTGGTAATTAAACCCATTCTCTATAAGAGGTTCCCAGTTTTGTTGTTCACTTCTAGTAATATAATTTTTGATGTCCATTTTTACTTCAATTTATGTATTAGTAATTCCTCTTCAACTAATGTTCGTTGTTCTTTACCCGCCATTTTCTCCAATAAATCCAGAGAACCTAAATAGCTTACAAGATTCCCATTGGATGACATAATTTTACCATCCATCACTACGGAGTTTACACTATCATCTTGTGCTAACAAAGAAGGATAATCTAATTGTAAACTTTGACTTCCTCCACAATAGGTTACAATTTGTTTTCCATCGGCTATACCAGCTTCTCCTAATAGAAATGCTCCTGCACAATGGCCGGTTGTATAATCCGTTTTATTATGCTGCTTTTGAATAAAACGAATTAATGCAGAATTCTGAGTCTCTTTGTCAGGGGTCATTGAGCTTGGTACTACAAGTAGATCTAAATCCAGACATTCTACAATGTTAACATCTGGAACCACTATCAAACCTTCTTCACTTATGTACGGAGTTATTTCTTCTGCAACCAGAAAGACATTAAACAAAGGTTTCCCTTCCTTGTTAGCTTTCGTAAACACATCTAAAGGTGCATCAACTTCATTGGCTAAAAAGCCTTCAAATACGAGGATACCGATTTTAGGTAGCCCATTGATCTCTTGATTCTCCATTTTAATTTGATTTTTAGGCGTTATGTTTTGGCTGACCAAAATGGCTAAACAATAAGCCGCGATTACTATTAATTTCATCTGTTATGATTTGATGAAACAAAATTCAGAAATATCAAGAGATCAAAAAATGGAGAATCCTGAGAATATGATGGAAGATTTAGAATCGAAGTCCTTTTAGGTATTCCGAAGGGGAAGCCTCGGTGTGATTTTTAAAAAATTTTGAGAAGTAGTATGGATCCTTAAAACCAAGATCAAAAGAGATTTCCTTAATACTCTTTTCTTCGTACTGCAGCTTGCGTTTTGCTTCTGATATGATTAAACCGTAAATCACATTCTGGGCTGTTTTACCAGCATGAAGTTTGGCTAATTCCGTTAGCTTTAATTCTGTGGTATTTAACCGGTGTGCAATTTCTTTTAATGGTAGGTTACTTTCAAAGTTATTACGAACAAACTCCAGAAATTGTAGAAATAAGGAATCTGGCTTCCACACCTCTCCCCCATTTTCAATCTTCGAACGGTTCACTTCAAATAGTAATAGTTCAATCCGAGAGTGGATGGACTCTAAATACTGGAATGGTTTTTCCTGGTACTCTTGCTCTATTTTGTGGAGGAGTGAACTGATTTCTTTAGGATTATTAATGTCAATGATTTCATTGTAATCAAAATGGCAAAAGAGACTGTTCTGAAAAATCAATTCAATATCCTTATCAGTTTTACAGATATAGTCCAGGGTAAAGCTAAGTGCATAACCTTTGCCTTCTAGCGTAGATTGAAAATAATGGTATTGACCAGAGGTGATTGTTAATACTTGGTTTTTGGTTAGAGTTAATAATTTATCATCAACCATGATAGAAATAGATCCTTGGCTACACCATAGAAACAGATATCTCTTTATACGCTTTGGCGTAAAATCTGAAATCGTTTCTATTTTGTCTATTGTTATCATATTAATTGATCCATATTCAAAATCACGAATATCCAAGAGCTTAGGGCGTATGTGTAGTACCTAATCATAGTTTAACAAATAGGTGATTTAAATGAATCACTAAATTAGTTAATTTCTAAAAATGTGTCCAGTCAAATTTGACTGTATTCCATGTTATTATTCGACGGGAATATCTTTAATAAAAAATGGGCTGGTTCGATCTTTTATTAGAACAATCAGCCCTGTTTTTTAAATAAGAAGAAAACTATATATTTTTTGTAAATGGAAGTTTCTATCCTTTTGTACTCGTAGGAATTCAAGAAACTGATTGTAGCATTAGTTTTACTTGGTGTAAAATATGAATTCAGGATTGTGTGTGCCCGAAAAATTTATGGCTTTAAAATCTTTATGTCTAGGGGTATTAACAAGTGCCTTTTGTTCTTCAGGAAGTTCTTTTAAATAAGTGTAGTTATCGTGGTATTTAACGCCCTGAAGTAAATTTTAAGCCTCTAATGATTGATCATACGCTCCAAAAGCATAATAGGGGAGTATCCCGTAAACTGGTGGGACTATTATGCTTTATAGTTCTCAGAAGCTATCTCTTTAAGTCTATATTTATATGGAGAATTAAATTAATCCTAAACATGGTTTTCACTAGAGGATAGTTTTACAATCAGCTCATTTTATAAAGTCTTTCCGGAATGTCTGCCAACCTCGAGGGATGGACCTGATCTCCTAACCCATAAAAGTGTTGGAAGCTCATAATAAGTGGCTTCCACTTGTCGGGATCAATTTGATTGGATTGTCCTTCTTTAAGGATTTCGGTATCAACTCTCACGTTTACAATTTCTAATTCAATATTGACTATCCTACCCCTCATTTTTTCATTGTCCTTCCCAATTGGATGTATCTCTTTCACAATTGCTTCTAGGAATACTGGACATTCCAAAATACCAGGTGGTGAAACCACTTCTGAATCCATAGGTGTTAATCCGGCAATTTCAAATTTATTAGGCACATAGTTATAGCCTTTTTCTTGTTTTCCTAAGGGAACATTTTTAGTTCCCGTTGTTAAAGCTAATTTATCAACGGCGTTTACTTCATTTACTGAAGGAAGGTTAAGAACACATTCTTTTTCTCTAATTAAATTTTCAACAGTTTTTGATGATCTACTCATCCCTATGATACATCGCCACCCAAGCCAAAAGATGGAAGACATCGGTGCTATATTAATAGTACCATCTTCGTTGGTTGAGCTTATTAGAACTACTGGTGTTCCAAAATAAAGGATGGCGGGGTTACAAGTCTGATGCATGGGTTCTATTTTTATTTGTTTAATACTAAGGTTCAAAAATAGCTTTAGGCTTAACTACATTAAACCCGATTCTTGCTGTTAGCTTCCTAATTTATTTCTGGTGTTTAAAAAAAAATTACAAAAAATTTGCGCAATCAAATGACTGCGTTTATATTTGCAGTCAAATAGATGCATAATGAAATTAAGAAGAGACGTTTTCCAGGCCATCGCCGACCCTACTAGACGAGCCATCATATCTTTGGTGGCATTACAAGCATTGACACCTACAGCCATTGCTGCAAACTTTGACTATTCTAGGCAAACCATATCGAAGCACATTCAGATCCTAACGGAATGCGAGCTCCTAAACCAGGAGCAAAATGGAAGAGAAATTTACTATCAATTAAACCCTGAAGGCATGAAGGATATTGCAGATTTTATAGAGCCTTTCAGAAAACTATGGGATGATCGTTTCAATAAATTGGAATCCATTATGAAAAACCACCAATCAAAAACTAAATAATTATGGAACAAAAAACTAAAATTAATGCACAAGAAGGCAAGCAAGATCTTCAAATTATACGGGAATTTAACTTACCCGTTGAATTGCTTTACAAAGCTTATTCAGAGCCCGAGCTCGTAGAGCAATGGATGGGAACCAAGGTTATCAAGTTTGAGAATAGAAATCATGGCTATTACGAGTTTGAGACCTCTCATAATGGCCAGGTTATGTTTAAAGCTAATGGAACAATCCACAAGGTGCTAATAAACCAAGAAATTGTGAGAACTTTTGAAATGGAGAACACACCCATTGGTGTACAGCTGGAATTTATGAAGTTTGAGAGCCTTACTGACGGCACAAGTAAACTAACAATGCACATTATTTACCAGTCTGAGAAACATCGTGCTGAACAATTAAAACTTCCATTTGAGTACGGGATAAATATGGCTCACCAGAAATTAGAAGATATTATAACCAACTTAATCTAAATCATTATGACCACAACTAAAACAAATAAAGTAATCTATTGGGTTGCCACTGCATGGCTTTCATTAGGAATGCTATCCACTGGGATTGTACAGATATTCCAAATGGAAAAGGAGGTAGCTAGTATGGAAAAACTGGGATATCCTATCTACTTGCTAAGCATACTCGGCATCTGGAAACTATTAGGGGTAATTGCTGTGTTAATTCCGAAAAATGCTGTATTAAAGGAATGGGCTTATGCTGGTTTTTTCTTCGCAATGACAGGTGCTATTATTTCGCACTTAGCCATTGGAGATGACCCTATAACTCTTTTTGGCCCTACCTTACTCCTACTTCTAATCATTGTATCCTGGTATTTTAGGCCAATAAGTCGAACTTTAAAAAAACAGCAAGCATGACTTATTCAAAACCAAATACTATTGAGGAGTTTATCATGGATGCTCCTGAAGAATCGAGAGAAATTATGATAAGCTTAAGCGATCTCATTGAATCGACTGAGCCTAAAGCTGAAGGCGGTATAAGTTGGAATGTTCCTATTTATAAATATCATGGAGTTTTGGCTGGTTTTTCTCTAGCTAAGAAGCATGTGAGTTTTGGTATAGATTCATTAACCGCAGAAATCAGAGAAACCTTAGAAAAAAAAGGGTATAAAACTGGTAAAAAGACCATTCAAATCAAGTTTAATCAAGTTATTCCAAAAATTGAAATTGAACAGCTTATTGGATTGCAGGCTAGGTTGAATGAAAGCAAAAAGTAATTATTGAAATTAACTAAAAACAACAATATAGTATTTGAACTAAATTTCATGTGAATTCTTAATATTTACCATAATATTCCAATTGTAATAATTAAATTAATTTGATAAAAAAAACAAGAATTGTAAGATCTAGTCCTACACCTACCCTCTTTATATTACGCTCAATCTGGACTTGCAAAAAGAAATTAACAAATTAAACCGAATACCAACCTAGAAACAACCATTTAATGCAAACAATTAAAACAGTACTACTAGTTTCCGCCCTACTCCTTTCTTGTGGATCGGCATATTGCCAAATAAAACCGTCTTACTCTAAAGTTCCGGTAGACCATAGCACTACCGACGTGGTGAAAAAGGAAAACTACGATTTGCAAAGCTTCGTAGAATCCGTCTATATAAATTCCAGTAAACTATACAATAAAGCCTTACCTAATATAGAGAAAGGAGAATATTATGTGATCGTAATTCAGAATGACACTCAAGAACTTAAACGTATCCAAACTAAAAACCTAAAGAATATTCCGATCAATGAAGTAGAAGCATTTAAGTATGAGAATTCACCGATGATCAAAGCAATTTATGGATCTTACGGTGGAGCATTTGGTTTGGTTACTATTAAATTAAAGGAGATAAAATAGTTGTTTAAAATTAGCCTTTTGGGTATCTGGTTTAATTTTTGTCGTAATTGAGATGTTGTAACTTCGATAAGAACAACACCATACGAATTCATTAGACCAATCAAAATGACCAAAAAAACAATCTTCGTAGTCTTTAGTCTGATCCTATCATTTAGTGCCTACAATCAAAATAATGTAAGCGGTAATGATCAACCCTTGTATATTGACATCTTGGTTTCACCAAACAAAACGGTAAGTATTAATAACCATGTCAACATCCTTCCTGACTATATTAAAAAACATGTCAGCGGAATACTTAATAATCACTCTATCATGGAGAATGAGAATTTAGTGTATCGCATCTATGGAACCAGGAGCATGAAACTAGGAGATATCATGGATGTACAACAAAAATTATATACCCTATATCCGGCCAAATATGAACGTTATTTAATTCTGGATAAAAATGAAGAGATCTTAACAGACGATGCCAATTGGACAAAGAAACTGAAACAATTGGAGATCCTAAAAATTGATAAGCCACTTCAATAGTGTCGTTTAGCTTAATCTTCAACTTAATTGGATTATTTTAAGCCTAGGGATTTTGCCTTTCTATATTAAAATAAGTATACTAATAACAATCCATTTTTATCTGTTTCCTGTTTTGGAAATGGCTTAGATCCTTGGTGAGGTAACAATTGCAGATGTTTTGAAGTTCTTTCATGACCTCACGCTGCATAGCAATGGATCCACAGATCATAACACAACCACCAGATTTAAGGGTTTTCGCTATCTCTTGCCCATCTTCCCTAATTAGGTGTTGTACATATACCTTTTCCGATTGAAGCTGTGAGTAAGCCGGTATAAAACGATCCAGTTTATTTTCAAACAATGCCTGATTAATTAAGGAGTCATAAAGCTCTAGAGCTTCAGGAGTTCTAGCACCCCAATAAAGACGTAGCTTACGTTTTGGCTTGCCATTGGAAGTATTGGAGTTGATCATTCCTAAAAATGGACCGATACCGGTTCCAGTGGCAATTAGCACGGTTTCCTTAGCTTTGTTTGGCAGGTGAAAATGAGGGTTCTTTACAACACCACCAGTGAGCACCTCCCCTTCTTGGAGCTGTCCCAAATAATTTGAGCACAGTCCGTTGGGTTGCTTTTTAACGCTAATAGCTACGGTCCCCTGTCCAAGATCACCTATGGAATATAGACGCTCTCTTCCATCCTCCTTTGGCGTGATAGCCAATAGGTCACCTGAGGCCGTTTTAACCCCATTAGTGTTTTTTAAAGTCAGCAGAAAAGTATCCTCCTTAGTCAAGCGGTTGACCACTACGAAGTCAGTACTTTGTTTTTTAGGAAGTTTAATTTTGTTTTTGGTCAGATGCAAGCTAAGTCCTTCCTCCTTAGCCCACGCACTGGTCCAATTTGAAAAAGCTTCAAATGATTTGTCAT
Source organism: Galbibacter sp. (assembly GCF_048266365.1). Taxonomy (NCBI): domain Bacteria; kingdom Pseudomonadati; phylum Bacteroidota; class Flavobacteriia; order Flavobacteriales; family Flavobacteriaceae; genus Galbibacter; species Galbibacter sp. The sequence continues at coordinate 62,850 of NZ_JBLWZP010000004.1, read as the reverse complement.
TTACAGTAAAGACTTCTTGTTTTGCCTTAGCATTTTCGAGCGCTTTAAGCCCTTGGTGAACCTCATAGGCAAATTCACAAAATTTAGGATAGGAGGTCGATCCAAAGCCCACTACAGCAAAAGTAAAAGAATTGGCCTGTGGACATTCGGTGAGCAATTTTGTAAAATGATTAGCACTAATCGGAGCCTCACCCTGCCCATAGGTTGCAGTGATGATTATAAGCTGCTTCATCTTTTCAAAAGTAGTGTAATCGTTCATCTGAGCCAGATAACTTCGTCTACCGGCTTCTGATAATTTCTCATGAAATTCCTGAGCATACTGCAAGGTTGTACCTCCTTCCGTACCCACTAATATGACGTACTCAGCTTCGTTTTTAGCGTATTTATTTTTGATACGATTTCTCGGGCGCTTAAAATAAATAATAAAACCAGTGACCATTAAAAATGGTATGCTGAGCGTAGCAAGTCCGAGGATCACACTCCATACGATACTTCCATCTCCAGTATGCAATATCGTAGCCCAATTCGAAGCCGTATGAACTACCGGTTGGCCCTTTTGAGTAATCACCCCGCCAGTGTATTGATTTAGTAGCACTTCCCTGTCCTTAAGACGAATGATATAGTAGTCTTCTACAAATTCTGAAAAAGGGTATTCTAATTCTTTAAGTTGGTTTAGTGAGGTGTTTTTAAAAAGTTCAAAATCCTGATAAGGAATTTGTGGGGTTTCACTTAAGGAATCATAATCGATGTCGTGAACAATGGGCTCTTCAGTTATAATATCAAAGCGCAGCAGGGATAAGTAAATGCCCGAAAGAGCTAAAATTAAAATAGGTATTAAAGTAATACGGGAGTACACCACATGGTTGAATTGTGAATAGTTCTCACGTACTACCGGAGAAAAGAAATACCGAAATCCTCCCTGGCGTTTTGCAATTAATACAATACCAGAAGCTCCAATGAGCAGCAGCAGAAAGGATACCAGTCCAATGATAAACCGGCCTGTTGTCTTTAAAAATAGGGAACGGTGCAAATTGGTGCTGAATTGAAAAATCGGTGCTTTTTCAATCATTGTCCCTAATTTCTCACCAGTGAAGGGGTCAATGTAAAACTGCTCATTTTGCCCATCAATAATAGCCGAGATACTGACAAACTCATTACGATCCTGTGAAATAGAAATTATTTCATCGTAAGTCGAATTCAGGTTGGTCAAGGTCTCGGCCAGTGTCAATTCACCCGCATCCTTTACACTATAGGGATGCAGTTTATTCGATATGGGTTCAGCAGCCAAGATCACCCCTGTTACCGATAATACTAATAGGAACAGTGAGGAGACTAAAGCTAATATGAGGTGGCTGTATCGCCATATAGAAAGCGTCATAACTCGGTGCTTAATTTGGCATCATACGTATATGACGAATGTAACCTTTTCCGTCAACTTTATTTCTAATAGTTGCTGTTTCTACTGGAACTTCAGCGTCAATTGCAAAGTATTCTTGATTTTCTACAGCCGATTCAAATCGAATGGTATAGCCTTTATCTACCTGTGACGCATCCAGCGCTAATGAAATGATATTACGCTGTCCGTTACCAATGGTAGCACCTGTAATTGCATCTACGTCTTCACTACTGCCATTGCTGAATTTCCACCAATCTTTAAGGTCCGGAAACCATTCTTTGTCATCACCTTGCACGTATAGTGTTTTTACATAATCCCCATTAGGATCTATAAGTGATACCACCACATAGGCTCGTTCACCAGTATAGTTCATCATTTGGATAAGACATTTATAAGTTACAGGTGGCGTAGTGGTGTTAGTGGTTGTTATAGGAGAGTAGGCTTGGGTCATAAAGCCGATTCCTAATAAGAGTACTATTTTACCTAAAAGTTTCATTGCTATGTTGTTCGTTGTTCTATTCTTATTTTAGAAATGTCAAATCTGCATTGGCTTTAACCAATAGCTCGTTTTCACTAGCTAAGTCAAAAGGAGTTTCACCAAATTCTGTGGTGAGATCCGCATCAGCACCATTGGATAAAAGGAATTTCAAAAGCGCAACATTATCAGTCTGTAAGGCAGCATAATGTAAAGGTGTATTCCCTTGACTATCCTTAGCATTGATATCAACTCCCAATTCTTTTACAGTTTGCAAAAGCCCTAAGTCATTTTTTTGAACCGCTAAATGCCAGATATTTTTATCCTCTTCTTGAGCTTTTGTGAAATTCAAACCTTTTGCTTTTAAAGCTGCTACTTTAGCTTCAAAATCTTTAGGAAGACCACGAGTATCTAAAAGATAAAACACTAAGCTGTTTCCGTTGATATCCAAAACTTCAGTATCGGCACCTTTAGATAGTAGGTAAGAAACGACCTCAGCACTATTACTTTGAACAGCGTGGGTAAGCGCCGAACGTCCCTCTTGGTCTAAGTGGTTCATGCTGTCTGACTTTTCAGCAAAGTAAGTTACCACTGCTAATTTATTCCTAGTCGCTGCATTGATTAATGCGGTAGCTCCTTGTTTGTCAGCCGCATTAGGATTTACTCCTTTTCCAATAAAGTAATCATAGATCGCAAAATCATCTGAAGAACGTGCCAGATTTATCAAAGGTGTAGTGCCTTGAGTAGAAGTCACATTAGGATTAATCCCTAATCCTTCCAGGTATTTGAATACTGCCAAACTATTGCTGCTTCCTCTTCCACCGCGACTTGCAAAAAGGATTGCATTTTCATTAGTCTTTGAATTTTCTTTGGTAGATACTCCGCGATCAACCAAGGCTTTTAACACTTCGATATTACCACCTTGAGCGGCATAAGAAAATACTCCATTTCCGTTAGCGTCAGTTGTATTAATATCAAGCCCCTTACTAATAAAGTAATCGATCAAATCTAGGTTCTTTACTCTTGGCGCTGCTATTAAAAGAATACTGCGACCATCGTGGTCCTTTCCATTGACCAGGTCCGCTCCGTTTTTGATAAGGAGTTCATAAACCGCTGTGTTATCTTGACCGGAAGATGCAGTAAATTGTGCTACAGTATAGCCATGAGAACCTCTTAAATCGGTTTTAGCCCCGCTTTCAAGAAGGAGTTCTACAATATCTAAATATCCTCTAGAGGCTGCCCAAAAAAGATAGGTTCTAGAATCGTGTGTACGTTTATTCACATCATTCCCTTGCGCTAATAGGTGCGCTATAGTGGTTGTAGGGTTATCACTAAAAATAGCAAAGGTCGTTGGATCAAATCCACCGCTATTGGCCTGGGTAATTGAATGCCCCTGTGCAATTTTAGCATCGATATCCGCTAGACTAGGTTTAGTGGCCCAGTAGGCTCTGTCCATAAAGGGATTTTCATCTGCCTTATCTTGAGTAAAGCTTGTTGCTGTTGCCAAGAGTGCAACGCCGCTCAAAAGGAAGGTTTTAATAGTTTGTAATCTCATGGAAAAAGGTTTTTTTAAAACGTATGTTTAGTATTCAAAGAATTCCGGAGGTATCCCCCCGGAATTGTAATCATCTATTGTTTATTGTTCTTAGAATGCCCCAATAAAGTGACTTCCCGTAACATTTACGAGTTCCGCACCTTTGGTCACTTCTCCTGTTTCAGTGTTAACGACGTAAATATTTCCGTTTTCACCAACTGGTGCCTGAGTTAAGTATACCTCATTTCCATCAACAGCATAGCCTTGGTATTGAAAAAGGTAGAAGTTTGGATCATAAGGGATCTCAGTGATTTGTTCGGCTGTTCTTGCATTTAAATCTATAAGCGCAAAGAATCCTTGGGCACCAGATACACCTTCTGCAGAACCTGCATGACGATAAGCCAATACCGCTTTTCCGTTTGCAGTAGGTCTCCAAGCTAAGATATATGCATCTTCAACGCCTAAAGCCTCGTCCAAATTAAAGATATAAGAGTCATCGTAGTTGTTATCTGCTCCAATTCTTAAGATGTAAGAACCTTCAGGATCACTTTGATTCGCCTGATATACTTCACCACCTATCTCAAAAGCGTTGATACTACGATATCCATTGGTATTTCCGTGTCCGACTGAAGAGGTTATAACCGTTGGATTTTCTAATGATGGGTAGTCTAATACTATGGTTTTAGATCCCAACATTTCAAAATCGCTCACAGTTTCTCCTGTCGCCGGATCAACTTTGCTCAAACGCGCTCCGACATATATCTTATCTCCGGCAGCATTTAAAGTCGGCATATCAATTCTAGAAATATAATATCCATTAGCTTCTTCTTCTGCACTTAGGTGGATACTATGATCTTGAACATTATTGATGGTTGAATTTTGTAAATCCAAGGTAACAATACTCATGGTAGCTTCAGTACGAACATATGTATCGTCTGTAACATCAGTTTCAGTTCCATTATCATCAAATTGGTGTTCCGTAGAAACATAAACAGCTGCTCCTGTTTTGTCACCATCAAATAATTTGATCCAACGTGGTGCAGACCCTACATATGGTGCAATACTAACTTGGGAACCTGTTGGCTTGAACTTCTGGCCACCCTCTACAGTGTATTTGGTATAGTTTCCTCCGGTATCTCCTGCATAACTAATATTGAAAATGGTAGCTCCATCTTCAGAAGCTTGTAATCGTGCCGTTCTGTTTGAAGGCACTATAAACCCATTATCGAATGGTGCAATAGAAACTGTTGGATCCTTAGCATCTTCACTGCTAATGGAATAAATTAAGGTTCCTCCGTTTCCATCTCCAGGGTTTTCGCCCATTCTAGCTGCAGCAACTGTGATCCATCTGGAATCTTCTACCGGATCCGTTGGGTCCGGTTCTACCTCGGTAACACTATCGTCACTACTACAAGAGCTCATCAGACCTAGTGTTAGTATTGTAGCGACTATTATTTTATTACTCAAAACATTTCGTTTCATTTTTGAATGTATTTATTTGGATTAAAAATTGTTAATGATATAATTTAATTTCAGGTAAAATGCTCGTCCCGGCTTTTGTACAGATAGATTATCAAATACAGGTTTGTCAAATATGTTTTTGACATCAAAGCTCAGAACAAAATTGTTGTTGGGGAACGTATAACTCAATCCGAAGTCTTGTACGACTTGATCAGGAACTTTAAAGAACTCATCTCCTACGGTGTTACTTCCTTGAGGTACTAAGTATGAAAACTCGTCAGTATAGTAAACACTGTAAAAAAGATTTAAAAGTGAGCTCTTTTGGAATAAATTGGCAATGGTGTAATGTGCCCCCGCGTTCATGGTGAAGAACGGAGTGTTAGGAACGTCGATTTCAACGCCTTGGTTTTTAATAGTAAGATCAAAACGAGTGATATTAAAATTAATTCCTAGGTTCTTATTATAGGTATAATGCAATTGAGCCTCTATACCTTTAGAGGTTCCATCTCCTTGATTTTCATAAAGGATGGTCTCATCATTGACATTAAGGGATGTTTCAATGGGCAAACCAATTCTATCCTTAATATTTCTGGCAAAGAAGTTGGTAGAAATGGCAAAGTCGTGTTTTTGAATATTAAAGTTTCCAAATCTAAAACCGAGGTTATAATTGTTACTCTGTTCGGCTCTTATACTTGGATTGGCTACCACGTTATCTCCATCATTACCAAAAACTTCAGTTTCATTAGGTAGACGAACTGCTTTTTCAGCAGAAGTCATTAAGGTAACATTCGGAACAATTTCGTAGGAAGCAGCGAATCCATATCCTTGTTCATTCACCTTTGCAGTAGTCACCTCATCTTCCACCTGATTCGTTTCCGGATTGATAAAAGGATCGGTGTTTACTGTTTTCTGTTGATAGTATTTACCAAATAAACTAGCACGAAGCTTTCCTTGTAATGTGTTGAGTTCATAGGTAGCTGAAAGTATGTTTTTGTGTAAATCTCTGGTTCCTTTAAAGGTGTTTTCTTTAACTGATTTTAGGGCATCACTGTCTTCCCTGTCGATACCACTATAAGCATGATTAAATAATACCTTATGATGGTCATTGATCGTATAGGACAAACCTGTTCTAATGGAAGAAACATTTCTTTTGATCTTAGCCAGGGTAGGTCCCCCATCCTGTTGTGAACCCCAAGAGTATTTATATTCATCTCCTTTATAATCGATGGCTCTTTCACCGTTCCAACTATAGGCCCAAGCAACGGTATCATTAACCGCTCGGTTACGTTTTCCGTACAATCCGTGAACATTAAGATCCAAACCGTCAATTAAGAAGTCTGTTTTCTGGTAGGTTAAATTCCCTAGTAAAGCATCTGATTCCATAAACCTCCCTTTATAAGGAGTCATGGTCATAAAGGTACCATGCTGAATCTCTTTATAATCATCAGAGGCAGTTACACCTACTAAGAACTGATCTGCCCAATCCACATCAGTAAAACCAATCTGTGCGGTTCCTCCTGTAGATCTATAGGCATCGTTAAATCTTCTGGCGGTAATCGGTGTTTGTTTGCCTCCTAATCCTGCTACTACAACACTTCTCCCTGAAACCTCATAGTCATTATCGGAATAGTTATGGAATAAGGATCCTTTTACCGTAAACCCAGATTCCTTGAAACGGTATAATCCGTTAGCACTAGCTTGGAAAGTGTTAAATGACCCATAAGATACAGAAGCATTCAGGTAATTTCTTGCAGATTCTTGAAGGACAATATTTATAGCTCCACCTAGTGCATCATCAGCCAAATAACCGGGAACGACACCTTTGTAAACTTCTATTCGTTTAATCATTGAAGGAGGAAGGCTATTTAAACTGAATGAGGAACCGTAAACAGAAATTGGGATTCCATCTATAAAGATTCGTACTGCGTTTCCTGTTAAGCCGTTTAAACTATATTGAACCTGAGAACCTAAACCTCCATTTTGACGGATCTTTACTCCTACTGTAGTGTTTAGCAACTCATTGGTTTGAATATTTCGTTGACTAGCTTCTTTGGTTTCTATGACATTTACGGCAAAACCTTCGGTTTCAATTGCAGTTGCTTTACTTTTTCCGCTTACCGTTACTTCTTCTAAATTTTCTGTGTCTTCCTTAAGAATAAAATCTAACTTTACACTTTTATGATCCGGGGAGGTTTCAACACTATGAGAAGTACTGCTAAATCCTATATAGGAAACGGTGAATACATGTGCTCCATAAGGAAGTTCCATATCATATTCGCCATTTTCGTTTGTAAGAGTGGCGAATTTCGTGTTCTTGGCCACAACTGTGGCAAATGCTAATGGCTCCCCTATAGAAGTGGTTACTACACCATGCACAGCGCTGCCTTCAGTGTTTTGAGCACTCAAAAACAGAGTATTCAAAAGCAGCGCAATTAGAAGAAATTTGCTTATATTGAGATTCAAATTCAATTTTTATTTAGATTTAATATAAATTAATTTAGATTTGCAAATCTAATATAGTCTTGTAAGTTATACTGCCGCAAAAGGAAGTTTTAGATACGCAAAAGGAAACATGAGGTTAATAATTAAAAGCGAGTTGTTCGAAAATAGTATTTACCAGAAAAAATACTCCAAGGACTTTTTGACTGATCAGATCATCGAAAATGATATCCACATAGATACCGAGTATGTATCAGGTTTTATCAAGGGGCTTCAATTGGATGGCGTATTCCTTTCCAACACCAATATCAACGCTCCTTATGGGCATTGTTTTGAGATCATCAACTACTTCCCTGTCTTTATATTACATTTTGAATTTAGTGGTGACTACAGCTATACTTCAATTAATGAAAAGAAATCCCTAGTAGAGATTTCCGATTTCCAATACAATATGGTATACCTGCCGAATTCGAATGGTATCCTAAAATGTAAGGGTAATCCCCATCGTTCGCTTGAAATTCATTTTACTCTAGATCGCATTAAAAAAATAGCAGGAGATGATTACACCGAGGTCTTGAAAAAGGTGGATAGCGCGGTTAAAAATGGAGAACCTTATGTTTTTTGGAAACAGTCCAGACCCATACCTCCGGATTTAGAAAAGACTCTAGAAGATATAATTGCCTGCCCATTATGCGGGCATTTGAAAAAAACTTATTTACAATCTAAGGTTACTTCCCTGATGGTGGATTTACTGATTGAAGCGAATGAAAAACCAAACTCTACTTCTAAGTTGGTACTGGTCAAATCTGATGTGGATAGTTTACATCAGGTGGAACGGCATATAAAATCAAACCTGAACAAAGCCTTAACAATAGCGGACCTTTCTGTTATTGCAGGATTTAATGAGTCAAAATTAAAAAGGGACTTTAAAGAGGTATATGGTAGTACGATATTTAAGTATATCACAAAGCTTCGTATGGAAAAAGCCATTGCATTGGTAAGACATGAAGGCTTTACAATTGCAGAAGCAGCATATGAGGTAGGTTATAACAATCCGCAACACTTCACTAAGGCTTTTAAACGAACCTTAGGATATCTGCCCAAAATGCTTAAACAGGTTTTACTTCTATGGAGTACCACAGAATTTGGTTGGTACTTTTTATAAAATCATATCTCAGATCATATTAGCGGTTACCCAAGTGTTTTTAATAGCAATATATTGTGGTGATTTTTAGAAATTCTAAAAGTTTTAGATGGATTAGCTACTCCTTTAAAAAAATACTTTTAATTTTAACCTTATGACGCATAAACCAATAGTTAACGCAACAAGGCCTGGAGAATATCTCGCAATGTTTATCCTTAGAATTCCTACGATGGAAGGTATAGGAAACGCCTTTGTCACTTGTGATGCCTTTAGTGAGTATGCCATTTATACAGGAGTCGAAAAAGATCAAGATACTGCAACGGTACTAAGACATATTCACCTACTTACTGAAAACGAAGAGTTTTTAAAACATCGAGATAAGGGCTTTACTCTAGTTCTAGACGAGTTTGAAGAGTTGTCCGAAAAGATAAAGCAGATCATCACGCCATTGCGTGGAAAGCTGTTGTATGATAAAGTTTTACACAGCAGGATTACCCGACCAGTACGTGAGAGCCTTTCAAACTTATAAGGGATTAGGTATAATAAGGGTTCAATTCTAGCACTATGGTAAGTGGACAAGCAGTCTACTCTATATGATCTGATTGCATGAAAAACTTAATAGTCAAATTTCTTCTACTGACTCTCGTACTTATAACCACGGGCGCTGTAATTACTTTAGCATTTTATTACTTCTTAGGCTTCTCTCTGTTCAGCATACATAAGGACTTAATTCAGCTCATTGCACTTTCTACAAGTCTGCTAATGATATTGGCGCTAACCAAATCTACACCCCTGCTCTGGCAGTTTTATACAGAGAAAGCTAAAATTAAACCAAATCATATTTATATCATTTTAGCCTTCATAGGAATTAATTTATGCTTGCATTATTTCATTAAGGACAACTCCAATCCGGTAGAAGAAAGAGGGGGATATAGAATGTTACAAAGCTTCTTGATTATCCCTGTTTTAGAAGAGCTGGTTTTTAGAGGAGTGTTTCAGGCTCGTTTAACTAATAAGTACCAATGGAACGCAAGTGTTCTAATAACTTCTTTACTATTCATGTTGATACATTTTGGGCCAATGGATCAAATGGTACTAGCCTTTATATTCAGTTTGTTTGTTGGGTATTTGTTTTTTAGAACCTCATCCCTACGACTTAGCATCATATTCCATATTGCTATAAATATTGGAATCTATTTAATGGGCACCTACTAAAGGTACACGCTTATATCACTTTATTAGGTATTGTTTATAATTTGCTTATACCGTCGTCAGTACAGTAGATTAGAAACCAACCAGTCCCCCCATTAGAATTTAGAACATTATATCATTAGAGGGTAATGTATCCAAGCTCAGACTGGTCAAAGTTCTTTTGGTTTCCTGCAGCTAATTTTCCAGAATTTTTCAGACGGTTTAGCTCCAGTGTTTATAGATGGCTCATTGATTTCCACAGCATTATATGTGCCAAAAGGTTCAAATTCTTCGGCTATGGAATCTAAGTCATAAAAGAACAAGCTTATACCGTGTTTGGTGTGAAAATTATTTTTACCCATTTCCTTCCCTTTCCCATATCTGTGATCTTTAATGGAAAGGGTCACAAAGACCATGATCCCATCAACTACAAGTTGATTGTAACAATCTTGAATAAATTTCTTTCGTTCAGATGCATTGAGTAAATTCAGTAATGCATAGCAGTAAATCCCTTGATACATTTCAGTATCAAAAGGCATATTGACTACAGATCCGTGATGTATCTTATAACTGCGCTCGATGCTTTGTTTTGCAATTGAAATGGCTGTTTCTGATAGCTCTATGCCCGTAACATCAATACCATTTTCCATAAATATTTTGGCATTTCTTCCATATCCAAAACCTGGGACAAGTACATTTTTGAAGTTGTGCTCTTGGAAAAGAGAATTAACCCCAAAAGTCACCTCTGCAGGCTCTTCTCCCCACATCCGTTGCTTGTCTTTAAAGTTTTGTTCCCAAAATTCCTCCATGATGCCTACGGTTAAGAAATTAATTCATCTTTTAGGATGTGGCATTTATAACCATTTTCCTTTACGATGGAAATAATATGATAGGTATCAAACAGTTCTCCCTCCACTCGTAAAATACTATGATCCTTAGGATAATCCACAATAGAACGTTCAATATCAAAGTCAATTTCCAAATGGCTATTACAGTGTTTAAGTCTTTTAACCATTCGATTTCCCAATGTGATATTCGGAATATCGGTAGTGAATACTTCTATCATCATAATTGTGTGAATTACTCCCCCTAAATCATATATTATAGAGGGAGAATTTCGCGATTTTTAGTTAAAATTGTTCTTTGGTTAATTCTGCGTTGGCCATTGCCCCGGCAAGGTTTCCACTAGCCACTGAATTAGCCACCGAGCGCATCATAATTGAATTATCGCCACAGGCGAATATTCCTTCTTTGGTTGTTTTCTGAAATTCATCAACCTTGATATACCCATGCTGGGTTAGTTCACAACCAAGAGAAGCAGGTAAACCGGAATGCTGTTTAAAAGGAAATCCAGCGTAAAGAGCATCAAAGCCCATCAATTCTCCGTTGCCAAAAACCACCTTTTGAATGTAGCCTTTATGATGTATTACTTCTGATATTTCGGACTCTATAATTGAGATGCTGTTTTTATTCAATTTTTGACGTTGCTCTGGGGTGAAATCTGATTTACCGGTGGTAAGGATATACAACTGATCTGTAAGGTTATTTACTAGAGATGCCAAATGAAAGGCACGATCACCATTAGCCATGATCCCTGTTTTATTGTTTCGGAACTCATAACCATGGCAATATGGACAATGAATTATTGAAATTCCCCAGCAATCCTGGAAACCTTTTGTATCAGGGATAAGGTCCTTGAGTCCTGTTGCAAAAATGAGTTTCTTGGCTGAAAACTTGATATTGGACTGGGTGGTTACAATAAAACCATCATCCGATTCCTTGGAGGCTATAGCGAGGTCGTTGACAAAATCCACCGTTTTGTACTGAAGCACTTGTTCTTTAGCCAAAGCAGTAATCTCAGCCGGAGCAACACCATCTTGGGTAATAAAATTATGAGAATGCGGGGTTTGCCGATTACAGGCTGAGCCACTATCGATAATTAATACTTCTCTTAAAGATCGGCCTAAAGCCATGGCCGCCGAAAGGCCAGCGTAACTTCCGCCAACAATAATTACTTCATAACTTAATTTCATTGCTTTTTGTTGTTTTGTCTCAAATATGAGACATGTTAATGTAAATTTTTTTATGGGCTTATCGCTTTTAAATAAGACATCCAGGCAAGCTTCTTTATTTCTTCTTCACTTTTTGCTGTATGCGCTTTTGCATTGACCGAGCTCTCCACAATACCTAAGTGGAGCACTTGAATCCACTGTGAAGACATTTCAGGGTTGATCTTACCTTGTTGCTGTAACTTGGTAATGATGTTGTGAAATGCCTTGAAAATTGAATCATAGTCCGCGCAATTTCTGTTCTCGGGGGTATGCTGATGATCCTCTGATTGATGAAGCCTTTTGAACAACGCATATTTTGCTCCACAATGAATTCCGGCATAAAGCATCGATTCCAATTGAACAAGAGGATCATTACTACTTTGAATGGCTGTCAGCATTGCTTTTTTACAGCTAGATTCTATCTCCTGTCTACATACTGCAACAAGCTCATTACGATCCGAAAAATAGCGGTGTAATGTTCTTCTGGTGACCTCGGCATTATCCGCTACTTTTTGCAAAGGGGCAGACAAATCCTCACCGAAGATCTCGATGGCTGAGTCCAATATTCTTGCTTTTGTGTCTTTCATAACAGAAGACAAAGGTAAAATAATTTCTCAAAAGTGTGACATTTTAATAAATTTGTTTTCCATATTTATTTTATCTAATTCATTATAAGTGTTTTAAAATTTCATTTTTAAGCCAATAGAAACATAAGGTGAGATTGAGAAGTAATAATCATTATCGGAGGAGAATACTCCCTTTAGGCTCCGCTCACTAAAAGATGCAGGTCGATATAGGTTTAGTCCCGCCATACCCATTACAGAAAAACCAGAATCTCCAATTTTAAATTCAGGACGGAATCCGGTTACGATATACTGGTGTGAAAATATCATATCTTCACAGTTGCGCTTTAATAAAGCAACCTGTCCATTCATTTCAACGGCGTAGGCCAAAGTGAACTTCTCATTAAAATCATAACTAATAGAAGCGTCTAAACCTTCAACCAATTCAATGTTCACATCGTATTTTCCTTGAAGTTCCCACCGGACAAAGATGGCAGGAAAAATCATCGGGTATCCTAAAGAGCTGTTTATGGCAACGCCACCCCCAATATCCAAATTGGGATTTAAGTGCCTGATAAAAACAACGCCACCGCTAAAGAGCACATTTCTGAAATTGAGTCCTGAAAGGTCGGTGGAAGGCATAAAAACTCCCATTCCCAAACTGGCTTTAAGTGACCATTCCTCACTAAGTGATCGAGCGTGATAAAAGCCTAGTTCCAGATTCATAATCTCTGAAACCATCTCTTGGGTGAAATGATCATTATTGAATTTCGCATAGGCACCACTGATTCCCATTCCCCAGAGCTGTGGACGATTATACGCGTCTTGTCTCACCGATAGTGGGATTTTCACTGATCCGCGATAAATCATGGCAGATCCTTCTGCATCTCCAATTTTCTCTTTTGGTTTCTCTCCCGGTGGCAGATAATAGTACCCAGAATTTCCGATGTATTCAGTGCGAACAGAGAGCTCTTGTGCTTCTGTATTTTCGCTTAATATTAAAGTAAAAAGTGTCACTATAATTATTGCTATAATCCTCATTGCTTTGTAATTTGTTTTGTGTGTGATACGAATTCAAAAAACAAAAAAACAACCAATGCAAGGCAATGAAAAGTGATTAACCATGGAGTTGAGAATTCTCTAGATGGATTTTAGACATGGGCCAATGAAATTCTTGAGCCATGGATGTTTACTGACTTAGAAACCTGTCCATTACCCCTGTACTGTATTTAGTCAACAACACCGTCCATCCATTTTAAAAAAACAGGAACTCGTACGCGACTCACTAGTACTTCGTGCGGACATTCAGGGGAAAAGCTTAGCTTTAATCTGCTGTTGAAATGTTTGGCCACGTTTTCAATGGCTTTTAACTGTGCTATACAATTACGGGATACCCTTAAAAATAGTTGTGGATCTAATTGTGGTTCGAGTTGGTCCAGGGTATAATTGACTATGTAGCGTTTGTTTTGGAAGGTATGTAAAAACACCACGCCTTGTTCGCTATAGAAATGAGCAATAGCGTTGGTTTCAACATAATGGTAATAGTCACCCTTGGAGATTAAAAATCGGTTTTTGGTTTTATTGGAAACTAACTGTTCCAGCAGTTTGGGATCCAAAGTAGCTTTACGGGAGTTTTGATAGAGGTTTTCGAATTTAATTAACGCTCCCTCGAGTTCTTTTTCATCAAATGGTTTTAAGAGGTAATCCACGCTATTGAGTTTAAAGGCTTTGATGGCGTGTTCATCATAGGCCGTGGTAAATATAACGGGAGTTAAAACCTCAACATGGTTGAATATATCAAAACAACTGCCGTCGGCCAGGCGAATATCCATAAGTATGAAATCAATAGTATTTGATTTTAAGAATTCTATCGTTTCTGTAACGGTTATGGTTCGCTTAACCAACACATATTCAGGTCGCAAATTTGTCATCATTCGATTGAGCTCCGCATAGGCAAACCGTTCATCTTCCACTATTAAATATTCCATATTCTAAATATATGCGATTCGTACTGTGAAGGATTCAGCTGTTTGCTCTACCCTAATTATTTTGGAATACAACTCGTATTGCTTGCTCAGGTATTTTAAGCCTATTCCCCCTTTTTCAACGCTGGTGGATAGTTGAATATTGTTTTCAACAATAAGGTGGTCTTCACAACAATGGATGCTAATAAGAATAGGTTGCTCTTGCGTTGCGCTATTGTGTTTGAAAACATTTTCAATGAGCAGTTGTATGGTCAGTGGTATAATCTTATTTTGCTCCGATCCCGGGGTTTTATGTATATCCAAGGAAAATGAGTTTTCAAATCGCATTTTCATCATAAAGATATAGGAGTCCAAGGCATCCAGCTCCTCCTCCACAGTTACCAGTGGTTGTCGATTAAGAGACAACACATAGCGATATGTTTTGGAAAGTGCTTTGGTAAATTTGTTAGCGTTTTCTGGATTCATGTAAATCAAAGATGAAAGTACATTTAAAGAATTAAATAAAAAATGCGGATTCATCTGTGCTCTAAGGGTCTCATGCTGAAAAGACAAAACTTCACGTTTGGCTTTTTCTGAATCTGCAATTGCTTTTTGTTCTGACTGAAAATAGTAAATCAATTCAAACACTAGTAGTATTGGAATGTTAGTGGTCATAACAAGTGCAAATTTTATAAGAAATGATGGTAAACCCGCTTCAGAAATATGAAGTACTTCGTATATCATAAAATTAAAAATCCATAAAAGCCCAATACAAATTACAACAAGACCTAAGAGCTCTGCCAATACACGTAAGAATATATTTTTGGCATATGGCAAATGTTTGTTCAGCAACAAAACCAGTCTATAATCCGCAAGACACATCGTTATGACCACAACATAATGTGCCAGTAATTGGATGTGAAAATTATTCCACAGATTTTCCTTCAACAAGATATTACTGAATAGCATTTGACACACGGCATAGGTCAGGGTCGAGAAGAAAAAAATTAGTAGGTATTTTAAACTAAATTGTTTTGGACTGCTCATGGGTCAAAAATAGAACATCCTCATTTCATCTGGACACATAATTTGATGGACTTCACATTTTGAATAATGAATTTAACAATATCTGCGAATTGAGATCGTTGTGATAATTTTGATATGGATCCATAAACAAACATGGTCCTGTCAATAATTCTATACGAATTTGGTTAACATATTGTATACAAGAACCGGGATCAATAAATGGATCCAAAAACGATGGATTTAGACTTGCTTTAATTCAAAAGAAATTTCAGTTGGTATATGAACAAAATTCATAGATTACGTAATAAGTCTACCCATAAATACTCTGATTTTTTCAATAATTTCATCTCCATAATCCTCTAAGGCAAAGTGTCCGGTATCATAAACATTGTAATCAAGATTTTTAACGTCTTTCTTAAATGCTTCCGCACCACTTTCAGGGAAGTACTCATCATTTTTACCCCATACAACCAGTACTGCAGGTTGGTAGTCTCTTAGAAACTGTTGCCATTTTGGATACAATTTCAAATTGTTTTGGTAATCATACCATAAGTCCAAATTTACATTATGGGCATTGGGTCGCTGCATTCTTAGAAAATCTAGATGCCAGGAGTCAGGATTGATTTTCTCATGATCTTTAGTCCCATGAGTATAGTCCCATTTTAATCCATCCAGTGTAAAGGCCGATAATAAGGCGCCTTCTGTTTTCTCATTACGATCAGCCCACATAGCTTTTATACCTTTCCAAATTTCTCCAATTCCTTCGAGATATGCGTTTCCGTTTTGGGTGATAATTCCAGTGACACGATCGGGATGGGCAGTTGCAATTCTAAACCCAACGGGAGCACCATAATCTTGCATCATAATAGCATAGGAACTTATACCCCTAGTTTCCAAAAATGCATCCATTGTCTTTGCTATATTATCAAAAGTATAATCATAACTTTTTGGATCAGGGAAATCGCTTAGACCAAAGCCAGGATAATCCGGTGCGATTAAATGATACTTGTCGGATAATTGATCTAATACTTTCCTATACTGATGAGAAGAAGAAGGATACCCATGGAAAAGTACAATTGTTGGATTTTCTACGTTTCCAGCTTCACGATAAGCGATGGTTACGCCATCTACATTTTCTTGTTTAAACTTAGTGTTTTTCATGAATTAAAATTTTAAAATATTAAGAATTACCGAACGTTCGGTAATATTATTGTGCAAATTTTTTTACTTTAAATATCTATTCAATATGTTCATGAGGGTTTTTTCAAAAATCCCGGTATTACCCAATCCTCTAACTAAAATAAGACTTCCTTGAATATCAATTAGGGTCTGCAATGCGTATTCCTTGGCCTGTTCCGGAGAGCGTTTTAATTCCAGTCCTATTTTTTCGAATCCTGTAACCCAAGCTTTCATACCACTTTCTATTTGCTCACCAAATAACTCAATTCCCGCTTCCATTGAAAGTGCTCTAAAAATGCAAGTTCGACTTCCGCCATCATATAAAACACCGATATTTTCGATGGCAGTTCGTAAACGCAGCTCAGGCTTTGTTTGGGTATCATTTAAAATATCGAAGACGTTCTCTTGAACCCACGTATGAAGATGACCTAAAACAGCATCAGCCATTTCCCTTTTTCCTTCAGGAAAGCGATGATATAAACTTGCCTTTTTAAGGCCCGAAGCATTTGCAAGATCCTGAAGACTTGCCCCTTCATATCCCTTAGACGAAAACACTTTAGTTAACCCCGAAATAACTTCCTTATCTAATGCTTTTTGTGGTCTCATAAGGCAAATATATAAAATATTTTATTATTTACCAAACGATCGGTAAAGACATTCTCAAATACGATTTAGCTACTCTAAGCTCTAAAAAAGGGGCCGCGTTGGTAACCCCCTGTCTATTAAAAAATTCCCTTACTCCGCTTATTATTTAACTACCGTTGCCTCCAACTCTACTTTTAAAGTTTCAAAAAGGCTTACGACTTCTAAAAGTGTAAGGGCTTGTTTGATTTGATGTCCTTGAATCCAATCCTGAAGAATGTTAAAGTGTGGCCACAGTTCAGTTGTAGCCGTGGTGTAGATATTCAATCGTACGATGTTTTTACAATCATAACCTGCACTTTCGATTACTTTTTCTAAGTTGTTAATGGCCAGCTCCAATTGTGTTTTCATGTCCGCATCGCTGGATTGTCCATTGTCATCTATGGCTGTTTGTCCCGATACGTATAAAGTGCCTTCTGCATTTTTAACTTCTACAGCTTGATTATAACTACGCTCATCCTGCCACTTCCATGGGTTTATTATTCTCTTTTCCATTTGTTTTTTTAATTTATTTTGAATCACAAATTTCCGGAAAAGAGAATGCTGGAACCTGTGATGTAGATCACAAAATCACAGGGCAAGGAGGTTCAAGAGGATAGTCTACTTAATGTTTCTCGGGAAACTCCAAGGTAAGACGCTAGTAAAGTTTTTGAAACCCGCTGTAACAATGATGGATATCGCTTTAGTAGTTGTTCATATCTTGCTTCCGCAGTGGAGCTTAGAAGGGATAAAATACGCTGTTGTGAAGCGATATGGCCTGAGGTTGCTTTTTCAAGAAAGAAATGCTCTATTTTAGGAAGTTGTGCACAAAGCTTCTGATAGTTTTTTAAAGTTATACCGAGAATAACAGAATCCTCGAGACATTGTAAATTGATTTTTGCCCTAGTACTAGTATTAAATGCGAGATAATCTGTTTCCCACCAATCTTCTCTCGGAAAGGATAGGATGTGATCCTTGCCAAACTCATCCGTATAATAGAGTTTCAACAGTCCAGAGACTACAAAAAATATTTGTGGAACCACTTCTCCAGCGCGGATTAAATAATCGCTTTTTTTAAAAGGTTGGGCAGTAAAATGAGACGCAATAAAAGAAAAATCTTCTTCACTTAGTGGAAGAATTTCTTCGATGTGTTTTCTGAGATGTTCCATGAACCTTATATCAATTACCAATAATTTTCTTACGGTGCTCAATTCCCCAGGCGGTAAGGTTATTTATAATCGTCTGTAATGATCTGCCGTGCTCAGTGAGTTCATATTGTACCGTTACGGGTTGGGTATCAAGGACAGTCCGATTTATCAGTTGATTAAACTCCAATTCCTTTAATTCTTTACTCAACATCCTATTAGAAATCCCTACAACGTCTTTGGAGATATCAGAGAATCTCCTCTTATTGTAAAAGCAAATCGATGAAATAATGGAGATTTTCCACTTACCGTTTAAAACGTCCATAGAATCTTGAACAGCCATCATTTCTCGTTTATATTCCTTCTCGAAATCATCTCTTTCGCACTCCATAATGTTACTAGGTTACACCGATGTTACGGTTATTAATAGGCACTAAGTTACTAAAAATAACTTATAGGGTATACTTTTGTACCATAAACAAATTAGAGTTAATAACATTAAACAGCAAAACATGAACAAACTTAGGAATAAAGTAGCCGTCATCACAGGAGGCAATAGCGGTATTGGGTACGGTATTGCAGAAGCTTTCAGTAAAGAAGGTGCAATAGGTGCTATCACAGGTAGAAACAAGGACACATTAAATAAGGCTTTGAAGTCATTGAATTCGGGTTTTTTAGCTTTGTCAGGCGATATTAATAGAGGTGAAGAATTAGAACATATTTTCAAAACAACTTCTGATAAATTCGGAGAAATCGATATACTGGTAGTTAATGCTGGCGGTGTGGTAGATGGAGTTCCAATGGAATCCATTACCGATATTACCGAAGACCACTTTGACCGCTATATGGACTTAAATCTGAAAAGTGCATATTTTACGGTCAAAGAATCACTACCGTATCTAAAAGATGGTGCTTCCATAATCCTTATCGGTTCTAGTGCTGCACACCGAGCTGCTCCCGGAATGACGGTGTACGGGGCAGCTAAAGCGGCAGTGATTTCCATGGCGAAAGGTCTTTCTCTTGATTTACTTTATAGAAACATAAGGGTAAATGTTCTATCTCCTGGTACCATTAAAACGCCGGCATTTGATAAAATGATCCCAGCAGAATCTTTGGATGAAGTCCTTCAAACCTGGGTAGATCTCATACCTGTTGGAAGACCGGGTCATCCATCTGATATAGGTAACGCCGCAGTTTTTTTAGCTTCTGAAGATTCAAAATTTATAGTCGGAACTGAGTTACTTGCTGACGGAGGCATGACCAATATTAGTCTGATGAAATAATATTTAAAAATAACCATGCATTTAAAAAACAATAAAATGATACAAAACAATTATAACGGGAAATTACAGAAGCCTCTTGGTTCTGGCTTTAACGCCACCTCAACTGCAACTGAGGTGATTAGCGGAATTGACTTAAAGGGAAAGGTGGCTATAGTAACTGGAGGAAGCACTGGCATAGGATTGGAAACGGTAAAAACATTAGCTAATGCTGGGGCAACCGTAATTGTACCTGCTCGAGATATCGAAAAAGCTAAACATAATCTTCAGTACGTCCCCAATGTAGAGTTAGAAGAATTAGATTTAATGAACTCCGATTCCATCAATAGCTTTACAAAACGATTTTTAGCGACCAATCGTCCATTGGATTTACTCATCAATAATGCAGGGATTATGTTCGTCCCACTGCGTAGAAATGATCGAGGTATAGAATCTCAATTGGCTACAAATTACTTAGCAGTGTTTCAGTTGACGGCAAACTTATGGGATGCCTTAAAGGCTGCAGATCATGCGAGAGTGCTTAATATTTCATCTCAAGGTCACCAATTTGCTCCATTCGATTTTGAGGATCCAAATTTTGAAACAAGAGAATACGAATCACTTTCCGCTTATGGGCAATCAAAAACTGCTCTGAATTTACTCACAGTCGAATTGGATAACCGTTCTAAAGACTTTGGAGTAAGGGCGTTTGTAATACACCCCGGTAATATATGGGGGACAGAACTTGCTCGAGAGGCATCCGTTGAAACATTACAGCAAATCGGATTTTATGATAAAGACGGTGAACCCATTAGCGAGGTAATAGATTCATTAAAAACTATCCCTCAAGGAGCCGCTACTACGATATGGGCGGCAACAAGTCCCTTATTGACAAACACGGGAGGTGTCTATCTCGAAGATAATGATATTGCAGAATTAGCAACTGAACAAGGTTTCACTACTGGGGTAAGGGCCTATTCTCTTGAGCGGGACAAAGCGAAACAATTGTGGAATCTATCTGAAAAAATGACTGGTATAAATTTACAAATCAATTAATCTACCTCTAAATAACATAGTTTATATCCAAACCATTTCTTTAAGTTTTTAAGGATTAACAACTATAATTCATCTTACGGTATCCTCGGCTTTCTATTAGCTTTAGCTGATGATACCGTAAGATTTATAGAATCGTGACAAGTAGTTCATGCTTTAACGACAGAAAAATTGATATGGGTTACACTATAGATATCACCGAGAAAATGGTCCTACCATTGCGATCTGTGGAACTCCATTAAATCCGATAAATTACGCCTTTAACAGGCTTAGACATAGCGGAATATGTGAATGTTATTACAACAGCTTTCTAAAACGACAGACAGTGTCTGTCACATTTGAGATAACTGCGTGGCGAACCAAAAGATTAACTAATTAGAATCGAAGATAAGTTGTTTGAATTCAAGAATTTAATCAACACACTAACTTGAACTCTCACATGCTTCTGGAAAATGCTTTTCTGAGCGTAATATTGAATATATGAGGTAGTTTTAGGTCAATTGCTTAAAACCGCACACACTGTATGTTGATTCTAAAACAATTTAATCTACCAGTCAGCTAATCTGTCCGGAAAACCAGAAGTTTATCACAAACCACTTTACTGAGGATCTCTGCGGACCTGTCCTTATAGGATACGCTCATTGAACCATCAAAAGGTTCAACCTCTACTATTGTAAGCTTCGTATCTAAGGTTAGTTCCTTGGTGTTAAGATACTTTAAAAAGTCGTCCGACGATTTTGCAACCGCCATAAATCTTACAGTATCGCCAGCATTGTATAGACTGAGTTGGCGATATTCTTTTCCAGGAATATTACCTTCCGAATCAGGGATAGGAGAACCATGAGGATCGTATGTTGGATGTTCAAGGATCTCATCCATTTTTGAAAAAAAAAGTGGCGAATTAACATGTTCGATTTGTTCGGCTATTTCGTGCACTTCTTCCCATCCAAAGCCCATAACCTCAACTAAAAACATTTCTGTTAAGCGATGCTTTCTGATAATTTGAGCTGCTTCGACCCTGCCCTGGATTGTTAACTTAACAGGTTTGTATTTTTCGTAATCAACGAGTGCTTTATCGGAAAGCTTCTTCATCATGCTACTGACTGTTGGCATTTTAATATCCAAATGTTTAGACAGTTCATTTACACTAACCTCTCCGTCAGCATTGGATAATAAGAATAAGGCTTTGAGATAGTTCTCTTCAACTAATGAATTCATATAACAAATATAAGAATTGTGACAAGATGAATTGTTACTAATAATTAAAAGCATCAAATTTATTTGTTAGATTGATCTAACTTATTACTTTTGTACATCTAATATAAACTTGTATGAAAATTTATTTCACTAAGAAACTAGCCTATTTGTTCATGAGTATGTGCTTTTCCCATACACTATCTGCTCAAATGGCAACGGTATCTGGAACGGTAAGCTCCCAGAAAACTCCCTTAGAGTTCGCAAATATCAGTGTTAAAGGCACGGGATTCGGGAGTGCGACTGATGGTGCGGGTTCATTTACCATAGCGAACATTCCTCCAGGGGAATATAGGATTATTATATCCTCGATTGGCTATAAAACCAATGCTCGAACGGTTAAACTCAGCGTGAATGAGCACCTCCCCTTAGTAGTACAATTAGAAGAAGAAGATGCAGCATTGAATGAAGTCGTTATTACGGCTACTATGAAAGAGGTATCTAAATTAGAAAGTCCCGTCCCAGTGGAAGTATATGCTGCAAAATTTTTTAAGAGCAATCCGTCGGCTTCTATTTTTGATGCTTTACAGAATGTAAACGGTGTGCGTCCACAAATTAATTGTAATGTGTGTAATACCGGAGATATTCACATCAATGGTCTAGAAGGTCCTTATACCATGGTTCTTATAGATGGTATGCCAGTTGTCAGTGGATTGGCAACAGTTTACGGTCTAAGTGGTATTCCACAAGCATTAATTGACAGAGTAGAAATTGTAAAAGGTCCGGCTTCTACACTTTACGGCAGTGAAGCGGTGGGCGGACTTATCAATATTATCACCAAGAGACCCTCCGGCACCCCGCTATTAACGGTCGACAGTTTCGGAAGCAGTTGGGGCGAGTTCAATTTAGATATTGCTTCCAAGATTAAATTAAACAGCAAGGTTGCATCGCTGCTAGGGGTCAATTACTTTAGGTATCAAAATCCCGAAGACAAAAACGGCGACAACTTTACCGATGTCACCTTACAAGACCGTATTTCGGTATTCAATAAATGGCATATTTACAGAAAAGATAATCGTCAATTTTCTTTTGCTGCTCGTTATGTGTATGAGGATAGATGGGGAGGTGAGATGAACTGGTCCAAAGCCTATAGAGGTGGCGATCAAATTTATGGCGAAAGTATATACACTAGTCGCTGGGAGCTTTTTGGAAATTATCAGCTCCCCTTTCGTGAAAATTTACTCGTTCAATTTAGCTTTAACGGGCACAACCAAAATAGCGTCTATGGAGATGTTCCATACCTAGCAGATCAAAAAATTGGATTTGCCCAGTTAACATGGAATAAGAGCATGGGTAGGCATGATGTACTAACTGGATTAACCTATCGATATACCTATTATGATGACAACACACCGGCAACAGCTTCCGCAGGTGATCTGGAGATTAATAATCCCAACCATACCCATCTACCAGGATTGTTTGTACAAGATGAAATCACCATGCACCCGAATCACAAACTACTAATAGGGTTGCGGTATGATTACAATTCTATTCACGGTAGTATCTTAACGCCAAGATTAAACTACAAGTGGAACTCTGAAAACAAGAATAACATTCTCAGAATAGGTATTGGTAATGGATATCGCGTGGCCAATGTATTTACTGAAGATCATGCTGCCTTAACCGGAGCACGATCTGTAGTGTTTTTAAGTGATTTACAGCCTGAAAAATCCTGGAATACCAATATTAATTTTGTAAAAAAATTCTACATGGATCAAGGAACGTTTATGCAATTGGACGCCACATTATTTTACACCTATTTTGACAACAAGATTATCGCAGATTACGATAGTGATCCCAATAAAATAATATACGATAATCTGGATGGTTACGCCGTATCACAGGGAATATCCGTAAATACAAATTTGGTATTGGCCAATGGACTAAAAATCTTAGCAGGGGCAACGCTCATGGATGTACACAGTGTAGAACAATCAAAGCGCAGTCGTCAATTGTTTACAGAACAATTTACAGCAGTGTGGAACGCTAGTTATTCTTTAGATAACTTGAATCTAAAAGTTGATTACACTGGAAATCTTTACGGCCCCATGCGATTACCACTCTTGAGTGCAACAGATCCTCGAAAATCCCAATCACCCTGGTGGAGTATCCAAAACATTCAACTCACCAAAGGTTTAGGAGATGGCGTGGAAATATACGGTGGGGTGAAAAATTTATTGAACTGGACGCCAGTTAAAGGCAATCCCTTTATCATTGCCAGAGCGCATGATCCATTCGATAAAAATGTGGTGTTTGATTCCAATGGAAATGCGCTTCCAACTGCTGAAAATCCATATGGATTAACCTTTGACCCCTCCTACGTATATGGCCCAAATCAAGGAATTCGAGGATTTATTGGTATTCGATGGCATTTGGATTAGGAAATCAAGTCGATAAACTCATTTCGTACATCCTCTCCTATCACTACAGAATTATAAGTGCAGTATTTGCGGACAACAGGATCAAATGCATGAATGGCGATTTTAGAAGGTTTAAATTCTTTGGCTTGTAATAGGGTATACATGTTTAAGGCCGCTTTGGAAGTCGCATAAGCGGTAAGGCTGTAATCTGAGTAGCAAAAGCTCTTGTCTTTCATTTTGTTGACATCACCTAAGGCGCTTGTGACATTAATAATTTTTGGATTTTCACTTTTCTCCAACAAGGGTTTTGTAAGTTGAATTAACCGTAGCACCGCGAAAAAGTTAACCTCATAGAGGTATTTTACATCCTCCAGTTCGATTTGATTAATTTTCTGTCCAAAACCATTCACGACCTCAGCGTTGTTGATCAACAAATCTAACTTTCCGTAATAGGAATATAATAGGTGTTTTAATTGACATAAACTTTTATCAGAGGTGAAATCCACCTCTACAACTTTACAATCCTCTCCACCCATATACAGTTCTGTAAGTAACTCATAACTCTTTCCCGCTGCTGCAAGAATAACCTTATAGTTATGATTGAGCAGAATGTCGGCAATCATTTTACCGAGACCATTTCCCGCCTCTGTCACCAGAGCTATTCTCTTTTCTTCCATAACACTCCCCATGTTTTAATTTACAAATTTATCAAATGCTTGTCCATAACGATATACATTCTTAGTCTTAATGGTTGGTTTGTTTAATGGTTCCTTTTTTGCTCATAGTGTACTGTATTACAAGTTATGATTTTCTAAATTGATTAGGTGTTGAACCCGATTGTTTTTTAAAGAACCTCGCAAAGTGCGTAGGTTCATCAAAATTTAATCGGTGTGATATCTCTGCGATATCTAGATCCGAGTACTTCAACAAACTTTTACTTTCTGTAAATAAGCGCTCATTTATGATATCCTTCGCGCTCTTACCTGTCAGGTTCTTCACCGTGGTTGTCAAGTAATTTGGCGTGATATTCAATGCCTCAGCATAAGTACTGACATTCTTGGTGTCTACATACATCTTATCTACCAGTACCTCAAACTTATTAGCTATGATCTGTGATCTGGACATTTGATATTCCTCGCTTTTACTTCGTTCAAAAATTGCCTTGCAATAATACAATAAAGAAGCTAGCATTCCTTCCAACATCTTCCCTTGGTAAGGGTGTGGGTTCTTGGAAACAGAATACATCCGTTCCATATCAAATATCAACGATTTGTGTTCCTCTTCTGTGAGCAGGAGCATGTTTTTCTCTGAGATTTTCAAAAATGGAAAATCACTGATCAAATCCGAGAAAGAATTTCCTAGAAATTCTTTCTTAAACATCATAAAGTACCCAGTCAAACGTTTGTCACGCACCCAGGAAAACACCTGTCCGGGTACGACAAACACCATAGGAAAACCTTCTAAGTTAAGTAAATCTGTATTGAGATTAAACTCAGTATTCCCATAATTACTCATGAGCGCTATTTGGTAGAACCCTTGTCTGTAAGGAGGCATACACCTCCTTGCAGAAGGTTCTAAACTTTCGATAGTTACAATATCGAAGTCCGGTATTTGGCTTTGATGTTCTAAGCCAATACCTTGGTAAAAATCATTAAAGGTTTCAAAAATTGGAATTTTGGTCTGAATCATTAAAAATGCTTACATCTTATTATTAGTTCCCTATTTATTCCTGTGACTTGCACACTTACATTCAAATAATCTTCTTTCTTGGTCTTATTTATATTCCAACACTTACATTATTAATTGTCATTCAATTCATTTTCAGTAATTTTCATAGTCTTAAATTTGCCATCCAGATCCTCTGGGCTCAGTAATTCCCATCCGCCGCCGAGTGCTCTGTAGATAGAAACAAGAGAAGTAGCCGAGGTAATTTCACTAAGCGCCAAGGCATTTTCCGAGACTAACAAAGTGTTCTCTGCACTTAGGTAGTCAATAAAATTATCCAGCCCGGCATTGTAACGTTGCTCTGCAATCTGTGCAGCTTCTGCACTAGCCTGAGAAGAGGTTCTTAAAATTTCTCTGCGCTTTAACTCATAACCATAATCACTCATTGCGGTCTTAATATCCTCTAATCCTTCTAAGACGGCTTTCTCATATTGACTCAGCGCAGCAAGTGTTTTGGCATCGTTTTGATTGATTTGTTGTTTAACCCTACCAAGGTTAAAGGCAGCCCAGCTTATTCTTGGTAGCACACTCCAGGTAAAGGAAGAGTTACTACCGAAATTAGAAAAATCTACCGCAGAAAATCCAATGGATCCGTTGAAGCTAATTTTAGGGTATAAATCAGCTACGGAAATATTATACTCGGATATTCTTATTTGCAAGGCTGCCTCCGCCCTTCTTACATCGGGTCTCCTTCGTAGTAATTCTTCAATATTACCCAAGGATACCGTTTTGGGTAAACTTGGTAGGGGTTGTGGAGATACAACCTCAGCATCTAAACTCCCTGGCACTTCTCCAACTAGTACACTCAAACTGTTTTTAAGGGTCTCCAATTGCGCATTTAATTGAGGGATGCTGGCTCTTGTGGACTCCAATTGTGCAAGCGCTCTGGATACATCCAACTGGTTGCTAGTACCTGCCTCGGCTAGTTGCTTAGTCAAATCATAGGTTTCTTGTTGCCCTTCAAGGTTCCTTTTAGCGATATCAAGTAAGTATTGCGTACCTCTCAAGGCTAAATAGTTGGTAGCTACCTCAGCATAAATACTGAGGTATACACCGTGCATGTCTGCTATGGCCTGTTGTTTAGTGGCATAGGCCCCTTTGATTTTATTGGTGACTCTTCCAAAAAGATCGGCTTCCCAACTTGCATCCAAGCTTGCGCTATAGGTGCTATAGGTGGGATTGCTCCCTGGAGTAAATACACTTTCTCCCGTACGGGTTCTGGCATATTCTCCATTGGCTGTTATCGTTGGCCAACGGTCAAATTTACGCTCTTTGACCAAAGCTTTTGCGGCTTGATAGTTAGCAACTGCAGTGTTGATATCCAAATTGTGGCGCTGCGCTTTTTTTATAAGACTATCCAAAACAGGATCCTGAAAAGCGGACCACCAACTGATGGCAATGTCTGCTTGATTGAATAGAGAATCAGAAACTTCTGATTTCAACAAATCATCATTTACAGTAAGTGGAAGGACTACTTCGTAATCCCTTTTTTGCACACCACAGGAAACAACTAACCATAGTAGCAATAACACAAGTACTCTAATTATAACGTTCATTATGTTGTGGTTTTTAATATGTTTAATTCATTTTTTGATGTCTCTTTAACTGACGATCTACTCCATTTTCTTCCCAAGTAATAAAACACAGGGGTGAGGAATACTCCGAAAATGGTTACCCCTAACATTCCGCTAAATACTGCTATCCCTAGAGAAACGCGGAGTTCCGCACCGGCACCCGTTGCCAGAGCTAACGGTAATACCCCTAATATAAATGCCATAGCGGTCATTAAAATTGGTCGCAATCGGAGTTTCGAAGCCTCTATAATTGCGGCTTTAAGTTCCATGCCCTGTTCTTCTAATTGTTTGGCGAACTCTACAATTAGGATGGCATTTTTACTGGCCAGTCCTACAAGGACCACCAGGCCGATTTGCACCATGATGTTGTTATCCAATCCTGCTAAGTCTACTCCTATCATCGCAAACAACAATACCATGGGCACAATAAGAATTACGGATAGTGGTAATATCAAACTCTCAAATTGTGCTGCTAAGAGTAAGAAAACAAACACTACAGCCATAAAGAAAGCAATCCCAGCAGTATTTCCTGCTTGTTTCTCCTGATAGGCCAGCTCTGTCCACTGATATGAAATACCTTCCGGTAAGACCTCTTCAGCCAAACGTTCCATACGTTCCATAGCCTGACCTGAGCTAAATCCTGGTGCAATGTCACCATTAATTCCAGCGGAAGGATACATATTAAATCTTGGGATCCTGGCTGCACCTGAAATATCCCTTTGGGTCGCTATAGAACCAAGAGGAACCATCGCTCCTTCTCTGTTACGAACTTTTATTTTGGTGAGATCCTCAGGTGTTAATCGGTTAGGCGCATCGGCCTGTGCGGTTACCTGAAATGTCCTGCCTAAATAATTAAACTCATTGACAAAAACAGAGCCCATAAAGATTTCTAAAGATTCAAAAACGCTTTGCACATTTACGCCTAACTTCTCAGCTTTTACCCTATTGATATCCAAGTACAATTGTGGACTTTGGTTATTGAAAAAGGTAAAAACGTTGCTAAGCATAGGGTCTTGATTTGCCGCCATTGCTAGGGCATTTGTAGCTTCCAAAAGTTCCTCGGTACCCAAATTAGCTCTATCCTGAACCATCATCTTAAATCCACCTGCATTACCAATACCACTTACTGAAGGAGGTGGAATAACAAGCACTACGGCATCGTCAACTGCACCTAATTCCCCCCTTATGTTAGCCAACAGATCATTGTAGGCTAATCCTTTATCTACACGGAGGTCAAAGTCTTCTAAGGTCAAGAATACCACCGCTGCATTTGAGGCATTGGTAAAGGATATTGGATCAATACCTGTAAAAGAAATGGCTGTTTCTACACCGTCAATTCCCAAGGAACGATCTAAAACATCCTGAACAACCTCATCAGTTCTAGATAAGGATGATCCTGATGGTAATTGTATTACAGTGATAAAGTACTGCTGGTCCATTGAAGGAATAAATCCTTTAGGCACCTTATTAAACTCATAACCTGTAATGAGTATTAATCCCAAATAGATCACCATGACCATGATGGAAGTCCTAACTAGTTTTTGAACTCCTTTTCCATAACTATCCGAAAGGAAATTCATAAAGGTGTTGAATTTTGCTCCTATAAATACAAAGGGTCTAAGAAGTATAAAGGTGTCTTTAACCTCTTTTGGTTCTTCATGTCTCATCAGTAATCCTGCCATGGCTGGGCTCAAGGTTAAGGACACGAAAACAGAGATGGATGTCGCCACTGCAATGGTAATCCCAAATTGTTTGTAAAACTGTCCTGAAATACCGTCCAAAAATGCGGTAGGGATGAATACTGCGATAAGCACTAGACCAATGGCAACTAATGCACCTCCAACCTCATCCATGGTTTTCATGGCGGCCTCCTTAGGAGAAAACCCCTTTTTAAGGTATCGTTCCATGTTTTCTACCACCACAATGGCATCATCAACCACGATTCCAATGGCAAGCACCAGTCCAAATAGCGTAAGTGTATTTAGGGAGAATCCAATGGCCTGCATCACTGCAAAAGTTCCGATCAGCGATACTGGTATGGCTAAAATAGGAATGATCGCTGCTCTCCAAGATTGTAGGAACAGTAAGATCACCAATACCACCAGAATCACTGCCTCAAAAATCGTACGATACACCTCATCGATGGATTTTTGAATAAATTTCGTTGGGTTATACGCTATCTTATACTCAAAATCTTCCGGGAAATTCTTTGAAATTTCCTTCATCGCATCCTGAATAGATGCAGCTGTTTCCAAGGCATTACCACCTGGTTGTTGGAAAATTGGCATGGCAATGGCTGGCATTTTACCCAAATAACCTCTAGTGGCATAATTTTGGGCCCCTAACTCTGCTCTACCGACATCTTTTAATTGAACAATACGACCGTTACCGTCTGCCTTAATAATGACATTTTCAAATTCCTCAATGGTATTGAGTTTCCCTTGGGTCTGTATATTAATCTCAAAAGCTGTTTGCTTTCCAGAAGGTAATGCATTAAGCGTACCACCGGCGATCTGTACGTTTTGCGCCCTTAAAGAGGCTACAACTTCTGCTGCCGTAAGATCTAAACTTGATATTTTATCAGGATCCAACCAAATACGCATGGCATATTCTGCTGCTCCAAAAAGCTGTATATCTCCAATACCCTTAATACGGGCCAATTGATCCTTTATTTGTAAAACAGCATAGTTTCCAATAAAGGTAGGGTCATAAGTTTGGTTGGGTGAAAAGAGGTTTACGACCATTAGAATATCCGGAGATACCTTTTTGGTGGTGATTCCTAATCTTCTAACGGTTTCCGGTAAACGTGGTTCTGCAATAGCAACCCTATTTTGAACCTGCACCTGAGCCTTGTCTAAATCAGTACCCAATTCAAATGCAATTTGGAGGGTTACCCTCCCATCGGCTGTAGATTGGGAAGTCATATAGATCATGTTTTCTACCCCGTTGACTTCTTTTTCAATAGGACCGGCAACGGTCTCTGAAAGTGTCTTTGAATCCGCACCAGGATAGTTTGCGACCACCTGTATGGTTGGTGGTGCCACATCCGGGAATTGCGAAGTCGGTAGCGAAACATACGCTAATCCACCGACAATCAGTATGAGCACGCTCAATACTGCTGCAAAAATGGGTCTATTAATAAATATGTGACTAAATTTCATTATATCTTTTATTTAGGATTTTTAAATTAGCGATCCCTTGCTCCTTTTTTATCCATTTAAAAAGGAGCATGTTTCATACTAGTATTCTTCTGTTAAAGACTTAATTTTAAGCCTATGAGAAGCTAAGGAAAATGAACCACTATGTGTTTCTTTTTGAAGAGGTTATCTCCTCCTATGACAGTCTATAAAATTCCTTCAAGATTTTACTATTCCAAAGAAGCAAGTTCCGATTCTCCAGATACGACATCAGTTTGTGAGGTATGCACTAGCATTCCCGGTCTAATTTTTTGAAGGTTGTTGGTGATGAGCTTATCATCTTTGCTCAAACCTTCTCTTACAATTCTCAGTCCATTGGAGTGTAGTGGTCCTAACTCAACTTGCTTGCTCACTACTTCACTACTATCATTTAGTACATAGACAAATCTCAAGGACTGATTGGTTCCGATAATCTGGTCAGGAATCATGATGGCTTTGTGCTCTCCACTACCAATGATTCTAGCTTTTCCAAACATCCCTGGTTCCAATAGGTGATTCTTATTCTCTAGTACAGCACGACTTTCCATGGTCCCTGATAACTTGTCGATCTGGTTATCTATAAAGTCTAGTTTGCCTTTATGAACGAAATTTTCTTCATCCAACAATTGAATCTCTACAGGAATCCCTTGTTCTCGTGGATCTTCTCGTTTTCCATCTTTAGCCAAACGAACATATTTTAAATAACTTGACTCACTAGCGGTAAAGTAAAAGTGAATAGGACTGGTGGACACTATAGTGGTCAATAATGTTGAATTGGCACTACCCCCATCGATAAGGTTTCCTTCATTCACACGATCTCTACTGACAAGCCCTGAGATTGGAGCTTTAACCCTGGTGAATTCTAAATCGAGTTCAGCTTGATCTACTTTGGCTGCCGCCAATTGTAGGCTGGCTTTCGCGTGAGCAAGTGCTTGTTTTCTTTGATCATATTCCTCTATTGAAACTGCGCCTGTTGCTCTCAAAGACTCTACCCTACTGTAATTATCCTCTGCAATATTAACAGTGGTTAGGGTTTGTGCGTAATTCGCTTTGGCCTGATCCAGTGCTATCCGATAAGGACGTTGATCAATCACAAACAATACCTGTCCTTTTTCGACATGTTGACCGTCAATGAAATTTACTTTTTCTAAAAATCCACTGACCCTAGCTCTTACATCCACGTGATTGCTTGCTTCAAATCTCCCTGTGTATTGATCCCATTCTGTAATGGTCTCATACAACGGCAGGGAAGTTTCTACTTCAAGAGCGGGAACTGCTGCTTGTTGACCTTCCTCTTGCGCACTTACTCTATCTGGAGTGAAGGCCAAGACCAATAGGGTGACTAAGACCCCTATGATGGCAATGATGCCAATTTTCCTTGTGTTTGATTTCTTTTTCATTTTCTATGGTTCTTCTACGGTTTTTTAATAGGGTCAAAATTAAGGCAGTAATACTCCTATAGGCTAACCATAATTTTTTCAAAAATGACCAAAATGTAATATGGGGTGAAAAATGACCAAAATGATATCACGGACTGTTAGTCAGTATTAAATACATAATATTAACGGGGTTTAAATATTGGTTAATCCCAGTATAGTAGTGGAAATCGAGGATTTGTTCCTTTTCATTCCATGATCTTTTTAAGCCTTATGGAAACCCGTAACATAGTTTAATTCACAAAATTTAATTTTATACCTATTCAAAAAACCAAAAACTAAACCTATGAAAAAACTACTTTTAGTGTTCATTCTAGTGATGTATCTATCCCCTAAAACTGCAAACGCCCAAGAAGGTGCAGCTGCTGCCGGTATTATTGGTGGACTCGTCGCCATTGGCGTTGGTGTTGCTGCAATTGAACAAATGAAAGAGAATGCAGAACTTACCGCCACCCAATGGGTGCTTACCAACAGGCCTGAATTGGAAAACTTTTCGTTAAAAACCCTTGATTTTGATGGTAAGAAATTAAAGGACATGTCTGCGGCCACAGTGATCACCTTTAAGATTCAAGAATTCGTTCCAAACGACAAACCAGAGCTTGATGGCAAAAAACAAGTGCTCTTTGGTTTTACCAGTCACGGCTGGATTAACCAATACGGCATTGACTATAATAAGGTGAAATGGTACCTCATCGACAGACAGGAGTGGATGAATATGATGGTGGCTTACGCCAAGGTCTCTTCTACGATAAAAGATGAATCTAACTTAGAAGACATCCTAGAACAAGGAAAGATCGTTAATAATGGCGTACGTGTTAGAGGTAAACTCGAAATCCCTTTCTTTAAACTCACCGGAGATATGTATGTGGTTACTGATTATTCACCAGAGATGAAACTTCTATACAACGAAAGATCATTGGGGATTTTTCTAAAACACAGTAGTGACCTAGTTCAAATTGGAAGAGGTGATATCATTAAAATACACGATTTCCTTTTTGGAGAATAATACAATACCTATTACTAACTACTACTAGTAATTAAGCCCAAATACATTGTTGTTGGAGCATTGCGTCGCACAACACTTTGTTTATTTGGGTTTTTTTAATACTCTACTTATTCGATAGGATTAATTATTTTTATACCTTAGCCGAAATTTTTAATGAACCAGAAATCAAATGAGTATAATTCAACTCCTTAGAAATTCCGTCGACAGTATAAGTTTTAAACAAATAGGTTGGTCTATTTTATGTTTAAACCTGGTTATGATCGGATATTTCGTTTATATCATTTTTCAAAGTGAGGAGTTCCTTTTTTCATTTGATAGCACCTTTTATACCTTTATTGCGATTGGATTTTGTGCGCAGTTAATAGACGGTGCACTAGGAATGGCCTATGGAGCCAGTAGTACTTCCCTGTTATTACAATTTGGAGTTTCTCCGAAAATTGCCTCGGCGAGTGTTCATATGGCTGAGGTTTTTACCACTGGTGTATCCGGCTTATCTCATTTGAAGTTTAAGAACATCGATAAAAAATTATTGATAAGATTGGTTGTTCCAGGGGTTATTGGAGCAGTCATCGGAGCTTACCTTTTATCGGCTGTCTTGGATAGCGGATTTATCAAACCTTATATATCGGCATACTTACTGATTCTAGGGGTTCTTATTCTTATAAAAGGAATCCGAAATAATTTCAAGAAACGTAAAAGAGTCAAAAGAGCGGGGCTTTTAGCCTTGTTCGGTGGTTTATTAGATGCCATCGGTGGCGGTGGATGGGGACCCATTGTAACCTCAAACATTCTCAACCAAGGAAAAGATCCAAGATTAACTATAGGCACCGTTAATACTGCGGAATTTTTTGTTACTTTTTTTGCTACTGGGATCTTTCTATTCTATGTGGGCGTGGATAGCTGGCAAGTCGTTCTTGGGCTCATCCTAGGTGGTATGTTAGCAGCACCACTAGGCGCACTGGTCGCTTCAAGAATAAACAAGAGGGTACTTATGATAGTGGTGAGTTTAGTCATTATCCTGACCTCCTTGCTAAATATCTTCCACAGTATTGGCTAGAGCTAGATTCTTAAGCTATTTATCTGTAGATTTCGTTCGTTGCTATTAAGGTTTTGAAGTGACCACCACGGCTTTTCCGACATACTCTTCATTGAACATATTACACACTATAAAATGGGCTAATTCTCCCCTTTTTATAGAGTCGGTAGGAATCATTTCTTTAGTGACAACGATATAATTATGATCGGCAACCACTCCTATGCCTCGGAGTCCCGTGGGGCGAACAATCGTATAAGGAAGAATGCTGTTTTGGGTAATATTCTCCTGTTTGGAATGATCCGAAATGTGTCCTTTTAAGATGTTTTTTATAAAGGTCCTGCTAAAAAACCCCAATTGCTCCATGCTTTCATTACTTCCAGCAGAACTGATCACCCATAGTCGAGTTGATGGACTTTTATTTTCAAGCGCGTCCACTACATTTCTTGTCGTCTGAGTTCTAACCTTGGAACATTTAAAGGTTTCAGCACCTACGGCTATAACAACAGCATCAAATTTATATTGGGAGATCACATTATGGATCTGCATAGCATCTTCAGCATCACCTTGGATAATGCGAACTCCTGTTACGGGTCTGTTGAGTTTCTCTGGAGATC
Source organism: Galbibacter sp. (assembly GCF_048266365.1). NCBI lineage: Bacteria > Pseudomonadati > Bacteroidota > Flavobacteriia > Flavobacteriales > Flavobacteriaceae > Galbibacter > Galbibacter sp. The sequence goes on along the minus strand of NZ_JBLWZP010000004.1, from coordinate 28,168 downwards.
GTACAAATGCTGTGACGTGATACCCATCCTCCAGAGCTAGTCTCATAATCAAACGACCGGTTCGTCCTGTTGCACCAATGATTAAAATTTCCATAAATCTATCGCAATATCATTTTTGGTTATCATTAAAGGTAGCCAAAATATTAAAATTAGGCGATGGCAATATATAGAATTTCAATAGTACTACGTATACTTCGGTTCGAATGAAGTAATTTAAGGAACAATAACAACCAAACTAAAAGAAGATTAGCTTATATGCCAATGAATTATGGCCATTTGAGTAGTTTTGGTCGCCATTCCTTCTGGGTCATCCCAGAAGGATAGCAAACCAATTTTAGTGCTAACACACTATAATTAAATCTAATTTAATCTTCGAAGTAACCTTCTAATTCTAGTTTTGCAGCGGCTTCAACCAGCATCACACCGCTTAATTGTGTTGTGAGATCGGTAGCACCTTTTGGTGCATTTCTCCAATCAGGGCTCGAGAGCATACCAGGATGACTTAATCCATGTTTATAAAAGGTTGCAGCGTTGAATTCGAAGAATTTTAAAAATTCTCCTCTATCCGCCTCACTGATATTGTCTTGCATGATTAACTCTGTAAAATACCGTATTAAGACCCCTTTGAACAAGCCCCCATCACCTTGACCTTCGTCTTTTAAAATGCCGTTAGTCGTTAGTTCAGGACTCTTTAGTAAAGATCGCCCGGCACGTAGTGAATTATCCAGATAATTTTGTTCTCCAGTGGCATTGTAAAGTCGTAATCCAGCACCAATCCAGGTTCCTAAATTGTAGGTAAAGATCCAATCCTTTTGAATTACGATATCGCCATTATCTTCTAGTTTTATGTTATCCCACACCAATTCTGTTTGTGGATCCACCAAATGTTCTTTTTCCCAGGCATACAATTTTTTGGCCCAGTCTAAATACTCGGGATTCGCATCGAGCTCATAGAGGCGCATCGCCAAAATAATAGCAGGACCATTAGATACCGCATTTTTCAGGTTAGGCGTGTCTTTTTTCCAAGTAATTCCTCCGCCTAATACCTCACTATAGCTCAACAAGATATCATTCCAAAGAAATTCTGCAACCTCTTTGTATTTTATATCATCTGTGGCATTATAAGCACGAACACATGCGTTACCAAGCCATAACATATCATCGTTAAATACATTAGAGTATGTACCTCCGTTTTTCGTTTCAATGCCTACCAAAAGATTCTTCATTTTACTCAGGTAGGTTGCATCTCCAGTACGGATATAAGCATCGACCAAAATATGTAAACCATGTGCATTTGGCCAGTAGTTACCATAAACCCCGGTACCAATACTGGCATTAAAAGTACCTTCAGATCCAATATAAGAATCATAGGTAGCAGTTTGAATAGAGTCGGCAACAGCATCCCAATTGATTACTTGATTTTCGACAGAAGACTTTGAAGGATCTCTTAATGGCACGGGATCATCATCGGAACATGACACCACCAAGGAAAGACCAAAAGTTGCTAAAATTAAATAGGTATAACCAATTTTATTTCTCATAGTTATATTATTAAGCCCTTCCTTTAAACTTTTTAAAGGAAGGACTGTTTATAAAATTTAGAGTATTGTTATTTTATGCGTATAATCGCTAACAGTACTATTGTATATGATCTGAATATCTACATTACTTCCGTCAACCTCTGTGGCAAACTTATATGTATTGGTCCAATCATCGTTTGGTGCAGGTACCATAAACCAATAAGCTTCTGGTGAGTCAGTAGTAGGTCTTTGATTATCAGGATTTGTACTTCCGTACCATTCTTCGAAATCTTGGCTACCGTCGTTTAAGGTAAATTTGAATTTATAACGTTCATCTTTACCCCAAGACTGTTCTTTAAAGGTGATCAATTTGTTTAAAGCTTCCCAAGTACCGTTTCCGGCATAGTCAAACTCAAATAGGAAAGCGCCATCTGGTGCAAACCACAATTCGATTTTAGAGACTTTGGAAACCTCCACTGAACCATCACTGAAATCCAATCGGATTCTATGCACACCATCTTCTCCACTATAGGTAGTAGTTCCATCTTCAACAAGCTTTGTACCCTCGATATGATACAATTCCGGTGTACCACTTTTTCTAGTTGCAAATTGATACTCACCTGCGGAAAGGGAGGTGTAGATTTCAAAGGAAGTTGCTCCTACTTTCTTCATACCATAAGCAGCTGCCAAATCATCACCGGTTTCGGTAGCTGTTCCGGTAATAAATACCTCGTCAGGTATTGGAAACCCTCCAGGGCGCTCCACTTCGATGGTTCCAAAAACATCCGTTTTTTGTACATTAATTCCTTTTGAAGCAAAGACGGTCCACTTGAGTTTTCCTATGGTCTCTGAAGCAATACCTGCCATTCCGGCAATTCTGTTTAACTCAGTAAATGGCAAATTCAATCTTCTTTGGAATCCCTTTCCGTCAGAAGGTATTACATAAACCGGATTTGAAAAATCACCTTCCTCTGTGTCAAATGCGACATCATAGAGGACTACTCCATTGTCTTCAGCTTTAGAGGCCTCCCATTCAAATAAGGCAGAACTTTGAGCGCCTAGATTAAAGAATTGACCGTCTACAGGTGCGTATAAAGTATTGACTGCACTAACATTTGTGTGAGACAAAGAATCGTCGTCACTACAGCTCGCCGCAAAAACTACGGTAAGCATTACTATGATTTTTAAATATATATTTTTCATTACGTTTACTTTATGGTTACTAAATTACCAGCCAGGGTTTTGAGATAGATTGGGGTTAATGAGTCGTTCATCACGTGGGATTGGCCACAAATAATGTTTGCCTGGATCAAAATTTCTTTGATTCACTCTTAAATACCCTCCGTCTTCGGAAGTTGCACTAAATTTAGCGCCATGAGCCCAGCCATTTAATACATCCTCTGCAGTTTTCCATCTTCGAATATCGAAGATTCGCAATCCTTCAAAGGCCAATTCAACCCTACGCTCGTTTCTAACTACCGTTCTTAAATTCTCTTCGGATAAGCTAGAATCGAAATTCAAGGCTGCCGCATCGGTAAATCCTGCTCTTTTTCGAAGCGCTCCTATAGTTTGATTCCAACCATTTGCATCGAGTTGTCCCAATTCATTTTTAGCCTCAGCATACATCAGTAGCACATCCGCATAACGGATTAACATCAAATTCAAACCAGAATTCAATGAAGAAAGATGGCTAGGGTCATAATATTTTCTCAAATAGTACCCTGTAGAAGTGGCTGAAGAACCAGATACATATTCATCTGCAGCGCTATCAGGTGAAGAACCTGGCTCGATGTAAATGGTATGTGTGCTTCCGTCTTGTTCTTTCCATTGGTAGTTGTGATAAACAATGGTATTAGTAAGACGTGGATCTCTGTTGGAATAAGGGTTTTCTTCGTCGTAGCTAGAACCTGTCTCATCTATAGCTGACCCATTCAACATCACATAAGAATCAACGAGTTCCTGTGTAGGAGCCATGGCATTTAATCTCGCGCCAGCGGAAAGTGGCGCCATGTCAAAATATTCTCCCCACATTCTAAATTCCGGTACAAATTGAAGACTTAAAATATCTTCACTGTTATACTCGTTTTCTGGAAGGAATAAACCTTCATAGGAAGGGAAAAGTGAATACGATCCATAAGATGAACCGTTCATCAGTTTTTCACAGGCTAGAATTACTTCTTCCCAATTTCCTTCATACAACTGAACTCTCGCTTTTAAGGCTACTGCCGCACCGGCTGTAATTTTCCCTCTTTCATCCTCGCTGTACTGAGCTTTTGTTGGAAGGATTTCAGCTACAGCATCTAACTCGCTTAAGATGTAATTTAGAACTTCTGCCCTTGGGCTTCTCGTAACCGATGTTGCTTCCTCTAAAGAAATATCAGCAGTCACTAAAGGAATATCTCCAAACCAAGTCATCAATTGAAAATGCTGCCAAGCCCTCAAGAAACGAGCCTCAGCTTTCATTTGTTCTTTTACAGTTGGATCTAAGTCCTCTACTCTATCAATGTTTTCTAGTAGAATATTACACGATTTTATACCTGCATATCTATTATTCCATTCTTCCTTGAAACGTCCTAAAGAAGCATCATAGGTACCGGCAGCAATGGAAGCTGAACCGGCAATATCACCTCTTCCGTTGTACGCATTATCAGACATGGCCTCGTTGTAAAAGAAGTATTGACTGCTGAACATTTGCGAATAAGCTGTATTGAGTACGGTCTGAGCCTTACTGACACTTGTCCAATAGGTTTCGTCTGTAAATTTATTTTCAGGATATTGATCTAGATCTTCACATCCATAAATCGCAATCGAAATTGCTAATATGGAAAGAAGCTTAATTTTATATATCATTCGTTTTTTCATCATTTCTCGGTTTAAAAAGTAATATCAATTCCCAATCCGTAGTAAGCCAATGTTGGATATGCCCTACCACTATTTGCACCAGAAGATTGTAGACTACTATTAAATTCTGATAGCTCAGGATCGACAAAATCAACCTTTGACAGGGTTAATAAGTTCTGTCCGGAGACATAAAATCTATAACTATCCAATCCGATTTTTTTAGCAACATCAGCTGGCAAAGAATATCCAATTTGGATATTTTTGAGTCGTACATAAGCGCCATCGTACAAATACATATCTGATCCTCTTCTAAAATTATTTGTATTAGATTGTGTTCCGTTATTAGCCAAACGAGGATATCTCGCATCTGGATTTTGAGGAGTCCAATAATCTAGTTGATGTGTGTACATGGTCATTCCATAATTGAAATGGAATGGCTCAACTTGCTCTCCCCTGATCATCATGGTTCTTTTACCAACACCTTGAAGGAAGATACTTAGGTCAAAGTTTTTAACTTCCATCGCATAAGTTATACCGAAGGTGTAGCGAGGGAATGGATTGCCAAAAACAAACTTATCGTCATCGTTGATAACGCCATCTTTATTTAAATCTACATAGCGGTTATCTCCTGGAACAACAGTTAAACCTTCAGGGACTGCTGCATTTTGAATTTCTTCCATACTTTGGAAATAACCATCTCTTTTAAGTCCAACGTAGGAGTTAAAAGGTAGCCCCTCTCTTAGTATAACTTGTAATTCTTCTAGTTGTCTTAGTCGTTCATCACCTTGAAAATCCAATACCTCATTTCTAGAATCTCCTACATTAACAGATAAGGTGTGATTAAATAATTTACCATAATGTCTATAGGTTGCACTCAATTCCCAACCTCTGTTACCAACTTCTCCTGCATTGAAATCCGGCAAGTCAGTTCCGTAAACGCCAGGAACTGCAGGTGGAATTAATATGTCTTTGGTGACTTTATCAAAGTAATCAAAAGAAAGGGTGAACGCACCATCTAAGAAGTCTAGATCAGCCCCTACGTTAAAGGTGGCTGATTTCTCCCATTGAATGTCCGGGTTCGCAAAGTCGTATCCAGTACCACTGACCCCACTATTGTTGAATCCATAAGCATTCTGGAAAGTAAAGTACGTTGTTTGATACTGGTAATTACCAACGTTTTGATTTCCAAGTATACCATAGGAGGCTCTTAGTTTTATATTTCCGAAATTCTCTTTATAGCCTTGCATGAAGTCTTCATCAGTTACTTTATACCCCAAGGATAAAGAAGGGAAGAAACCCCAACGAATGTCGTCTCTAAATTTTGATGAACCATCATATCTAAAGCTAAACTCGGCAAAATATTTTCCTTTATAATCATAAGAGGCTCTCCCAAATAAAGAGTTTAAACTACTCTTGGATGAACTTTGGTTAGAGTTATAGGAGCCCTCCTCAATTTCAGTATCTGTTATAGGAGTCCCTAGGTCTGGATCGGTATACTTTTTAAAAATCCCAGTTCCTCTATCGCTATGACTCTCATTAGATACACCTACCAGAAGGTTGACGTTGTGATCCTCTGCGAATGTTTTGGAGTATTCCGCCATAAACTGAGTATTTAAATCCAAGCTTTTTCGGTGCTCGTCTCTAGTGTTGTTATCAGCGCCATAAACTCCCTGCGGGAAAAAATCTACTCTTTTAGTTCTGCTAAACATGGAATTGGAATACAATCTTCCTCCAAACACACCTCTTAATTTAAAATTATCCGTAAGGCTAAGTTCTGCAGATATATTCCCGAAAACATCGTCGTTATCATATTTTCTAAATCCTCCTTCTTCTAGGATTCCTAGGGAATTAAACTGCTGTAAGACATCATTGGTAACTAAACGCCCTTCTTCGTCTTTTTGACTATAATATAACGGAACACGGAAAGCATCTACCATTAGCGTGCTTGTATTCGAAGAGTGATCTGTTATCTTTTGTTTTGAATAGGCAAGGTTTGACGTCAACTTCAATTTCCCATACTCATTGGTTAAATTGATTCTGTAGTTGTAACGCTCCATTCCTTTAGATGGACCAACTAAATTACTACGCTGATTCAAATATCCTAGAGAAACCATATAAGTAGAATTTTCATTCCCTCCGGATACCGAAATGGTTTGATTTTGTTGAAGTGCCGCTTGTACAATTTCGTCTGCAAACCACTCTTGGTCACCTTGGGCTTTATACGCTTCAATTTCAGCGGAAGTAAACACCGCAGTATTTTCATTAGAATTATATGCAGCTTCATTTCTGAGCATAGCATTTTCATAACCATGTACAGGTTTGGTAAAGTAATAAGGGATATTAAAACCGACTAGTCCGCTATAAGAAACTTTCATCGCTTGGTTTTTGCGACCAGACTTTGTGGTTATCAGAACTACACCGTTGGCAGCCCTAGATCCATAAATAGCAGCACTACCTGCATCTTTCAACACAGAAACACTGGAGATGTCAGCAGGATTGAGTGAGTTAATATCACCACCCACTATACCATCGATAACCACCAATGGGCTATTATTACCTAGGGTACTCACCCCACGAACGTTGATGTTAAGTACGGCACCAGGCTCAGAATTCCGTTGTTGAATGATTAAACTCGGTGATTTACCTTGTAAGGCCTGAGTTGTATTAGTGGAAGCTCTTCCTTTAAAGGCTTCATCACTAATCTGGTCAACAGCAGTTACTACATTAGCTCTTTTCTGAGTTCCGTAGCCGACAACTACGACTTCATCTAATGTTTGCAAATCTTCTAAGAGTACCACATCCACAATAGATTGTCCATCGACAGATTTTTCAATGGTCTTCATCCCGACATAAGAAAATACAAGTGTTGCCTCTTTAGACGAGACCTCAATGGAATAATTCCCGTCAAAGTCTGTCTGGACTCCATTAGAAGTCCCCTTCTCTACAATAGCGACTCCCGGAAGCGGCATTGCGCTAGAGTCTGTAATCGTTCCTTTTACAACAATTGGTTGTTGTTGTAACTCATTACCGTATACACCTGGTGTATGAATTCCTAAAAGCAGCAGTGCTAAGAACACATAATTTTTAAGTCTTAGCTTTGCCCCACAACTTCTAAGTTTAACATGAGATAATGAAAAAAATTTTAGAATAAGTTTCATTTTGTTTTAACAGCAGTTTAGTTTAATTAAGATTAATGAAATAATCTATGCAATATACTAAAACGTTTTAGGAAAACAAATATTTTTTTTATATTCCACCAATATGACACTTAAAGCACTGTTACTTAGCCACATAAATAGATCTTATATTTATTAAAATAAATTTACTGTCGAGACAAATTAAGGACGAAATAATCTCAATTTCCTAAAACCAATGCGATATTTTATCTAAAAGTATTATCCGGTCAGCTCTGGTTGAGCTCCTGAAGGATCCTCTGTTCTACCCGTTCACTATCCCATAGTTTTTCTATAGAATCCATCTTCATGATATCATCCATGATTGCTTTTTGAAGATCTCCTTGTTTTAGGGCTTCGCTGTAAGGATCTGTTGTAAAGGTAACCCTACTGTATAGCGGCATCCATTTATCAGGATGTTTTTCGGAAAAACGCTTTTCAATTTTCTTTCTGAGTAAAAACATTTCATCCGCTGTTTTGGAACTCATTTCCATAAAGTTCCTATAACTGAGTTCTGCGACAGCATCTGCGTTTGGCTTGCGCTCGGTTTGGTAATCTTCGAAGATGGATTTCCAATCATCGCCATGCTGCTCTATAAGCTGATTGAGTACCGTGATGTCTTCAAAGCCTATGTTCATCCCCTGTCCGTAAAAAGGAACTATAGCATGAGCTGCATCTCCGATTAAAGCCACCTTATCAAAGCTTGTCCAAGGCTCACATTTAATAGTCACCAAGGAACTTGTTGGGTTTTTAAAAAATTCTGTAATCAAATCAGGCATATCCTTGACAACATCATCAAAGTACTTTTTAAAAAATGCCTGGACCTTTGATTCCGTATCCAACTGCTCAAAAGAGTTCTCTCCATGATAAGGCATAAACAAGGTACAAGTAAAACTTCCATCTAAATTGGGTAAGGCGATTAACATAAACTCCCCTCTCGGCCAAATGTGAAGTGAATTCTTATCCATTCTATGGGTATTGCCGGCATTGGCTGGAATGGACAATTCCTTATAGCCGGTTTTCAAAAAACTTTGGCTATAATTAAACATGCTACTGCGTTGCATCTTGTGACGAATCCTAGAGAAAGCTCCGTCTGCTCCAAAAATTAAATCATAAGGTTGTGGCTCTAAGTCCTTCTTTTCGCTATCACCGGTATAAAGGATTGCTTCCGAAAGTGAGACATCCCAAACTTTGGATTCAAAAATAAAATTAGCACCCTCTTTCTCAGCCAAATCAATCATTTTCTTATTGAGTACTCCCCTTGAAATGGAATATATGGCCTCGCCTTCTTTACCGTAGTACTGATAATAAACCGGCTTGCTTTGCACATGTATTGCGCGTTTATCCATCGGTATGGCTAAGGCTTGTATCTCTTCCCTGATTCCGACATGATCTAAGGCCTTCCACCCTCTTGTCGATACAGCTAAGTTGATGGATCTTCCGGAGAATTCCATATTTCGGATATCAGGTCTTCTATCATAAACATCTACATCGTGACCTTGTCGTTTTAAATAGATTGCTAATAAACTACCAACGAGTCCACTTCCAGTTATCCCTACTTTCTTAGGTGTTTGCATGGGTAAATTATGTATAAAAATTCCCGTGAAGTTACGGGAAATCGGTCAAAGTTAAGAAATTTCAAATAGCTGACTTTAATGTAGGTCTCCACAAAAGTGAATATTTTTTCGTATTTTGTTACAAATCAAAACTTTAATATTATGAGTGAGGAGAAATTAGCGCACATGCAAAAAATTTTAAACAAGCTAGAAGATATTAAAAACACCCAGGAAAGTAGTATTGATAAGATCAATCATGTCATTACAGATTTGTTTGCTCAACCTGATGCTAAATTGGAAAAAGTAATGGAAGAGGCCCATCAAAAAGCCTCGGATAATGTAGATATGGTTCGCGAAGCCATAGGGGAATATCAAATTAGGGTCAACAAGCTTTCCCAGCAATTCGAATAATTTCAAACGATTTAATAAAAATCACAGAAGCGATAATTTGTTGTAAAAACCATTATTGGTTCTGTGATTATAGTATTACCACTCATAGGCTTTACTAAACTTAGGCCTGTTAAAGTCTATTTTATTAGCTTAAAGCAAAGTGCATTGGCTACAGCACGCTCACCCAGGTGATCCCATTTTTTGTTATCACTCGGATAGTTTACTATACCTTGACCTTTTACCCATGCTGCAGAGGATCCTCCTCCATCGAGATTCATTGCGTCAGTACACCCTAAGGCTTCCATAATTATGGAGAGTTCCTGTATACTAGCCCCATGCGCATTGGCATTTCTACCATCAACTACCACAGCGATGAGACGGTTGTCTTTTGTAATACCAATAGCCGTTCGTGGATGACGATTGGTATTGAACTTTTGGTCTTTTTGGCTCACGATCTCTTCTTGATTGATCAGAAGTGGCCCTGAAGCCAGTAAGGTCGGATACGACACCAAAGATTTCCATCCTTCTTCCGGACGCTCAATTATGGATATGTCTCCTTTTTTATTGACTGCAAAACCAGCATTCTCTCTATATGAGGTAAATTTCTCTCCCGTTCTAGAATAGACTTTACCATCTTGTTTTAGAAATACCGTGGATCCACCTGTTTTAGTATTAAAAAAAGAACCGTTAATTGCTACAATAGCATCTGTTTGCTCCGCAAATTCACTGGTGGTCACAAATCCGGATTCAACATGTGGTAGAGCTAATTCAATAGTTCCCTTGGAAAGATCTATTTCAAATACCGTAATGCTTTGTTTGGAATCAAATAGATCATCAAATTGGTGGTGTTTCCAAACAATCTCAGGAGAAACCGCTTGACGTTCCCACTGTGCATTCGCAATTTTAGCTGAGGCTGATTCGGTTGTTTGTCCTTGTACAGCAGTGAAGCTTCCAACGGTTAGTAAAAATCCTAATACAATATATCTAATCATCTAAACTTTATTTTAAATCTTTCTGCTTTTATCTTTTATTCACCTGTTCTAAAGGTAATGAATTGCGTGCATAAAATTATTTGATCTCCGCAACAAGAACTGTTTCCAGCACCGCATCCGGAGCGATCAAGATATTCTCCACAGTGGTTTTGATCTGCAGTTTTTGTGGATATTCCCAAACTGGAAAAAGAACAAAAGATACTGTCTGCTGCTCAGGAACTTTGATTTTTCCTAATGGCATATTAGTAGCAATATAATCAGTAACACATGTTAAATCAAAAGGAATATCAGAATTATTGGTAATACTCACCTCCAACTTTGGTGCTTTAGCCGTAGTTATTTTCTTGGCGGTAACCGAAACAGCCTGTTGAAAAAATGGTTCTGCTTCACCTTTTCTTCCTACTAGATAATCATCGAAATATACCATAGTTCGCCTATCTAGCAATGCTTCTTTAATGGCAGCCTCAGTCTTTTCTTTAGCAAAAACCAGTGTCATAGGACGATGTGTTTTGTAAGCACCTTCAATCTCATAATGAGCATCAGAGTTTCCGATAAGTGTGAGATTGTATTTCTCTGCCATACGATGCGCAATGAGATTATAGCGACCAGAATTCACCACTTCTACCCCTCCTAAAATCCCTTTAGAAAGTAACTCATGGTGAATATCGGTAAAAAGTTCCTTATCTTTTTTGTCCCACCAATTGTAGGACGGGTGATTGTAGAACACAAAGCCTCCCTGTTGTTCTACCTCTAAAAATGGTGCCATAAGCTCTTCCCTCTCGATATTATCCTTCATCACAAAGGTGGATTGTGTATCCTTCATATAATCATAAGGTAGCTTATCTACATTTTGAAGAAATAACGCATTGTTGTGGTACGGAGGAACTCTGGGTGAGATCTCTACGCCTCTTATGACAAGTACATCAGTTTTTTCGGCTCGATCCTGTGCAATCTTATATCCTGCTTCTCTATTGTAGTCCAATAGCCCTGGAAAGCCCTCATAATCGATATGCTCGGTTAGGGATATTACATCAAGTCCATCACGTTGTGCTTCTCGTACTCTGAAACTTGGCCATACATGACCATCAGAGAAAACGGTATGCAAATGAAAATCGGCTTTTAGGGTCATATATCCGGGAATATCGGGAAGTTGAATCTTGGTATTCCGTTCTTTAACCTCCTGCCCAAGCATACTACTTATGCATAGGAGAGAACACAGTAGTGTTTTAAGAGTACTATTAAAAGTTGTCATTTTTATTTTTTATTTTTTACTTGCTATTTAGTTGTAGTTAAGTAGTGTGCTTAATTTCTTTTCCAGGGTAATGGCCATTCGATAGTGACCCAAATCAGAAAAGTGAACCCCATCTGTAGTGGCTTCATGATCATCTCCTATAAGCTCTTGGCTATAGATGTAGTGTAATTGTGTATAACCGTTTTTGAGTAACTGCCTGTAACTGGCATAAAAAGCCTCATTTTGCGCTTTCACGTTCTTTCCAAGTACTTGGTTCCAATTCCCAGCTTCCCGAAAAAGGCTTTCCACCATCACAATCGGTACATTGGGTTGAGCCTCGCGAAGCTGCTTTACAAAAGGAATGGTACGCTCCGTGATTTGTTCTGGGGAAGGGTTGGGAACACAGTCTAAAATAAAAACATCAGCTTTTATTTTTTTTATAATGGCAGCCATTTCCGCTTCCATCTTACCAGATCCACTAAAACCGAGATTGATAACCTCTACATCGAGCGCTCTTGCCATAATGGAAGTAAACGCCATCCCCGGACGCGAAGCTGAAGCTCCTTGGGTAATGCTAGAGCCATAAATGACTATCCGAGGTTTATCCTTATAAGGTGTCATTACCATAGCGGCCTTCGGGTCAACTCCAATAGCTAGGGATTTTACGGTACTGTAGAGTGGAAAGTACAATCTAAAGCTGGTCATTGAAGTTTCCATATTTTTAATAATTCGAACTTCATTCTGCTCCCCTTTAGCGATACCTGAATCTACATATTGCCATGTTGAGCCCTTTAATCCGTACAGATCAAATCCATTTACGGCCAAAGGCGTCATATTGCGCAAGATAGTATAAGATTCTAACTCCCATTTTAAATCAATAAAACTTGAATTCGTCTGAAATTCCACATACAGACCAGCAGCGTTTCTAGAGAGCTTTTGTAGACGCTTAGAAATGTGCACACTGTTTAGTGAATCGATTCGGTTATAGTTGTCGGAACTTACTTCTTTCGCAAGGCCTTGTATCCCAAATTCAGTGGCAGGGTAATACTTTACTCCTTTTTCCTGCCCGTATGATATAAGGTTTATGAACAGCAGTAGTAAAAGTAGTCGTCTGGTGGTTATAACTTTCATTGGAATTCGTATTGATTTTAATTTGCCTTGTCCAGTTGCTTGATATAATTCGTATACAACTCTTGATAGCATTGCTTATACTGCTCCAGTTCTTTTGCTGAACTCTCATACATAAATGGGCCTTTGTATTTCACCTGTTCCAAGGCTGCTAGTACTTTATCCCAGTCATTTTTACCTTTAAAGTCACAAGGAAACCAATGGTTTTCTGCCTCACCGGTACCATCGGCAATGTGAAGGGTGGTTAAACGGCCTCCTAAAGCTAGAATAAGCTGCTCGGCGTGAAGTATATGATTGGTATCCACCGCCAGTCCTATGGACTTCGGTAATTTAGAAAATAGCTCCAAGGATTCCTCCACAGTACGCATCAGTGGTCGCTCCCTATTCTCATCCACTAATAGTTTTGGCCCTAACATATTTTCAATAACCAATGTGGCTCCAATGTTTTGAACATCCTTATTCAATGTGGTTGCTGATTTAATAAGTTGGGTTTTACGCACTTCTCTTTCTTGTAAACCTAGATAATAACTCGGATGAAATAAAACTACCTCAGGCTCTAAAATACTTAGGAAACCTAGTAGCTTTTGATGCATGGCCACAACCTCATTACGCTGGGTCTCATCAATAAGAGAAAGGTCAATTTGAGCACCAAAAGGCATGTGAATCGACCAGATATTAATTCCTGCACTATCAGCCGCTTTTTTGACAGCGGTTAATTTTTCAGTTATTTCTTGATCTGTCGCTTTAAAGCTTCGATCCGAACTAACAAACATACTCAAACCGGAAACCTCAATGTGATCTATGCCCACAGCTTTTGCCTGACTTAAGGTATCCAGACTTACACGGCCTAGGCTAAGTGCGAAGCCCACCTCTAAAGGCGCATCATCTGAAACTGCTGTATTTGATTGAACTTCCTCTGTTTGATCTTCTTTTGTGGTAGAGCGGTTGTTATTCCTGCAACTTTGCAGGAATAACACACACCCTAATCCTACCCCTAAAAGTAGGTGTATAATTCTTAATGTTCCCATTTAGGATTCTGTACTAAATTTTCATTTAACTGTAGGTCTTCAATAGGAATTGGATAATAATAATCTCTCTGCTCATCAAATACACCACCTTCACTAAAAGAATTCATATAACCAGATGTACCCTCGGTCAGTGGACGTTGAAGCACATTTATAAAGGTAGTAATGCTTTGTGGAGCTCCAGATGGGTCTCCTTGGTGAAGATAGACATCAGCCTTACCATCATTATTGAAGTCGTGTGCACCCAGACTTGGAAAATATATACCAAGCATTGGTTGCTCAAGTTTCTTCCCTTCTTTCCATCGCATGAGGTCCTGCCATCTTAGGCCTTCATTAAACAATTCAATTCTTCGCTCTCTCCGTATCTCCAAGACAACACCTTTGTTGGCACCTTGCTCTACACTTTGATAGAAAGACGCTTGATAAGGATCAGGATTAGCATTGGCCTGCGCCATATCTAAATGAGGCATACCAACGCGATCACGAAGTAAATTTATACTGATATCTAAATCACTTTGAGTAAGGGTTCCTAATTCTGCTTTTGCCTCTGCATAAATAAGCAAGGCTTCAGCATAACGGAAAATGATGACATCAAAATAGGAAGAACTCCATTGACTTTTGTCCGGTAATGCTTTTATAATTCTGTATCCGGTGGTAGAAGATTCTAGTGAAACAGGCTCCTGTTCAGATTCCCCAAGAACTGTAAATTCAGGACCTGCTGTGGTCTGCGTTAATCTTGGATCCCTATTTTGCATTTCATCATAGAATCCCATAGTATGATAACCTGGAATTTCTGTAAAACGTGTACCATCAGCCATCAAATAACTGTTCACAGCATCTTTCATCATTCCCCAACCTCCCATAGTGGGTGCAGTCATTAGGTATCCTAAATTGTGTGTTTCCAATTCTTGATCAAAATCTCTGGCAAGAATGGTTTCAACGGCATCCTGACTATTACGAGAGAATAATCCTCTATAAGCTTCCTGTGGACCACCAGCTGTATATAAGGTGTAGGCTCCTGAGCTCATCAAGTCTTCGGCAGTGTTTGCTGCCTTTGTTAAAAACTCTTCACCACCACTAATCCCGTGATACTTTCTAAAGGTTCCTTCAAAGAGTGCAATTCGTGCTTTAAGAAGTAATGCAGTATATTTGGTCACTCTGTTTAACTCTACTTCAGCAGGAATATTTGCAATTGCATAATCGATATCAGCCATTATGGAATCCATTACCAGCTGTCTAGGATCTCTAGCTTTGTATAGTCTTTCATCACCAGCCTCTAAAACTTCGCCATACCATGGAACATCACCGAACTGAGCTACTTTATCAAAGTAAAAGTACGCTCTGAAAAATCTTGCGATTCCCCCATAATGTTTTTGCGCATCTGGGTTGTCCACTTGTTTATAATGCTCTAGGAAAAAGTTAATATCTCTTAAACGTGACCAATTCCAACCACCACTTCCGCGTTTGGTCGGGACTATTCTACCCCCTCTAATTCGTGCGGCGGGTGTTAAGGACATGATGTTGTCTGATGACGAATCATCTGTATAGGTTCCTGTAGTAGGAAACATGGTATAAAAATCGTTTGTAGCTACCTCTAAGTCCTTGGCAGTGTTAAAGAATTGGTCAGCTACCAATTGATCTTCCGGCGGAAGGTCAAGAATGTCGTCGTCACAGCTGATTAATAAGCTTGACACTATTAAAAAACTGAATAAAATCTTAGTATTCATATGGATTTTTTTATCGTTTTAAAGTGTAATATTAAGACCTAGTGAAAAAGTTTTTCCTATGGGGTATGAGCGTAGATCAGCTCTACCTACTGCATCACCTGGATTTGAATAATCAATGGCTGAACCTGCGGCCTCTGGATCTATGTATTTAGATAGATTTCCAAAACGCCATGTAATTAGGTTTTCTCCACTGAAGTAAAGTCTTAAACGCTCCACATGGAATTTACGGGTAACTTCTTGTGGTAAGGTATATCCAAAAGTGATGTTTTTGATTCTCAAAAAGCCAACATTCTCTAGGTAATAATCATTCATCTCATATAGGGAACGACCAGTTCCAAGAGAAGCATATCCCCTGTCAATTTGTGGGAATTTGCCACGACCCTCAGGGGTCCATGCATCGTTCACCAAATCTTTTCTAAGTAAAGAGAGATAAGGTCTTTGGTAAGTACCCCAATAGATGTCTCCTGTAGGATACCAATTTTGTTTACCCACACCTGCCCCTGAGATCGAAAAGTCTAGACGGTTCCAATTGGCACTAATGTTAAATCCAAATGGAAACTTGGGCATCGCATTTCCTATAGGACGCAAATCGCCGTGATCTTCCAAGGTATAGTTTCCTTTGTCGATTCTACCATCACCATCGGCGTCCACATATTTGATATCCCCTGCTCTTAATTTATTCCACTCGTTATTTTGTGCTATATTCAAGATGAAGTTGTAGACGTTACCTAGGCTGTTGCTAGGGTTTTCAAAAGAGTTTTGATAGGCCAATGCTTCTTCGTCAGACTGAAATTGCCCATCTACGTGATAACCCCAAATCTGACCCAATTCTTGACCTTCCCAATAGGTGCTCATCAAGCCTTCCGGGTTTTTGTATTTGGTAATTACACCTTTAAAATTGGTCACACTCGCACTTGCGCTAATTCTTAATGGATGGCCACCGACATCAAAAGAATCTTGGTATCCAATGCCAAGTTCAAAACCTCTAGTTCTTAAAGAAGCTAAGTTTTCTCTAGGCTCCGATGCACCAAAGACTGCTGGCAAAGGTTCTCCTGGAAGGTACATATCCTCAGTGTTTTTTTCATACCAGTCAAAAGAGGCGGTAAGTTTATTATTTAAAAAGCCTATATCTGCACCAAAATCAAGCGTAGAGGTGGTTTCCCAACTCACAATTCTTGGAAGCGATCCTGGAGCACTTACATAATTGATACGCTCTCCATTGTCCAACCAAGAAGAACGACCTGCGTTCATAATTTGCTGGAAGGTATTCACTCCAACACTTTGGTTCCCAAGCTGACCGTAAGAAGCTCTTAATTTTAATGAACTAACGGCGTTTTTAATTGGCTCCCAGAAACTCTCTCTGTTCACTTGCCATCCTGCAGAAACAGAAGGGAAAAATCCCCAACGGCTATCATCCGGGAATCGAGAAGACCCATCATAACGAGCATTGATCTCTAGAAGATATTTGTTCTTGTAGTCATAGTTAAAACGTCCGTAGTACCCTTGAACAGACCATAATAATGCAGAGCCGTCTGCTGCCATAACTTCTGTCCCTAAAGAAAGATTGGCAAGATCAGGAACGAGTAATCCACCTTGTTCAGCGACTATTCTGTCTCTGTCAAATTCTTCTTGGTTATAACCTATCATCAATTTGAAGTTATGATCATCAGCGATGTCTAGGTTGTAAGTTCCGTAAAGGTTAAACACCTTGTATTTATCTTTCCAGCGGTATTCCGTTAATCGGTTAAGTCCGGCTGTAGTAGGTGTTAATTTATCAGTACTCAGGTATTCAAATTCATTTAATCGGTATGTCGTAGAGGTATTGGTGAATCTGTTGCTGTAATTTAAGTTAATAACCAAATTATCAACAGGAGTTAATTTTGCACCAAAGGTGTTGGTGAACTCTTCGGTATCGAAGTTACGCCAGTTTCCTCCAGCTTCCATCGCCGCAGCGCCACCTTGTCCTCCTGTACCACCTCGACCAACTTCGGTTGGAATTCCATCGATGAAATTAGGATAGAAGGCCATTTGATCATACCAGGTAGTGGTACTAAATACACCACCGTATCCAGTTCTGTAACCTCCGTATTCCTTATTTATATCGTGGCTGAAAAGTATGTTATTCGACAATTCCAACCAATCGTTTGCCTGAAAGGTAATAGTAGACTTTAAATTGTCTCTAGTGGTTTCTGAATCTTGAATGTTATTGATTGTTTCACGCTCATAAATTCTTCCAGATAAATAGGCTTTAAGTTTTTCAGTTCCACCTGAAACTGAAATACTATGCATAGTTGAAGGTTGCCATTTTTTAAACAAATAGTCGTACCAATCAGTCTTGTAGAAAAACTTATAGCTTCCATCAGCCTGCAATTCATGGTGTGGCGCTATGCTTCCGTTGGCAACACCTTTGATGGTATTCCAATCCTCATCGTTATAACCCGTATAAGAAGTTCCATTATATCCGTTAATCGCTGCGTCTATTGTTTTACCGTATAGGTAAGGATCAGAAATGAAATCCTTACGAGTTGCAGGAGTGGTATAACTGAAATTATTGGTATAGTTAATTACCAAATCACCTTCCTTACCAGTTTTGGTGGTTATAATAATAACTCCAAATGCACCTCTAGCGCCGTAAATAGCAGCAGAAGCCGCATCCTTAAGCACAGAAATACTCTCAATATCTTGAGGGTTAAGGTTAGTAATATCTCCTTCGATTCCATCGATAAGAACAAGTGGAGAACCTCCGTTGATGGAGTTAAATCCACGTATATTTATATCAGGAGTCGCTGTAGGATCTCCGGAATTCATTTGAATATTTAATCCGGGAATTAAACCTTGAAGTGCGCTTGTTACGTCTGGTGAAGGTCGAAGCGCAATGTCCTCAGCATCAATACTCCCGACAGCACCGGTAAGATTCCCTTTTCGTTGGGTACCATACCCAACTACAACAACCTCATCCAGTATAGAGGTGTTCTCAGTCATCTGAATGTTTAGGGTCATTTGATCTTCAATAGTGACCTCCTTGGTTTCAAACCCAACATAGGTAACTTGTAGCACATCACCACGAGTAGCCTCAATAGTAAAATTACCATCGAAATCTGTAGTTACACCAGTAGTTGTTCCTTTTATGGCAACAGACGCACCCAGAAGTGGAATTCCTGCATCATCGGTAACCGTTCCTGTAATAGTCTCTTGAATACTAGTTCGATAAGCTATTACAGCTCCATTTCCGACAGACTCGGATGTCATTGCAAAGCCTGTTTGACAAAGAAACAGTGCAGATAGTCCAAAAATTACATTTTTAGACTTTTTTTGATTAATTTTAAAATACATAAATTTTAAGTAATTGATTGCACAATGCTTAATTTTATCATCCGCAATTGTTCGTAGCAATTGCGGTTTTGATTTATTATGGTTTACAAATTGATTATTACATACGCGACGGAATTGAGGATTCCCTTATTATAATAGATTGCAAAATAACAGTTGATTCCATAGACTCTCATTAAATCGGTGTTAACCGTAAATTAAGTTACTGTAAATTGAAATATTTCGAAAGAAATAGACTTTTGGTTCCCAAGGACTTGATTATTTCACCTTAGGGATTTGTAGAAGGGGGTCTTATTATTCATATTATTAAAGCTTTACATCTTCTAAAGTATAATTATTGGGGGCTGACTCTTGGGTTCTCATTGGTCTGAAGTATTAACAAACCGATTCAAACCTGCACTTATCACTCACAATCAATAGATTATTTATGAATTAATATTCTCCAATGTAGGTTATTTTTTAATTTATGTCAAGAGTATGCAGCTTAATTTTTCGAAAGCATAAGTTGATTATTTGCGAATCCTTTAAAAACAAGGCATTTGCCATATTTAGAATCAAGAAATGTGACTTTACCATAGAACATTAACTTATAATTTAATATTTTTAAGTAAAAAACCAACGTTATGAAGCGTATCCTTTTAATAATACTCGTTTGCCTTGGCCCTCTATTAAAGGCTCAAAACACAGATCAAAAAGTAATATTAATTACCCTGGATGGACTGCGTTGGCAGGAGCTTTTCACTGGTGCCGACAAAAAATTAATAACCAACAAAGACTACCATGGCAGTGAAGCTTTAAAAGAGAAATTCTGGCGCAATACTCCAGAGGAAAGACGTAAAGTCCTAATGCCTTTTGTTTGGAGTCATATAGCACAAGAAGGACAAATTCACGGCAATAGAACCTTAGGGAGTGAGGTAGACTTGACCAACAATATGTTATTCTCATACCCAGGCTACAATGAAATTTTAACTGGGAAAGCAGACGACAAGCGAATTAATAGTAACTCCAAAAAAAACAATCCTAACACCACTGTTTTGGAAATAATCAATACTATCCCTGAATTTAAAAATAAGGTGTTTGCGTTTGGTAGTTGGGATGTATTCCCTTTCATCATTAACGAAGAGCGAAGTGGAATCCCTGTAAATGCTGGTTTTGAAACAGCGAAAGGAGAAAACCTAACGGATAAGGAAAAATTCCTTAACGAGTTACAATCTCAAATACCAAGCCCATGGTCAAGTGTGCGATTGGATGCATTCACCCATCATTACGCTATAGAAACCATGAAGAAGCATCATCCAAACTTGATACACATCGCCTATGGGGAAACTGATGACTTTGCTCATGACGGTGATTATTCTGCTTATTTAAATTCAGCTCAAACCACAGACTTTTTTATAGAAGATTTGTGGGAATTCATAGAAGGGAACCCTTTTTATAAAGGGCAAACGACTGTTCTAATTACTACAGATCATGGTAGAGGAACTGAGCCTTTGGAAGAGTGGAAAAGCCACGGAAGCGATATAGAAAATGCAAGAGAAGTTTGGTTTATAGCATTTGGTAAAGGAGTTAAACCATTAGGAGAAATCACCTCTAAAGAACAATTGTACACCACTGGAGTTGCACCAACAATTTTAATTCTATTTGAATTAGAAAAAGGAATTAAGGATTATATGGCTGAACCAATAAAGCTGTAGTATTGACTGGAACTATCCAAGAATGATTGATTCTTAAGGACCAATTCGCATAGGAATCTTCAACTCCGAGAGACTGTCTTTAAAAGGTATAAAGGCTTTGTATGTATCTAGAAACTACGAAGTTTTCGCAAAGAGAATACTTAAATAAATTGAGATAAATGTAGACATCCAATTGAAACATTGGAAACCTAACTGTAGAATGTCGTATTGGTGACCAACCCAAATTTATACGAGAGCATTTTACGTAGCTCCCAGTAATTTTTGATGTCCTCTAGTTGTTGGGCAGTAGCATTGTTATTTGCCCCAATTTCAGTATGTACTTGATCAACTAGATTATTGAGTAATTTAAGGCGTAACATAGCGATAGTCTGAAAGACCAATAATCCTACTGACATCTCTTTGGTCTTAACTAGAATGTCTTTGCTTTCCCAATTGGACAGGCTGTATTTTTCCTCATTCATCAATATATCCACCACAAGCTTACTCTGTTCTTGAGTCAGTAATTGCTGGAATTTATCAACTTGGATATCTCCTTCCCTATTATAAATTTCAATAAGACTGGTATAGATCTCATGAAATGCCGTATTTGTGAATTCAATTTCATCGGCCTGTAATTCAAGAAAGACTTTCTCATATACCTTTAAGTCCATATGGACATCTTGTTCAATAACTTCTCCTTCTTCATTTTCCTGCAATACCGTATCGCTGAACTTCTCTTCTAATGAGCCGTAAAAAAGTAAGATTGCAATTATGTTTTTCTCTAATTCATCGAGAAGATTGATTTTTCGACCGACCCCATCCTGAGGTGTCTTCACCACATTCATGGTCTCTTGCTGCCGCTGTTTTCGATAGTCTCTATCCGCATCTGCAACCTCCTTTCTTCCCATTTGGGCTAGGGTACTGTAAAGCACAGCTTCAGAAATATCCATGATTCTGGCACATTCCTGAATATAAACTTCTTGTTGAATGCGGTCTGGAATCTTAAAAATACTATTGATAATATCACGAATCGTTTCCGCCTTTTTAATGGGATCATTCTGAGAATCCTTGGCTAGAAGTGAGGCTTTAAACTGTATAAAATCAGTAGCGTTTTCTTCAAGAAATTCCTTCAATTCTGATTCGCTGTGGCTCTTGGCAAAACTATCAGGATCTTCACCCTCTGGGAAGGTGCAAATCTTAACGTTCATTCCTTGTTCTAAAATCAGGTCAATTCCACGTATAGATGCGCGTATTCCTGCTTGATCACCATCGAATAAGACCGTAATATTTTTAGTCAACCTACTGATCAACCTAATTTGTTCAGAAGTCAAGGCTGTACCACTGGAAGAGACCACATTTTCAACTCCAGTTTGATGGAATTGAATCACATCAGTGTACCCTTCAACCAAATAACAATTATCCTCTTTAGCAATAGTCTGCTTGGCTTGATAAATTCCGTATAATACTTTGCTCTTATGGTAGATATCACTCTCAGGAGAATTCAGATACTTGGCTGCTCTCTTATCTGAAGTTAAAATACGTCCACCAAAACCCAATACACGACCACTCAAAGAGTGTATCGGGAACATTACACGTCCTTTAAAACGATCAAACATTCGTTTCTGTTCGCCGCCCTGCTTTTCTTTAACAATGGTAAGTCCTGTCTTCTCTAAAAACTCCAGTTTATAGCCCTTCAGTATTGCTGCCTTTGTAAAACCGTCCCATTGATCCAGACAATAACCGAGCTTAAAAGTTTCTATGGTTTTCTCTGTAAATCCACGTTCTATAAAATAGGTGCCACCAATAGCCTTTCCGGGCTCTGTGTTTTTCAAAATATCTTGAAAGTAATCCTGAGCAAATTCAGAAACAAGATACATACTCTCGCGCTCGTTGGTCTTTTCCTTAGACTCTTCACTTTGCTCGGTTTCTTCAATTTCGATATTGTATTTTCGAGCTAGATATCTAATAGCTTCAGGATAGGTGTAATGTTCGTGTTCCATCACAAAAGCCACTACGTTTCCTCCTTTTCCACTACTAAAGTCTTTCCAAATCTGCTTTACAGGAGACACCATAAAACTCGGTGTACGCTCATCGGTAAATGGACTGAGCCCTTTGTAATTGGATCCTGATTTTTTTAATTGTACAAAATCACCAATAACCTCCTCAACTCGGGAGATTTCAAAAACTTTATCTATGGTGCTTTTGGATATCAATTTAAAATGGTTTTAAACTTTAAAAATACGGTAAGTTGATGAATCATCATCAGTGAAAAATACTATTTTTTTCGCTGAATCACGTAATTCACCATCTGTTTTAACGAGGCTTTGTATGAGGAGTCTTCAAATTCTTCAAGGATGTCGAGTGCTTGTTTTTGGAAATTCACCATCTTGCCCTCTGCGTACTCCATACCACCCTTTTGCTTTACAAACTGTATGACCTCACGGACTCTTTTCTTGTCCTTATTATATCTTTTAACAGAGTTAATAAGCCATTTCCGCTCCTTTTTATCACTTTGGTTTAAAGCATAAATAAGAGGTAGGGTCATTTTCTGTTCTTTAATATCAATCCCGGTAGGTTTTCCAATTGGACCATCGGTATAATCGAATAAATCGTCCTTGACCTGAAAGGCCATTCCAATCAACTCACCAAATTTCCGCATCTTCTCAACCTGATCGGATTCTGGAGCGACGGAACAAGCTCCTAGACTACAGCAAGCCGCAATCAGCGTAGCAGTTTTCTGTCGTATGATTTCGTAATACACCTCTTCGGTAATGTCAAGTCTTCTAGCTTTTTCAATCTGCAACAGCTCGCCTTCACTCATCTCTCTAACAGCTACTGAGATAATTCTTAACAGATCGAAATCCCCGTTGTCGATGGAAAGCAATAAGCCTTTGGACAATAAATAATCACCTACCAAAACCGCAATTTTATTTTTCCACAAGGCATTAATTGAGAAAAATCCACGGCGTCGGTTACTATCATCAACCACATCATCGTGAACCAATGTAGCGGTGTGAATAAGTTCTATAACCGCAGCTCCTCTGTAAGTACGTTCATTCACACTCCCTTTTGAAATCATTTTGGCAACCAGAAAAACGAACATGGGTCGCATTTGCTTCCCTTTTCGGTTAACAATATAATAAGTAATGCGATTGAGCAACGCCACTTTAGAAGACATAGCATCGTGGAACTTCTTTTCAAAAAGTTCCATCTCTTGGCGGATCGGGTCTTTAATTTGTTCTACTACTTTCATAGAAAGTGTAAAGGTAATATTATATTAAGTGGATTAAAAACTTAGGTGCTTTTTAAACTAATTATTTGTTAAGCACTTTACTTATGCTATTTTATTAGCTAATTGACCACATGCTGCATCGATATCCTTTCCTCTGGATCTTCTCACTGTGACCGTGATATTATTGCGTTCCAAAGTGTCTTGATACATCTTTATAGCACTTTCTTCAGCTTGTTCAAACATATCATCCCCAATGGGATTGTATTCGATTAAATTGACTTTAGAAGGTGCGAATTTGCAAAACTGCACAAGTGCATCTACGTCTTTTTGTCGATCGTTAATTCCTTTCCATACCACGTATTCGTAGGTAATTCTACTCTTGGTTTGCTGATACCAATATTCAAGAGCTTCTCTTAAGTCTTTTAAAGGAAAGGTAGCGTTAAACGGCATAATACTGGTTCTCACTTCATCAATAGCAGAGTGTAATGAGACTGCTAATTTAAATTTCACCTGATCGTCTGCCAGTTTTTTGATCATCTTCGGAACTCCTGAAGTCGAAACCGTAATTCGCTTAGGAGACATTCCTAAACCTTCTGGATCTGTTATTTTATCAATAGCCAATAACACATTGTTGAAGTTCATTAGTGGCTCTCCCATTCCCATAAAAACAATATTGGAAAGTGGACGATCAAAATACAAACGGCTTTCATTATCAATGGCCACCACCTGATCATAGATCTCATCTGGGTTTAAATTTCGCATTCTTTTAAGCTTTGCAGTGGCGCAAAACTTACAGTCTAAACTACAACCTACTTGACTCGAAACACAAGCTGTAGTTCTACTTGAGGTAGGAATAAGTACGGACTCCACGACTAACCCATCGTGAAGTTGAACGGCATTTTTAATGGTCCCGTCTGAACTTCGTTGCATTTGATCCACTCGAATGTGGTTAATGACAAAATTCTCATCTAAGAGCTGCCTGGTTTGTTTCGAAAGATTGGTCATATCCTCAAACGAATAACAGGCCTTCCCCCACAACCATTCATACACTTGATTCCCACGAAATGCTTTATCTCCTTTTGATACAAAGAATTCTCGGAGTTGTTCCTTGGTCAGTGCGCGTATGTCTTTTTTCGAATTTTGCATGCTACAAAGATACGGTATCAATTAGGATTCTTGGGTTAAGTCAAGTTTCTCTTGATGTCCTTGAATCTTAAACTGTTGTTTTATTTTAAAAAGTCCCACTTGAATCAAGCGGGACTCTTTGTATTCAATGTTATTTTTAAACTTCCAATGATGCCTTATATTATCAACATAGCATCTCCGTATGAGTAGAACTTATACTCTTCTTTGATCGCCTCTTTATAAGCCTTCATAACAAAGTCATGACCTGCAAAAGCAGAAATCATCATCAACAGAGTAGATTTTGGTGTATGGAAGTTTGTAATCATACAGTTAGCAATACTAAAGTCATATGGAGGGAAGATAAATTTATTGGTCCAACCTTCATAAGGGTTCAGCATATGGTTTGAAGATACTGAGCTCTCCAACCCCCTCATCGCAGTGGTACCAATGGCACAAATTCTTCTTTTTTCCTTTTTAGCGTTGTTTACAATTGAAGCTGCTTTTGCATCAATAAACAACTCTTCACTATCCATCTTGTGTTTAGATAAGTCTTCAACCTCAACAGGGTTAAAAGTACCCAAACCAACGTGTAGAGTTAACTCTGCAAAATCAATCCCTTTAATCTCCAAGCGTTTTAATAAGTGTCTTGAAAAGTGAAGCCCTGCAGTAGGAGCCGCTACAGCACCTTCGGATTTTGCATATATAGTTTGGTAGCGTTCCTCATCCTCTGGCTCAACATCTCTTTTGATGTATTTTGGCAATGGTGTTTCTCCTAACTCATTTAATTTCCCTCTAAACTCTTCATAAGATCCATCATACAGGAATCGAAGTGTACGCCCTCTTGAAGTGGTGTTATCTATAACCTCAGCCACAAGACTCTCGTCGCTTCCAAAATATAATTTATTTCCAATTCTAATTTTTCTTGCCGGATCAACTAACACATCCCAAAGACGTTGCTCTTCGTTAAGTTCTCGAAGTAAGAACACCTCAATACGAGCACCAGTTTTTTCTTTATTACCAAATAATCTAGCTGGAAAAACCTTGGTGTTATTTAACACCATAACATCTCCTTCATCAAAATAATCAATCACATCCTTAAAGAGTTTATGCTCGATTGTTTGCTCTTTGCGGTTCAGGACCATCAAACGAGCCTCATCTCTATCCTCTGACGGATATTCAGCTAATAATTCTTTAGGAAGTTCAAAACTAAAATTAGATAATTTCATTTATTTGTTTTTTTCAAAGAACCTATCTTCACCACAAAAAAAAAACCGACACACTATCACTCTCTAAAAGAGGATAGAAAAATCGGCAATCGTTCTAAATGATTATAGATTCAAATCCGTTAAATATTCTGTGTTTTTGTTTGGTTGTAAAAACCTTACTCACCAAATAGATTTTTACGAACTGCAAATATACGACCCCGAGATAGGCGTTGTCAAGTAAATTACCAATTATTTTAGTATTCAAGTAATTAAGGGCATTCTGAAAATCAAATACTAGATATTGAAGTGCACAACGGTCTTGAGAATCATGATAATATTGGATGTTATTTTGGTTAGGTGGCGGACATTTCTTTTTTTAACCTGACACCGCTGGTTTTATTGGTCCTTTTCCAAATAATGCTCAACAATATTTACGGTTTCACTTTCTTCTGCCAGTTCCAATAATCCTCTATTTACAACAGAGGTAAATGACGAATTAACAGGAAACGCATAACCGTAGCCTTGTCTAAAGTATTCGGCCTTGGCTAAATACAAGTCTTCGTCCTTGTGATTTTTCATGTAATATAATAGTTGGGGTCGGTCATAGACTACAGCATCCACCTCTTTATTATTCAATTTTGTCATGGCATCTAAAAGATTGTCCACCCCCGTAATTTTAGCTTGATGCTCATTAAGAAAGTCTTCGGCTGGCGAGGCAGAAATAGTGGCCACTTTACGGCCGGACAATTGCTCAATATTGGAAAATGTAGAAGTTTCTAAATAAGATAAAGTAAGGGTACTAGCAATACCTGCCACCATGGATGTCGCAAAGATGATCGAAATAATCATCCAGCTCCCAGCAATTATCCGTCCCATTAAGGTAATGGGCGCCTTATCTCCATACCCCGTAGTACTCATAGTTACTATGGCTAGCCACATCCCCGTACCAATCCCACTAACAATGTTAGAAGAAAACTGCTCTGGTGATTTTTTTCGTTCCGCTAACCATAATAATGTACCAACAACAGCCAAAATAACAAGAAAAACTCCAACTGCAAGCAGTAATTTCATACTAAAAAGAGGTTTGACTTTCTGCCACAGCGTAGGGTCATCAACTCGTGAGACGATGGCCAAACTTGAATTGTAAAACGGTTGTGAAAACCGCATATTCTCAAGTCGCTGTGAGGTTATACTTATAGGGCCAACGACGATGTCCAATTTGCCTCTGTTTAACGCGTATAAAGCATCTTCAACAGTAGTGAAATATGTATAAGTGTAGTCCAAGGATTTCATAAGCGCTAAGTCTTCCCATACATCTAAAGCAATACCTTTGGTGGATGAGTTTTCAGGAAACACAAAGGGCTCATTTCCAGCAACCCCAACGCGCAGTTGAATCGTTGTGAGGCTATCTGTTTTTGTATCCTGTGCTTGAAGTCTGGCTACAGAAAAAAAACAAAAACAAAAGATAAGGAGGGATGACGCAGCTTGCTCTAATTTCATAAAATAAATTTTGTAGGGTTTTGATTTTGAGTGAAATAATACTGCAAATTTCGTTTTTATACAAACTTTTTCTAATGAAATAGAAGAAAGGAATATTTCTCTATAAGAAAATCTAAAGATACTTATGGCATATCTCCGACCACTTCAAATCTTAAATTCAGCGTGTCTTAGACACAAAAAAAAGGTTTTAAAATCATTAATTTTACGGCCGAATTCAGAAGCGAGGAAGCCTGTCACACGCATTTTGAGGGAAACGTGAGAAGATTGAAGTCCTCTGAAAAGAAGTGTTTTACATGCGCAGCAATATGGATTAAGAAACCAATAGAGTCATTCATATAAAAAATACTGAAACAGGACTTCTTTTCTATTTTAATGGTTTTAAAAGTTCATAAACTTACTGCGCAAACCCATTGATCTTTAGTGGATGGGAACAAAGCAGTAATCCCTTTTTGTTAATAACTATTTTTTATTGACTGGTAATCATGTAGCAACTTTTATGAACTTTGTACTATGAAATTGA